>CAZIKB010000032.1:0-55025 GCA_964539665.1 uncultured Cytophagia bacterium
CCCTATCAAGATTATCAGAAAAAAGTGTCTATGCTTCTACCTTTTAAGAAAAAAAATGTACAACCTCATGCAGAACCCAAACTGGTTGAACATGAAACAGTTGTCTAATTTAGCGGCTGCTGGGGACAAGCTGAAGGAAGGTGCTTTCAAAGTTTTGTCATTTCACACTATTCATTTGGAAGTGCGTTCCTAAGTAGTTGGATTCATTATAACAGTGACGTATATAATACTTGATAGTATAAATATATTTATGTATAATATGGCATATACTACTTTAATAATTGAGAGAATATATGCCAAGAAAAAGCCCTTATGCAATTGTGTTGTCCGATGTAGAACGAAAAGAACTTGAGAAAATTGCAAACCAATATACGTCACCATACTATCTAGTTGTTCGAGCGAAAACTGTCTTGATGGCCTCTCAAGGTCTAGAAAATAAAACAATCGGAGAGCGCTTAAGTTTGCCACGACAAATTGTAAGCAAATGGAGAAAAAGATTTTTCGAAGAACGCCTTGATGGAATAGCGGATAGACCGCGCACCGGACGCCCGTCCGTTTTTTTTTCCTAACATTGTTGTACAAATCAAAGCATTGGCTTGTGAACTGCCCTTTGAAAAAAAGATACCATTGTCCCGCTTTAGCACAAATGAGATTGTTGCAGAGGCTGTTAGCCGAGGAATCGTTGCTCAAATTAGTGGTTCGACCATCTGGCGTTGGCTGCATGAAGATGCTATCAAACCATGGCAATATCGTAGTTGGATATTTCCACGAGATCCTCAATTTGAGCATAAAGCCGGGCGTGTACTGGATTTGTACCAAGGAATTTGGGAAGGAGTTAAATTGCAACCGGATGAATTCGTTCTCAGTGCTGACGAAAAGACGAGTATCCAAGTCAGACGTCGAAAACACGCGACCCTTCACCCTAGAAAAGGCGAATGTATGAAAATTGAATTTGAATAAGAACGGTGCGGTTCTTTGGCGTATATAGCTGCTTGGGACGTTAATCGTGCCAAAATTTTCGGAAACTGTGAAACTAAATCTGGTATCGTACCTTTTGATCGCTTGGTAAGCGATGTGATGAAGCAAGAGCCTTATCGCTCCGCCAAAAGAGTATTTTGGATTGTTGACAATGGTTCTTCTCACAGGGGACAATCCTCTATTGATAGATTAGAAAATAGATGGTCAAATTTAGTTTTGGTGCATTTACCAGTTCATGCAAGTTGGCTGAATCAAATAGAAATCTATTTTTCAATCATACAGCGAAAAATTTTAACTCCAAATTATTTTTCATCCGTTGACGATTTGACTCAGACGATTATTAATTTCCAGAAACGATACGATAAAAACGCCAGGCCATTTGAATGGAAATTTACAAAAGATAAGTTGAGTGTAATGCTAGCCAAGCTTTCGGACAAGTCTACTCCACTGACAAAGGCAGCGTAATAATACGTCACTGAACTTTTGAAATAGACCACTTAGTTTTAATTATTACAATAATTTTACAACTATTCAGATATTTAACATAATTGACGACAATAAAATAAATGGTTTTAACCAAAGTATCTAATATGATTACATTGTAAATATTTAACAGGAGATGTTCCATGAAGAGATTTCAATTTTTGATTGTTCTTTTGCTAACATTCGGGTTTATCAGCCTGAATGCAGGGGAAATCAAGGAAAAACTTGGGATCGGGTTCATTGTAAACAGTCAGAGACTTTTTGGTGATACCCGGAATGGGAATTTTACTTATGGCGTAAATCCTATGGTATTAAGATATAATATTAAACCATTTGCTTATTTAGAGTCGGATATTGGATTTACACAACTTACCACTCAAATCGAAGGATTTGACAGGAGAACTGAAATCTTTAATTTAGGTGTGAAGGCCGGATATCGATTTTTACATACTCAAAAAATTAATCCGTTACTTTATCTGGGATTAGGAATGTTCAATTCTCAGGTGGATAAGTGGTCTCGAACCTGGGGAGGTTATGGAGCCGTTGGCGTTGGAACCGAATTGTTCCTGAATAACTTTATAGGAATTAATTTAAATGCAGATTACAGATATACAACCGGAGATAATTTTGACGGCGGAAATATTAGTTCCCGCAAAGATGGTTTTATAAATATCGGGCTCGGCTTAAACTATTACTTGGGAAAACGCACCAAATATATGCCCAATCAGGAATTCACAAACTCGACCCCAGAAAGTGATTTATTTGTTGAGCAAGTACCTGCGGAAAACAAAACAACGGGAAATAATAATCACAAAGCAAACTCCACATCTGGCCAGGAATTGCAGCCAAAAACACCAAAAGCGTCTCCTGTTAAAAAAGCAGATAATGTGGAAACCGCAGCTTTGACAGATCCTGGTGATATAAAAACTCCACCTGCAAAAAGAAAGCAAACATATTACACAGTTCAGTCTGGCGACTATTTATCCAAAATTTCATTAGAGTATTATGGTCTGGCAACCAGGTTTGATGAAATTATTGCGGCGAATCCGGATGCAATTAAGGATCCTGATATAATTCATTCGGGGCAAAAATTGATGATTCCTTTTATAAAAAAGGAAATACTATATTACACAGTTCGTCCAAATGACTGGCTTTCAAAAATAGCTCTAAAGTATTATGGCGATATTAACAGGCATATGTATCTCCTTAAGGCAAACCAGGAAGCGATAAAGGAGCCAAATCTCATTTATGCCGGACAGTCGTTGCGAATTCCACCGTTAACTGAATAGATAACGAACCGCATTGCGGTTATCCAGGTAATCAATAAAGATTTCTGCAATGTCATTACAAGCGTCAATCTACCTGTTGCAGTTTCTTATTTAGTGACTGTGACGGGAATTAATCCCGCACGCATTCGCGTGATGGTTTCCGTCACGCAACCTTTTACTGCCGAATCCTCTGCATTAATCTCCACAACCATCTTTTCCTGTGAGCAGTTCCTTGAAGCTTGAGCCGACCTCGCTAATTTTTTCAGCAAGAAACGCCACTGTTTGTTATTATCATTCTTGGAAAACTACTCGGAGCGAACAGAAGCAGTGGTAATTTTGTCGAACATTTTAAATTTTTTAAAAATTATCCTTGAACATATTGCTAAATTGTCGTATTCTTTTCGAAGTTGTTACTCGAACATAAATTATCACTCATAATTTTTACTGGAATCTCCTGCACGAAAAAAGGAAATTCCAGAATTTAATCTGACCCTGCAATTTGTAAGCAGGGAGATAAAGAGTCGAGTTTTCGATCAAAGCCTAATTAATAACAATGCTCAATAACCTGAATGAAGAGCGTATCACTAAATCCTGGAGTTAATAATGAAACGTAGAAAATTTTTACAGATAGCGGCTGCTGGCAGCTCAACGTTAGCTCTGACCGGTTTACCTGCTTGTACAAGGCCAGATTCGGAGGGCGATTCAAACTTTGAAAATGCATTAAAACCGTTTGAATTGGGCGAATTGACGATTTCAGAGTTGCAGGCAGGGATGCAATCCGGCAAATATACTGCGCATTCCATAACTAAAATGTATCTCGAACGCATCGAGGAAACTGACAAGCAGGGGCCATCAATTAATGCAGTTTTAGAATTGAATCCGGATGCACTGGCTATCGCGGAGCAACTGGACAAAGAACGCAAGGCGAATCATGTCCGCGGTCCGATGCACGGCATTCCAGTACTTATCAAAGACAACATAGATACTGCAGATAAAATGTTTACAACAGCCGGCTCGCTTGCGCTCAAAGGTTCCATTCCTGCCCAGGATTCATTTGTGGCTAAAAAACTGCGGGAAGCCGGGGCTATTATACTCGGAAAAACCAATCTCAGTGAATGGGCGAATTTTCGTTCGTCGCGTTCCACAAGCGGCTGGAGTGGACGTGGTGGACAAACCCGCAATCCGTATGCCCTGGATCGCAATCCATGCGGTTCGAGTTCAGGTTCAGGTGCAGCGGTTTCTGCGAACCAGTGTACTGTGGCTATCGGGACTGAGACGAATGGTTCGGTTGTTTGTCCTTCTAATGCAAACGGGGTTGTCGGAATCAAACCAACCGTTGGCCTGATTAGCCGGTCAGGTATCATCCCGATTTCCCACAGCCAGGATACAGCTGGACCGATGGCGCGATCGGTTAGTGACGCAGCCATACTTTTAGGCGCTCTCACCGGAATTGACCAGCGGGATGAAGCAACCAAACCAAGCGCAGGCAAAGCGTATCAGGACTACACACAATTCCTCGATCCGCAGGGCCTGAACGGTGCGCGTATCGGTGTGGCACGCAGCTTCTTTGGCTTCCACGATCAGGTAGATAAACTCATGGAAGATGCAATCGAAGCCATGAAAAAGCTCGGTGCAACCGTGGTTGATCCGGCAGAGATTGAAACCCGTCGCAGGGGCGGCAGCGCCAGTTTTCAGGTGCTTCTTTATGAATTCAAATCCGATCTCAATAAATATCTTGCTGCGCTAAGCAAAGATGTAGCAGTACATACCCTGCAGGAACTCATCGAATTCAATACAGCAAACAAAGAACAAGAAATGCCTTACTTTGGCCAGGAAACTCTTATCAAAGCTCAGGAGAAAGGCGACCTTTCAAGTCCGGAATATAAGAATGCCCTTACCGAAGTTCACCAGCTTGCTCGTGATGAAGGCATCGACGCTACATTAAACAAACATAAGGTAGATGCAATTATCGCCCCAACCGGTGGACCAGCCTGGTTTACGGATTGGATCAATGGCGATCACTTTTCAGGCGGAAGTTCATCACCAGCAGCCAGAGCTGGTTATCCCAACATCACCGTTCCGTTAGGATTTATTCACGGTCTGCCAGTAGGCATCTCATTTTTCGCCGGCGCCTTTAGCGAGCCTTTATTAATTAAGGTGGCTTACGCTTTTGAACAGGTTACCAAACATCGCAGACCACCGCGGTTCTTACCGTGTGTGGAGTATTAATTATAATATTTTAAATGAAAATTTGCACGTTTTTGCAAAAACTATTTGTGGCCAGCTTTTTGCATTTAAAAACAAAAGTTTAAAGTGACTAAAGTGCACTAAAATAATAATTTTATCACTTTTTACTTTGGGCAATTTAGGCACTGTGCTTTAGCGCGCTGGGAAATCTGATGACTCTTGATGCGTAATGATCATCCAGAGCCAATAAATTAAAAATCACGCTACTATCCACTTTATTAAAGAAGAGGTTTAGAATGAGAGCAAGTTTTTTTTCCCTGGTCTTAATATTCTGGATATGCAATCCAATTACTTCATTATCACAAAAAGTGGTGCCCAATCGCGCGGCTTTGCGGAAATTCGACTCAAGTTCACAACCATCAGCGACTCTGATTAACATCAATAACATCTCAATGTGGATTGCAGCGGATGGTTTATCCGGAAACAATCCGTTTACAGGTTTGCCCGGCGTAATTTTCCCCAGGCAAACAACCAATATAATTTTCCAGGACGGTCTCGTTTGGGGTGGTCTGGTCAATGATGGCAATGATCCGCTCATCCGAGTTGGCGGCCAGACTTATAATATAGGTACCGTCCCAGGAGCCATAATTACAAAAGGCGTGGCCGAAGATGTATTCGATCCTGATGTAAACCGAGTCTGGCGTATTCGTCAGGATTACAAAACAGCCGATTTGAAACTGGATGCTGCTGAAATAAACCAGATTCCACCAGCGCAGGTTACAGATTTACAAATTCAAAAGGTTCGGAACCAGTATGAGCAGGATTGGCTCGATTGGCCGGCCATCAAAGGCGCGCCATTTTATGACTCTGATCATGACGGTGTTTACTCGCCAGAGTTCAATGCCGATGGCACCCCCCGGTTGTTTCCCGATGCAGATGAGCCGGGCCTGGCTGGCGCTGATCAGGTAGTATGGCTGGTTGCAAACGACCTTGATAACCTGGTTGTGACGAATTTGTATGGCTCACCATCCATCGGGATAGAGATGCAGGTGACGCTCTGGGGATATCAGTCGAAAGCATTTGAAAATGTTGTTTTTAAACGATACCGTCTGATTTATAAAGGCACGGATTTAACATCTGCAAATGCCAGAATTGATAGTATGTATATCAGCCAATGGTCAGATCCGGATATAGGTGAAATGGCCGACGATTTGACCGCATCAGATACGACACTTTCAATGGGATATGCTTACAACGGATTTTCAGCAGATGACCTTTATTCTGAGTTTGGTCTGGCTCCCGCAGCGGCTGGTTATAGTTTACTGCAAGGTCCAGTTGTCGAAAGTATTGGTGATACGGCAATCTATAATCTTCATTATTTTTCAGACTTTAAAAATTTACCTTTATCCACGTTCGCATTTTATGGTAGTGGATTGTCGGATTTCAGCCCAACCCGTGGAGGTGAGTACGAAGGAACCTTGCAATGGTGGAATTTACTCCGGGGTTTCCGACCCCGTCCGGAGTCTCCTCCTGAACCCTGGTTAAATCCATATTCCAATGAGGAGACCAAATTTTTAGCTCCGGGCGATCCAGTCACCGGGAATGGCTGGATTGACATTAGTCCAGGAGATCGAATCATGCATCTCGCTTCCGGTCCATTTGAGATGGAGCTCGGAGACACACAGGAATTTGTCGTCGCGCTGGTTGCTGGTTTGGGTAACAGCTACCTGAACAGCATTGAGGCTATGCGAGCCACTACCGGTATTCTGCGACCAGCATACAAAAGTCTAAATCTTTCCCGAACTCCGACCGCTATTACAAATGTGACATTCGAGGTTCCCTTCGCAAACATAGCCATTCGAGCTGATGCAAAGCAGTTTCAGGCCCAATCGGTCATTGCTACCCTGGTGGAGTTTGACGGCTCACAAATTACCGAGACCGTGCTTTTGGACGATGGAAGCCACAATGATGGCGCTGCAGGGGATGGTATATTTGGAAATTCGGTTTCACTCACAGGCCGCCCTGACGGCATCTTTCTGAATCTTCGCATCACTGATAGCGACAACATAACTACACAATGGCCGCGCATTGTTTCAAACATAACAACAGGTGGACCCTTGCAGGTAATGGAAGAAAACATTGCCTCAGACAATCTGAACAACGACGGCGCTGTAAATTCCGGTGAAAACGTACGCTACGGATTTACCATTCAGAATCCAACTTCTTTTAATTTTGAAGAATTAAAAGTCACTCCTGATCCGGAATTTCAAAATAAAGTGATATCAATTGAAAGTCTGGACGCAGGAGGGGAAACCTCCCTCATATACGATCCAAATGATCCTGACTCATACTTCTCATTCGAAGTTCCGATCGACTTTACGGAAAATGAATTTAATTTGATAATCAGAATTTTGGATAATCGGTATAATACGTGGCTTGACACACTATCTTTCTCTGTCTTGCCATTTACAGGTAGTGTGGAATTCCTGCATACTCAACATGTTTCTGGAGATGCGGATGGGGGTTTTGGTATTCGAATCATTGATCCTGCCATGCTGAATGATCATTTGTACGAAATACGGGGCGTGGATTCAATTGATGTTGACTACAATCCCGGCTTCACTTTGCAAGACTTAACCGAAGGCCGAATTATTTTGCAAAACCAGCCTCTGCCTGATGAACTCGGGCACAATATTTCCCAAACCGAGGGCTTTAAAGTTCTGAAAGGATCACTGGATTATCGCTTAATTGGCAAAAACTGGTCGTTTGAACCTGCGGGAAATAGATGGTTTACGGCAGCGAGTCGCAGCGATGGCGAGCTGTTTTTTGGCGGCGTTTACCTGGCTCCCAACTTTTACGGCAGCACTGTCCCGAGAACTGATTACCGTACTGTTGAAATTCGCTTTGTAGCAAAAACCGGATTCACCGATGTGAATGAAAATGGAAAATATGACGTTGGAGAACCTTACACTCTGCCGGCGGAGGGAACTCAAAAAGCGTGGTTTTACCGGACTTATGTGGAAGGGAGTTATCTCGGTTACAAACAGGTCCCTTTTACGGCCTGGGATATAGAATCAGTTCCACCTCGGCAATTAGGCGTGGTGGTTCGTGATCGCGAAGACAACAACCAGTGGGATATCAGCGACGAAAGCGATTTTCGTATCAACTATGTTTGGATTCTTGCTGAGGACTATGATCCGCAAGGCCAGGCTTATGATCCCGGTCAAGGAGGAAAAGACCTGTTCCCGGTCGTTTTAGATGGCGACATACCAGCTTACTGGGTTTTGTGGTTGGCACAACTGAGCACTATCGAACCTTACAGTGCAGATGGCACCCTTACGCTCACACCGAATCACTTACTTTCATCAAGAGATGTGTATACTTTTAATCCGACCATTACCAGTATTGAGGAGGGAATTCAACCGCAATATACTTTTCAACTTTCGCCTAATTACCCGAATCCTTTTAATCCAGAAACTACAATTCAATTCTCTATTCCCCGGGATGGCATGGTTAAGCTGCAAATATTCAACCTGCTGGGACAGGAGGTAGTCACGATTTTTAATACAAATAAGAAAGCCGGCATGCACGAAATAAAGTGGTCGGGTAAAAACGCAAATCATATTTCCGTAACGAGCGGTGTATATTTTTACAGGTTAGAGGCAAATGGAAACATAAAAGTGAGAAAGATGATTTTACTTCGATGATGAAAGAGAAATTATTAAACTTTTTAGTACTAACAATATCACTTGTGATAACGTTGATCGTATGCGAAATTGTAGTTAAAATTATCCTGCCCCAGAACCTAACCGGCTCATTTAAAAATCAGACAGAGGACGGTCTATGGGCCAACAAATCCCATGGATCCATTCGCCATCAATTCAATGACAGAACTGTTCATTACCGGTTTTATCCTCCTCATTTGCGAGATACTCAGCAAAAACCTGAATCTACACAAATCCTTGTTCTCGGCGACTCTTTTACCTTTGGCACATTGTTGGAAAAAGAAAACACATACATTGATCATTTGCAGCGTAGTGTGGATAGCGTTTTTGGGCCGGATTACTTCAATTTCATAAATGCTGCGTCAAGTGGTTGGGGTACAGACGATTACCTCGCTTATACCGAAGAGTTTGGTGATGTCATTGCACCTGAAATTGTTCTTATCTTCCTGAATACAGATGATATTGGCAGAAGTATAAATAGCGATCTTTACGCATTTGTTGATCCCACAAATCTTCAACTGAAAAGGCTAAAAACCAGCGCCAGTTTTTTTAAAAAAATTGTCAACCACATTCCGGGTTACAATTGGTTTCTGGAACATTTCCACCTGGTTCAACTTATTCGAAAGGCAGGGTGGCTTCTCGTGTTACCCAGCGCTCAAACAAATACAGAGAAGCCGGATAGATTAACCATAGAAGGCCCCAATTCCAAAGCAATGCAGGCTTCACGGAAACTGGCAATTAGTACAGGACAGACGCTCTTTCTTCGTCTCAAAGATTGGTGTGCCCAACGAGGCATCTGGCTGTTCGTGTTAACAACTGGCTGGCATTCTCCACCATATACAGAATTCGAAACCGAGCCAACCAGGGCTTTTATGTCCACAGCACCGATATTTTTTGATCAGCATGCGATTGCCTTCCATGACATCTCGTCCCAGGTTTACGAGATACGTAGAATGTCCCCTGAATTATTCATTATTGAGGGAGAAGGGCATCCGAATGAAACCGGCAGCAGGCTTATCGCCGATCATGCCTGGTTATTTTTAAAAGACAAACTCGCTGAATATTGTCGTGTTACCAGAACATGCAAATAACCACAAACATCGCGTTTTCTTCAGATCCAAGTTATTTAAGTCATGCTATCTGTTGATTCATTTTTACGCAGCAATCACGGTTCCTTATGCTACAAATTTTTGTTGAATGCTCCTTTTGATATAATCCCTTGTCATAATTCTGGCAAACCTTGCCAAAACCGGGCCCTTATCCAGGCGGCCATTTCATCCATCTACCCCCTAATAAATGCAGATGAATGTGATAGACTGATTGACCGGCCTCCTGGTTACAATTTAATACTAAACGATATCCCCGCATTGCTATGCCTTCTTTTATGGCTAATGTCTTTGCCGTTGAAAACATTTTACCGATTAATCGTTCATCATCCTGGTCTAAATCATTTATTGTTGAAATATGTTTTACGGGAACGATTAAAGTATGAACAGGGGACTGCGGATTTATATCCCTGATTGCGACAACCTCATTATCTCTATAGACGATATCCCCTTTTCTATTTCCTTCGATAATCTCACAAAAAATACAATTTGACATAATTTTACTGATTGCTTTCTTTAAATAATCATTAATAATTATAATTGGGAGCGGTAGTTCAGGCATTGTTTTTATGTCATGTGTACCCTATATTAATTTGGTGGACTTGATTCATCAAGGTTGGAAGCCCAAATTAATTTGGGCTTCCAGATGTCTTTTTTAAATTCACCCATTTTATCCATGAGCAATGCTGCTCCCACAATTGCCGCTGTTTCAGAACGCAGTCGTCTTGCTCCAAGACTAAACGTAGAAAAACCGTACGACACTGCCAATTCTACTTCTTCTTCTGTAAAACCGCCTTCCGGACCGATGCATAAAATTCCGGATTTGACACATTCCAAAGGATTACTTTTAGCCAATTTATTAAAAATATCATCTAAATCTTGCTCTTTTTCTTGTTCGTGAGCCAAAAGTTTTATGTTAAATTCCTTAGAACTTTTGCACAAAGATGAAAATTTCAGCGGCGGTTCAATTCGTGGTAAAAGCGAACGACGGCATTGTTTCATGGCAGCCAGAGCTATTCGGGTGCAGCGTTGGATTTTAACTGATTTTTCTTTAACAATTGTTCGTCGTGTTAATAGAGGAAAGAATTGGGAGATCCCAATTTCTGTACACTTTTCCACCACCCAGTCAAACCGGTTTTTTTTCGGAATCGCAAGCGCCAACGCAAGCTTGAATGCAGGCTCCCCAATAAATTTATGCCTATTCAAAATTCTGGATTTTAGAGCATCATGATTTAATTGTTCAATCAGGCACTCATAAATAGTACCTTCTCCATCAACCGCCAGGAACCTATCCCCGGTCTTTTTCCTGAGTACATGTATTAAATGGTGGAATTCATCTTTTCTTAAAGTTAAAAAATCAGTATCTACATCCTGAGGTCTTACGTAAAAGATATCTTGTGCGTTCATTGTAAATAATGTGGTGAGGACGATAATTTATTGCCGCTCTTTTTTGTCCTTTTGGGATTTTTGTGAAGAGATACCACAACGCCATACAAATGTATTTTACCCGGATAAATCGACATAGAACCATTATTATTAATTAATTTGGCATCCGTCGCTCTAACACAATTTTAAAAGTTCTGGGTTTTACATCGCGGTAACTCACTCCTTGCGGCTTTTCAATGACAGCAGGGAATTCATTTCCGGCTTGGCCCCGTATGCGGTTATAGTCGATATAAGCGACAACTTCATCGCGGTCTAACTGATTCAGTAAATCGGCTCCTCCTTCCAGTACTAATCCAAGCGTGGATGGTATAACATTAACACTCATATTCTGAGGAGCATTTCTAACTTGTACAGGAATTCCATTTAAAGTTTTCTCTAAAAGCTTTTGTATATTCAGGAAGATATCGACTTGACTGACATCAATGGCCACACCTGCAAACGGCAGGGGGGCCAAAAGAATTGTTTTTTTAATATCAAACTTGAGGTCAATAAATTCATCTTCCTGGGTAAATGCTTTTTCTATAGTATTAACAAGACTTTCAGGTCCGGAAATTAAAACAGAATCGGGTGTTATTTGGATTTCGCCAACAGTCGTATGTCCGGGCGCTAAATTGAGTTTAATTTTAGGATGGATTGGAATTTTTTTTGTTTTGAAATCATCAAGAATGATTGTAATTGAATCAGGAGTAATGACTTCTTCAGTGATGATGGAGCCGGTGGGTCTTGTAAGAATAACATTTTTAGGTTCTAACTTGAAAGTCTTATTTTTTTCAACATCAGAAAGATCCAGTTCAAGCCGGGCGCCCCTGCTAACACTTAAGGCGATGAGATCTTTTCCACTGCCTTTTATTTTTACTTTAGCATTATTAGGCAGTTTATTCAATAGCACCTTATTTTCAGAAATATTAACCGCTGCAATTGGTACATCAATTACATGTTCAAACTCATTTTCTGTAATAACAAAAAACCAAATGAATATAGCAACTAACAGAATCACTAATTTTAATTTATAATTATTCAGTAATGCAACAGACATTAAATATGCATATTTAAAAATATTGAAAAAAATAGGGTAATAGAACTCCATCCCAATACCCTATTTTTTCATATATTGAATAATTTAATTACTTTAATGAGTGTCCTAAAGGTTTACCAAAACTTACCTCACCATTATCAATACGAATATTAAAACCGCAACTGGGATTACTACATACCCAGGCTTTATACATAATAGATGCCCCCTCGCGTCCGTAGTCTGAAAGTGGAAGCAGAATACCTGTTGAGCATTTTTGGCAATCTGGAAAGTCTTGTTCCATAGCTGTAGGTTCACCTCGCTAAAAGTTTAAGTAAATATAATAATGATTTTAATTAATTAGAATTTAAAAAAAAAATCTAAAAAGTCAACATATTTCATGTCCATGTGAAATTGCAAGTAATAATTTTGTATAAAACACACAAAAAACCAAGTTGTAAGTTTCAGTCTTTCAAATCCAGAACAATCGTGTAGTCATTTTATTTTTTGACAACCCAAACTTTGATTTTGGCCTCAACTTCACTGTGGAACTTGATGGCGACTTCATAGACGCCCAATGCTTTCAATGGCTCTTCCAACTGAATTTTACGTCGATCAACCTCTAAACCCTTTGCAACTAATAATTCAGCAATATCCTGAGAAGTTACTGCACCAAATACTTTATCCTCTTCGCCGACAGCAACCGTAGCCGTTATTGATACATTATCAAGCTTTTTTGCCAACTGCTCGGCAATACGTTTCTCTTTAGTTAATTTTTTGGCAACACGCTTTTTTTCCTGTTCCAGGAAATTCATGTTCTGGGAGGTCGCTTGTAGAGCAATCTGTTGAGGGATTAAGTAATTTCTTGCGTAGCCATCTTTTACTTCTATAATGTCACCGACATTGCCCAAATTAGGTAAATCTTGCTTTAATATTATTTTCATTTAATCAATTCCTATCAGTTTCAAATATATAATTCTTTGTGTTGTTAATCTTTTGTCGTATCGAATTATTTTGACATTTCCACAACGTAAGGTATCAAAGCAAGGTGTCTTGCTCTTTTAATAGCTCGCTTGAGCATCCTTTGATGATGTGCGCATGTTCCCGAAGTCCTTCTGGGAATTATTTTACCTTGCTCAGTTACAAAACGAATTAGTTTTTTTTCATCTTTATAATCGATAAACAGTATGCCATCCTCACAGAAACGGCAAATTTTTCTTTTCTTCAACATTAAATCAATACTCCTTTTATTTGGAATTATATATCATTGTAACCGAAATTATTTTCGGATTTATCTGGCACATCCTGGCTCTGACCTGATTCCTGAAGGGATTCTGAAATTTCACAATCTGACTTTTCAAAGCCATCCGAATTATCTTCTAAAGCCTCGATTCCATTTAAATATATTGCATCGTTTTTTTTCGAATGTTTGTTAAGAAATTGAATCCTTCTTGCTTTAATTTCTACAACATTGTTATTGGAACCATCGTCATTTTTCCAGGAACGGCTCTGCAATTCGCCTTCAATCAATACAGCGGAACCTTTTGAGAGAAATTCAAAACAACTCTCAGCTAATCTGTGCCAAGCCACGATACCTACAAAACAAACGTTTTCTCTCCACTGGCCAGAATTATCTTTAAATTTTCGGTTAGAGGCTATATAAAAATTTGTAACAGGAGTGCCATTATTTGTTCTGCTAAAAGTTGGGTCTTTAGTCAAATTGCCTGCGATCAGTACATTATTCAAATCTGGCATCTTTAAGCTTAACATTTTCAAGCTCTCCTATTTCAAATTTCACGACCTCATATTTATAAACACGCTAAAATTAATTGAATTCTGACTTAGATTAATCACTATCAGACTTTTCATCATTCGGTGTGATATCATCTGATTCTTCTTTAATTACAGGGTCATCTTGATCAATTATATCAGGGGCAACCACGGATGAGTCATCATTAATATCTTCAGTACTCGTTTCGAGTTGTTCCTTTTCCTTGTCGGCTTTTTCCATTATGTTTGGATCTTTTGGATCAGCTTTGATTGTAAAGTAACGAAGAACCGACTCTTCTAACCGGTATTCCCGTTCTAACAAGGCCGGTATGCTACTCAGACCTGAAAACAAAATATATAGGTAATTGCCATATTGCTTTCGATTAATTTCATAAGCTAATCTTTTTTTCCCCCATTCTTCTACTTGCTCAATTTTACCACCATTATTAGTTATGAAATTCTGAATTTTAGTTACTAAATTCTGCATATCATCACCTTTCAAGAATGAGTCAAATACGATTATAGTTTCATATAATGTCAATGAATACTTCACCTCCTTTTTGTACAATTTTCAGACTTCTGCAAAATGTATTTTTTGCCTCATTTCAGCGATAGTCTACATAAATTAATTTAAATAAAAATAGGCGCTAAAACTAATGAAATAACAGCCATTAATTTAATTAGAATGTTAATAGATGGTCCAACTGTATCTTTTAATGGGTCACCAACAGTGTCTCCAATTACTGTGGCTTTGTGTGTGTCAGAGCCTTTACCGCCCAGATTACCTTCTTCAACATATTTTTTTGCATTATCCATGGCACCACCGGAGTTGGCCATTTGAATACCCAACATGACACCGGTTACAAGAGCTCCAACTAAAAGGCCAGCAAGCGCTTCGGGCCCAAGCGCCAGTCCAATAACCACAGGAGTAATAATAGCTAAAGAACCTGGAAGGAGCATACCTTGAATAGCGCCAACAGTGCTTATATCTACACATTTTGCCGAATCCGGTAACACCTTACCTTCCATCAATCCGGGTATTTCTTTAAACTGACGTCGTACTTCCTCAATCATTTTGAATGCCGCTTTACTTACAGCTTTAAAAAGCATAGAAGAAATTAAAAATGGGATCATACCACCAATCAGAAGTCCAGCTAATACTTTTGGATCCTTTATATCCGCAACTTCCACATGGGCAGTTTTCATGTATGCAACCAGAAGACCTAAGGCGGCAAAAGCGGCGGAGCCTATTGCAAAGCCTTTACCAATGGCAGCAGTGGTATTTCCAACAGAATCTAAATTATCTGTAATTTTTCGCACTTTCGGATCTAACTCAGCCATTTCAGCGATTCCGCCAGCATTGTCAGCTATCGGGCCATAAGAATCGACTGCGACTACCATTCCAGTTGTAGCTAACATCCCAAAAGCAGCCAGAGCAACGCCATAAATACCGGCAAAATAATATGACAGCATAACCGCGATGGCTAAGGCAATAACCGGTATCGCTGTTGATTCCATGCCTACTGAGATGCCGCCTGTAACCGTTAAGGCCGGACCGCTTTTTGAATCCTCCGCTAACGTTCTTACTGGTTTGTATTTAGTGGAGGTAAAATATTCACTACAAAATCCAACTATAACTCCTGATAATACTCCCGTTATTGTGGCCCAAAATGGACCCATTTGTGAAAATGTTTTCCCGTCTTCTACAAATGATGTTCCATAATTTTTCACGATAAAATAAGTAGCAACCGCGGTTAATATAGCGCTAATATATGTTCCTCCCATCAGTGCTCCCTGTGGATTGTTACGTCCAGATATTCTAACGTACAGGATACCTATAATCGAAGATACAATACCAGCGCTGGCGATGAATAAGGGTAACATTTGTAATGATTCTTTTACCATGCTTGAGGAGGATAAACCAATGAAAGCGGCAATAGCAATTGCAGCAATTATGGATTCTACGTATGATTCTAAAAGATCAGCACCCAAACCGGCGACATCCCCTACGTTATCACCGACATTATCTGCAATCACTGCTGGATTACGAGGATCATCTTCGGGAATGCCGGCCTCGACTTTGCCTACTAAATCGGCTCCCATGTCAGCGCCCTTTGTAAAAATGCCTCCACCGCTTCGTGCAAATAATGCAACTAAACTGGCGCCCATAGCATAACCATTAATAATCGTCGGGACGCCTTTAAATATGATAAACATAATGCAAAGTCCCAACAAAGATATGCCAACCACACTCATTCCCATTACTGCTCCGCCGGAAACTGCGACACCGAGCGCTCCTTTCAAACCGCCTGTAAGAGCACCTTGGGTGGTTCTACAGTTAGCGCGGGTTGCGATGCTCATCCCAATGTAGCCTGCTAAGGCGGAAGCAAATGCACCGGTAATAAATGCCAGGGAAGTTTTCCAGCCCAATTCAACATCAGCGATAAATGGAGCTAAAGCAATTAAAATAGCAATAATAACTACAAAAGATCCAATGTAAATATATTCTCTTTTCAGAAATGCTTTTGCTCCAGCCTGTATGGCTTTAGAAATTTCAACCATACGTTCATTTCCTGGATCTTTTTTCATGACGTCAACGATCAAAAAAACAACAAATCCAATTGCAATTAAACTAGCTGTTATAGGAATAATCAATTATAGCCTCCTTAAATCGATGTTTTAATTAATACTACTCATTGTTTTATCAATCCCATCATTTATAAATTGCATGCTTGCTTTGTATGTGCTTTCTAAAATCTCCGGAAGTATCTCTCTTTCTTCATCATCAAAATTTGAAAGTACGAAATCAACCTGGTCAGAGATATTTTCTTTGCCGATACCAACCCGCAACCTCGGAAAAACATTGGTAGACATCTCAGATATTATCGAGTCTAATCCATTATGACCGCCATCACTTCCCTTACTTCGGAGTCGAATTTTGCCAAAAGGGAGATTGAAATCATCCAAAATTATGAGGAGGTTTTTTAGAGGAATTTCGTATTTTTCAACTAATTCAGATACGGCTGTTCCGCTTCTGTTCATATAGGTTAATGGTTTTGCTAACAGCACATTTTTTGAAATTGCGTGAGTTTTCGCGATACAATATAAATCATGTTTCAGTTTGTATTTACATTGAAGAACTCGTGCTATTTTCTCAACTATCATAAATCCAAGATTATGCCGGGTATTTTTATATTTTGAACCCGGATTCCCTAACCCCACTAACAAATAATATTCATCCATCAATTTTAAACTGGATTCATGACCTCCAATTTTCCAGACTTATTCTTTATTTTCAGTCGGCTCCGTTTCTTCTCCCTCTTTCTGCTGTCCAACTATTTCGGGTTCTGCAATTTCTTCTTCTTCAACTTCAACTGTGGGTTCAACTATAACCCTTGGTGGTCTGACTATTGCAATGGATTGAGAAGGATCAGTTAGAATTTTGACTTTTTCAATAATAATCTCGTCAACACGGACTGCATCACCAATATTTAAATGGGTAATATCAATTTCAACATGCTCAGGAATATCCGAGGGTAAGCTTTCAATTGCAAGTTCACGAATAATTTGCTGTAAAACACCGCCCTCCTGTTTTACCCCAACTGGATTTCCAATCAAATGAATCGGTATATCGATCTGTACTCTTTCAGTTAATTTTATACCCATAAAATCAACATGAATCGGTATGTCCTCAATGGGGTGCCATTGAATCTCGCGAATAACACATTTAGCTTTTTTTCCGGTATCAAATTTGAGATTCAGAACACTCGTATCGGTATGAATAACATTATGTAATTGTTTTTCATCAATAGCAAATGGAATGGATTCCTGTCCATGTATGTAATAGATACCAGGTACTTTGCCCAGTCGTCTTAATTGTTTGGTATTTTTTTTATCTACAGTTTTTCTATGTTCAATGTTTAGTACTAATTCTGCCATTAAATATTCTCCAATTTTAATTGAATAAGGAACTTATGGATTCCTCACCATGAATTCGTTTGATAGCTTCTCCGAATAATCTGGATGCGGTTAAAACTTCAATTTTATCAATCACCCTATCAGGAAGTAAATCTATTGTATCCGATACTTTCATCCTGGTTATCGGAGCTTTTTCAAGACGTTCAATAGCCGGCCCTGAAAGTATGGGATGTGTGCAGGCCACAAAAATTTCTAAAGCCCCATTCTTTTTTAAAGCATCGGCTGCATTGCACAATGTACCGGCTGTATCTACGATGTCATCAATTATTAATATATTTCGATTTTCTACTTCACCGATGATGTGCATTATTTCAATTTCATTATGTTTCGGTCGGCGTTTGTCAATTATCGCCAGTGGAGCATGAAGTCGTTTTGCGTACGCTCTGGCTAAAGTAATACCGCCAATATCAGGTGAGACCACGGTTAAATCATTCAGTTTCATGTCACGAAAATCATCACAAAATATGGGTGCAGAGTATAAATGATCCACAGGAATATCAAAAAAGCCCTGAATCTGAGGTGCATGCAAATCCATGGTTAGGACGCGGTCTGCTCCGGCAGTTGCAATTAGATCTGCAATTAGTTTAGCTGTAATAGAAACCCTGGGTTGATCTTTTCGATCTTGACGGGCATAGCCAAAATAGGGTATCACGGCTGTAATTCTTTCTGCAGAGGCTCTTTTTGCGGCATCAATCATAATAAACAATTCCATCAAGTATCGTGAAGGCGAATGGGTTGGTTGAATAATAAAAACATCTGCTCCCCGAATGTTTTGATTGTATTTTACCCATATTTCATCATCACTGAAATACTTGATCTGGGCTTCTCCTAATGGAATTTCTAAATAATCAGCTATTCTTTTTGCTAAACTTGGGTTGGCGCTTCCAGAAAATAAAATTGGGCTCGGTAACATTTTCTTTTTTTGTACATGAAAATGACGGTAATCCGAACAGGATTCCGTCATTATTATTATTTAACCATTTTGACGCTGGGGCGGGAGGATTCGAACCTCCGAATGCGGGTTCCAAAGACCCGTGCCTTACCGCTTGGCGACGCCCCAAAAATTAGATTATTTATTTAGAAACCTTCAGCACTTACATTATAATCTTGTAAAAATTCTCCCCCCTCCTGCTTTAATGAGTTTTCGTATTCTACCAATATTTCCTTTTCAATATATTCACGAAATCCATTTCGTATGGGGTGAGCAATATCCCGATATGAGCCGTCGTTCATTTTACGACTTGGCATACTAATAAAATATCCACTCCCTCCTTTTATAACTTTCATTCCACGTACAACAAATACATCATCAAATGTAACATTAACAAAAGCTTTTAATTTTTCTTCATTCCTCAAACTGATGTTAATTTCTGTGATCTCCATGCCTCCCTCCTTAGAAATGAATTTTATTATAAATTGAAGAGATTCAAAGACAGTTCTAAAAGCTTATTTCAAGGTTCTTCGTAACTGTTCGTAACCCCATTTTAAAGGACGGGTTACAAAAACAGAATGCTGTCTTTGCATAATCTGTTTTGCTTCTAAGGCTTCGTCCTCTCTTCGAAAAATACCAAAAATAGCTGATCCGGAACCAGAAAGACTGGTAAATATTGGATTTCTTTGGTTAATTTGTTTTTTAATATTTTTAAGAATTGGGTATCTCTTAAATACTATTTCTTCAAATTCATTTTCAAAAACATCATAGAAATCTACGTCATTGAATTTTCTATCTTTAAAACCCGCTAATTTAATACTTTTTTTCTTCATTGTCAAGTTTAAATTCAACTGGTCATAAGCCCATTTGGTTATGATCTTGATTTCCGGGTAAATAATTAAAATTGGCAAATCAAAATTGGTGTCAAAAGTAGATAGCTCTTCCCCTCTACCTTTAGCCAGAGCCATACCACCACGAATGAAAAATGGTACATCTGAACCTAATTGGCCAGCGAGTTCTAATAGTTGCTGGTGTTGTAAATTTAAATTCCACAATTTATTCAAACCCAGGAGAACCACGGCGGCATTACTGCTGCCTCCACCTAGGCCGGCACCGATGGGGATATTTTTTTTTAGGTGTATCTCAACTCCATTTTGAATGTCAGCGTTTTTTATTAATAAGTTTGCAGCTCTTACACAAATATTGTCCCCTCCTGCAGGCAATTCCGGGTGGCTGCAATAAAAGTGGACTGCAGGTTCTTTGATTCTTTTTATCTTAATTTCATCTTTTAAATCGACTTGCAGAAACAGAGTTTCAATTTCGTGAAAGCCATCCCCCCGTTTGCCTTTTATGACTAAACCCAGGTTTATTTTAGCATAAGAAGGTAAACGAATTGAATTCATAATTTAAAATAGATAACTCCACATCACGGTGGAGTCAACTTTTTTCGAAGAGCTCTTTAAATTTTTCAATAAGCAATTTTTTATTTGCTATTGATATTTCCCGCCCATGAATAGGGAAATCAGGAAAATCTCTGGCCAGTCTGCGCAACTGCCTTATAGGGATATTTTCAATATCTTTTATGCTTTTTATTTGACCACCAGCTTGGTACGTCTTTTTATTATCAGGTTCCTCATATACGATAAATTCTGTGTCTTCATGCGGTCTTGGAATCACGTGTGTGGAAACCAATTCACCGATTTTGTCAGCAGCCGAAGCCCCCGCTTCCACTGCAGATTTGACCGCTCCTACTTCCCCAAATATTTTTACTGTAATTAAAGCAGCAAGCGTTTTTTCTGTACCTATTAACTTAACTTGAGCCGCTTTAACCATAGCATCTGCTGCCTCAATGGCCCCGACCAGCCCTTTGGTTTCTATGAGCCCAAGTGCTTTTTGTTCCATATTCTGTTGGTAGTTAACAGTGTAAAGGCGTGTATAGAAACTTATTATTTGGTTTCTAATTCACCTCGTTTGGGTAATATCATTTCAACTTCAGTATGAGGCCGTGGAATTACATGCACGGATACAAGTTCGCCGACTTTTTCTGCGGCTGCTGCACCAGCATCCGTAGCTGCCTTGACAGCACCTACATCGCCACGTACCATTACTGTTACATAACCACCACCGATTTTTTCTTTTCCAATGAGTGACACTTTTGCCGCTTTAACCATAGCATCAGCAGCTTCAATTGATCCAATAAGTCCTCTGGTTTCTATCATTCCTAAGGCATCTAAGCTCATAAGCAGGAACTCCTTCTCTTATTTAAATCCAAAACAAAAATAGATTTATCGCAATTAAAAGCGCTACAAAATAATAAATCTTTTCAACATTGTCAATATTTTTTTCCCATAATCATTCTAATGTACTTTAGGTAATATGTCAGGTGAGGTGCGGAGGAGTTCATTCTTCGACTTCGCTGGGTATGAAGCGTGATTGTTTTCATGGGTTAGCTTCATGTGGAGTCCCGAAGAAATTTCGCAGTGGCAAGGGTATTGAGTAGAACCTCCCGAAGGTTTTGGTGTAAATTGGGCACTATTTCAAGCCTTTTGTTGCATTTAAAAGTTGAATTTAGATATCGAATCAAACCTTCGGGAAGTTAAGTTGACATGTATGCGAAGAAATTTCTGAAAGCCATGATTTTGCCTAAATCCCCACCAGAACTGAGATAGTACAAAATTCTTGCTTTTTGACTTGTAATTGATTAATATTGTTGTAATGGAAAAAGTCTATTTCATTTCAGATGTACATTTAGGTGCGAGCCCCCCTGAAAGTGAAAAATTAAAAATTAGAAATTTGGTTTCTTTCTTTAATACTATCCAAAATACAGCCGATTTTCTTTATATTGTTGGAGATTTATTTGATTTTTGGTTTGAATATAGCAAAGCTATCCCAAAAGTAAGTCTTAAGGTTTTGTCCAAACTGCAACAATTGGTTGAATCTGGAGTAAAGATTCAATATGTTACTGGAAATCATGATTTATGGTTAGGACATTACTTGGCAGATGAAATTGGAGTTGAAATTTATCGCAGTCCCCTGGAAATATATCTAAACACACTCAATCTTTATATCGCCCATGGGGACGGATTAATTAAAAAGGATTGGAGTTTGCGAATTTTACAGCGTATTTTTAAAAATCGTATCAATATATTTTTATACAGATTAATTCACCCGGACATTGGCATTCCTCTGGCGAAATTTGTAGCCAGAAAAAGCCGGGAAAAGGGTGAAAATCGTTTTGATAAAGAATATCGCAAATTCGCATTAGATAAATTGAGCCAGGGTTTCGATGGTGTGATTTTAGGGCACACTCATAAACCTCTGTTTGAAAAAAATGATTCAAAATATTATATAAATTTAGGCGATTGGATAGAAAATTTTTCTTATTTAGAGTTAACGGGAACTCATTTTGAGTTAAAATCCTGGTCCAGGAATTATCACCATTAATGATTCTGTTGAAGAAGGAACTTTCCGAAGGTTTATTTTAATAAATATGTCCAGATGTAGTGTTTAATCGATTTGTCAAACTACATACAGTGAGGCAATAATCCTACGGAAGGTTTTCCAGTACTTAATCAACAAAATCATTAATTTCTATGCGAAACTTCTCTAATCTTTGAAAGTTTAACTTCAAGAATTAAGTAAAAAAAGGTGTGTCATGAAAAGAAAGTTCAGGGATTCCGAAAGTGGTCATCTTAGTATTTCCTTATGGGAATCAATTAAAGAATTAATTCAAACCAAAAAAATCATTTCGGCTTTAATTCTATTACTTGTTATTATGATTGGTGGTTTATTATTCCTCTTTATTTTAAGCCGCGATCTGCCATCATTAACACAACTGGAAGAATATAAACCAAAATTAGCATCCAAAGTCTATTCAGTGGACATGAAAATTATTCATGAATATTATGAGGAAAAACGGAGCTTTGTTCCACTTGAGGAAATGCCGGTTGCACTCCCGAAGGCATTAATAGCTTCAGAAGATCGTAAATTTTACGAGCATTGGGGGATAGATTTATTTAGATTTATGCGGGTAGCTTTTGTAAATTTCGTAAGCTTTAAATTTAATCCAAAAGCTGTTAGCACTATCACACAACAATTAGCTCGCCAGCTATATCTGACACGAGAAAAAACAATAACACGTAAAATCAAAGAAATGATCACGGCTATCCAAATCGAACGTACTTATACAAAAGAAGAAATTTTGGAGATGTACCTGAATCATATGTTCTTAGGCCATGGTCTTTATGGTTCACAACCAGCAGCAATGAGATATTTTGGAAAAGAACTTCTGGATTTGAATATAGATGAATGTGCTCTGCTTGTAGGGCTTTTACCAGCGCCGGCCGTTTACTCACCCTTTTGGCATCCAGAAAGGTCAAAGGTACGGCGAAATATTGTCCTCAATTCAATGCGCGAACTAAATTATATTACAGAAGAAGAATATAAGGATTACCTGCAAAAACCAATTGAAGTATTGAATAGTAATGCCAGTGCTAATGGCATCGCACTTTATTTTACCGAGTACATCCGTCAAATCATGCAAGAAAAATACGGCTATGATTTGTATACAAACGGACTTTCAATTTATACCACATTAGATTCCCGGGCTCAGGTTTTAGCGGAAAAAGCTGTAGAAGAGCAATTAGAAGTTATGCAAGGCAGAGTAAAGAGTTATTATTCTCAGAAGAAGCAATTTACTGAACTTATGGATGATGATTTTCTGGAAGGTAAAGATATCAATAAAATTTTGCAGGATTCAACATTGGTTGATTCTCTCATCAATGTTCGGGCTCCCGTTCAATCAGCTTTAGTCTCCATTGATCCCAGAAATGGACATATTTTGGCATTCGTTGGCGGACGTGATTTCACAAAATCCAAATGGAATCGGGTTGTTCAGGCACGTCGACAGCCTGGCTCAGCATTTAAACCATTTGTTTATACTGTTGCTATTGACAATGGTTATTCAACTACTCATGAAGAACTGAACCAGCCAGTTGTGGTCTTTTTAGAAAACGGCGATCGTTGGTCGCCGCCAAACTATGATTTCTCCATCGGTGGCCCCACTACTATCCGAGAAGGATTGAGAAAATCATTAAACCTGATCACTGTGCGCATTTTACAAAACGTAATTCGAAAACCAAGTTTGGTTGTAGAATATGCACATAAAATGGGTATTAAATCAAACTTAGACGCGGTAGACGCCCTTGCTTTGGGATCTTCTGATGTGACACCCTTAGAAATCACTTCGGCCTATGGGGTTTTTGCTAATGGCGGAGTCCGTGTAGAGCCGGTTGCAATTCTGAGAGTTGAAGATAAGAATGGCAACATAATCGAGCAAAATTTGCCGCGCAGTCAGGAGGTATTAAGAAGAGAGACAGCTTATATTATGACAGATTTATTAAAAACCGTGGCCGATCACGGTACGGGCGCCAGCGCAAGATGGAAATATAAATTTTATCGACCGGCTGGTGGTAAGACCGGCACAACCAACAATGAAAGCGATGCCTGGTTTATTGGATTTACACCGCAAATTGTCACTGGCGTGTGGGTAGGGATTGATGATTATACCATTAGCCTGGGAAAAGGACAAACTGGTTCAAATGCCGCACTGCCAATATGGGCGCCCTATATGAAAGCTGTTCATGACACTTTAGAGTTACCCGAGTTAGACTTTCCTATGCCGGCTAGCGTGGTCAGAGTAGAAGTCTGCGGTGATACGAAATTACTGGCGAATGATGTTTGCCCCAATATACTGGACGAAGTTTTTGAGAGCCGGTTAGCGCCCAGGACGTATTGCGATAAGCATCTAAGCTTTACTAACAGCAATAAAGACAAACGTAAGAAGAAAGAAAGAATCAGATTTTAATCACTACTTGACCTACAATAAGCAGGAGAATGGGTAATGAGAAATTTTAGACACTTTACCGGAATCATTGAACAAGAAGAAGCTGGCTACGTTTCATTATGTCCAGAATTAGACATTGCAAGTCAAGGAAATACTGTGGAAGAAGCACGTAATAATTTAATTGAGGCGTTAGAATTATTTTTTGAGACTGCAGACCAATCTGAGATAGATAAGCGACTTCAAACAAATAGCATATTTATAACTCCATTAGAGGTTGCGGTTGGGTAAATTGAGAGTCCTCTCAGGAACTGATGTTTGTCGAGTTCTTGAACAATATAGTTTTATTGAGGTAAGACGACGTGGTAGTCATATTGTAATGCAGAAAAAAACAGACGAATCGACTGTTACAGTGCCAATTCCAAACCATTCTGAACTCCGTGTCGGTACTTTGCGTTCCATCATCCGCCAGTCAGGCATACCAAGATCCGCATTTGAATCGTAAAGATAATTAGACAATTCTAATTTCAACATTAATTTCGAGCTGTTATAAAATCATAAATCTGACAGCCATTTTCTCTCTCCACCGGCATCTATCAAACTGTAAATCAACGGTTCTGGAGTTACTTTTTCATCATCAATGTTAAAAGCATTCTTGAGACGAATTTCATTTTTAGCCAATAGCTCTTGTTTGTTAGAAAAAGCAACCGCCATCGATTCTCCCGCGATTATTTGGTCGCCAACCTTTTTATTTAGAATTATACCTGAGGTATAATCTACCGAATCAGTGACCGAAGTTCTACCCGCGCCAAGCGCCATTGAGATTACACCAATTTCACGGCAGTCAATGTGGGAAACATATCCGTTCTTTTCACAGTTAATTTCTAAAAAATGTTTTGAAGATGGATATGCAGATGGATGTTCAATAACAGAACAATCGCCGCCCTGCATTTCAACTATTTGCAGAAATTTCTCATACGCTGTACCGTCATTGAGCTTTTCCTGTAAAAGTTGTTTACCCTGGTTAATATTCTCCGCTAACTTACCGAGAACCAACATTTGAGCGCCCAGGCAAAGGGTAATTTCTACCAAGTCTCCGGGTCCCTCGCCTTTGAGTGTATCAATGGCTTCCTTTGTTTCCAGCCAATTTCCAACAGCATTTCCAAGGGGCTGTTCCATTGAAGTGATTATGGCAGTGGTTTTTAAGTTAAAATGCTCTGCGGTTTTCACTAAAATATCAGCTAACTCCCAGGCTTTTTGTTTCTCTTTAAAAATAGCGCCATTTCCAGCTTTCACATCTAAAACCAGAGCATCAATCCCTTCCGCCATTTTTTTGCTTAAAATACTGGCGGTAATCAAAGGAAGGGCGCTTACAGTTGCAGTAGCATCCCTGAGGGCATAAATTTTCTTATCTGCGGGACAGAGATTGCCGGTTTGTCCAACGAGAGCCACGCCTATCTTCTGTAATTGGTCTTTCAGTTGAGCATTATTGAGGTCCGTTCGAAATCCGGGTATGGATTCCAATTTGTCCAAAGTGCCGCCAGTATGGGCCAGGGCCCGGCCTGAAATCATGGGGACGACCAGTCCTGCTGAAGCAATCAGAGGCGCCAGGATGAGGGAAACTTTGTCTCCCACACCGCCTGTGCTGTGCTTGTCAATTTTGAACTCTTTAATTGAAGAGAAATTTAATACGGTTCCGGAATCTCGCATAATTTGCGTCAGGGTGGCGGTCTCCTCCGGAGTCATACCCTGAAAATAGACCGACATTAAAAACGAAGATACCTGGTAATCAGGAATCTTACCCCGGACATAACCCGTGATGAGGAATTCTAATTCATCAGAATTAAGCGGTTGGCCGTCTCGTTTCTTTCTAATTAATTCGACTGGATTCATTTTCCAATTATAGCTACACTGGCTGAGGCGCCAATACGACTGGCCCCGGCTTCAACCATTTGAGACGCTATCTCATAATCACGTATTCCACCTGCTGCTTTAACACCCAATTCACTGCCTACAACTTTACGCATAAGCGCGACATCACCTAAAGTTGCACCCTTTTTACCAAATCCGGTGGAAGTTTTAACAAAATCTGCTCTGGCCTGTTTAACAAGTAAACTTGCCTTAATTTTTT
Source organism: uncultured Cytophagia bacterium (assembly GCA_964539665.1). Classification (GTDB taxonomy): domain Bacteria; phylum Zhuqueibacterota; class Zhuqueibacteria; order Oceanimicrobiales; family Oceanimicrobiaceae; genus CAZIKB01. Next base: position 26,858 of record CAZIKB010000032.1, read on the forward strand.
CTTCATCTGTAAGATAACAGGTTTCGATGATGACCTTAACATGATTTTTAGGTCCTGTAGCATCGACAACTGCCTGAATGTCTTTTTCTACAATATTATACTCGCCTGATTTCAACATTCCGATATTCATCACCATGTCAATTTCATCCGCGCCGTCATCTACAGCTTTTTGTGTTTCAAAAGCCTTGGTTTCCGCAGTGTTTGCACCCAGTGGAAAGCCAACCACGGTACAGACCAGAACATCGCTGCCACGCACCAAATCCCGACACAAACGCACCCAGGTTGGATTCACACACACGGAAGCAAATCCATATTGAACAGCTTCCTGGCAAAGTTTGGTGATTTGCTCTTTGGTACCTTCGGGTTTTAACAGAGTATGGTCGATGAGCTTAGCCAGGTCTTTATGAATAGGACCCAAATTGGGGCCAGCTCCAACCCGACTCGCACCATTTCCAACTATTTCTTCAACAATCTGGCTGCGACAATTTGGGCAAACCCAGCACCAGTTGCAATCAGGTGTTTTTAAACCTGTCGTGACAGGAGCAGGTTGCCCAACCAATTCATCAACAACTTTGTTAATTAACTGATCGATTTCCATATTGCCTTACCAATCAAATCTTCATCATTATTATAAAAGTGCTATTAATTATCACTCTCAATATCTATTCCATCAATTACAGCCACAATGACAGCCTGCACCGGAATTTCTTCATTTTCGAGCAGGAGTCTGGCTGAACTTCCTTCCTTGTTGACTAAAACCAGATCTCCGTCACCAGCATCCACCTTATCTATGGCAATCAATGAATTACCAGTGGGCGTTTTGCCGTCTAATTCTACAGGCTGCACAATGAGCAATTTATGCCCAGCGAAATTAGGATTCTTTTGAGTCGAAACTACATCACCAACCACTCGGGTTATAATCATAATATTTTACCACGGAGCGCCACGGAAAATCACGGATAAACAATTCGAGATCCTGCAAAAGGCCATAAATCAAAAACATCAGTGTTCATTCGTCCCGTTTAGCGTTTTCTTTGTTCTATTTTTAATTAATTCTTTATAGTGACTTTCAGTTTCTAATTTCCGAATCCGGATTTTTAACTTTACTTTGTGTTCATTGTGCCATGGTTGTGAAGATCACTAATCATAGTTGCTTTATTACCTCTGAACACAAATGTTCAGATTCCTCTGCAGTCGGCGCTTCTGCAATTACGCGAATTATTGGTTCAGTGTTCGAAGCTCGAATATGAATCCATGATTTCGGTCTTATTATTTTTATGCCGTCAGTAAAATCCAGCGTTTCGCTGGCATAGAACTCGCGGATTTTATCCAAAGCAGCTTTTGGTTCTAATTCACCCAATTCAACTTTCTTCTTCGTAATCACATATTGCGGCAAACTTTCATTGAGTTCGCCGAGCGTGCCTGCAAATTCTGTAAGCTGCTGCAAAATCAAAGCAATACCCACGGGGGCGTCGCGTCCTAAATGGATATCGGACAAAATCACGCCGCCGTTGCCTTCGCCGCCAATTACTGCACCAATTTCTCTCATTTTTTTAGCAACGTGGATTTCACCAACCTTTGTGCGTAAAACCGTCGAGCCAAACATTCGGGCGATTTCTTCTGTAACCAGCGAAGTAGACGCGTTTATCACAACCGGCCCGGGTTTTTTACTCAGAACATTTTTAATTGCAATAGCCAGGGTTTTTTCTTCCCCTAAAGCTTCACCTTTTTCAGATACTAAAGCCAGGCGATCTGAGTCCGGATCCACCGCAATGCCGATATCTGCATTTTCTTTTTTAACTCTTTCACAAAGTGCCGTTAAATTTTCTGGCAAAGGTTCAGGATTTCTCGGGAACAATCCAGTTGGTTCACAGTTCATTTTAACTGTTAAGCATCCGAGTTTCGTAAGCAGCTCAGGAACTAAATTCGAACCGGCGCCACACACACAATCCAAAACCACCTTAAAATTTCGTTTTTTAATCTTATCAATATTTAAATAGTGCAGATTTAAAATTTGATCTATGTGTTCCTCGATGGCACGGTTATATCTCACTGCCACACCGAGATTTTCCCAGGATGCAAATGAGAAAGATTTATTTTCAACGAGACTCAAAATCTCTTCGCCCTGTCCGGCGTCTAAAAAAAGGCCGTCTGGTCCGATAAGTTTCAAGCCGTTCCACATTATGGGATTGTGACTGGCGGTAATCATAATTCCGCCGGACCCTTTTAGATTTTCAACAGCTACCTGGGTTGTGGGCGTTGGACAAATCCCAATATCTAAAATATCGCAGCCAACAGCCATCAATCCAGATGTCACCGCATGATTGAGCAATTCGCCGGAAACCCTTGAATCCCGCCCGACTACAACTTTACCGCCTTTGATATAAGTGCCAAAAGCCTGGGCGAATTTCACGACTATCCCAGGAGTTAAACCCTGGCCTATAATGCCGCGCACTCCGGAGACGCTGATCATTAATTCTGACAAATTGCAAATCCTTATTCTAAAATATTTCAGATAAATATAAATATTTTATTTAATATGTTGAAGAGTTATCAAAATAAAAAATTTTATAATACAATGCAAAACATTTTTCACTTGGCGAAATACTTCAAAAGTTTGCCCTCAATAAATAATGGGAACTCAACTTTACTAAACTTTGAAGGTTTAGTAAAGCTTCATATATTCTTAATTATTAAACAGGTATTGCTTCTGAACTACAGCCAGTTCATCCTTTGTATTTATGTTCCAAAGGATGCTTTCATCGTCAACTTCTATTTCACAAACTTTTTCAACATGATTGTGAATTACACTCGAAGCCGTGCTGGCAGGAGAGGCAGAGAGTATACCAGGGAACAACAATTCAGGGAAGATTGGCGGGTGACCACGTTTGCCCCTGAATGTCGGAATGATTAAATTGTCAGGGTCTGTTTCAAAGGCTGCTTTAACTTCTTTGATCACCTTAAACCCAATTTGTGGCTGATCGACCAAAGACAGAAAGGTTCCTGCAGAATTCTCTCCTACTTTTCTCACCCCGGCTTGAAATGAAGAGAATTGTCCCAAAGTATACTGCTCATTAATCACAACCTGAACAGAAGATAAATTGATATTTTCAATAATTTCTGTGGCTTCACATCCCAATATGACAAAAATATTTTCAATGCCGGCGTCCTCGTAATTTGAAATAACCGTTTCCAAAAAAGACTTGCCGTCAAATTGAACCAGAGCTTTGGGTACTCCCATACGTATAGATTCACCAGCGGCTAAGATGATTGCTGAAAGCATATTCAAGTATAAAGTATCATATTAAGTTAATTTAATTATAATTTCTCTTTAAGTTTATTTAGAACTTTCAAATCTTCTTTGTCTTTAGGACGTCCTGCAGCTATTTTCATTTTGATTAAATCATCCAAATTAGCAAAATAAGCTTCTGTTGTGCCTAATTTATTCTTAACTTTATTTTTCCAGACTTCGTCAAAAGTAACTCCTTTTACGAAAGGATGGATATCGGTTTCAAGTATATATTGACGGATTAGAATTTTCTTTTTTTGTAAATCATCTGCAGATACATCCGTGACATCATAGCCAAACGCGGAAAGAGCTTTTAGAGTATTTTTTACATTGGTTAAGTCGTTGCGAATAAAAACATCTAAGTCTAAGGTCGCGCGAGCATATCCATGCACAGGAAAAGCAGAGGCTCCAATGATAACATATTTAACGTTATTTTCGTTTAACAATTTCAAAAGCTTTTCGGTGTCCATTCTCAATCAACATTTGTGCTAATTCTTTTGATTTTCGAAACATCATTTCAAAACGCTGCTGTGTTGTCAGGGACCGTTGAAATTCTAACTCAAATTCCAGTTCCTTTTCAGGGTCGTCTTTTGCTAACTTAATAATTGATGCCAAATAATTGACCTTCAAAATTAAAAACAATTCATCAAAAAGAAACTTTTTCTATAGTACGGACTAACATATTTGTGAGACCACGATAAGCTTTCTTCGGGGGAACCACTATGGAAAGTACAACGTCCTGATCAAAAGCTTGAAAAAATCTGAAAATAATTTTTCGGCGATTATATCCTTCTATAATCGTTTCTTTTACGTTAGATATTTTTCCTCTGACGTCGGCCATTTTTTTAATCTCTCGAAACAAAATAGAAAGTTCGGCTAATCGATCTTTTTCAATAATTTGATCATTAAAATACCCGGCTAAAGGTAATCCTTCGTTTGAGAAAAGGTGTACCATTTCAAAATTCCCCCGGTCGGAGACTTCCTTCATCTTTTTTTCAATTATCACCTGTGTTGATTTTGATTCATCCATTGGCTTTTTTTGATGAAATTTGTTTGCTTTTTCTTAATGATATTGATTATTTTATGATTTGCCGCTTTGCCGTGTCATGCTTTTACCAAAACATCAATTTTGGATAAGACTTCTGATATAACCATTTTTAAAGTAGTAATCACTTCAACCCCTGTTGCAGCAATCGCTTCAGTATAAGGCGCTCCAAAAAAATTTAGTTTTGATTGCAGAGCTACTGTCGATAGTATATCTGGTAGATCTCTTTTATTATATTGGATAATCCAGGGGAAATTTTGCAAAGAATGTCCCATATCAATTAAATTTTTTTCCAAATCCAGAAGGGAATCGAGATTGTCGCCCATCCGATTGTTTTGTGAATCAGCCACAAACACAATTCCATCTGCACCTCTAAGTATAATCTTGCGACTATAATTGTAATAGACCTGCCCGGGAACAGTATAGAGATTAAACCTTGGCTTTTTCCCGTTAATTCTACCTAATTCAAGTTGCATGAAATCAAAATAGAGAGTGCGCTCTTCACGCGTCTTGAGTGAAACCAATTCGCTCCGCAAAGTTGGATCAAGATGCTTATAAATGAATTCCAGATTGGTTGTTTTGCCGCTTAAGCCGGGACCATAATAGACAATCTTTAGATTTATCTCCTGCAAACCTCTGTTGATAAACATAATAACGACTTGTTAGTACCAATCTAATTTTTTAAAGCACGATTCAATTCTTCACTTAACAATGTCTTAAATTCCAGATCAATAAATTCTTTAGAGTTGTTTTCCTCCTCTTTTGCGGTTTGCAATAGTTGATTTAATTTCCGAATAGACTTGTTCGTGTAAATTCTAATAAAACCTAAAGCTACACTTACATCAAAAATTATGACTAAAATAAAATTATAACCTACCTTGGAAAGATAGATATTAGTCTTTTCTCCTTCATGAAAAAGAAACTTAAAACTATCGACTTCTCCGATCATTGAAGCCATCTTTGAAGTTGCAGAGAAATTATTTGCTGCCAGGGATGAAATGGCCATTAAATCCAATCCAGAGGTGTTTCCTTTATGAACGACAGGATAACCATTTGACTCGCAAAAAACAATCGCTTCTGCTCGAGTTTTGGCAACTAATTCATCTAATATATCACCTACTCTATTATAAACCTCTTCAGAGAGCATGAGCGGTTGTTCTGAATTTGTCTTCTGGGTATTCATGTTTTTTACCTCCAATACTTTCTACGGCTTTACAGCGCTATTCTGTTGAGAGTTTAGGGGTGTTGGATAATAAATTATATTTAATTAAAGCTCATAAGCCCTAATTTATTAAATTTGATAGCAATTAAAATTTGAACCGTATATTATCCAATTCCCTAAATCTTCGGTTTTTTGCAAACACAGTAATTATTATTGACCTATCTCCAATCGATCAGCTAAAAACCGGGGCAGGCCCTGTTTGATAATCTTGGACTGGGTAACCTCAATATCATATTTTACACGAAATAGTTCGTATATTTGTTCTTCAGTATCATAAATAGCATAGGCTGCTTTTGGTATAAAATCTCGCGGCTGACCAACACTTCCAACATTAATAATGAAACGTAATTTTGGATCAATGAGTACGGGATTATTTCTGATCACACGGTAATCTTCGTTTTCATTTAAAGTAACAATCATAGGAACATGGGAATGCCCCACAAAGCATATTTGTCCTTTGAATTCGGGAAAATTTTTTACTGCATCACCAATTGTAATTATATAATTCCAATCTTCCGGATCGTTTGGTGTTGCATGAACAATTGTAAAACCATCTAACTCTTTTTTTAAAGGCAAGTTCAGTAAAAAATCAATTGATGATTGCGTCAAATGTTCGGATGTCCATTCGATTGCACTTTTAGCCCAGGGATTAAAATAAGAAATATCTAATTTTCCCAAAGGTGCATAGTCGTGATTTCCTGCCAGGATAATTTCTGCTTTTTCTTGGATTATTTCAACACACTCATTCGGATTCGGACCATAGCCAACCACATCCCCCAAACAAATAAGTGAATCTACTTTCCTGTTATCAATCTCAGTTAATACACTTTCCAGGGCTTCTAAATTTCCATGAATGTCGGAAATAATCGCGTATCTCATAGATCACTGTGATAGGTATAATTTTCTGATAAATATACAATTAATATTACATGTATGCAAGTATATTCTTATAGAGTGTAGCTTGTGCAGGTATTCTGTGGTTCACAAATCAAAGATGTCAAAGGGCATCGATATAATGAAACCAATAAAATTAAGAAGATATCGAAGCGTAGCTATTCTACTCGCCCAGGACTTGACCTGGCGCTATCAAAGCGATTCTTGATGCGGATAAAATATTATCCAGAATTCAGCATCTTGCTTTCAATTTCAATGACATTAATACTACTATTCAAACAGCGTCAACTCTTTGTTCGATTTATCCAGGGCTCTGAATATCTTAAATTGCCCCTGGCCCAATTCATCTACAAAAACATATTTTTGCTTTAACTGATTATAGTCCCATATTTCATAGGTTTTGTTATCTAAAAAAGAAGGGACATGAGCAATATTATCAGGAGGTCCTTTTTTAATATATATTTCACCTTGATCCGTTTCCCATCCATGTATGCTTACATTATTAAAGTGTTCATTGGCGTAATTCAGTCTTCGATAATATTCTAACATAAATTCATTTCTTTCAGTATCGGGGGTTGGATCCAAACTTGCCCAGAACTGATTTATTTCTTCAGAGCGTTTATGTTCAGGTAGAGATTTTAAACTTTCAATTTCATTGCTGGAAGCTACATACTTTAATTGATTTATGCAGTAAGTGTACTCTTCTTTTGAATATCGGGAATATGGTCTACTGACTGTGAAATACACATAATTGGAAGCTCTTTTTTCCGAATCCAAATCCTGCACATCTAATTTTAATTTATACAGTCCAGAATGGAGTTCATCAGTTGAAATTTTAAAGCTGAGTATGCAGCTTTCTCCAGGTTTACCATATTCACTTGTCACTTTTTTTACTACATTGTTATACCTGTCAACAATGCTGATTGTAGTACTAAACTTATTGTTGATTTCATTTTCCTTAAATAACAGGTTATAAATCTCAGAATAAACATACAAGTTGTTATGGTTCATTCCAACAATATGCGCAACATTTGGGATAAATTTCATATTGTTCTTAACCAGGATAGATTCTTCATCTGTTTTGAAAATGGACGACGCAATCTGTAATGAACTAAGCATCAAATCTTTTTTACAGTAGTCCGGAATAGTTAGTTTTTTCTCAATGGTAAAACTTTTAAGTGATTTTTTATCAGTTATATTTACTCTGACAGTGTAATATCCTGGATTAATTAATAAAGTGTGTTGCACCAAATTGTACTTTGACATATCAGAAATATTGTCAACAGGTTCTACTTTGACAGAATCAAGGTAGTTTAATTGCTCTTTAAGAACACCATTCAGATCAAAAAGAGTTGTCTCTATTTCAAAGATGACCATATCACCATTTACAGTTTTCACCAGTTGAAAATTTTGAGAGGGAATCTCACAAAATATCTCCAAAATGGTCTGTTCCTGCACATCTGATTTGTAGGTCAGGAATTCAAAATAATAACTATGAATTTCTTTATTTTTGTCGGGCAAAGTACTGGATTTAATTGGAATATTCAATAGTACGATTAGCAACAAAAGCATACGCCATCCATACGAAAAAGCCCGGTTTGTAAATAAAAAAACTGACCTCATGAACCATACTCCTAAAATAAACATGAAATTATTATTTGAACCTCTAACACAAGAGGTTATCTTATTATAATAAATGAGTTATGGCAATTTGTATTCCAAACATACTATATGAATGTTATATTTAATTAACAGGTTAACTCAGATATTACTATATAATTAAATATAATCGCTCTTGCGGGTTTCAGTGACTATAAAGGTCAATGAAAAGAAAGCAGGACATTTTTACCGGGTTGCTATTTATAAACAAGTAATTTTTTCCTATGTCTATCACAACAATGCCTTTTTTGTCAGAACTTTCTTCGGGCGCAAATAAAGGTTCGGTTGCTATTCTTCGACCAATTTCACACTCGGAATTGTTAGATTGAAAGTCATACCATTATCAGGTAGTCTTTTTACCCAGAAATTTCCCCCTAATTCTTTGACCATCGCCTTTGAGGAAGATAACTCAATGGCCAGTTTTTCTTTATAATCAAGGTTGCGGGAATCCCCTGATGAACGAGAACTATCTAATTTAACCTCAAGCAGGTAATTGGATAATGCCATGCTGCAAACTCGAATCAGGATATGAATAAAATCATTATTGTCGTTATGTCGCCTGCCTAAGAGTACATTCTGTTCAATTATAATTTTGTCATTTCTTTCATTGAATTTAACAGAAATGAATAATAACTTCTTGAGTACATCAGTTAATTTATCTTGATTGGTCAAAACTAAAAATTCTTTCTCGGGTGAATTATATTCGATTGTAACACTTCTATCTGTGCAGTAATCGCGAATGGAATCAATAGCTGCTTCAATGACTTCAGAAATTTGCAGCTCTGTAGATTCTCTGTTTAAGGTGTCGTCTGATAAAATAAGCTTTTTCATAACCGGCCAATATTTGGAAGTATATATTATCTTTATCTCATATATAATCAGCTTTTTAGCGCTTTAGTGGTGAACTTTAATTCTATTATCCGGATAAATTTTATTGTTTAAGCAGGTTAAAAATTGAAAATATATCGATTTAAATGAATCATGCTGGAAATACCTAGTTACCATTAAGAATAGAATCCAGAATCCATCAGCGAGCATCAAGACTCGCTTCAAATACAGTTTATGATAATTTATACTATTGAAGATAATAATTCATATTTGCGGCTTTGCCGCGCGTAGGAATTATGCTGGATAAATTATACTTATAATTCGACTTCTTTCTAAAAATCTTCAGTCGAACTAATTATTGTTTGTTATTTTTAAATAATTAAATACATTTCAACAGATAACTTGACGAATAGATAATAATGAAACGAAAAAGTATCAATTTACAGCTAATTTTTTATTTGGCATTGGGTTCAGAGGCAATCTATATTATACTGGCGACCATTGAGAACCTGAGAAATAACATACCACTTTATTTACTATGCTATGGTGTTGTTTTTGTATTGTATTGGACCGCCAGTGTGCTGTTTTTTGATTTAAAATACAATAATCGGCAAAGCAATAACAATAAAGTCAGGGAGCAACACTGGACAATACCTCAAATACCATGGCTCAACAATTTCATTAACTACCAAAAGAATAAACAAAGGCTTTCATCAAGGGAAGTGCTGACGATTGGCATTTTTTTTGGTGTTATTTTTCGAATAACTCTCTTACTAACAACACCTGCACTTTCTGATGATATTTATCGATATATCTGGGATGGCAAGGTAGCTTCTCACGGGATCAATCCATACCAATATGCGCCAGATGCAGATTCGCTGAGTTTCTTGCAGGACGATGAGATTTTCCCCAGAATCAACCACAAAGAAATCTCAACCATTTACCCGCCTGCAAGCCAAATTATTTTTATGAGCCTATATAAACTCCATCCCTCGGTTTTCACGTTTAGAATAGCCTTTATTCTGTTTGATTTATTGACGGCTGGTATTTTATTCCTGATACTTAATAGCCTTGCCATAAATCTGAACCGAATGTTGATTTATCTGTGGAATCCATTAGTGATTGTCGAATTTAGCAGCAGCGGTCACGCAGACATAGTAGGCATTTTTTTCATGGTCTTTGCTCTCTGGCTCTTACTTAAAAACCGATGGTATTGTTCTACTTTTATCATAGTCCTGTCATTTCTATCAAAATTTTTCACGATAATGTTTTTACCCATAATTGCATTTATTAAAAAAGAAAATAAATTAAGCCTATTTCTCTTATTTATTATTTTCACAGCAGCTTTTTATTTACCTTTTGCCAGAGTGGGGGAAAAGCTATTCACAGGGCTGTATGCTTATGCTTCAAAATGGCAGTTCAATGCGTCATTTTTTACGGTCATTTTATCAACAGTAAAAGCTCTCCTTCCTGAACGCCTGATCGTAGATTTTATGATTATTCCTTATGGTTTCAGTCAGGATGAAGCAACGATTGCCACAAGAGGCGCTGACCTGGCATTAAATATTAGCAAGGTTTTAATCGCGCTAATCTTCGTGTCAATTTTTGTTTATTATTGGAAAAAATTCAGAGAGGATATAGAGAGAGAAGGAAATATCTGGATATTCAAATCAGGATTAATTCTTTTAGGTACGTTTCTGCTGATTAATCCAACAGTGCACCCCTGGTACCTCTGCTGGTTAGTACCTTTTCTTGCCATCACCCCCAACCGTGCCTGTGTTTTGCTTACCGGACTAATTGGGCTGTCCTATTGGATTCTGATAGATTATACCAAATCAGGCGTATGGCAGGAATCGAACTGGGTAAAATGGGTCGAATATTCACCGTTTTATTTGCTACTAATATATGATTGGTTGACTGCAAAAAAAGAACATCTTTTCAAATCCAGTCAGGCTATATCAATATCCCGGCAATAGTTGCAGTAAGCCAGGAAGCCAATGCTCCTGCAAACATAGCTTTCAAACCAATTTTGGCTAAATCGCGCTTTCTATCCGGAGCAATCCCGCCAATTCCACCAATTTGAATAGCAATGGAGCTAAAATTTGCAAATCCACATAAAGCATAGGTAGCGATAGTAAAAGACCTTGGCGACAATGTATCTCTCCATTCACCCAATTGTACAAATGCCACAAATTCATTGAGAGAAATTTTCGTGCCTAACAGATACCCGACGCTTAATACATCAGCGGTTTCAATTCCCATAACCAGGGCCAAAGGTGCGAATATAAAACCCAATATTTTTTTTAAACTTAAATCTTCAATCCCAAATAAACCACCTGTCTGTACTAACATAAAATCAATCATTGCGATCAAGGCAATAAATGCCAGCAACATGGCCCCGACATTCAAGGCCAGCTTAAGTCCATCTGCCGCGCCGCTTGCTGCAGCATCTACTACATTACTGGTAGTTTTTTCGATATGAATATTGACAGCGTCTTTCGTTTGTGATTCCTCGGTTTCAGGGAAAATGATTTTCGCCATTACCAAAGCGGCGGGCGCGGACATAACACTCGCTGCCATCAGGTGGCCGGCATCAGCGCCAAAACGTACATAGGCCGCCATAACGCCTCCCGCAATAGTTGCAAAGCCGCCGGTCATTATAGCCATCAACTCAGACATGGTTAAACCTGAAATGAATGGTCGAATCACCAGCGGCGCTTCAGTTTGCCCGACGAAAATATTGGAAGCCACAGAGAGGCTCTCGGCGCCACTGGTACCCATGAACCTGGACATCACCCAGGCCATACCCTGAACGATTCTTTGCATTATTCCTAAATGGTATAAAATGGACATTAAAGACGCGAAAAAGATTATAGTCGGTAAAACATGGATAGCAAAAACAACCCCAATATTTACATATTGGCTGTTTTGCGGATCCCATATTTGAAACGGACCTGCACCGCCGATTTCCTTGACAACGCCTGGATCTCCCCGATATAGAGAACCGAAAAGAAAAGAAGCACCGGCATCGGTAAAACTCAATAATTTTGTGATGGCGAATTTTGCATAAATGAAGACAGCTTGCCCAGGCTCAGTTTTAAGAATGATAACGGCAAAGACTAATTGAAGTAACAATCCCCATAATACCACTCGATAATTTATTTGTCTTTTGTTGTTGGAAAGCAACCAGGCAATTACAAGTATTACAAATATTCCTAAAACACCGATGAATCGCTCCATTCCGATCTCCTCCTTTCTAAGTGTTCATGGGCCTCTGCAAAATGTAATTTTTGTACCTTTTCAACAATCGTCTATACCCATCGGTTGACCTGGAGTCATCCGATGAACAATTGTATTTTACAGAAGTCTGATTATTCATTATTCCGCTGGCGGTTCAAAACAATTGCGACATCTTGCTTCGTAAATGTCAGTCGCGCCTACTACGACTCTATGTGTATCTTTAATTATCCTTTGAGTCCGGTTCGCCGGGTTGCCGCACTTGACACAAATAGCTAACGTTTTTGTAATAGATTCAGCTATAGCCAAAATTTGCGGCATGGGTTCAAAAGGGACGCCTCGGTAATCCTGATCCAAACCAGCAACGATTACCCGCTTTCCCTGCGAGGCAAGTTTTTGACAAACATTCATTAATTCGAGTCCGAAAAATTGCCCTTCATCTATTGCTACTACCCTGGCGTCCTTCGCTTTTTCAATAATTTCATTAGCGTTTTCGACAGAAATTGATGGAATTTTTTGTTCGTTGTGTGATACAATATGATTGACTGAATATCGTTTGTCGATATGTGGTTTAAAAATAGCTACTTTTTGACGGGCTATTTGCGCACGTCTCAGTCTTCGTATGAGTTCCTCGGTTTTGCCACTGAACATACTACCAGTAATTACTTCGATCCAACCCAAATCTTTCGAAACCACTTCTAACATTACATTTCCTCCTGGTACAAATTAAGGATAAATATTGCACTTTTAATGCTCCCTTAGTAAAGCTTCGATCTTCGTTTTAATCAGGTCAATAGCTACTTTATTATAACCTCCCTCTGGTATAATAATATCAGCATATCTTTTTGAAGGTTCCACAAATTGCAAATGCATAGGACGAACGCTTTCTTCATATTGCCGAATCACGGATTCCATCGAACGCCCTCTTTCTAAAATATCGCGCCGGAGCCGTCGAATCAATCTGATATCTGCATCCGTTTCGACATAAATTTTTATGTCCATGAGATCTCTGAGTTCCTGATTATCAAAAATCAGGATTCCTTCTAATACAATTATCGAATGCGGGCCAATGCTGTTAGTCTCCTCAGAACGGGTATGGGTGACAAAGTTATAAATTGGCTGCTCAATTGTCTCACCCCTGACTAATGCATTAATCTGTCGGATGAGTAATTCAGTGTCAATAGCATCCGGGTGATCAAAATTTTTCGCGTTCCTCTCTTCCTGAGTTAGATGACTGAGATCCTTATAGTAAGAATCCTGGCAAATTCTTACGACCCGCTCAGAACCCAAATCGGAATAAATATTCTTAGCCACCAGAGTTTTACCAGACCCGGTCCCTCCAGCGATTCCAAGCAAAATACCTTTTTGTGTCAATCCATCATTCAAAATCTCCATATCATCGCTGCTCCAAAAAATCTTTATTAAACGCTTCCGGCAGCAAATCCGCAATCTTAGTTTGCTTTGTTTTACCCTGATTATTTAGTAGAATGATGGTTAGATCGGGCGCAAATTCTATCAGTACCTGCCGGCATGCACCGCATGGAGGACAGAATTCTTTGGTATTGGCAGTTATCGCTATTGTGGTAAATTCGGACTCGCCCTCGGATATTGCTTTGAAAATGGCGACTCGTTCGGCGCAAATTGTGAGTCCGTATGAGCTGACTTCAATGTTGCACCCGGAGTAAATTTTCCCGGATTTTGTTTGCAACGCAGCCCCAACCATAAATTTTGAAAAAGGAGCAACAGCTTTCTTCTGCGCCTGCTTCGCGTGGTCTAAAATGGTAGTTAAGTTTTTTGTATTCACAATTTCAGAAAATGAAAAAAAATCCGAGAGTTTTTCTCGGATTTTTTTATTGCCGGTAAAATAAAGTCATATAAATCTATAATTAATTGCTTAAATTGTGTTGTATTCGGATAAAATAAAATCAAACCACCTCAATTGTTGTTTAACCCACAATACCCTGTTTTGTCATTGTCAAATAAAAGGTGAAATCTGTAAAGCGTATATTTTCAAATTTTATAGATTTCTCACAATGCTCAAAATGTTATTATTCACATTGTTGAAAAAGTAACCTTCCGAAGGTTCATTTCAATTAAAATTTCTATATGTATTATTCACATAATAATTAACACTACATACCGTATGTCAGTAAACCTTCGGAAGGATTTCCACCACTTAATCAACAAAGTCATTAATTAATGGTTTTAGTCAAATACAATTTAATAAACCACTGCCTCTAAAAAGGCAAGTCATCCTCTTCGGTTGCAGCGGGAGCAGAAGGTTGGCTTTCTTCCACTTCAGTCGGTGGCGGTATATCTGGGCTGCGCCCACTTTCACCTTTGCTGTCAAGCATAGTCATAACATCGCCAATAACTTCGGTGGTATATCTTTTGACTCCTTCTTTATCCTCCCATGAACGAGTTTGCAAACGACCTTCAATATATATTTTGCTGCCTTTTTTAAGCCATTCACCTGCAATCTCAGCCAATTTTCTCCATAAAACCACTCTATGCCATTCTGTGCGCTCTTGTCTATTGCCGTCATTATCTTTCCACACCTCATTTGTCGCAATACTCACATTAGTCACGGCAGACCCACTTGGAGTATATTTTAATTCAGGATCCTGTCCTAAATTTCCAATTAAGATCACTTTGTTTACACTACCCTTTCCTGTTGCCATAACTCCCTCCTAAAATAAATTTATTCAATGATTAATTTATTGTTTTATCGTAACAAAAAAAAATTACTTTGTCAAGTGTTTTTTGAATCAGGCATGAAATTCTAAAAAAAAAGATGTTTGAATCACTGCGTCCGACAGGGAATCATGTTAGCAAACAGAACAGGTGGTAATTCAAAAATACTTTCCCGACGCATACAAGATTCTTGCAAAATAACAATTGGTTCTGTTTAGTGTTTGAACAAATACAAGCAATAAATGTCATTTCGAGTACAGCGAGAAATCTGAATGTTCTGAAAATGTTGGATTTACAGATTTTTCCTTTCAGTCGAAATGACACTAAACGGTGTTTTCGTTCAACCACAAGGAATTATTTTTTAGAAAAGCAAGGAGGATTTTATGGTCTAAGTAACTATTAAGCAGGTACTGCCATTCTCAGGAGGAATCTTATTAACAGTTAACCATACTTTTAAACGCTAACAAGATTCCTCCTGACTGCTCCGAGTAGTTATCGGAGAAGGACAATAGTTGGTGAACATTCTGCGAAAATCCGTGGTCTGTTTTTTTGTAAATCAGCCAAGCGTAATTAAAATCTAATCTTCCTGTAAAATGTCTTTCAAAATTCTAACCGCATTTTTATTATCCGAATTACCGAGATAATAAATAGCTCTTTTTCTGACTGCACTGTTAGGATCATTTTTGGCAATGTCACCAAGTATTTCAACTGCTTCACTGTTATCAATATGAGCTATGTAGCGAACTATCCGCTTTCTGATTATTGGATTTTCTTCCTTTTCAATTGCAGTCTTCAACATAGGCAGTGCTTTTTCGTCATCTAAATCCGCCAGCGCGCGCAGACTATGCAGCCGCAAAGCTTCATCTTCATCAAGATCTTCGTCATCAAAATCTCTATCGTAGTGTACATAGTGATCATCATCATGAATTGTGAAATGGTCTGTGTCATCGAGATGTTCCAAATTGTCATGCAAATGGTCGTCATCGAAGTTTATTTCGATATGGTCTAAGTGTTCGAGGTGTTCCAAATCATGCAAGCCTTCCAAACCATGTAATCCCTCCAGGCCATGTAATCCCTCTAAGCCATGTAAACCTTCTAAGCCATGCAAACCTTCTAATCCTTGTAATCCCTCTAATCCTTCTTCTAATCCCCGCAATCCTTCTTCCAGGCCTTCCAAACCATGCAAGCCCTCCAGGCCTCGCAGCCCTTCTTCTAAACCTCGTAAACCTTCTTCCATGCCTTCAAGACCTACTCCCAATCCACTTAGATCTACTTCTAAACCTTCAAGTTCAATATCTACTTCAAATTCCTCATCCCGGTGCCTTCGAGATGATTTCCTTCTTTCTTCATCTCTGCGATATTTGTTCTCCCTTTCACGAGTTGCTTCTTTGTCTTTTTTATCTTGATTAGACTCCACTTTTGCTTTCTGTTTTTTCTGCTGTTTTTCACTGCTCGATTGAGCTTGCATTACTGATGCACAACCGTATGACAAAATAAGAGAAAGAATAAATAAAGTTAGTTTATAGCTCAGGTTTTTCATTTCAGGTCTCCCAATTATTTAATTAGAATTTCTTTAAAATAATCAATTACACGCTCACTTCCGGTCTGTCCTAACCAAAAAATGGCCTTTTTTCTTACATGAGGATTGTTGTTGTTCTTGGCAATGTCCATCAACATCTCTGCGGCTAAATCTTTATCACTGTGTTGACTGATGGCGAATACTGCTTTGGTTTTTACGTCAGTTTCCTCATCATGTTGCACAATATCTCCAAGCGCCTCCAAAGTTTTTTTGCCAGCCATTTGACCCAGCCAGAAAATAGCTTTTTTTCGAACTTCGGTACTTTGGTCTTTTTTCGCGACTTCAATCAATATTGCCGCGGCTCTATCGCTTTCATGCTGACTGATCGAAAACACCACTTTTTCTTTAAGCCTTTTGCTTTTTACATTTTTCAGGATGTCCACCAGCACGTCTAAACTTTCCTCACGGTCTGTCTGGCCTAACCAGAAAATTGCTTTTTCGCGTACGTCACTATCACGATCATTTTTGGCGATTTCCGTGAGCAAAGTAACGACCTTTTCACTCTCGTGCTGGCTGATTGAAAATACCAGTTTTTCTCTCATTTCACCATCTTTTTCTTTTTTAAAAAGCTGTTCCAGGGCCTTGAAGCTTTCTTCTTCAGGTATTTGGCCTAACCAAAAAACTGCCGATTTTCTAATTTCAAAATTGCGATCACTGTCTGCAATTCGGCTTAGTAAATTGATGACCTTCTGGTGCTTATGCAGACTCAGGACAAATATGGCTGGCTTAACTACTTTCCTGGTGTTTTTGTTCTTATCGATGATTTTAGAAAGATAATTGAAACTCTCCTGATTATCCAGTTGCTCAAACCAGTAAACCGGATAATTCTCGAATTTATATTCTTGTGAAAAGTAGATAAGCTTAATTTTGGCTATATCTAAGCTCTTTGCATCTAAGAGATAAAAAAGACCGATGTTTGTATTACTATGACTCCTGATTTCTCGTTTGATCTTCGTGAGCGTTTGCTTAGCTTTTTCATCTCCTAATTCACTTAGGGCATTGAGAATATGAGTATCCAAATCATCATCTTCTCTTATATAAAAACCCCCTTCATGGTGTCTTGATATTGTTATACTGCCGTCATCGCTGATATAAACATCATCGAATTCAATATCATCCCGCAGTTCGAATTGATAGCCAATCCAAAATTTGTCATCACTGTATTTGTTTTTGAACTGCTTTTTTGCGTCGGCTATTTTATCAGATATTTTTTTTGAGCCGCTTCCTGCTTTTATAAAAAAATCTGGAACGTGTTTTCCTTCCTGGGCTGTTCCCATCCGGGCAAAAAATGCGAATTGCAGAACTATAATCACAGAAAGTATTTTTCTGAACATTAAATTAGATAAATCATGATTCATTGGTTTCTCCAATGCAAATGGTTAATATTATCAATTTTTAAATTCATGTTAGTATTGCGTGTTCAAACTTTAGTTTGCTCTCTTTAGAAACAACCTGAAGGTTGAACGCCGTTTTTGAATTACTGATTAATGATTTCCAATAATGCATCTCTTGCCCGGGGATCATTTGTTTGTCCTAACCAAAAAATAGCCTTTTTTCGAAGTTCAAAATCTTTTTCATTTTTAGCCACATCAATAAGAAATTTGATTGCACTATCAGAACCGGCCTCACTTACTGAATAGAGAACTTTTTTCTTCACTTCCAGGTTTTTGGTAGAATTGTAAATTTCAATGAGTTTATCTACATTTTTAGCGCCTCCCTCTTGACCAATCCAAAAAACAGCTTTTTCCTGAACCTCAGGATTGGAATCGTCCTTGGCAAAATCTTCAAGAATTGACATGGCGCGTTCACCGCCTATCTGGCTGATTGAAAAAATGATTTTTTCCTTGGCATGCGAATTCTTCGTCACTTTATAAATATCCAGGAGCTTATCAACACTATTGGAGCCGCCCTCCTGACCGATCCAGAAAATTGCTTTCTCCTGAATTTCCTGATCGGAATCATCCCTGGCTAAACCTTCGAGGATGGTCATAGCGCGTTCACCGCCAATCTGGCTGATTGAAAAAACGACTTTTTCTTTTGCTGTACGATTTTTGGTGACTTTGAAAATATCTAACAGCGTATCCAAACTTTTTGAGCTGCCATCCTGGCCAATCCAGAAAATTGCTTTTTCCTGTACCTCCGGATTGGAGTCATCTTTGGCAAAATTCTCAAGAATGCTTATTGCTTTCTCACCGCCAATCTGGCTGATTGAGAATACAATTTTTTCTTTGATAGTTGAACTTTTCGAGACTTTGAAAATATCTAACAAACTATCAAGACTTTCACTGCTGCCTTCTTGTCCAATCCCAAAAATAGCCTTTTCCTGAATTTCAGGATCAGCATCTGTTTTAGCAATATTTTGTAGAATATCAACTGCCTTCCCGCCGCCAATCTGGCTGATTGAAAAAACACATTTTTCACGAACCTTGCGACTTTTAGTTGAATTGAATATCTCAAGCAGAGTATTCAGGCTTTCCGAGCCGCCTTCCTGCCCAATCCAAAAAACGGCTTTTTCCTGTATTTTAGGATCTGGATCTGATTTTGCCAGTTCGGTCAACAATTGCATAGCTTCCCGGCCACCAATCTGACTTATGGCAAAAACTGCTTTCTCTTTGATTTTTCTGCTGTTAGTTGATTTAAGAACGTTCTGCAAGATTGGCAAAGCTTCTTCACTTTCTAATTGTCCCAAAGCTGCCAGCGCCGCCAGTTTAACGTCCTCGTCCGGATCCTCACCTGAAGTTTGCAAATATGCTTTGTATTCATTGTGACCCCGGGCATACAATTTTTTCGCCAGTTTAACCATGTTGGATTTTGCATCATTCATCCAATGACTTTTTGGATAGGAGTTGACCATATCTTGATATGCCTTAAAAGCATCTTTTTCCTGGCCTTCTTTCTCCAAACTGTATGCTATCCAAAAATATGATTGATCGAGATATTTACTGTTAGGATATTTTTTAATTAAAGCTCTTAAAGCGTCCATGGCTTCTTTATATTTCTCATCATAAATCAAGTCCTTGGCTTTTTTAAAAGTTTCATAAGCAGGGTCTGACTGGAGTTCAATATTTATTAAAGGCGCTCGTGCTGAATACTTTGCTGCGGGATACAAATGTGTACTTAAAAGCAGCAATATCAAACCTGTCAAAACTGTGTGCGCATATGTTTTTCTTAATTTTACCATTTTATAGCTCCAATATGTTATTCAGTTATAGTGTATTGTTAAACCTATTATTTTCTCGTGTAAGGGGTTGTTCACTTAAGTCGTACATGTTGATTTTTAGTAAAATACCTTGTCGATCAATGCCGCTTTTAATCAATTCAATGTTGTCAATATCATACTCTTCTTCCAGGTTGGCGAATTCAAGAAGAATCAGCTCCAGGGCCTCAATAAGTTGTCTGATTCGCGCATTGTGTTTTTCTGATAAGTTGTCTTTCAAATATGCAGCTACTTTTATCAGGTTCTGCGCTCTTCTTTTATCAGTTCCCCAATCCAAATATTTTGCTTCAACTGGATCGCTGTTTACTAAACCAAGAAACAGGATTTTTGATTTTTCAACATAATCAGTTGTACGGCTGCTGATCATTTGATAGTCGCCATTTGGTACATCTGTTTGATAGGCTAAATCATTATTTTCAAGGGAGGGTAAGGAATAATGGCCAATCACAATTCCTATAATAAGAATGGCTGCCACACCAGTTATTTGAATAACAGGAATCGGAAATCGGAAACCGCTTACAATTTGTTCTTTCAGCGAGGATAGCAGGTTGGCTATTTTAGATGAATTAGATTCTCTGTTTGTATTGAGCTGCGTTTCAATACCTTCCCAGAGCGAATCCGGGGCTTTGGCTTTGTCAAATGATGACGCTTCAGTGATTATCATTCTAAAAGCATTTAACTCGGAAGAACATTTTTGGCATTGTTTCAAATGTTCTTCGAGTTGTATTTTATTTGAATCTGACATTAAGTTGTCAAGATAATCTGAAAGCTGGTTTTGTACGGTTTTGCATTTCATGTCTACTCATCCATTAAAATGTTTGATGTAACAGCAAATAGGGTTCAAGAAAACTTTTTAACTCTTTTCGTGCTTTATGCAATTGCGATTTTGATGTACCCTCGGCAATATTCATCATTATGCCGATTTCCTTATGATTATATCCTTCCATATCGTGCAGAATGAAAGTCATTCGGTAGCCTTCCGGTAAAGCACGAATAGCTTTTTCAAGATAGGGTTTTATATTGAATTTATCACCTTTGTCGCTATATTCTTTTGCGTATGAATTTTGAGAATTCGACGGTTCACTTGTGGTTTTTCCTTTTCGTTGTTTTTCTTTTCTCAGTTGATTTATGCAGATATTAACCGTGATGCGATAAATCCAGGATGAAAATGCCGAGTCTCCGCGAAATGAATCAATTTTCCTGAACACTTGAAGAAACACCATCTGACTAATATCCTCAGTTTCTTGTTTGTTATTTGTCATTCGATAGGTTATATTGTAAACCCAATCTTTGTAACTCTGATAGAGTTCATATTGCGCTTTTCTGTCACCATTCTGACATCTCTGGATTAGCTCAAAATCTTTATCTGATTTATCCTTTCTTTCTTTGCGTTGAAAGTAATCTTTTCTACTGTTTAGTCCGAGAGCTGTCAGCGACAATATTTTCTCCGTAATTTAATTTACTACTTCAACTCGAGTTTTCGATTATTAAGACATTACAAATTGCAAGAGGGTTGCTTGTGAAAATGAAAGTTTTTACAAGTTAATACATCTCCACTGGAATCCCGCTTAAAAGATTTGCGTGAATGACAACATTGCAGGTGTTTTACTATTTGCCGGGACAATGATTCATAGGAAACTGCTTATGAAATGACTATAAAAGTTATTGTTCGCAACGAACTCAGCGCTTCTCCGTGACCTCTGTGTTCAACATGTCATTGCGAACGAACCCGACTTTTATCGGGAAAGTAAAGCCCTGAAAGCGTTCGGGGCTTTACCCCGTAATAATCGAGGGGTTCGCAATGACAGCATTAAACAGCGTTTCCTAAAAGAGCAATTAAGGTAATAAGGCAATAATTCGCAGCGGACCACCACTGCCGCCTTTGATTTTCATGGGTAAGGCGATTATATTGAAATCTTTTTCAGGGAGTTGGTCCAGGTTGGCCACATTTTCGAAAGCCGGTATACTTTTTTCGTAAAGCGTTACGTGCGTTTCGAACATCGTCGACTGGCCGTAATCAATGCTGGGAGTATCGATGCCAATGGCTTTAATCGAACGATTTTCTACGAGCCATTTGGCGGCTTCCGGGTGCAGACCTGGAAAATGCAGCTTGGGCACAGCTTGCTCTCCGCGTTCATCTGTGCCCATGTATTTTACCCGATCCGGGTAATTTTTTCCAAAACCTGTATGCAGCAAAACAATTACATTGTTGAGCTGGATTCCATGCTTTTCTTCCCAGTTGGTAAAATCTGCAACTTGAACTTGATAATCGTGAATCGCGGCACATTTTTGTGACACATCGATCACCACGCCGGCGCCGATTAGGTGTTCGAGCGGGACAGCTTCAAGGGAATTGCGATCTTTGAAGAAATGAATCGGCGCATCCATGTGGGTACCGCCATGCTCAGACGCACTAAAATTATTGGCTGAGTAGTAATAACCCTTTTCAGTCATGCCTGCTGACACCTGTTCTAATCGGAATTCCTTTGCGGTAGGCCAATAAACGGAATTTTCATCATAGGAATGGGTTAAATCTACGATTTTACCTGAAAGTAAATCATTTGTGCGGGAAGTACATCCGACGAAAATAAAAATCACTAAAAGCCAATATAGAGCTGGATTAAATTTCATGATTTCCTCCCAAATTTCAAATTTGTAGTGTTAAAAGTTAACTTTGTTTCTTTTGTTTCGTTTAGGAATTGAATGTTATTGTATTATAATACATTTAATGAGAATGATTTAAAGTTCGAGATTTTAATAAATCAAATTGTTTTTGTTTATTGTTATCAATTTAATTATTTAATACTAGAAATAAAACAAAATTTTTCCTTGTTTTTTAAAATAATATGCGTAACTTTGAAAGTATATTTAAATACACTCCTATAGCATTATGTAACCAAATATAAACAATTAACTTTTTTTTATTAGTGTCGTATTATATAAATAATATTTCTTAGATTTTTATGCCAACTTTTAATATACCAGAAAAACATCAACAAGGGTTTGAATATTTTATCGCCTTAAAAGACAATTTGAGGAGCCAGTTAATTAAAGAAATTGAAAAGGCTCCTATTGGATTACCATTGGGCAAGTTATCCAAAGAATTGGCCGAAATTCTTAATTTAGGAATAAGTAAATTAGAGCCAATAATGAATATGATTATTAGCTTGTATAGTGCCAAAGAATCTTTTGGGCTTGATGTAGACTCCTTTGTTGATGGAATTATTGATGCTTTAGAAAATACAGATAATGAAAAACTGAAACCTACAAAAAATTTAAGAAGTCAATTAATTCAAATCCTTAGTAAACGAGATTCATTCTATTTTACGTTCAAAGCAAATAATCTTGTTGCTGAAAGAGAAAAATTGTTACTTAATACGAGTATTCTAACGGATATAAGACCAGTTTTTAGTGACGAAAAGGATTATAAAATTAAATGCTCTCTGATAATTCATAATCTAAAAATTGAATTTATGGTAGATGATGAGTATAAAGAAATATATTTTGCGCTTGAGAATGAAGATTTAAAAAAATTAAAAGATATTATTGTCAGAGCAGAAGAAAAAGAAAAAGCAATCAGAGAACAATTTAAATCCCCCAATATTTCATTCTTAGATATAAATTAGGCATCAAAACTTATGAATGTGTCTCAAACAACAATAAGTCATCAATACAGACCACCAAAATATCAGAATCAAATTTGGTCAAAGAATTACAAACAAATCTTTAAGAACGGTAAAGAATATGGAGTTCTACGAAAAGGAAACAAGTTTATAGAAGTAGAATTCCTTAAAGTCGAATTAGATAATGAAGTTATTACTGAATTGCCATTAAAACTCCATGAAATTTATCGAGAAATCGAAAAATCAAAATATGTTCTTGATTTAGAAGATGATTGGGATGATGAAGGCAGTATAACGTATAAACCAGCGACATGGATAAGAGCTGTTAAATTTATAGCGGATTATGCTAAATGGGTTTTAGAGGAAGCATCAATTGTTCTTTCTACTCCAAGAATTAGTCCAGGCCCAAATGGCAGTATAGATGTTTTGTGGAAAAATAATAATTTTAGGTTACTAATTAATATACCTGAAGATCGTCAAAAACAAGCGTCATTCTATGGTGATGACTACGGTCAAGAAGTAATTGAAGGAACCTTTAATCCTGCTAAAATTAATCAAGGTATATTACTTAGTTTATTAAGTATGAATTGATGTGGGAAATCGAATTTATACCAGATGAAAATTTGCTTTTCTATAGAATTCATGAAAATTGGATAGAAGATGGTGAGGTGAATCCTGGTGTATTTCGAGAAAGAGGAGAGGGAGAGAATAAAGGAATGTCAACCGATTGGGGAAAATATTCATCACCTGCAGATTGTAAATCCAGGTCACCAAATCCCGATAAAAATGGAATTGTTCACTTTGTAACAAAAGATTTAAGAAGTTTAGAATTAAAAGTTGTTCATTCTCCTATAGTGGTGGATACACCTATTAAAAACAAACCCTGGATAACAAGTAATAGGGCTCATACAAATGTTACAGGTCATGTTGAAAATGTAAAAGTTAGACTAAAATTATTGGATTTATTTAAATGGGAAATTAATCCTACTATACCCACTAAGTTTTAATTACTAAAAAATTCATTGGTTTTACTTATGCAATCCTGTTGAACCAAATCCACCCTCGCCTCTTGTTGTCTCAGATAGCTCTTCCACCAATTTAAATTCTGCGTAAGCCACCGGCGCGACAACTAATTGCGCAATCTTCTGGCCAGTTTTAATGTGATAGATTTCCGAGCTTAAATTAATCAGGATAACTTTTATCTCCCCGCGATAACCAAAATCAATCGTTCCAGGCGTATTCAAAACTGTGATGCCGCCATTCAGAGCCAGCCCGCTTTTCGGGCGCACCTGAAGTTCAAATCCTTTAGGCACCTCGGCAGACAGCCCGGTGGGGATAGCGCTTCGTTCCATTGGTTGTAATTGATAGTCAATAAGTGAAAACAAATCAGCCCCTGAGTCGCCTTCGTGAGCGTATTGTGGTACCTGCGCAGTAGCATGTAATTTTTTAATTTTGACGATGCAAAATAAATCTTTCCGGGTCATAATCGTATCTCTTTCTAATTAGCCTGAATAATTCTTGCAAAAGGATTAAGGCAAAATAATTATGGACAAAATGATTATTTTAAAAATTAGTGTGTGACCGAAACCGTCCCATTTTGTCATTTCGACTGAAAGGAGAAATCTTTTACTCCACTATTCTCAATGAAACAAAATTTCTCGTTCGAAATGACATTATTAGCTGGTTTTCGGTCATACACTTGTTAAAATATTTTGTCGTCAATCATTTTGTCTTTTTATTTGACATTTGCTGAGACACTGGTCCTGATTCAATTACTTGTTCAGGATGAATATCCAGAACTATCTGAATGAGAATCCATCAAATCCGTGTCGTCCGCGTTCTATCATTTACAACAACTGCCGCAAAACATACTGTAAAATACCGCCATGTTTGTAATAATTCAGCTCCTCTGGCGTATCCACCCGGGTCATCACCGCGAAGTTCATCACTGAACCGTCGTCATTTTTAACCGTAACGTTCAGCTCTTTACCAGGTTTCAAATCATCTGAGATACCGCTGATTTCATAGATTTCCGCACCACTGAGTCCCAGCGAACTAATGCTTTCTCCGGGTTTAAACTGAAGTGGCAACACACCCATGCCAATTAAATTGCTGCGGTGGATTCTTTCAAAGCTTTCCGTTATAACCGCTTCCACGCCCAGCAAGCGGGTGCCTTTAGCCGCCCAATCACGAGAAGAACCAGTACCATACTCTTTTCCCGCCAAAACAATTAATGGGACGCTTTCTTCTTTGTAGCGCATCGCAGCGGCATAAATTGAAGATAAGCTTCTATCTGGAAAATGGAGAGTCCAGTTGCCCTCCATGTCTGACGCTAACAAATTTCGCAGACGAATGTTGCCAAAAGTACCGCGCATCATGACTTCATGATTGCCACGGCGGGCGCCAAAGGAATTGAAATCTTTGGGATCAACGCCCTGGTCGATTAAATACTTACCTGCCGGGCTTTCAACCGGGATGACTCCGGCTGGCGAAATGTGATCGGTGGTTACCGAGTCACCAAGCCTGGCAAGCACACGCGCCGCTCTAATGTCCTGCAAAGGCGCCGGACTGACTGGCATATTTTCAAAAAATGGTGGGTTTTTTACATAGGTAGATTCAGGTTCCCAGGCATAAAGATCACCTTTTGGGATTTCCAGAGCCTGCCAGCGGGCATCACCTGTGAATACTTCGGCATATTCCCTGACAAACATTTCTCTGTTAACTGAAGTCTGCATGGCATCCTGAATCTCCTTCAAGTCCGGCCAAATTTCCTTTAAGTAGACAGGGGCATTGTTGTTATCATAGCCCAGTGGTTCATTATAAAAGTCAATATCCATTCGGCCAGCCAGCGCGTAAGCTACCACAAGCGGTGGAGAAGCTAAATAATTTGCCCGGGTATGAGGATTAACCCGGCCTTCGAAATTACGATTACCGCTCAATACTGCCGCTGCCACAAGGTTGCCTTCTTTAATGCCCGCGACTATGTGTTCCGGTAAGGGCCCACTGTTTCCGATGCAGGAAGTGCAGCCGTAGCCAACAATATTAAATTTCAATTCTTCCAGATACGGCAGGAGTCCCGTTTCAGTTAAATAATCAGTTACGACTTTTGAACCCGGCGCCAGGCTTGTTTTGACCCAGGATTTTGTTTTAAGCCCGCGCTCTACTGCTTTTTTCGCTACCAGACCAGCGCCAATCAACACAGATGGATTAGATGTGTTGGTGCAACTGGTAATAGCTGCAATCACCACTGAACCGTTTCCAAGTTCGAATTCATGACCATTTTCCCGCACTTTCACGCTGTCTTTGGTGTCTTTTAATTTCAAATTTGCTAATGCTTCTTTAAATGCACTTTTCGATTGAGACAGGCGAATCCTTTCCTGCGGGCGCTTTGGACCAGCAATACATGGTTCGACCGTGGACAGGTCCAATTCAAAAGTTTCGCTGAAAACAGGATCGGGAGTTTCATCCGTTCGGAATAATCCCTGTTCTTTAGTATAAGCCTCGACTAAATTTACCAGCGCTTCATCCCGGCCCGTTGAGTGAAGATAATTCAATGTTTCTGAATCCACCGGAAAGAATCCGATGGTCGCGCCGTATTCGGGAGACATATTAGCAATGGTTGCACGGTCAGCCAGACTGAGGCTGCTCAAGCCAGACCCGTAATACTCTACAAATTTACCTACCACCCCCTTTTGTCGTAATATCTGAACCACCGTGAGCACCAAATCAGTCGCCGTTGTACCCTCCTTTAGCTGGCTTGTAAATTTAAAACCTATGACGTCAGGAATGAGCATGGAAATGGGTTGTCCAAGCATGGCAGCTTCAGCTTCAATACCGCCGACTCCCCAACCGACGATCCCTAATCCGTTTATCATCGTCGTGTGCGAGTCGGTTCCAACCAGAGTATCGGGATACGCGACCGTTTTTCCATTAACCTCCGAAGTGAAAACCACTTTACCTAAACATTCTAAATTCACCTGATGGCAAATACCTGTTTCTGGGGGCACAACACGAAAATTCTGAAAAGCATTTTGTCCCCAGCGCAAAAAGGTATATCGTTCCCGGTTGCGTTCGTACTCTTTGTCGGTGTTGAAACGGATAGCATCGTTGCTGCCGAATTTATCGACTTGAATCGAGTGGTCAATCACCAAATCTGCCGGCACGAGCGGATTAATTTTTTGGGGATCGCCGCCTAAATTTTTAATGGCTTCCCGCATGGCGGTTAAATCCACTACCGCTGGCACACCCGTAAAATCCTGCATCAGGACGCGTGCAGGTGCAAACGCGATTTCCTTTTCGGACTTTTTTGCCGGATTCCAATTGGCTACTGCTTCAATGTCCTCTTTTTTCACAAAACGGCCGTCTTCTTTTCTTAATAAATTCTCTAACAAAATTTTCATGGAAAAGGGTAGTCGTGCCACTTCCCCAATTCCGGCCTTTTCTAATGCACCTAACCGAAAAATTTCGTAAGCGCTTTCACCGACTTTTAATTCGGACTGGCTGTTAAAACTATTAACTTGGCTTTGATTCATCTGATACTCCTTATCATGTATTTATTAATTCAAAATAATAACATATTTTCAAATAAAAATTTGCTGATGAAGATGATTTTGTAAATATTTTCTAGCATAATTATCTTTTTTTGAGCACAAAACATCGTTAGAAAACTACCTAATTATAATGATATGAAATATGGAAATCAACTAATTTGTAAGAGGATTTGAGTTAAGGGGATCTGGGAATAAGAGAATATGGATATATGATAAAAAACAGAAGACAGTTGTTAATGACTAAGTGCATCGTTTCATAAATACGGTTACAAATCATTAGACAGGATTTACAGGATTAACGAGATAATGGGCATCCCGTTTATCAGGTAAG
>CAZIKB010000033.1:0-52077 GCA_964539665.1 uncultured Cytophagia bacterium
AATGTACGTGTATTAATATAGGAGTCATATTATGTCTACTCGACAAATTAGAATGCTAACTCTTTGCTTTTTTGTTTGGATTTTACCCTTAGTATGTTTGGGGCAGAACATTCAAACGCCTTTGGAACGAGATAATTATGCTAAACTATCCAATCACGCCGATATGATGGTCTATCTCACTAAACTTGAAGCTAAAAGTAAAATCATGACTATGACTATCATTGGCAAAACTGTTCAGGGACGGGACATTCCGGCTTTGTTTTTTTCGCTGGATAAGAATTTTGGCAGTAAAAGAGATACAAAAACACTGGCGTTAATTTTCTGTCAGCAGCATGGTAATGAACCTTCGGGCAAGGAAGCCTCTTTAATTGTCGCTCGTGAACTATCAGGGAAGGATAAAAACATTTTAAAAAATTTGGATTTAATTTTGGTGCCACTGGTTAATCCCGATGGCGGCGAACTGGAGCAGCGCAGAAATGCCAATAAAATTGACCTTAACCGTAATCATGCGATTTTAAGCGAGCCCGAAATTATTGCCCTGCACAAGCTGTTTTTGAAATGGCAGCCGGATGTAACTTTAGATGTACATGAGTATAATGCGATCAGTAAGCAGTGGATGTCTCATGGCTACATTAAAGATGCGGAAGAAATGATGGATTGCGTTTCGAATTTGAATATTGCGCAACCTATTATTGACTTTTCGCGGGACGTTTTTCTTCCGGAAACAGGAAGTTTAATTCAAAAAGATGGATTTAGATTTAGTCGATATATCGTTGGAGCTCCATTTGAAAATCAAAGAATACGACACAGTACGACTGATATTAACGACGGCCGTCAGAGCTTGGGAATATATAATACCCTTTCATTTATCTTTGAAGGGAAGCGTTATGGCGATGTAATTAATAAAATCGAGCGGCGAACAAAGGGTCAGGTTTCCGCCATTACTGCTTTTTTGAAAACCGCTGCTAACCACAGGGCTGAGATAATAAACATAGTTCGTTCTGCACGCGAGGAATTACTGCAGGAATCGCAGTCGCCAAACGGCTACGTGCATATTCAAATGGATTATTTTAAAGACTCTGCTCAGGATAGCCTGATTATGCCGGTTTTTGACCTTTATAAATGGCAGAAAGCAGAGAAAAAATTGGGAAAATATGAACCGCTAGTAAAAGTCAAAAAAAGCGTTGAAAGACCGTATGCCTATATTTTTTCACAGAAAGAAAAAAAACTGATTGACTTACTTTTTAAGCATGAAATTAAAATGTCTCAAATAGTGGCAGATATTGATACTGAAGTGGAAGCGTACACCATTTTACACGTGACTCCAATAAGAGAAGAGGACAAGCAGACTGAGTATGTTGATGCCATTGTTAAACGGGAAAATAAAAAAATAAAAGGAAATGTCCTGGTTGTTCTCAATCAGAGGGCTGCAAATCTGATCCCTTTACTTCTGGAACCACAGTCGAGCTGGAGTATCGTTACAGAGAGAAGCGGCAGAGAATATCGTTTCAAAGAATACCTCGAGGAAGGGAAGGAATATCCAATTTTTAGATTAATGAATCCAATAAAAGTGGATTTGGAAGTGTTTACTAAAAAATAAAAACACAATATTTAAAAAAAGGGTGGAACTAATGCACGATTCAAATATAAAGAACGAAAAAACTGGTGAGGAGACATTACCTGATTCAATGAAAAGCGATGGTAAAAAACAACCATCTTTTCTTCAATCACTGACCCCTCTCATCGCCATTGCGGTATTTCTTGGTTTTGGGTATGGAATATTAAGGTTGAACGCAGAAATTCTTCTTATCGCGGCTGCGACGGTCGCTGGATTTATTGCGCTGCGTTTAGGATATACATACAAAGAAATTGAAAATGGCATACTTGAAAGTATGATGAAAGGTATGCCAGCCATGCTCATTGTGATTGTAGTCGGCGCGCTAATCGGTTCCTGGATTGCCGCCGGTACTATTCCCATGCTTATTTATTACGGTTTAAAAATTATTGATCCCAGATTTTTCCTGGTTACGGCCTGTGTTGTATCCAGTATTGTATCAGTCGTAACCGGCACTTCGTATGGTACCGTCGGTACCATTGGAGTTGCTTTTATTGGCATCGCCCATGGTTTGAATATTCCCCTGGCTCAGGCTGCGGGCGCGATTGTGGCTGGCGCTTATTTCGGAGATAAAATTTCCCCTTTTTCTGATACAACAAATCTGGCGCCAATTGCTGCACGAAGCAACCTCTTTGACCATATTAAACACATGCTTTGGACAACCACTCCGGCCTGGCTGCTGGGATTGATAGTCTATTTTTTGCTGGGGATTTTTTCGCCAACAGGGGGTAATGTCTCCATGGAAAAAACTGATTTGATTATGAGAGTCATACACACAAATTTTAAATTTCATTGGGTGTTGCTTTTACCGCCGGCCATAACGCTGTATGCCGCCATTCGAAAAAAACCTGTCATCCCCGGAATGCTTTTCGCTGCTTTTGTGGCAGTGTGGCTGGCAATATTTATGCAGGGTGTTGATTTGCAAACCGCTGTTAAATCCATGGTAACAGGTTATGAAGCGAAAACCGGCGAAACTCTGGTCGATACGCTGTTAACGCGCGGCGGGATGGTTGGTATGATGCATGTGACGCTTATTGCCTTCTGTGCATTTGCATTTGGAGGGATTATTCAAAAGGCCGGTATGCTGGATGTATTATTGGAGCGGCTGTTAAGAGTTGCCAATACCACCGGCAAGTTAATTGCCTCCACTGTGGCCTCGGGTATCGCCACCGCATCTATGACAGGTAGTTCTTTTCTTTCAATTCTTATTCCGGGAGAATTGTTTGCTCCTGCTTATAAAAAGAATAATCTGGCGGCAAAAAATCTTTCCAGAACTACCGAAGACAGCGGAACCGTGATAGTACCCCTGATTCCCTGGAGCATTGCCGGCGTATTTATGTCAGGCACTTTGGGTGTAGAGACCATTGAATATGCAAAATGGGCGGTTATGTGTTACACGGGATTTATCTTCGCGTTGATTTATGGATTTACCGGATTCGCCATCGCACCGAAAATCAGGGAAGATGAAACTATACCTGGTAGCTGAAATATATTTGTTGAATATGTAAGAGGATTATTATGCTAAAGTTAATTAAAAATGTAGAAGTGTATACTCCCGATTATCTTGGTAAAAAGGATGTATTGATTACGGCAGATAAAATAGGATACATTCAGGAGTCTATAGATTTAGGAGAGACACTTGAAATTGAAACGATAGATGGAACCGGCAAGTTCTTAGTCCCGGGTTTTATAGATAATCACGTCCATATCCTGGGTGGCGGCGGGGAAGGAAGTTTCCGGACACGAACTCCTGAATTAATGTTAAGCGACGTCACAAGAGCCGGCATTACGACCATAGTAGGACTTCTGGGAACTGATGGTTTCACGAGGACAATGAGCAATCTTATTGCAAAAGCAAACGGCCTGGAAGAAGAAGGTGTAACTTGTTATGTCTGCACCGGGTCATATCAGGTACCCGTAAAAACACTCCTGGACTCAATTCAGGAGGATATTATTTTAATAGAGAAAATAATCGGTGTTGGGGAGATTGCCATATCGGATCATCGCTCGTCGCAGCCCACAATTGAAGAAATCACCAAAATTGCCGCGGCTGCAAGAGTTGGAGGGTTGCTTTCCGGGAAAGCCGGATTTGTAAATATTCATATTGGAGATGGTCACAGTAAATTAAGTTTTTTAGAAGAGATTACCAGAAATACAGAAATTCCCATTACTCAATTCATCCCAACTCATGTAAACCGGAACCTTGACCTGTTCGAATCTGCGATTGAATATGCAAAAAACGGCGGGCTTATAGATTTAACAACCAGTACATGTCCTGAAGATGAGTCTGAACAGAAAGGCGAAGCAACATGCTGCAGACTTCTGAAGAGAGCGCTTGATAGTGGGGTTCCCATTGAAAATGTTACTTTTTCATCCGATGGTCAGGGCAGCTTACCAGTATTTGATGGCAACGGAGAATATGTTAAATTGGAAGTTGGCACGGTCGGCTCGCTGTTCAACCAGGTCAGGAATACAGTAAAGTACGCGAATATTCCTTTGCAGACCGCATTAAAGGTAATCACTACAAATTCTGCAAGGAATTTAAAATTACCTGACAAGGGCAGCATTGAGACCGGCAAAGATGCAGACCTTGTTCTGCTTGACAAAAACCTGGAAATTGACACCGTGATTGCCAGGGGGCAGACAATGGTAGAAAACAAAAAGGTTGTAGTAAAAGGCACTTTTGAAAAATAGGTTGTCAAAATGATTGGTGGCAAAATATTTGATTTAATCAATCCAGGCTTTTTATTAATTATTTTGTCCTAGATTATTTTGCACTATAAATTTTCAAATTTGGTAATAATTCATGAAATTCAAAATGGAGAGAGGAAATGGTTAAGAAGAGACATCACAAATTGAACCGATTAGTTTTCCTGTTTTTAATCACAATTATTTCGATATCTACTTTACCAGGGCAATCAAAAAAAGCTTTAACTTTTCAAGATATCATGAAATTTAAAGCTATTAAAAACCCGGTAATTGCTGTAGACGGGAATTGGCTCGCCTATTCAGCTCAAGCGGACCGCGGCGATGGTGAAGTAAAAGTTCATTCTATTAAAAACAAGAAAGTCTTTACTATTGAGCGCGGCAGCAAACCTGTAATCTCGGGTGATTCTCGTTGGATTGCTGCTACTGTTTTGCCAAAAGCAGGTGAGCTGGACAAATCTAAAAACAGCAAAGATAAACCCCAAAACGGCCTGGCTCTGCTTAACACAGAGACTGGTGAAATCATCATTGTTGAAAAGGTAGAGAAATCAACTTTTTCTGAAAAT
The DNA here is from genome assembly GCA_964539665.1 of uncultured Cytophagia bacterium. Taxonomy (GTDB): domain Bacteria; phylum Zhuqueibacterota; class Zhuqueibacteria; order Oceanimicrobiales; family Oceanimicrobiaceae; genus CAZIKB01. The sequence continues at coordinate 4,888 of CAZIKB010000033.1, forward strand.
TCGAAATGGCTGGCGTATAAACTTTTCAAGAAGGATGAAAGTAATAACAAAAAAGACGATGAATCAAAGCAGGGCAAAGCCGGTTCGGCAAAAGCGAAAAAGAATCTGGGCACAACGATTGTTCTTTTAAATCTCGGCACAAAAGAGGAACTTAAGATTCCTTTCGGCCACTCTTTTGCTTTTGACAGCACGTCACAATATTTAGCTTTTGCTGTCTCCGATACCAGTGGGAAAGAAAACGGCCTGTATTACCTGGAGTTGCAGAAAGACGATTTGTCAAGAAAAACAATTGCATCTCAGGTAAACGGTTATTACACTAATTTAACCTGGAATAATAAACACGGCATGCTCGCCTGTTTATCTTCCACTCTGGATAAAAAAGGCAATCCGGATTCAACCTCGATGTGGATTTGGGATCCTTCCAAAATGCAGACCACCGAGATGGTTGCGGTTGATGGCGCGCCGGCAGGCTGGTGTGTACCAGAAAAAAACCAGCTTGAATGGACCCGTGATGGCCAACGGCTATTTTTTGGCTTGAAGCCTTTGTCGGAAAATGAAAAGGATGATGATAATGCGGAAGAGAAAAGTAACAAGGATAAAGAAGAGGAATATGATCCTTACGATGTTGACGGATTATTAGGGAAGAAAGAAGTTGATGTCTGGCACTGGAATGATCCGCGTATCATCCCTAACCAGAAAAAGATGTGGAAGAATGTGAAGGATCGAACTTACAAAGCGGTTTATCATCTTGACACTGGGAAATATGTGGCCCTGGCGGACAAAGAAATGCCGGATGTTCGAACACCTCAAAATTCACAATTTGCTCTGGGTGTTTCTGATGTGCCCTACCTTAAGCTGCTCACCTGGGATGGCGGGTATAATAATTATTACCTGGTGGATCTGCAGGATGGCTCTCGAAAGGAGATCGTCTCCAAATTAAGAGGCCGAGCCAGTCTTTCCCCCCGTGGTAACTTTGTCCTTTATTATAATGATAAGCACTGGCATTTATATGATCGTAAAACTGGCAGCACACGTAATCTAACCGAAAACCTGGAGGTGCCATTTTACAATGAAGATCATGATTATCCCTCCCCGGTTCCGGGTTACCGTAGCGCGGGCTGGCTGGAAGATGATTCCGCGGTCTTGATTTACGATAAATATGATATTTGGCAATTTGCTACAGATTCTGGTACTCCCATTAATTTGACCAGGGGCTGGGGCAGACAGAATAATTACACATTTCGCAATCAAACCCTTGAACCGGAGCAAAGAAATTTCAAGAAGGACCAACAGCTTCTGTTATCTGCTCACCATAATTATCAGAAACATACCGCGTTTTATTCTTGCAAAATTGGGCGGGCTGGCGTGAAGAAGCTTATTGAGGAAAAGAAGCTGTTCCGGTTTCTTGCTAAAGCAAAAAATAAGAATTTGCTGATGTACACCAGAGAAACTTACACAGAATTTCCGGACATTTGGGTTAGTGATATAGGCTTTCGATCTCCCAAAAAGATTTCCAACCTAAATTCTCAAATCAGCGAATTTGCCTGGGGTTCATCGGAATTGGTTGAATGGAAAAGTATCGACGGTATTCCTTTACAGGGTGTATTAATTAAGCCGGGCAATTATGAACCCGGAAAACAGTATCCTGTTCTGGTGTACTATTATCGCTTTTTTTCCCAGCGTGTTCATGAATTCAATCAGACTGTCCTTAATCACCGACCCTGCTTTCCGTTCTATGCCAGTAACGGTTATGCGGTCTTTTTACCTGATATTCGTTTTGAGATTGGCCGCCCGGGTTATTCGGCTACAAAATGCCTGGTGCCTGGTGTACAAAAAATAATCGATATGGGAATCGCCGATCCTGATGCTATTGGATTGCACGGTCATTCATGGAGTGGCTACCAGACAGCATTAGTCGTCACCCAGACGGATATCTTTGCCTGCGCGATTGCCGGAGCGCCCGTTTCAAACATGACAAGCGCCTACAGCGGCATTCGTTGGGGGACTGGTCTCGCCAGACAGTTTCAATACGAACAGAGCCAGAGCCGAATTGGCGGCAGCCTCTGGGAAGCACGGGATCTCTACATTGAAAATTCGCCGGTGTTTTTTGCAGATCGTATCAACACTCCGCTTCTTATCATGTTTGGCGATGAGGATGGAGCGGTGCCCTGGTACCAGGGAATCGAGCTTTATCTGGCCATGCGCCGTTTGCAAAAGGATTGTGTTTTCCTGCAATACCGCGGAGAGCCCCATCATCTTCAGAAGTACCCGAATAAATTGGATTATTCTATAAAGATGAAGGAGTATCTGGACTTTTATCTTAAAGGTGACCAATCCGCGAAATGGATTGTTGAGGGAGTGCCTTATGAAGGAAAGTAATTGGTTGAATCCAAATTAAAAATGAAAATTGCGAAATGATAAATTCGAAATTGTTACTAAATAACCGGAATTATTCATGAATTACCTAAATGTGCGACGCACTTGGAAACTAAGTTTTTTGGGCGGTGAAGCTAAAAATAGGCATAACTTCAGTCATTTCAAAAAGTGCGTCGCACATTTGTTACTTTTTGTGAATTATTCAGGATAAAGACTATTTTGCATTTTTCATTTAAATGGACACAACTTCGTTTTCATAAATCGAGGAGAAAAATGATATGAATTTAAAATATTGTTTTATCAGTCTATTGCTGCTGGCCTTTGTGGTTCTCGTATTTTCTAACTGTACTCAATCATCGAAACCTTATGATATTGTCATAAAATCCGGTGGAATTGTGGATGGCACTGGAAATCCGGTATTTCAAGGTGACATCGGTATCAAGGGTGATCGCATTATCAAAATTGGCAATATTCCTGAAGGCGAGGGAAAAAAGATCATCGATGCTAATGGCCTGTATGTCGCTCCTGGTTTTATTGATATTCACACACATGTTGACAGACAAATCGCTTCTCAACCCACTGTAAAGAATTATTTACTTCAAGGGGTTACGACCGTGGTTGGCGGCAATTGCGGCGGCTCTGAATTTCCATTGCAGGAACTAATCAGTCAGTTGGAAAAATCCGGAATTGCTATTAATTTTGCTTCACTTATTGGCCATAACACCATTAGACAGGAAATCATGGGCCGGGACGGCCGGGCCCCCACGGCTGAGGAACTATCTAAAATGAAGGATTTAGTAAGACAGGAAATGTTAGCCGGGGCGATTGGTTTAAGTACGGGATTAGCCTACATTCCCGGGCGCTATTCTATAACCGAAGAAATCGTCGAATTAGCTAAAATGATTCAACCTTTTAACGGTGTGTACACAACCCACATGCGCAATCAGGGTTTGCATATAAAAGAAGCGATTGAAGAATCCATCCTAATCGGCAAGGAAGCCGGAGTGCCGGTTCAAATATCACATATCAAGCTTGCTAATGATGCTGTATGGGGCGATTACAAACTCATTACAGGACCAATTGAACAGGCCAGAAAGCAGGGACAAGAAGTTTATATGGATCAGTATCCTTACACGGCAACCAGCTCGGGCTTTACCAGCAGTTTTCCGGGTTGGGCTGTTGCCGGCGGGAATGAAGCCTATGTAGAGCGATTGCAAGATCCTGATAATTATCAGAAAATCCGCCTGGCCATAATAAAAAGACGGCTTTCTTCCACAAAAGGAATCGATAAACTCAAAACGATTTATGTGTCACGAAATGACAATCACCCGGAATACCAGGGTAAAAACCTGGCTGAAATTCTGCAAATGTTGGGTCGTAAACCGACTGTTAATAATGGCGCTGACTTGATTATGGAAATGGAAAAACTGGATAGACCCAGAGCTGTATTCTTTCAAATGGCTGAAGAAGACGTCTCGACTCTGATGCAGAAATCATATAATATAATTGCCTCTGACGGTAAAATTGAAATACCCGGTGTGGAGGTCCCGCATCCACGTGCGTACGGTACCTTTCCACGAGTCCTGGCCAAATACGTAAGAGAGCAAGGTGTGCTTACTTTGCCTGGCGCCATAAGTAAAATGACTTCATTACCTGCCCTGGCAATGGGCTTTAATGAGCGCGGGGTACTCAAACCAAACATGTATGCAGATATCGTGGTCTTCAATGCAGAAGAGATTCAGGATACCGCTACCTTTGAAAATCCGCATCGATATCCAGAAGGCATTCGCTGGATTTTTGTCAATGGTAAAATTGCTGCTCAAGACGGCAGGGTTGTGGAAGAAAAGAGCGGCAAGATTTTGTTTGGATCTGGCAGAGAAGACACATAATCGCAATTCATAAAGTTTAATAGCTACCAGTTCGGAGTTCACCTCTCAGAGGATGCATAATTTTAGAGCCTGGGTAGAAAAATATCCGGACAAATTAGCCCTTAACTGGCAGGATTAGAATTGTTTCTCCGAAAACGGATCGCGCGGCTGATCGGCCAGGCTAAAACTAATGTCACGATACCCGCGACCGTGAGCACTAAATTTTCGTTTGGAGCGGTTAGATTAAATCCAGAAGCAGCGGCTTTTAATATGTTGGATATTCCCAGTACAATAGCTACAGCAACAACAACGCACATGAGACTGTTGGAAAGTGGTTTGTTCATTTTGTGACTACCCATCAGATTCTGGTCATTCACCACCAGCAGTAGAAAAATTGCTATAAAAGGCAGAACAATTCCATTTAAGGCCTGGGCTAAAATAATGGCTGGAATGGGTTTGACGTTAGCCATCCCGAATCCCACACCAATTAGTAACACACCGAGCCAGACACTGCGGTAGCGCCAGCTTTTATCTGCCCATAAACTTTGACCTTCTTTTTCAAAAAGACTCCTGGCGGTAATTGCAGCAGCAAGCGGCGCGGTAATAGCTGAAGAGAGTCCAGCCGCACAAAGTCCAAATGCAAAAAGTGGGCGCGACCAGGTTCCGAGCCGCTGAGCAAGCGTGGTGGAAAGAGCTTCGAAAGTAAAGGACTCCTGTACCGCCACTCCCACCACAAGCACTCCCATCGAGATGAGTCCTCCGAGCACAATTGAAACGGTCAGGCCAAAACGCAGTTCCTTAAGCTTTTGGCCAGATGCCAGGCCTGAACCGAGAAACAGGTTGTATGGCACAACTGTTGTGCCGATTAGTCCCAGGATCAACAGCCCGGAGCCAGCAGGCATGGTTGGTAAAAAGCTGCCGCGTAAAATCTGCAGGATTGGAGGCTTGAGCAAAATGGCCGTGACAAAAAACGTTATTCCCATAAAGGCAACTATGGCGCTCAATAAGTAGGCAACAGTTCGGATGGTGCCATGCCAGAGAATGCCGCCGGCCAGACAGCCGATGACGAGAGTCAGAAGTATTGGTGAAAGACCCGAACCAATCACGGCTCCAGTCACCCCGCCAAGTATATTGCCGGCTTCATAAGCCGCACATCCAAAAATGATAGCACCAATCACTAATATCAGGGCTAACCAACCCTTTACACTGCCGTAAAACTGTTTTCGAATAGCCTGCCCGAGACTGAACCCGGAGACCACGGTTACTCGTGCACTGGCTTCCTGGAGGACTAAAGTAGCAATTGTAGAAAATACCAGCGCCCACAAAAGTGCATATCCAAAACGTGCGCCTGAAGACGCCGCAGTTGTAACCGTTCCGGGACCAATAAATGCTGCAGCTATTATTGACCAGACGAGAATACTTAATAATTTTTTCACATTGATTTTCCTTTATACTCAAATAATTTATTTCTTACCGTATCCGCCACCGCCTGGGGTTTCAAGAATAAAACGATCACCTGGCTGAACCAGGCAGCCGTCAATTCCTTTTAACTCAATCACTTCACCTGATTTTGTCACCAACCTTTGTTTACCAGTTTTGCCGGATTCCCCGCCTTCTAATCCGAAAGGAGCTTCCAGGCGGTGTTGACTGAGAATGGAAAACGACATTTCTTTTAGAAAAGTGAGCTCTCGCAAAATCCCATTACCCCCTCGATGTTTTCCTGCGCCGCCAGAGTCCCTGCGGACAGCCATGCGCTCGACGCGAACCGGATAGCGGTGTTCCAGAATCTCGGGGTCTGTTATACGGGTATTGGTCATGTGGCTGTGAACTGCATTTGCGCCATCGAAATTCGGACCGGCGCCGCAGCCGCCGCAGACTGTTTCGTAATAACCAAATTCATTCGTCCCAAATAAGATGTTATTCATGGTGCCCTGACCGCAAGCCATGAGCTTCAACGCTTTTAGCATGGTGTCTACCAATCTCTGGCTGGTTTCAACATTGCCCCCGACAACCGCCGGCGCTTTTTCAGAATTATCAGGAAAGTCAGGATTGAGAATTCCTTTTGGGATACGCAGTTTTATCGGACCCATTAAACCTTCATTTAACGGCAGTGGCTCATTGATTAGCAATCGAAGCACGTAAATCACCGCGCTACGTACTATGGCTGGTGTGGCGTTTAAATTCCCCGGATGAACGTTAGCAGAGCCTTCAAAACTTATTTCCGCGTTTTCTCCCTTAATTTGTATTTGCACACAGAGCGGTGAACCGTCGTCTAATCTTTCAAGCGCTGAGTAAGAGCCATCGGGTAGATTTGATAGCGACGCCCGTATTTTCCTTTCAGCAAGTTTTTTGAGCTCACTCATGTAATGAGCGATGACTTCTTCTCCATGTATTTCTGTTTGGTGCATTAATGCGGTAGCGCCTCTGTGATTTGCCGCGACCGCTGCACGAAGATCAGCCAGATTATCTTCGATAGTACGAGTCGGATTGGGTCCGGCGGTCAGTATTTTACGCATGAGCGCCCAGTCTGCTTTGCCTCCTCTGACAAGATGAAATGGATAGATAACAACGCCTTCTTCGGCCAGATTCGCTGCTGAAGGCGGCATGGAACCAGGATTAATCCCGCCAATCTCGGCATGGTGGGCGCGATTGGCAACATAGCCTAACAAAACATTATTTTTAGAAAAAACCGGCGATACGACAGTGATGTCCGGCAAATGCGAACCGCCGTAGGCTGGATGATTTGTGACAATCACGTCTCCGGGGGCAAATGACAGCTCCTCCCTCAAACTGCGTACACATAGCCCTAAAGCGCCAAGATGAACCGGAATGTGCGGTGCATTGACCACCAATTCTCCTTCGGCATCAAGTATGGCGCAGGAGAAATCGAGCCGCTCTTTTACGTTGGTCGAGATGGCAGTCCGACGCAGCATCTCGCCCATTTCCTCAGCGATTGCCCGAAACCGATTCGTAAAAAGTTCAAGTTGAATTATTTTAGGACGGTTCGTATTTAATTTCATAAGTATACCTTTCTGGGTCGATATGGTTTTATATAGGTGAAATGTATAGAAAACACAAATAACAAAACACAAAATACAAATAAATCACAATGGGCAATATTCAAAAAAAACAAACAAATATTAAAATTAAGAATGAAGCCCTTGTCTTGTAAAAACATTGTTTGAGTATTGATAATTGGAATTTGAGAATTAATTTGTAATTTATTTATTGTGCTTCCCGCTGTGCTAAAATCTTAGCACAAGCGCGCCCGCTGCATCCACTTTCACATTCCAGCCAATTTCGACGACGGTTGTACTGTGCTGCTCGAAAACCAGGGCTGGACCAGAAAACTGCGCTCCTGCAGAAAGGTGATCGCGTTCATAAAAAGGCACTTTCTGCCAGTTGTTTTCAAAACATGTGCGGGTAAAACCAGCAGGATTGGCCTCAGTCGGTTCCGGAGGGGCATTGTGTTTAGCAGCTTCTTTAGAAACCGATGAGCAGACCACACGAATGGATTCTATTTCAATCGGTCGTCCTTCCGGCACATGTCCAAAGATTTCCTTATATTTCGATTCGAAAGCCAGTTGCAGTGGAATGTCTTCATTAAATTCTACCGACACCACCGAATCCTGTCCGATAAAACGGAGGTTTACAATGCGGCGCCGAATCTCAATTTCATCACGTGAAATACCCTCCGCTGCCACGGCTGATTGGGCTTCATCAGAAAGCTCATCAATCCACTGATTAATTCTGGTATCCACCGCGTCGAGTCGCTGCAATATTTGCTTTTCGGAAAATCGTTCGATAACTGCATGACCAAGCCCTGATGCGCTTAGAAGCGAGGCGTCTTTTGGCACGATAATAGTCTTTATATTAAGACGCTGAGCTACCCCGCACGCATGTTGACCGCCTGCGCCTCCAAAAGCCACTAGCGCATATTCTTCCGGAGCATAACCTTTTCTCACTGAAACCCGGCGTATCGCATCGGCCATCCGTTCATTCGCAATATCCAGGAATCCTTGCAGAAGGACGTCTTTGCTTAAATCTTCCTCAGTGTTTTTTCTAATCGCCGTTCGCAGTTCTTTAAGCTTTGCGTCAGCATGCTGTTTGGAAATGGGAATCTCAAAACGACTGGAATCCAGGCGGCCGAGCAGCAGGTTAATATCTGTAACGGTAAGCGGACCGCCGGCGCCGTAACAAGCTGGACCCGGCTGCGCAGAAGCGCTCTGCGGCCCTACTTGTAAACGCAAGCCGACATAAGAATAGATGGAGCCACCGCCAGCCGCAACACTTTCAATCGCCAGTGCGGGCGCCACTAAATGCGCGTCACCAACCTGGTGCTCGAAAACATACTCATAATCTCCATCAAAACGGGCAACGTCTGTGCTTGTCCCACCCATATCAAAGACTATTATTTTACTAAACCCGGAATTACGTCCCGCTAATGCAGCTCCAACCACACCACCAGCCGGACCGCTCAACAGGCTGTCTTTGGCATTGTAATCATTAGCATGTATCAGTCCTCCGGTGCTGGTCATAACATGCAATCTCCCTTCAGATAGAGAGCTGCTGACATGCTCGAGGTAATCTTTAATCACTGGCGAAATATAGGCGTCCACAACAGTGGTTTCAGTACGCGGAAGAATCTTGATAAACGGCGCTATTTCTGCAGAACAAGAAACATGCTGGAAGCCATTTTGCAAAAGATAATTGGCTAACTCCTGTTCATGGGCTGGATTGCGGTAGCTGTGCATGAATGTTACGGCTGCTACCTCTATGCCTTTATCAAGCAAGTTTTGTATTTCAGAAGCTAAACCATCTAATTTAAAAGGCGTTAGCACAGAACCGTCGGCCGTTATCCTCTCTTCTATTTCTATAACTGTTTCATAAAGCGGTTCAGGCTTACGAATCTCCAGTGCAAAAAGATCTGGTCGCTGCTGCGTACCGATTTGCATCAAATCGCCAAATCCACGCGTGATAAAAAGCGCTGTGGGTACGCCTTTGCGTTCAAGCAGGGCATTGGTTCCACGAGTTGAGGCTAACCGCATGACCATATTTGGCAGAGAACTATCAGGCGCCGTGCCGGTTAATAGTCGCGCCGCCAGAATGGGCGCTTCATCTAATGATCTTACTTCGAAAGCCGTTTCTGGCGCGATTTCAAATGGCAGGGCAGTGTTGAGAGTCAGGGTGTGGCTTTCTGGATCATATTTTTCAACGAATATTTCCGAGTGGGTCTTTTCAAGAATTCGAAATTGAAAGCCGCGAATGAAATCGGTAGGCGCCGACCACTTCTCCTGTATTCGAAGACAATGCTGGTCAATTTGTTCTTTCACCATGCCCCGAAGCGCGCTGCTGCTTAATACTTTTGCTCGATGCAGCTTGCCTTCGGGATCTAAAGCCAGGCAGTCGGTGAAAGTGCCGCCAGTGTCGATCCAGAGTTGCCAGATTGCAGTTTGGGCTGTTTCTTTCATTAATATTAACGTTAAAATTATGAAATACAGGAAGTCAATTGGCTTTCGGATAATTTACAAATTTTTTAATAAATTCAAAGTGTTTCTTAATGGATTATAAAAGAAATAGGGAAAGGAAAATTCATCCGGTTCCTTGGTGAGGAGATGGTTTTAGCTCTCGCTGGACAGCTGCAGGCCTGCAATTCTTTCGCTTTATCTCCACTTTCAAATTATCATAATAAACAGGTTTATATCTTTAGAAAAGCAACATTTTCGTTGTGTTTTGATAGTACTTTAAATATATTAATGTTACACTAATATAAATGAACTACTTACTTGTTCGGATCGTTGCTGTTGGAAAGGCGGAATGCAGTAGCGGAGTTAACCAGTTTCTGTTGATCATTACATGTTGAATGTTTAGCAGAAACTTGACAATCACTTGTTAGGCTAAATATTCAAGAATAACCCAGATATATGTTAAGTAAAGCACTATATGCGTCAGGATGCTCATTTTGCAGTAAAATGACAAGAAGGTCTCGAGCAATTAAAAGCAATCAACTTAAAGGACAGCAATGAGCTCCACTCAACAGCTGTTCGCTGAAGATATGATATAAATTAAAGGAGCCAATTAAAATGAATAATCTTTTCAACTTAGGAGTGTTAAAATGAATCTTAAAAGTAAGGTTATAATAGCTCTTGTTGTTTGTATTAAACTCTTTCCCTCATTTTCGTTTAGTTATCCTTCGCAGCATACTAAAAAACCAACTGTTGCAGTTCTCAATTTTCAAAGTAATACAGGAGATACTTCTATAGATGCTATGTTGTCGACGGGAACGTCTGAAACCATCGTCTCCGATCTTTCAATAGTTGAGGAAATTGAGGTTGTTGAGCGAGTCAGAATCGTTGAAGCAATGAAGGAGATAAAATTGGGATTGACTGGGCTGATTGATGAAAAAACCGCTCAAAAGGCTGGTAGACTGGTTGGAGCCCAATATATATTGATGGGACATTGGCAAAGATTTGGATCACAATATCGTGTGAATGCCAGATTGGTTGAAGTCGAAACAGGAAGCATTATACACTCTATCAAAGAAACTGGATATGAATCAAGTATATTTGATCTTCAAGACAACATCAGCGAACAAATTCTCTCTAATCTGCAAATTACTATCACAGATAGAGAAAAGGTCAGAATACGCAAAAGAGAAACAGTCTCTATAGAAGCATACCAGGAATTTAGCAAAGGGCTAGTGGAATATGACAGGGGCCATGTTGAGCAGATGAAGGTTCATATGGCAAATGCCCTGCAAATCGATCCCAACTACGAAAAACCCAAAAAGTATATTTTAGTCCAGTATAATGAAGAAGGCGAAAAATTGTTCGAAGGTGGTTCTAAACAGGAATTGTTTGCAAAAAACATAGTTTTTTCAACCTTGGTGGTCGGGATCGGCTTTGTGGCGGTAAATGCATTAATGCCGGAAGACGAAAGAATGGCAACGGGAACAGCTATGATAACAGGAATAGTCGTTGGCGCGGCCGTCGGATGGATTATGTATTCTGGATCCGATATTAAAAAAGAGGAGAAATAATCATTCGGATGATACTATTTTTGAAGTAAGCAGTTTCTTATATTGGTATAAATCAAAACAATTGTTTGTCAAGTTAAAGTGTGGATTCGTAATCTACCAATAAACAAATGCCTAACGTAAAAAATGCAGCCGATGCAAAAAGCGCACGGCTGATTTTGACGTCGTTAGCTATTTAATTTGAAACAAAAATAGGTTTAATTTATGGAGAACCAAAAATGTTTTGTTTGTAATACTGATTCTGAGATGCATGGTTCAACAACTTTTTCAGACGGTTTTTCTGTAGTTTGTCTAACTTGTGGATTGTATTCTGTAAGTCTTGAAGCTTCACTAGAAATATCACATGTTCCTCATGATAGAAAATATATTTTGTCTGGAGTCATTCGGAGGTCATCTGATAGAGGTTATCCATTGAATATAAGTCAAGAAATTATAAATGAAATAATTGATACTCAACCTCCATCTAATCCGCTAGAAATGATAGATATATTATTACTTCACGTCTATCATAAAAATAAAACTCTTGATGCTCCTGTAAGACTTGAACCTGAAGATTACCCTATTGCTTTTGCCAAAACTCCATCTGAATTTATATTTCTATGTAATAGAGCAAAGGAACTTGGATATTTAAAGGATTTGAAGCAAAATACCTTTCGCTTAGAAATAGATGGATGGAGAAGAGTTATTGAATTGCAAAAAGATAAATCAAATTTTAGTAATGTTTTTATAGCAATGTGGTTTAGTAAGAAAACAAGAATATTAAGAGAAGCAATAAAAGCTAGTGTCAAAGAAGCAGGCTATGAACCAATACTAGCGGATGAAAGAGACTATACTGGAAATATTATGGATTTCGTTCTTAGTAATATAAGACAATCACGGTTTGTTATTGCAGATTTTACAGCAGAACCTGAAATTGTTGATGGAATTGAACTTGGAATTGCAAAAATTGAAGGCGGTGTAAGAGGAGGGATATACTATGAAGCTGGTTTTGCAAAAGGCTTGGGATTAGACGTTATTCATTTATGTAAAAGTGAGAGGTATAGTAAAAATAGACTACATTTTGATATTGAACAGGATAATACAATGTTTTGGAAAGATTCGGACTTTAGGGATATAAATATTAGGAAAGTCGAAGAAAGACAGAGTGCTTCAAACTTATCTGAAAAACTATATGATAGAATAATTCGATTGTTTGGTCCAGGTCCTCTATTTAATAATAAATCATAAGCCTGGCTCACAATGGCATCCAGATGAATTAACAGCTGGTGGTTTTATGGATTCTTAATTTGGTTTTGGATTAAGTTTTATGCAATTAATCAAGTTAGTCGCTGCTGTTAAATCGCCTGATGCTTGAGCCGTTATACAATTGTCAAATAAAAAAGTTAGCGAATAGTCACTGTAGTTTTTATTTACCGGCAACTCTGGACTGCATTGTGGCATCTTTGTACTCCAGCAAAGCCATATATTGCTTTCTTCCCGGTAATTTAGCATAGACTCCTGTTTTACCTTTTTCAACTACGATTTCACCTTCAAATAAGTCGCCAGTTTTTTGTAAGTGGTGCCAATTTCCATTCATAATGACTGCGACATCTTCTGCTTCAGGCACTTTCAATTTAAACGTCTGCTTATTCCCTGATTTCAAGTGACCGGATATTGGCTGGTAGAGATGGACGCCAAATTCATCATAGGATGAATATGTGAATGGAAATCCTGCGGTACTGGGCATGCCTTTGCTCGCTACAATTTTGTAATCTAACGCCCACGTGTACATGCCAGGCTGTTCTTTGATTTTAGTGAAGAGTCTTAAAACATACTTTCCAGCCTGCGGCAGTACAGCCTGGATTTTGTAGGTTCCAGGGCTTTTTTGAACAAAAGTGAAAGTATTATCCAGGTTTTGATTGTTCTGTTTCAATTGGGCCGTTAACAGCGCGTGCTCGGAAGCTTTAATGAATACAACCACCTCGCCGTCCGTTTCAATCACACTTTGAGGATGGCTGTTTATGGCGAGACCGTTTTGAAAAAAAGCTGGTCTCAGATAAACAAGGTTTTCATATTCCTGCATTGAAATGGGTGGCTCCAGAAGCTGCCACTGCGGATTTTCCGGGAAATGGTCATAAATAAACTCTTCAGGCGGCGTTAAGAAATAGTGTTCCTGAAATTTACGGATGAACTTGCCGGTGTTATCTAAATGGCCCGCGCCCCAGGTGGCGTCAAATAACTGCCATTTGCCATTTATTCTGACCGCATTCCAGGCATGATTGGGAGGGCCATTAAAGCTTGTACCCACTGAATAATTGTACCCTTTTGAATAACCACTAATCTTTACCAGCTCCAGACCGGCAGCTCGTCCCAGGCTTTCAAAAAGTCCGGCGTATCCGCTGCAAACAGCGCGTCCGCTTTTTAACACACCCTCTGGACTTAAATCGCCATAGTGTCCAGTAAAATAACCCTTTGTATCGTAAGCTATATTTTGGGTGAGCCAGCGATAGATAGCCCGCACTTTTTCCAGATCATTGTTTGCAGATTCTGTTAAGTATAAAGCTAAACTTTGAACGGACTTTTTGACTTTGTTGGGGAGCATCAAGGGCGTGTTTGTCAATACGAGCAAAATTAACTGCTTGAAAGGACTGCGCATGGCTAAAACAGGCCGAGCCGACTAAATACAGCCAGGCTGTGATTACGAGTACTGTTGACGACCTGACCGTTTTTACTCTCCACTGATTTTGCATAGCACCATTCCTCCCATATTCTATTTGAGGCTTTTTGGCTGACATTGAGTTGTCGTTAATTGAAGAATTGCAACCTAACCTTTACTAGACTTCTAAAGTTTAGTAAAGGTTCTGATTTATAAACAAATTGGGATAATCCCTGGCTCCATGAAAAAATCTGTGTAAATAGACTAATTTATTGTGTGATATAACTTCGTATAGAACCAGATAGTTACCAATTATTAGAATACGTATACTCTTTAGTCTGGGGTCATCGATTAGTTTACCCATTTCAGGAAATTTTTTCAAGTGCTTTATTTTTTTTCGAACATTGCGCTCAAATATTTTAGCAGCATTCAGGTTTTCTTTTTCAATGTATTCGATAGTAGTTATTAAGTCATCTGCAAATTCCGCGGAAATAATCAACTTAAAATTTTTCATAGAAAAATATTATCCATCATTCTATCGAAATCTTCCTCAGAATAACTTTTTCCTTCTTTAATACTCTTTCGCGATTTCCCAATTTTTAACACTAATTCACTCAATTCTTTTTCTTTTTCAAATGCTTTTTTATAATGGTCGCGTTCTTTAATAATGTCATCATAAAATGCAGGTGATAGTAATACTAGATAAGCTTTTCCATTTTTAGTCACATACAGAGGTTCTTTAGAGTAACTAATTTTATCAAGTGTATCTTTCTGCCGTAAAGCACTGATGGATTGGATATCAGGCATTTTTTACCTCATAATTAAGTGATATTTCTTATGCATATTTCTGTCATAATTTAGGCAAAATTATGACAGAAATCAAGACGAATCTCAATAGATTTCACATATTGAGTTATTCTCTAATTCGTCCCATCACCTTTAACCCAATGATCCAGCCAGCCAATTACCGTGTCATGCCATAGAATGCTGTTTTGCGGCTGCAGGACCCAGTGATTCTCATCCGGAAAATAGAGGAACTTGCTTGGGATGTTGCGGCGCTGCAATGCCGTAAAAGCCGCAATGCCCTGCGTAACTGGAATTCGGTAATCTAATTCACCCTGGATAACCAGCATGGGTGTTTTCCACTTATCGACGTGCAGAGACGGATTGTGTTTCTCGTGTCCTTCTGAGTGGGCAAAATAGGTGCCGCCGTGTTCCCATTCAGGGAACCACAGCTCTTCTGTTGAATAGTACATCATTCGGTGCTCGAAGACGCCGTCGTGGTTGATCAGGCACTTGAATCGGTCCGGCCAATTGCCGGCAATCCAGTTGATCATGTAACCGCCGTATGAGGCGCCAAGTGCACCAACTCGATTACCATCCATCCAGGGATACTTTTCAAGTGCGGCTTCCAGACCTTTCTGCAGGTCTTCAAAAGGTTTGCCGCCCCAGTCACCGGTAATGGAATCTGTGAATTTCTGGCCGTAGCCAACCGAGCCGTGAAAGTCGACCATAACGGCTGCATAGCCAGCGCCGGCATAAGCCTGGGGATTCCAGCGGTAGTGAAAGCTGTTTCCAAAAGAGCCCTGCGGACCGCCGTGAATCAAAAACGCCACAGGATATTTTTTAGCCGGATCAAAATCAGCAGGTTTAACAATGTAACAGTAAACGGTTTCGTCGTTCCAGCCCTTGAAGGTGAACTGTTCATAATCCCCCAAACGGGCAACGGCTATTTTTTCGGCATTTATTTTAGTGATAGTACGGACATCGCTGCCATTTGGTTTGACTGAATAAAGTTCCGTTGGTGACTTTAGATTTGTCAGTCCAAAGACTAATCTTTTACCAGCAACGGAAGGAGAGCTCACTCGTCCCTCCTGTACAATTGTTTTAACTTTTCCGGAAGCGGCCTCAATAGAAAACAAAGATCTCTGTCCTAAATTTGAGGCAGTGGTGTAAATGGTTTTGCTGTTCGCAGACCAGACGATGCCGCCCGGGGAGCGATCCCAATTTTCCGTAAGCACGCGTTCTTTTCCGCTGGTCCAATCTCGCAAGACAATTCGGAAACGGTCTGCTTCAAATCCAGGTCTGGACATGGCGAGGTAAGCCAGAGTCTTGCCATCAGGAGAGAAGGCCGGGCCAGTGTCCCAGGCCTGGTTCTTTTCCGTTAAACATTCAGGCGCTTTGGAAGCATCAATTGGGGCTGAAAAGAGATCAAAATCAACTGACCAGGGCTCTTCACGACCAACGTCTCGTGCGGTAAAAACGATGGCTTTACTGTCTGGTGTAAAAGTTATTTCTTCCGCACCGCCAAAAGGTTTGGACGGGCTGTCTGCATCCATGCCTTTCATGATGTCCACAACGTCGCCGCCATTTGTGGGCATGACAAATATATGAGACCGGCGGCCATCCTTCCAGGTATCCCAGTGACGTACGAAAAGCTTTTCAAAAATGACACCGCTGGTTTTGCTGTTTTCCTTTGCGGTCAACTTTTCTTTGGTGCAATTTATCTCTTCACACTCTGTAAAAACCTCCATGGTAAATGCAATATGATTACCGTCTTGAGATAAAACCAGATTGCCCACGTTCAATGGCTGTTCAGTTGCTTGCACCGCTTCACCACCAGTGAGATAAATACGCCAGACCTGTGAAGAGCCGGAGCGCGTGGATAGAAATAGAACGCTGTTACCGTCTGGTGACCATCTCGGATTGAAATCACCAGCAGGGTGTGAGGTAAGCTGCTTAAGGCCTGTTCCTTCTGTTCCAACTAACCAGAGATCGGTTCGACCTCTATTTGCCTCAAGATCAGTTTTTCGCAAAACAAAAACTATAGACTTGCCATCGGGTGAAACTTGTGGATCACCAACCCGATCCATAGCCAGCATGTCATGAATTGAAAACGGATGCGGGTTTTGAGGATTAGCAAATACATTTAAACTGAAAATGCAAATAGTTAAAAACAAAAGAGTTGTAGAGATTCGACGCATGGTACCCTCCTTTAAAAGGTTAGAAGCTTATCTGCACAAATTGACTATTTGTTTATAGTTGAATCTGGTTGATAATATAACATTTTGTTAAATCTATTTCAATAGATTCCGCTTTAAAATCGGTACTTTTTATCCTGAATTATTCACAATGGAAATACACTGAATAACACAGACAATTTAAAAACAGTAACTTATACCCAATTTCATAAATACAGTAACATAAATGTATTGACTGGATTAACAAGATAAACGGGATGCCCATTATCTGTCCTATTTGTATATGATTGTTTTATCACAAAAGAATAACTTATTCTAAAAGTTTTACGTATAGTAAAAAATAAATTAGTTTAACTTGACAATTTAGCTATAAATTGATAATTTTGATTTGTTATTTAAATATAAAATAAAATAGGTAAAAATCAATTTTGATTTAAGGAGAGGTTATTGTGGAAAATATTAAAGAGCGACGCCGTGGATGGTTCATTGGTATCTTTGTCATTATTTGGTTCGTGTTCATGTTTGCCCTCAGTATTTATTGGGGATTAGCGCCAGATCTGATCGACGTGCAGCAAGCTGCAGAATTGCGGGCCGCGCGAGATAATGATAACCTAGTTACCGGTTACGTGACCACCAACGCCTTGATTGAGGTGGCGAATACATTATTGGACAAGCCGGGCGGCTATTTGAGCAATGATAAAATGCCGCCCAGTGTTTTCATGGATAACATTCCAGCCTGGGAATTCGGCGTTCTGGTACAAGTGCGGGATTTCACCAAAGCGCTTCGCAATGACATCAGCCGGGCGCAAACGCAATCACGGGAAAACCAGGATTTAGCCAAAGCAGAGCCGCAGTTTAATGTAAATAGCAATTCCTGGATTTTTCCGGCCGCCGAAAGTGAATACCGCGATGGAATACAGGCCGTTGAGAAATACCTGCAAGGTCTCGGTGAAACGGATAATCCTTCTACGCAATTTTTCTCCCGCGCTGATAATTTACGCGATTGGTTAAAGATTGTAGCCAACCGTCTGGGAAGTCTTTCGCAGCGCTTAAGCGCCAGTGTTGGCCAGGAGCGCATCAACACCGACCTTGCCGGCGAGCCCGAAGCTGAGCAGTCCACGGACATTGCTAAAGAAATTATTATAAAAACGCCCTGGCTGCAAATTGATGATGTTTTCTATGAAGCTCGAGGCACATGCTGGGCTTTAATTCATTTTCTGAGCGCTATCGAAATCGATTTTAAACAGGTACTGCAAAAGAAAAATGCCGTGAGAAGTGTGCAGCAAATCATTCGGGAGCTGGAAGCGACCCAGAGAACCATCTGGAGCCCTTATGTACTAAATGGTTCTGATTTTGGTTTTTTTGCCAATTATTCTCTGGTTATGTCCTCTTATGTTTCCAGGGCGAATGCCGGTATAATTGATTTGCGAGATTTGTTGTCTCAAGGGTAAAGGCAGGATATCTGGTGGAGTGGTTCCAAAGTATCGTATTTTCGATTAAGCATAAATAAAGCGTTCAATTCTGATTATTAACGGTCATTCAATAGTCATCATTGACTTAATTTCCGAATGACAATGAGTGACATCGTAGCCGGGGCAACAGCTCAGGCATAATTTGTGTCTGGAATATTGCTATGATAATTAGGAATCGTTACCTTTGTAAAAATTTCCTCAGACAATTAAAAAAACCTTGACATTAAAAGTATATTTTATTATAATCCGGCGTAAGTAAACACTCACTCATTCAATCAAATTATGGCCAGGCCCCTCAACAAAAAAATTGACGTCATTGATGCCGCACTTGCTCTTTTTATGCGAAAAGGCATTAAAGCCACCACCACACGCGATATTGCCCTCCGTGCAGGTATTTCTGAAGGTACAATCTATCGACATTTTGATAGTAAAGAAGAACTGGCGGAAATCTTATTTGAACAAAATATAGATGATTTTTGGAAATTTCTAAAAGGTTATCTAAAAAACACCAAAACGCCGGTAGAGATGTTGCAGGCATTCATTGAAGGTTTTTTTGAATTTTCACGCAGAGAACAAAGGAGTTACGGTTTTATTATTGCTGCCCATCAAACTGAATTGAAAAAACACTCTCGCGATAGAATGAAGCCCAAGCAAATGCTGACAAAGATTCTCAGGTTAGGGCAGAGCCAGGGTATCTACAGGAAAATGGATATAAAGTTAGCATGTGCGATGGTACTGGGGAGTATTACACAAACCATATTTTATCTAAAAAGCGGCCGCATTGCAGTAAATTATGATGATGTTGTAAAGGAAGTAGTGAATACTTGCCTGAAAATGGTAAAGAGATGAAAATCTATAATTGAAAGGAGGTGATAACATGACCTATATTATTGCTGAACCTTGTGTAGATGTGAGAGATCGGGCTTGCGTGGATGTCTGTCCTGTTGATTGTATCTATGAAATTGAAGATACTCAGTTGTCTGAAGGGGATGACGCTTATAAAATGATACTCTACATTCATCCTGAAGAGTGCATTGACTGTGGCGCCTGTGAGCCGGAATGTCCAGTCGAGGCAATCTTTCCAGAAGATGAAGTGCCTGATAAATGGAGTGAATATACGCCGTATAATTATGAGGCATTTGGCCTTACTGCACCTTAATTTAAAAATTGTATTATGAAAAAGCCACCCCATATTCTACTATGTCTGGAATGGGGGTGGCTTTACTTTTAAAATATGACTGTTTACTTAATACTT
This sequence comes from uncultured Cytophagia bacterium, assembly GCA_964539665.1. GTDB lineage: Bacteria > Zhuqueibacterota > Zhuqueibacteria > Oceanimicrobiales > Oceanimicrobiaceae > CAZIKB01. The sequence continues at coordinate 24,511 of CAZIKB010000033.1, forward strand.
ATTATTGGGCTAATTGCGGCTTCTTTTGCATCTATTCTGATAAAACTTTGTGATGCCCCCGCCATGGTAATTGCTTCTTATCGATTGAGTTTATCGTCAATCTTTTTTATTACAGTGGCTGGATTCAAAAAGGGCAATCCCATTGGAGTATTTAGTCGTCATGATTTTTTATATGCCTCTTTTTCCGGAATATTTTTATGCTTACATTTTGCAACCTGGATTACTTCATTAAAATATACAACAGTTGCAAATTCAGTGGTGTTGGTCTCTACGGCGCCAATTTTTGTTGCTTTGGGTTCATTTGTCTTCTTAAAGGAGAAGATTGCCCGAATAACAATTGTCGGCATTTTTATTACCATTTCAGGTTCCGTTATTATCAGTTTTGTTAATTTAGGAGTAGGGGAGAATACCATTATTGGCAATGCTTTAGCTATGACCGGCGCTGTTGGATATGCGGGTTATATTCTTTTAGGCCGCAATCTGCGTTCGCGCATGGATACTCTGAATTATGTATTAGTAGTATACGTAACGAGTGCAATATTACTGGTTTTGATTACAGCTTTTTTGGACCTATCATTTTTTGGATATAATCTAAAAATCTATTCACTCCTGATTCTAATTGCTTTTGTTCCGCAGGTTATTGGGCACACAAGTTTTAATTGGGCATTGAAATTCATTTCTGCAACATTAGTCGCGGTTGTCACTCTTGGGGAACCAATTGGTGCGATTATATTAGCTTTTTTTATTTTAGGAGAAAAATTAACTGCAATTCAGGCAATTGGCGGTATTTTTATTCTGATTGGTATAATGTTGGCAATTCGCGGTGAATCTAAGAAACATATCGGATCTGTATAAATATTAAATGGAAATTGTTTTTTTAGGAACCAGCGCAGCATTGCCAACTCGACTTCGATGGCCTACTGCCACCGCTATGATTCGCGGGGGAGAAATCCTTCTTTTCGATTGTGGTGAAGGAACCCAACTACAATTTCAAAAAGCTCGTCTGAAGCCGGGTAAGCTTACCAAAATTTTTATTACTCATTTCCATGGCGACCATTTTTATGGTTTGATCGGATTATTGACCTCTCTGCAACTGGGGGGTCGAAAAAATGCATTACATCTTTATGGTCCGAAAGGGCTGGACCAGTATTTAGAATTTATGCAAAAGTTGTCGCATTTCACATTTGGCTATGATATTTTTATCCATGAAGTTGCAGAAAATGATACTAAAACAGTTTGGGATTTTGAAGAATATCAGGTTATTGCAAAACCCTTACAGCATAGTCTTTTTGTTCTGGGTTTTCGATTGGAAGAAAAACCAAAACCTGGCAAATTTAACGTGTTAGAAGCAGAAAAGCTGGGCGTGCCAGCAGGACCACAGAGGAAATTGCTGCAAGAGGGTATATCTGTGCGCATAGCAAACGGCAGAGAAATATTACCTTCAGAAATTCTCGGCCCTGAAAAGCCTGGTAAAACAATCACCTTCTGTTTAGATACCAGGCCTTGCAAAAATTCAGTCGAGCTGGCAAAAGATGCGGACCTTCTAATTCACGATGGCACTTTTGATGAATCTAAACAAGATTGGGCAGAATTGACCGGGCATTCAACCGTTGTGCAAACTGCCGAAATTGCCAAAGAGGCTGTAGTTAAAAGCCTGGTTCTAACCCATATAAGCGCCCGCTATGAAGAAAAGGATTTTGTGGATCTTTTAGTTCAGGCGCAGAGAGTCTTTCCAAATACTATATTGGGACATGATTTATTGAGGATAGTGGTTTGAGTGAATATTGCAGCTAATATTAGATTTTTTGAAATTTACATTGTTTAATTGTAAGATTATTAACAATGCAACTATGAGACAAAATAGCCATAATGAACCTTACTCACACGAATCAAAATATAACCCAAAATCACAACATAAAGGCTGTTTGTTTTGATGCTGGAAGTACTTTGGTTTTTCCAGATTATTATTTTATTCAAAAATTGTTAACTCAATACGGAGTCAGTACGACTGTTGACAGACTGAAAGAGACTGAATATGAAGCAAAATTTGCTGCGCATAAGACCAGAAGCAGTAAGCCCTGGAAAATTTATTTTGGTACTTGGTTTAAAAGTGCGGGAGTAAAAGAGGATGATTTCCCGGAAATATTTAATGAATTGTGGCAAAGACATCGTCAAAGAAATCTGTGGAGTCTGCTTGATAAAGATGCCGTGGAAACTTTAACTGAGTTAAAAAATCAAAACTATCAACTGGGCGTCATTTCCAATTCAGATGGTAGATTGAAGCATTTGTTTGAGGAGCTTGAAATACTAAAATATTTCGATGTTATTGTAGATTCTGATTTAATTGGCATTCGTAAGCCAGATAAGGCTATTTTTCATTATGCTTTGACTAAATTGAACCTTCAACCAGACGCTGTATTATACATTGGCGATTCTTATGAAATAGACATTGTGGGCGCTCAGAATGCAGGGCTAAATTCTGTTTTGTTCGATCCTCTGGGAAATTTCAATCATCTTAATTGTCTAAAAATAAATCGATTAAAACAACTATTTGACTTAATATAACCTAAAATTCTACAATGAACCGATAGACATCAAATAAGGGGCACACATCATGGACCGGTTTATCGAATTTGAACAAGAGGTAAACATTGACGAGCTACAGCGGATTCTGTCACAAAATAATCCAGGCATTATGATTCTTAGACATTCAAAACTTACTGGAACGGTTAAGGTTCGCACAAACGGCAACTTAAACAAACGAGACATAAAACGCGCATTTTTGCCTTACAAAGTTAAGAAAATACATGATGATTTTCCAATAAATGGCGTTATGAAATAAGTCGGATAAGTGGAAAATTCAGGAGATTGGATTCAAACAAAAGGAGTGTTTGTGTATTTTGGCTTTCTACTTCGTGGCATGTGGTATGAAGGTATAAGGGTGTAGGGTATAAGGTATAAGTGGGAATATAAAATATCATCCTTCCCTGTTTCATTATAGCTCTTTTACTTTTTAAATGGATTTTTACTTGACTTTAGAATCTTATTTTAATATTTTTTTGTTTCAAAACTTGTAGAATTTCGAGTTACACATTCTAAGTGAGGGAGCAATGAAAACATACTATCTGGTTGAACCAGGTTGTATTGAATTACGTGATATTCCAGCACCTGTTGCTAAAAATGGCGACATGGTCATCAAAGTAGAAACCGCCTTAACCTGTGGCACTGATTTAAAGGCCTACAGGCGCGGCCATCCCAAAATGCCCATGCCTACTCCGTTCGGGCATGAATTTTCCGGAATAATTGTTGACGCTGGCTCATGCGCGAACGGATATCGTGAAGGTGACCCTGTTATGGGTGTAAATACCGCGCCATGTGGAACCTGCTATTATTGTAAAAGAAATCAGGGAAACCTGTGTGCTGCCAGCATGAATGAAATGGTATTGGGCGCGTATGCAGAATTTGTTAAAATACCCCGCCGAATTGTTGAAAATAATTTATTCAAAAAACCACCTTCTCTTTCTTATGCAACAGCGGCTATTTTAGAACCACTGGCATGCGTGGTGCATGGTATTGAACCTTTAAATATCAAACCAGAAGATACAGTACTGATAGTTGGGGCAGGTGCGATTGGTTTGCTTCACATTCTTTTGGCAAAATTAAAGGGTGCGCATAAAATAATCGTTGCCGGAAAACATGACTCCCGATTAAAACTGGCGAGAGAAATAGGCGCAAATGCAATCATTGATTCGAATTCTGAAAACACAGTTGAATCTGTTTTAGAGTTGACCAATGGATTTGGGGCAAACTGGGTGTTCGAATGCACGGGACGCCCTGAGGTATGGGAACAATCAGTATATATGGTTTCCAGGGGAGGTACGGTGGTATTATTTGGAGGTTGTCCAACCGGCACAAGTTTAACTTTTGATACAGCCCGCCTGCATTATGATGAGATTTCTCTGGTCGGGACTTTTCATTTTACTCCCAGAGATGTTTTGAAAGCGTATGAATTGTTAGCCGACGAGCAAATTGAGGTAAAGAAACTCATTACAGGCGTTTATCCTCTAAATGACCTGTTGAAGGCATTTAATTTGCTTATCGATGGGAAAGGAATTAAGTTTGCAATCCAACCTTAGCTTCTCGCTAACCAGGTCTGACTCTATTTTTCAACCATGAAAAAACCATCCTTTTAAAAAATATGAACATCAATGAAAGCGGCTAAACTCTACAGTTTAAAAGACATTAGAATAGAGGATACTCCTATTCCTGAAATAGCTTCAGATGAAGCTTTGGTGCGTATGAAAGCATGCGGAATTTGCGGTAGCGATACCATGGATTGGTATGTTGCTAAAAAAGCGCCTTTTTTCTTAGGTCATGAACCAACCGGCATTATTGAGAAAGTAGGCGGTGACGTTGAGAATTTTAAAGAAGGGGATCGGGTTTTTGTGCATCACCATGCGCCCTGTTTTAATTGTAAATACTGCCGAAAACAGCAATATTCTATTTGTCCCACCTGGAAAGCATCAAAAATATTGCCGGGCGGAATAGCAGAGTTTTTTCGTGTGCCAAATACTAACCTGCAAGGCGATACACATAAGCTGCCAGCTTCGTTTTCTTTTGAGGACGGTTCTCTGATTGAGCCCACCGCCTGTGTTGTAAAATCCTTAAAGAAATCTGGCTTGGCGACTGAAAAAGACTGCATCCTGATAATAGGTCTGGGCTCCACCGGACTGATGCACATTTTACTGGCTCGACACTATGGCGCAAAACAAATTATTGGCGCTGATTTAGTGCCATATCGTTTAAACAGGGCTTTAGAATTTGGAGCAGACGCTGTTGTAAATGTAGCAACAGAAAATTTAGTCGAAAAAGTGTCTGAGCTGACAAAGGGTCAATTGGCAGATTTAGTGATTGTGGGGCCGGGTACTGCAAAGGCCATGGAAACCGGTTTGTCCTGCGTAGGTAAAGGGGGTTCGGTGGTATTTTTTACACCAACTCCTGATGATGAAGTGATAAGCATTAATCCATTTCATCTTTATTTTAATGAAATCAATTTGTTCAGTAGTTACTCCTGCGGACCGAATGATACCCTGGAAGCAATAAGTTTAATTGAAAATAGAATCGTGAGTGCCGAAAAATTAATAACCCATAGTTTTACTCTGGAGCAGACCCAAGAAGCTGTTGATGTAGCGATTCGTGCAAATGAATCATTGAAAATTATTGTGAGTAATTAACTTTCAGTGCGGATAATATTGTTTTTATTAATTGAATAAAATGAGTAAAATTCATAAATTCGAAGGCAAGAATGGCAATTTTAAGTGGGATGGGGTAGATATAGAAACCTATCCAAATGATCTTGCGAACAATGTTACAAAGCAAGAAATGCTTGGATTAAAAGAGGGCGCTAAGAATTTTGCAGTCCGATATTTTGAAGTGGCGGCAGGCAGCCACACCTATTTAGACAGTCATGAACATGACCACGGGGTTGTGATTATACGTGGACGCGGTGAAGTTCTTTTGGATAAAAACAAATATGACATACAATACGGTGACGCCATTTTCATATCACCGTTTGAGAACATCAATTTGTGAATAATTTCAAAGAGCCATTGGGCTTTATTTGTGTAATACCACCTAAAATGAAACCTGTATGAATGCGAAAAATTTAGATTATCCTAAAATTCGTTTTGTTGATGCATTTCCCGTAGAAACCGAACAAGGCAATATGATAGGATTGCGTGATCCGAGTGGAATTGCCTCCCAGGTGTTTGTTCTTTCTCCAGATATTTTTTATTTACTGCAATTTTTTGATGGTAAACATTCCAATATTGATATATGTTATAAGTATTCAGAGTTTTTTGGAAATTTTCTTTACGAAGAGCAGTTGTCTCAAATCCTGCAGAGTTTAGATACCCATCTTTTTTTAGAAAATCAAAATTATCTTGATAAACTAAGAACAATAGAGGATGATTTTAAAGCTTTACCTTTTCGTCCGGCAATCCATGCCGGACAAAGCTATGATTCAGATCCTGTTAAGCTTCGAAATCAAATTAAAAGTTTCTTTACCTCCGCACAGGGTGCCTGTGTGCCAGTTTTAACGACCGGGAAAAAAGCAATCAAAGGGCTAATTGCTCCCCATATCGATTTGAAAGCAGGAGGACCTTGTTATTCTTTTGCATATAAAGATTTAGCTGAATCTACTGGCGCTGATTGTTTTATCATATTGGGAACCGGCCATTCAGTTTTGAAAAATTTATATTCGACTTTAAGTAAAGATTTTGACACTCCTTTGGGAATAGCCAACTGTGATTTAGAGTTTCAAAAACTTTTAACTGCTAACTATGGTGGGGATGTTAATTCAGAAATACTTTCCCATAAAACAGAACATACTATTGAATTCCAGTTGATTTTTTTACAATATTTATATCAAAATAATCTCGATTTTACTTTCGTACCAATCTTAAGTTCCTTTTCTTATCATATGTTGGACAGAAATCAATTTCCAAAAGAAAGGAAAATTATAGATAGTTTCATTTCGGCATTACGAAAAACCATAGACCAATTTGGCAAAAAAGTTTGTTTAATTGCAAGCGCCGACCTGTCACATGTGGGGCCACGTTATGGAGACCAGGATTCACCCGATGCATCCTTCCTGGCTCAGGTTACTGAATTAGATCACAAGATCCTCAATTATGTTGAAAAATTGGATGGTGATGGATTTTATCGCTGTATTGAAGAATATCAGGATCAATACCGGGTTTGCGGTTTTTCATCGATTTACACGCTTTTAAATGTTGTTGATGCGAAAAAAAGCAAATTGCTTGATTATTCAAAAACCGTGGTTGATTCTCATAATTCTACCGTGACCTTTGCCAGTATGGTTTTTAAGTGATATATAGAAAGTTTTGTTAATCTGAATAAATCACTCATCAGCGTAATAATGATTTTGTTGATTAAGTGTTGGCAAACCTTCCGAAGGTTTGTTGAGTAACAGTATGTAGTGTGACAAATCAAATAAAAACATTTATTTTAGAATAAACCTTCGGAAGGTTGCTTCTTCACCAGCGGGTTAATGAATCCAACAGATGGTTATTATAATTGCTCTACTGTTGCATTGCTATATTGTTTAACTGCTTGATTAGTAATAATGCAACAATTTGATTTAAAATCAAACTGAACAATGAAAATAAAAAACCGTCAAAAACTTCAAACTGAATTCAGTGAATTCTTCCCGGAAGATTATATTAAACAGGCCGTGAAGGTTCTGAAGTTAATTGGCGAAGAAAATAAACTACGAATCATGCTGCTTCTGGCTAAGGAAGGGCCATGCATCGTTACAAAAATTTCTGAAAAGTTGCATATTAATCAAACCACATTAAGCCACCACCTTTGCCTGCTGCGAAATGCCGACCTCGTCACGACCAACCGGGAAGGCAAAAATGTATTTTATGACGTCAACGATGCGATCTGGCGTGAAATGGGCAAGCAGTTTTTCGATTATCTTCAGAAGGGGAATGATATTCATATTCTGGGTAAATTTGTGTTGAAGCGTCTGAGTAAATGAGAAGGTTTCCAATTGGGTCCTGATTCACCAATTCAAAAAACATCATGCGTATTTGTCCCATTCACAGCGCTACGAAAGCCTGACTTCCATAAACCTTCTACATTGCTTTTCAAAGATTCATTTCATATATTATAAATAGTGTAATATTCCTTTTAACAGTGAGGTAAATGCATGGAAAATGCTTTAACATTTCTTGAAAATTTGACGCGTGAAACACACAAACAGGAGTCAGAAGTTATTTCTATGGCTTTTCAGGCTGGTCTAAAACAACTTTGGCGAGAGCATATTTTAGGTCAATATCTCAGCGGTAAGATATCCAGGCATGACGCGGTTGAATCGGTTGGTATTGATTGGGTAGAATTGGCTGAGCGACAACACAAGGCAACAATGGAGGACCTATCCTGGGCGCTAAAAAAATAAGTGTTGTTTCGGATACAGGGCCACTGATTCACCTGTCTGAAATTGGATGCATAATATTACTATCACAGTTTCAGCAGATATTTGTGCCAGAAAGCGTGCATCAAGAATATAAAAAGCATGAAGGCGATATCGAACCTAATGTATTTTCTTTAAAGAATATTAAGCAAATGTCTGTTGAAAGCGAAAAACATGAAAAATTCATCCGTGAACATAAGCTTGAAAAATTGCATATGGGCGAAACTGAATGTTTGTATCTTTGTAAAAACCTGCCAATCGATGTGATTTTGACAAATGACTTAGCGGTTAGAGATACTGCAAGTGAATTAGATATTACACCAGTCGGCTCAATTGGTGTAATTGTTAAGGCATATCGAGAGAATAGATTAACTTTTGCACACGCAGAAAAATACATTTTTGATTTGTATGAAATAAGCAGTCTTTTTGTAACCAGAGCGATTGTTGAATTGGTTTAAAAGAATTAAAGAAATACCAATATCGGAATGACATTTAATCCTGTCGCAAAATTAGAAATAATATGTTGCGCAGTTAATTCTTTAGGGATAATAGACTACTCCGCCTTCAAAGCCGGCAGCAGGGGAGTTCTGAGAGCTATCGAAACTGCTGCACTACTGGCCAGCATGCCGATCAAAAAAACCACGACCAAAGTCAGGGAAAGAGATAACCAGGGGACTTGCGAGGCGCTGCTCAGTACATGTGGAGCTACCGCGATGATTGCCGAGATGCTGCCAATCATGATGCCAAGCAAAAGTAAAAAGCCATTTTCAACCACAACCATGAGCGCTAAAGTTGACCTGCGAAAGCCAAAAGCTCGTAGCGTGGCCAGCTCCCCTCTTCTTTCAATGACATTCCTAATGAGTATCATTCCCAGGCCGAGCGTTCCCAGCAGCAAGCCAAGTCCTCCAAGCGTTTGAAAGGTCGAAAGGTAGGTGTTTTCAACCGCCTGAAAACTCGCTAATTTTTCGGCGGTAGTGGTAATGTCAAAACCGTAGTCTGAAAGCGTTTTCTCTAAAATATGGGCGCTTTGGTTCATCTGTTCTGCTGCGGTTTCTACCAAAAAGTAAGAATAGCCATTTTGACCGGGAAAATGTTTCAGGAAATTTTCTTCAGAAATTAGGAGCTCACTCTGAAAGATGCTCTTTTGCAGCAAACCTACAAATCGTAGTTTTATTTCTTTACCAAATTCGTTTGTTATCGCGATATCGTTGCCAAGCCCCGAATGCAAAATCCAGGTCACGGAATTATCATCGCCAAAGGCTGGAATAACGTCAGGTTCGACATCCTGTTCAAGTAAACTCCAGGGATTAACCTGATCGTTTGTTTGAGTCTTAACCGTCTTTTTGAAACGAAATCCACCGCGATTTATCTCATCAGCCGTAACTCCAAGAATACGCGGTTTTTGCACCTGATAAAGATTCAAACAACTGGTATCCTCGCCCGGCAGCAAGCGAAATGGATAGATTTTGGCCTGGCTCAAAATCTCGGAATCGGCGTCCGAAAAGCCCAGTTCAAAACGGCCATTCCCGGTATTCAGGTCATAATGCAAAGGAATGTCCGCTTCGGCTATTAGCGAGAAACCTCCGGCGCCGGTATCTTTGTTGAGCGTCTCGGCGCCGAAATCCTGCCGAAAGGCTTCAACCGCGACAATCACGAAACAGGCACATCCCACCAGAGCGGCGCTGAGCATACTGCGACCCGGATTTCGTGGGCTGTTTCTTGCCGCTATCCGGGCTATGGTCATAATACCTTGATTAGCTGAGATGGGTTTATGCTTCCCATGCAGCCAGATTGAAAAGAATGCCAATCCTGAAATCAGTACAAGTGTTCCGATGCCAAAAAACAAACCAGCAGAAGAGGTGACATTCGCTGCAAATGCAAATCCAGTCAGAGTGATTGCCAGGGCTAAAGTTATAAAGGCGACCATTCTTCGCAATCGTCCTGTGCGGCCTTTTTTTAAAACAGACGTTACACCTGCAAGCAAACCAGGTGTAGGCACTTTGCTGAGTTTTCGGAATCCCAACCAGATGGATAGAAGGATAACCACAAGTGAAATGAAATATCCGAGTTCTAAACTTAAGGGCGTGATGTGTAAAAATAAAAATGGCGTACCAACCGCAGTCAACCACCAGGTTCGCAGCCCTACCATCATCAGCCAGGCATAAAAGATGGCGCCGCCTAAACCGATGATAGCACCAATTGCGGCAATCAGCCCGCCTTCTTTCATAAATTGCATTCGGACTTTTCGAGTCGGGAAGCCCACAGAAAATAACATGCCGATTTCACTCGCCCGCTGCTCCACCCCCAGTCTGAAAAGCAATCCAACTAACATGGCCGCCGAGACAATGAGAAAAAGACTAAATCCAATAAAGAGTCCACTAAAGTCGGTTGCGCCGGCAGATGAGGCCAAACTTTGCTTTTTAAGAGGTTGAAAGATATAACCTAACTTTTCCGGGGTAATTTTTTCTAAAATTCTCTGTTCAAATTCATCAAGAGTGGTGAAGACATCTGAATCCGGCGCGGCGCCGATTCTTATCGAAGTTAAATTGCCAAACCGACTGCCCCACAATTGCTTGCCGGTTTCCTCAGAAACAAAAGCTTTCGGTGTAGCGCGATATCTATCCCAATAGGCCTCATCTTTTGGTCGTATTAAACTCAGATCAACAGGAAATGGTGGGTCCCAATCGCTCATATTATCAGCATCTGCTATACCTGGGAAATCGGGAGTCAGAGATTCATCTGCGGCCAAACCATTAAATGCCAGGATTCCTTTCAGTCTGAAACTGGTATGTTTTGTGATTAGATCATCTCGTGAACCCACGCCAAAATAACTCATTTCAATTGTTTCGCCCACCTGCACGCGCAAGTCATTAGCCGCCCAGGTATTTAAAAGGATTTCATCTGCGGCCAGTTTTGGGGCAGGCTGCCCATTTGTTAATTTCAGGGCGCCGAAGGGAGCGCCAATCGTTGGGTTCATTGCTGTCACGGTTGAATAGGGCAGCAGTCGGTCATTAGCCTGCATAGAATTAGCAAGGTATGTATAAATGGCAAGAGCCGGTGCGTTCAAATCACCGACTACGGAATTAGTCCATTCAACGATTTGTGGCGACAGAATTGATTGCTCGCTTTCCAGGGTGAAAAAACTGTCATTTTCGATGATCTTCAATCCTAAATCCTCGAAATTCAAAATGGGAGTTAGGCGATTTTGTAATGACAGTGTTAAATCATTTTCCACTGCATTTGATTTTTGTGACACAAATATTGCGTTTACATCATTGTTTTGCTCTAAAGTTTTTTGGAAAACAGGTAGCAAAACATAAGCATTCATTGGCAGGATTTGATGTGGCGTTAAACTGAACCGGCCTATCCCCCTGTCTGGAATAATTTTGGTTAATGTGAAGCGCATAGTTTCGACTACGGCTTCCGTGTCTTTGTGCCCCAATAATGATCCCCTGGCAATGTCACTTGGCTTTTCAAAAGAAAGCAGAATCTGATCGCCAATATTAGCTTTTAATTGATTTTGAAGCGTTTGGTTTATAATGATTGAAGGAAAGACTTGGCCAGAGCTTTTGTGCAGGAATGCAAGTAAATTTTTCTCGTCAGTGTCGGATTGATGAAATGGGGTAAACTGTTCATCAATGGCTATAATATTGATTTTTGATGCGCGGGATTTGCTCTCGAAGTTGATTGAAGCGCCATTTAAAATAATTGCTGATGCAATGGATTCAAAATGTTTCTCAAAGTCGTTTGACTGGATAAGATCCAGGAGCAAATCCTCTCGAAAGTATTTTTGCGGCACCAGGGCATAGTCAATTTCCCCCAAACGATCTAAAGTAAGATCACGCAGACTGCCGCGTACGGAATCCCCTACCAGAAGTGCGCCGGTTAACACAGCGGTAGCAACGGCAGCGGCTAAGAGCACAGAAAGATTGATTTGCCAGTAATATTTCAGATTTTTAAACACTTGCCCTCCTGCAGTTCAAATCGTTGCTTAAACCGAGCAGCAAGCTCCAGGCTGTGGGTCACCACGATGAGAATGTTTTGTTCTTCTTTATGCAGCTCGAAGAACAGTTCAGCAACAGAATTGGCCGTTTTGTGGTCAAGATTGCCAGTGGGCTCGTCGCAAAGTAAAATGCCTGGTCGATTGATTAATGCCCGAGCTACGGCAACACGCTGTTTTTCCCCGCCCGAAAGTTCCGCAGGGCGATGCTCAATTCGATCGGCAAGCCCCACCTTCGACAACAAATCCAGTGCGCGTTTTTCAGACTCGGCATGGTTGTGCTTAAATGCCAGAGCCGGGATGAGTACATTTTCTAAAACTGAGTACTGAGGCAGCAGATGATGATCCTGAAAAATAAAGCCGATGACCATATTACGGAATAGTGCCAGGACTGGTTCAGAGAGTGTACTGGTATCTTTGCCGCCAATCTCAATCTTTCCGGATGAGGGAGTATCCAGGGTTCCGATCAAATGCAGCAGGGTACTTTTACCAGAGCCTGAAGGACCGGTAATCGCCAGAGTTTGACCTTTCTTCATTTCAAATGAAATACCCTCCAGGACTTTAACTCGCCGCTCCTCGCTGCCAAAATTCTTGTGAAGCTTGGAGACTTTTAAGGAGGTTGTTTCTGGTGATAACATATTGGCCCTCTGTTTTAAATTTACAGTCAAGTAAGGTGGACTATTCCATAATTTTACCTCACCGATCTAATTTACACCTCGCTGAATTTCACCAACACCAGTAATGAGCCGTTCGATTTCTTCGGAAGTAGTATAGCATGCACATCCAGCCCGCACGAGTCCATCACGGGAATGGCCGAGGCGCTCCATAACCGTTGCTGCGTAAAAGTCCCCGTGCGAGACAAATACTCCTTTTTTTGCAAGGAACAGAGAAACTTCTTTTGGCGAATACCCATTTACAGAAAATGCCACAGTTGGCGTTCTCTGGTTGTCCGGCCGTGGCCCAAAAAGTGTAACTTCTTCGATGCTGGAAAGGCCGTCCCATAGTTTTTTCAGTGATTGTTTACCACGAGTGTGGAACGCATCGTACACAGATATTAACTGAGACCGTCGTGAGTCACATTTGGTAAGTGCTGATAAAAAGTCGACTGCTGCCGCCGCGCCTACTATGCCTTCATAGTTTTGAGTTCCGGTTTCTGAGCGTTCTGGAACCGTGTTCGGAGCAGGTATCACTTTTGGGAAATCAAGGGATTGCAAAAGCTCGTGGCGTCCGAATAGCACGCCAATGTGCGGACCGTAGAATTTATAGGCCGAGCATGCGAGAAAATCACAGTCCAGGGAACGGACATCAATTAATTCGTGAGCTGCGTAATGAACAGCATCCACAAATACCCTCGCCCCCACTGCATGCGCCAACTGCGCAGCGCGTCTGATATCGTTAATAGTTCCCAGTGCATTCGAAGCTGCCCCGATAGCCAGGAGTCTGGTGCGTTTTGTAAACAAGCGTTCCAGGTCCTTCCAATCGAGCTGACCGGTCTCAGGCTGCATTTTTGCGACCTGCACTTTTACCCCACGCTCCTGGGCGAGCGCTTGCCAGGGAGCGATATTGGCGTCGTGATCCAATTCGGTTACGATGATTTCATCGCCGGCAGCATACTCCCGGCCCAGTGTTCTGGAGAGAAAAAATGTGAGCGTTGTCATGTTTGCACCGAACAGGATTTCAGTCGGTGATGCATTCATGAAATCAGCAAACACCGTTCTGGCAAAGTTCACCTTTGCGGCGGTCTCAACGCTTGAAGGGTAAGCCCAACTCTTATTTGCGTTGTGGTGAAAGAGATAATCGGCCATAGCTTCGACCACTGCAGTCGGAACCTGTGTACCGCCAGGACCGTCGAAATAGGCCACAGGATAACCAGAGTAATTGCGTTCTAACGCCGGGAAATGTGTTCGAATATCATCTGTTGTCGCAACCTGCATAAGTTGTATTTCTCCAATTTGTTTTATTCAATATAAAAGTATGATTTCATTTTTTACCTAAACTGACGCGGGTTTGATTTATTACGAACTTTGCGGAATTTTGTGCCCATTGCAGTCAGACACACAATTCACTTTGCTGGTAAAAGTGCTTTAAAAAACAAGACTGCTTTGGAATGCGTTTAACCTTGTAAAGAACCGGGCGCTTCCTCGATTTTGTCAGCGATGAAATCCGGAATTGGAATGGCCCTGAGCCGCTCTCCGGGATTACAAACACAGCACACCGAAGTCATCTGACCGCTTGCTATTGGTTCCCCTGCTTTTGTGAAAATAAATTTACAGGTTATAGATTTCGAACTTTTTCTTACCACCAGAAGGTGAATATCCAATGCATCCTCAAACTTTGCCGGACTTAGATACTCACAAGATGTAGCCAGGCGCGGCCAACTGATTTTATCGCCATCTAATTGTGTGGATACGCTTGTTCCCAGAGAATTCAAGAACTCATGTTCAGCGGTTTCCATGAATACAAAAAAGCGGGCGAAATGCACAATTCCTGCCAGGTCCGTATCCGCAAATTCAATTTTTCGCTTTGTTAGGTATTCGTAAGGCATGGGATGTTTTCATCAGACTAAGTTATTATTTTAGTTTTGAGAAAGATACTTTTAATAGAATGTTTTTAATGAAACAAAGACACTCATAATGCCAGCAAGCGGTAGACAGAGTACGGTATTTGCTGGAATATTTCAAGAGATTAAGTTATGAAAAGAAAAATTAATAATCAAGGCTCACGTGCAACATGATTTTTTAATGCAGTATCTACGATTTAGTGGAGTGATTCCAAATTAATGTGCGTTTCAGAATAGACATAAATGAATCATTCCACTAATTATAAATATTGCTCATAAACTTTTAAAGTAGCATCAGCCATGGCTTCATCATGAAAAATCTGATGAACGGCTTTTTTGCCCTTACTGCCAAGCTTCTCACGAAGTTCGGCGTCATTCAGTAATTGTTGAATACCATCTGCCAAGGCTTCTGTGGAATGAGGATCAAATAAAAGCCCGCCACCCGTTGCCTCAATAATCTCTGGAAACGAACCATGTTTGGGCTGGACTACTGGCACACCATTTGCCAGAGCTTCAAATACAAAAAGACCTTTGGATTCTTTGTAAGTTGTGGGGACAGAGAGAACATGCAGAGAGTTTAAGAAAATTATTTTAGATAGCCGGTCCAGCTCTCCAACATATTCAAAGTTTTCGTTCAATCCCCACGAATCAATTTGATTCTTGATGTTTTCGAAATATGGTTCATCCTTTTTGGAAATATAACCTGCTATTTTGAGATGGATTTTTTCTGGTCCAAAAGTTTGCCATAATTTATAGAAAGCGTCAACCAGTAAATGCAGCCCTTTTTCCGGACAAATTCGGGCCAGATATCCAATAACAAACGACTCTGCTTTGTAATCGATGATTCCGTTACCATGACCTGCCAGATTAATACCAAGATTGACGATGTGTGCTTTTTGCCGGTCCATTTGTAAATAGTTGGCCATAAAGTCTGCATAGTAATTACATGGGGCGATAATAGCATCTATATCTTTGGTTTTCTCTATAAGCAAAGAACGCGCCCGGGATTTGTACGGTTCAATGAGATCTTCTAAAAACAAATCTTCCCCTTGAACTGCACATATTACAGGCACCTGCAACTGATTTTTAATTTCCCTGGCAAAACCAAGAAACATGGAATTAGTGAGCTGCACCAAATCAGGTTTATAATCTTCTCTGAGCCATTTAACCAATTTGTTTAGTTCTTTTTTCAGATTACCGTCTTCCCCCTTTAAAACAGAAACGGTCAACGCTCCTAAATCCTGCGCATTGGTCGTGGAACTAAATCGAGACAGCCAATTCAATAAACCTGGCCTATTCAATAGCTTATCAAAAATCCACGGTGTGTGTCGAAAGAAACTAAATTTTTCTTGAAGAAAAACATTCAAACCGCCATAGAATATTTTATTTATACTGACATTGGTTTCATCTGTGCGCATTGGTGTGTAGGTAGGGATAAGAGCAACCTGATGTCCCTTTTTTTGTAATGCGGCTGCCAGAGTATTATCATGCATGCAGCTTCCACAATACATGCCGCCGGCGCCAGCAGAAACATAGGCTATTTTCATTTTTTCCTGAGTCTCACAAATATCAATTTACCATTCTATTCGTAAATGCTTTAAATCCAATTATAATGAAAAATCGATGGAACTGTAAACGGCAAATGGATTAGCAGGGATCACTGAATTCGAGTAGAATCCACTGCCAGTCAAATATTTTTTGTTTGTTAAATTTTTAGCATTTAGGCTCCAACGGAGATTTTTAAATGTATAAAATAAAGAGGCATCAAAAATCAAAACTTCGTCTATTTGAAACTCATTGTTTATGGCAATGAATTGTTCGCTCATGTAACGAAGCCCTAAGCCAAAACCGATACCACTCTGAAATTGCTTGTTGGTCCAGATGTTTAAAATGTGTTTTGGTACGAAGGCCGGCGTATTCCCTGCGCGATCAGTCCAATATGCAGAACCATCGATGTTGAATTTTTCTTCATAAAATTTCGTTAGTTTGCCATCGGTGTAGGCATAATTCACAAATGTATGCCAGTTCTTAATTAATTCAGTTGACAGCTCAAATTCTACTCCCTTTGATCGCTGGTCACCCTTTCCTGGAGGAGAGGCGATTTGGGCTTGAATATTAATATTATATTTTTGGAGATGATAGTAAGCCATACTTGTACTTAACTTGCCATTAAACAGTAGCGCTTTAGTGCCAACTTCATACTGTGTGCTTTTTTCCGGTACCGGTTCTACTGAAACAAAGGCTGATGGAAGTGCAAATGCTTTTCCTGCATTGGCGTAAAGGGACCAGTTTTCAACAGGAGTAACAGCAATACCACCCATTGGGCTGAACTGACTATAATTTTTATTAAATTTAACTTCTGTATTATACTTAGTTATTCCTTCATTTTGGTAATCGATTAAATCGAACCTCGCCCCTATAAAGAAATGCATTTTGTTTGAAATAGTCGCCTGGTTGATAAAATATGGGGCAAATGCCAAACTTCTGGCATCAGCAGAATCGCGCAGCACCAAATTTAACTGGTCAATATTCTTTAATGTTTCACTCTCTTCAGGACTTTGTAAATCTAATGGTGATACTTGTTCATTCACTTTTAATGTAAATTCATCGCCCAACCTGGCTAACTCAATTCCAGTTAATAATTTGTGCTTTATCGAACCAGTGCTAAATGATATCAGGGCTTCTATCTGATTGCCAGCAAAAATCTGCTCGTCATCTAAATGTGGAACAGCTCGGTGAACTAGGTTTACATTGAATCCACCCTGTGTAGTTGGAAACGCGCCTTTTGTAATTGTACCAATTGAATTCCAGGCTAATCTTGTGAAATAAAATTTGTTTCTAAGAGTCACTGATGGACTAAATTCATGTTGATAATCTAACCTGAATCGCATTAAGTCCTGGTCGGATTTATCAAATGGTGTCTGATATGAAAACTTACGGTCCACATCTGGATAATCCGGCGTGAATTCGGTAAATGTCTCATTTGGAATCATCAAAAGTGGAATACCTGAATCAGGTTTGTTGCTGCTGTTGACATATTCTAAATTTACTGTCAAGGAACTATTTGCATTTACCAGCCAGGTTAATGCCGGATTTATAGCAAATGATTTATTGTCAGTATTATCTCGATAATTGTTCGAATCCTGCCATAAGCCATTTAACCGAAAAGCAAGTTTGGAGTT
Organism: uncultured Cytophagia bacterium; assembly: GCA_964539665.1. Taxonomy (GTDB): domain Bacteria; phylum Zhuqueibacterota; class Zhuqueibacteria; order Oceanimicrobiales; family Oceanimicrobiaceae; genus CAZIKB01. The sequence continues at coordinate 42,252 of CAZIKB010000033.1, forward strand.
TAAGTCACTAATTCCAGCATCAAATGTGCTGCGGACTGTATTAAATGCTCCATAAGAAACATTTAAATTAGCAAATTTATTAAATATCGGCTGTTTGCGAACCAGATTAACCGTACCTGATAAGGAATTGCCTCCATACAAAAATGCGCCTGGTCCTTTCAATACTTCGACCTGAGCAATGTTGTAGAGATTATAAAAGCTTGCTTCTGGCTCGGTAGCCCCATCAGTCAGGACAAGACCACTTGAAAGGGATTCAAAACCACGAATTAGAAAAAATTCATGAACACCAAAATTATTTTGAATGTTGACTCCGCTAACATTTTTAAGCGCATCACTCATAATACTGCCATCCTGAACTTCGAACAAAGCTCTGGATACGATCCCAATACTGATTGGAGTCTGGATGAGCGGCGCCGAGATTTTGGTTGCTATGGCACTAACTACTGGTATCTTTAAATATTTTTCAGCAAAGACTCTTACAGTGTCTTTCAAGACATAGCTTTTAGTTTTCTTGTCATCCGCCAAAATTGTACAAGGGATTAACATGCAAATTAGTAAAATAAAGGCAGTAGACAACCAGCCTGATTTAAACAGTTTCATAAAATAAGTCCTCCTACAAGAATAGATGTATAATGTATCTGTGTTCCTGATAAAATCCTTGCTAATTTTCAGCCTCAGAATCAGTGTTCCAGAAATTAGTAAAATCACTCAAAGTTGTCATTCCCGCAATCTTTTAAGCGGGAACCCAGTGGAGATATGGATGCCCGATAAGTCTCACTTTTCATCTTATAAATCTCAAAGGAAAATCGGCAACAGAGAGGGGCTATTTATAAAAATCGCTTTTATCCTCACCAAAATTATTACTACTTTGAAGTAGTAACATCTAAGCAAAGCATTTCCTTTTGGTTTCGCAAGTATAGCCTTCCTCCAGTCACGGTTGGCATGGTCCAGCACTTGCCGTTAAGTATCTGCACGCTGGCTTTTTCTTTATATTCCGAGGGATTGGCTTCGACCAGAGCCAACCGGCCGCGTTCGCCTAAAACAATCAAATGTCCATCGACGAAAAGTAGTGATCCTTTTTGAAAGCCTCGGGTTTTCCATTTATCCTCGCCAGTTTTTGCATCGATACATTTGAGAATTCTGTTATCAAATCCATAGATATAGTTTTCGTGCAATACTGAGGTGTTAAAATGGTTTTTCATTTTCCGGTGCTTCCACACTGTTTCTGCAGAGAATTTTCCGTTGTTCTCTTCAATTTGGACAACGGCAGCACCCACACCGTAGTTGGTTGAAATAAAGACCTTGTCTGGCGCAATGAAAATTGGAATAGCAATATTGGCGTCATATTCGGTTGTCCAGGGATACTGCCAAAACAGCTTGCCATCTTCAGGCGAAACTGAAAACAAACCACCGGCGCAGAAAAACAGAATCTGACGTGTTCCATTGACTGTAATTGCAAGAGGTGACGAGTAACCCGGCTTATCTGTTTGTGACGCCCAGATTAAGGCACCATTTTTTTTGTTGAATGCCACGAAAGCATGGCCGGCTTTCCCGCCCACCTCCACAAGCAGCTTATTTCCTTCCACGAGCGGGGAAGAAGAGTAGCCCCAGCGAGGGATTCTGCTGCCATATTCCTTAACTAAATCATGGCTCCATACCACTGTACCGTTTTCAACATTCACGGCATGTAAGTTTCCTTTGGCACCAACTGCATATATCAAATTCCCATCAATTGTTGGACAGGCGCGCGGTCCACCTCCCTGGTCATCCACGTAATTTCGGCCAACTTTATACCGCCACATCTCTTTCCCGTTTGATGCATTAAGACAAACTAAAAACGCCGAATTTCCCTCATCCCACATAGTGAATAACTTGCCATTCGCGATAGAAATGCTGGAATAACCGTCTCCAACAGGTACACGCCATATAACATCGGGGCCGTTTTCCGGCCAATTTTTCAAAATGCCTTTTTCAGTGGATATGCCATCTCGATTTGGACCTCGCCACTGCGGCCAATCATTATTGGTGCTTTTCCCTGACCAGGCAATAAGTAATTCACCCGATAAAGCCGTTAATGCAAATAGGGTAAGAATTTTTAATATGGTTTTAAATTTAAATTGATGCAATCTGTGAATCATGGATGCCTCCGATTAATATTTGTAATTATTTACTCACGGCCTTTCCACCTTTACTAAACCTCAAAAGTGTAGTGACTCGGTTATCTGTTTTGCTCCGTTTCTGTCATTTCGAATCCCGTTTATTGTGGTGTGATGAGAAGTCTGATTTTGATAATAAGCACAATTTTGACAGAAATCAGATTCCTCACCCGCCACACGGATTCGGAATGACAATTTAAAGGCCTTTGCTGAGCTAATTGGACAACCATGGTTTAGTGAAGGTAAATCATTTTTTACCAAAACAAAATAACACGCCATCGTCTGTGCCAATGATGAATTTACCATCTGCAAAACTTGCTGATGCAGCTATGGGCGAACCTGTGTCGAATTCCCAAATTAATTTACCTGAATGAATATCGAAAATATAAATCGTACCCCGACTTGATGCTATTATTACTTTACTGCCGATAATAATTGGCGATGAATCGATCTTTGATCTAGCTGTAAATGACCATTTTTCCTCACCCGTTTTCGGATTTAATGCATGTACTATTTTATCCCGACCGCCGATAATGACTATGTCAGCGGTCACTGCGTTTGAAGAATAATATGGAAATGTTCTTTTTGGGTGCTCATACCTCCAATCAATCCTGGATTCATTTAGATTTACACAAATTACCTGGTTGCCAAAAGTTCCAAAATAGGCGTGGTTGTTAAAAATCGCAGGGCTGGCTGCCACGTAATCACCCAGATCGATTTTTTGAATTTCAGTTCCCTTAGCAATGTCAATTATGCGGAAATAACCATCGCAACCCGTTACACACACTTTACCGTTAAAAATTGCAGGTGTGCCGTGCACGTAGCCATCCGTTTCAATTTTCCAGAGCAATTTACCATCTTTCGATGCTAAACAATAAAGGTAATTATCATAACAGCCAAACAGGACTCTATCATTAAAGAAATTTGCAGATGAAATAATTTCAGCCTCTGCTGTAAATGTCCACACTTTTTTGCCCGTCCTGGCATGAACAGCATGAAATGTGCCATATTCATCGCCAAAATAAACATGACCGTTAATCACGGTAGGGGAAGATTTTATCGCATCGGTAGCTTTGTATTTCCACTTTTGATGGCCAGTGGCAAAATTAATTGCATATAAAAAACTGTCAAGAGAGCTGACATACACTAAACCATTAAAGATTGCCGCAGTCGATTCTATGGCGTCATCCGCTTTGAAACTCCACAATGGTTTCGGCTTTTCAGGGATGTCGCCATTTTTCGCTCCAGTCAGTTGCGGATTACCTCGAAACATTAGCCAGTCATGGGAGGATGCGTATTGGTCTACCGAGGGCTTGCCGTGTTGAGCTAAGACAATATTCATATAGCAGAAAAGCACGAATAATATTCTACGTATATGAATCATATATAACATGTTCTACTTTTATGCATTAATTAAAATATTTTCCATGAATCCAACAATCCATTACTCCGTTGACATATCTGATTTTGATACAGATCATGTTAAAGTCAGCAGCACAGCAACTTACTCATACCCTAATTCCGGCGAAAGCGATATAGAGCTTTTCATGAAAGTTCCGCTTCCACGGGCAATTTCCCTGCCTTCCGAATCGACTAATACAGATTCTGCAACAAAGAGGCGCCGGGATCTGTGAACTACGCGGCCGGTAGCTTTAATCTCACCTTCTGAAACAGGACGCGTCAAATAGATATTGAACGATGTGGTTAACACAAATGCGTCATCGACTAATGAGTTCACAGCAAAAAAGGCGGAGTCATCGAGTGATTTGAAGTAAACCGAACCATGAACTGCTCCGGCTGCATGAAAGAAATCTTCACGCACCTGGATGACCAGTTCGGCATGACCTTCACTTATTCGAATTTTAGGTTGATAATATTCATTTATTGGCGCGGTTGCATACATGCGCTCTAATTTTCGGTAATGTTCTTCTTTTATCATTAATAATATATTTACAAAACATTAACTTCATTCAAAATTTATCTATCCTGAATAATTCACACAATAAAATATGGCAAAATGATTCAGGTCAAAATTATTGCTTTTCTGATGTGAATTATTATGCCCTTAATTATTTTGCCTTTTTCTTTGAAAATTGTGAACAATGCAGGTTATTGGTTTTTTTAGTATTGGCCAATTTCATTTATTCAAACTTATGGCAAATAGTTTTGAACGATTTGATATAAAAAGTACTCCATTTTTTGCGACCGGGCTGGTATAAACTGCATTGCCCATGTTGATTTCTTTGAGTAATTCCATCTTCTTTCCTGCTTTCAGGATGGCGACATCTCCATCTTCATCGCCGATATAGATTTTTTCATCAGCCCAGTACGGCGATCCCCAGATAGCGGCAAAAGCGTCGTACGTCCAATAGTGCTCACCAGTTTGTGCATCCAGACAGTATACAAAACCGCTCAAATCTGCAGTGTAAAGAAGCCCATCGTGAATGGCAACGGTTGACATCGAGCGATTAAAATCGTCATCGCCTCTGTGCCATACTAATCCACTTTTAGTTACATCGCCTTTTTTCGTAGCATCGATAGCCCAAATATGCCCAAGGTATTCGCCATTTTCGGGATCCTGTCCTACCGCAATATATACTTTGCTATCATAAATAACGGGAGTAGCAACGATATTATTCCGATTTCCGCTACCACCGAGCTCCCATACTGCATCTTTTGGGTTACAGTCAAATTTCCAGATATGCTTACCTGTTTTCGGTTCCAGCGCATAAATCCAGCCATCGCCGCCAGGGAAGATTACCTGCGGCTGACCATTGGCGACTCCATAAGCAGGACTGGACCACTGTCCGTGCAGAATATTCTCTCCCGGTGAGGCATCCTGCCAGACCAATTTGCCGGTGTTTTTATTGAGCGCTATAAAACTCGGTGCGTCAGGAGAGGGAAGGTTGACATGGCTTTCATCAACGCCATTTGAGGTCTCGACAAAAAGTAAGTCGCCAATTACTAAGGGAGAACTCGTGGCCAGATTATGGGGGAAAACCTTGAGCTCAGCCATCATATCATATTTCCAAATGAAATCCGCATCAATTTCTGATGTGTGTTCTTCTTCTTTGAACGGGCCGTCATTTTCTTTGTCGTAGAATCCCTCGGTGTCAGCGCAGATAACCTCGCAGCGGTTTGAAACATAAAAAATTCGCTCACCTTCAATAAACGCGCTGGAGCAAATTCCCTGCTGCGGCCAGTCATTTACGCTGCCGGATGCTAATTTCGCATGAACAGCTTGCCAGAGGAATTTTCCATCAGACTCACGAAAGGCCATGACCACACCGCGATCTCCCTTCAGTTTTGGATTTCGCTCCAATTCATTGTTAGTGCCGACAAATACTTTGCCGCCGCTAATGACCGGATTAGCGTATGATTGTGAGCCCAATTTTGCAGTCCATTTAATGTTCATTCGCGAGTCAATGTCCCATTCTGCTGGTAAATCCGTTTCGTTGGAGACCATGTTCCGGGACGGGGTACCTCCCCACATGGCGGTTTCAACAGCGGTATAAAATCCAAGTGTGGTAAGAATTCCCGCCGCAGTAAACATGTGCACGATGAAGCCTTTGTTATCATTTAAAAATTTACCTGTTTTCATTATTTTCGTCTTCCCGTATCAATATTCTGGTTTCAGTTTCAGTGTATTGCGCTCCACATTGCAATGTGGTATTCTCAAAGTTTCGACCGATGAAGTCGTCTGTCCCATTCAATTTTTCCCAGCTTATAATTAAAAGGAACTTCCGAGTGAATGCAGTTGGATCAGTAATTCTGTAATTTACGCCTGACATCCAATTAAGTTCCTAATCTGCACTCAGGAGAATTTTATTAATTTAAAATATTTGAGCAGAAAAACTACTAAATATTTCCTGGTTTCCTCGGTTGAAGCTAATTTTATGGTTATTTATCCTGAATGGTTATTTCGGGTATTTTAAATAGCTTTATGTCGATTTCCGGATTAATTTCCACAGCACTAAATTCATATTGCCGGACATAATGAGGGGCGTCCAGTCTTTCGATAAAGTGTGGGACTTTTAAGCCTTTCGCCGGCTCGTAATCCAAATAGAACATGGTTTGATTAATCTCTCGATCGCCATACTTGTTTATTGACGAAAGTTTCAATAATAAAAAAGAAGAAGCGTCAATATACCAGTTTTCGATTTTACCGCTTTTTTTTGTAACCTTTAATGCAAAAGCTTTGATGCCATCGACATCCTGAAAGCCTGAAAGAGCAATTTGATGACCTTTATCCTGATAGTCAACCAGGGCGCCATCAAAGTCAGCATGAATATCAATAAATGATTTGGTTCGGGGATCCTGTACTTCTTTTGGTTCGGTAGATATTGCTTCGTTGATTTCCCAGGCAATTTCACCATCAAAACCCGAAATTTGTGTTTTACCATCAACAATTATCTCGATTCGAATGTAGTGCGGCCGCATTCGGATAATGGTTACAGGGTATTCAAAACCACGAAAACTATATAGTCCAGTCAATTTCATGGACTGCGCAGATTCCAATTGCTCTTTACCACCCATAGCTTTGATGTAGTTATTAATGATTTCATCAGCTTTGAGGTTTTGATTTTGAGCGGATAAATAATCTGAAAATGCACAAATCGCCAACAGTGTTAATATGAATTTTGGAATCATTTTCCATCTCCTGTACTTCAGCAAATACAATTTTTATTTTCTAAGATTCAAACAAACCATCTCTTTTTGATTTCGCAGAAAGAGTCTGCCGCCTGCCAATGTTGGCGGTGTCCAGGTTCTACCATTTAATATTTGAACACTGCCTTTTTCAATGTATTCATTAGGATTTGCTTCAACCAATAATAATTTACCGCGCTCGCTTAAAACATAAAAATGACCGTCAGCATAAGTTAGCGAGCCCTTTCCCAGTCTGCGTTTTACCCACATTTGTTTCTCGGTTTCTGTCTCGATACATTTGAATGTGCCGTTGTCGAATCCATAAAGATATTTCCCAATTCTTATGGCAGTGTTAAAATGTGTACTCATGATTTGACTTTTCCAGACCTCTTCAACCAGAATAGAATTATTTTCAGGTTTCATTTTTAGCAATACGGCACCAATGCCATACGATGCAGAAACAAATATTTTATCAGGCGGAACAAAGACAGGCATCGCAACTTTGATGATGTTTCCACCCCACGGGTAGGTCCAGTTGATATCCCCGGATAATGAAATCGAAACCACAGCCTGTGCTGTCACAAAAACGAATTGTCGGTCACCGTTAAAATCTACTGCAATAGGTGTAGAATAGGCTGCAAAATCCGAATGAGCCGTCCACATCATCTCGCCAGTTTTTTTATTTAAAGCAGCGATTGATTTGTTGCCTTCGCCGCCGACATTAAGCAATAGTAAATCCTTCTCAATAAATGGAGAAGAGCCAAATCCATGCCAATATTGAGGCTCTCTGTAAACGAATTTTTGTTTGATGTCAAGACTCCAGATTGCCTTACCAGTAAGGCGATCGGCTGCGATGAGATTTCCGGTTGCGTTCAGCGCATAGATAATTTCTTCGTCAATCGTTGGGCAGGAACGGGGCCCATCCCCATAAGAACTTTTGAAGGTAGGTCCGATATTTTTTCTCCAGAACTCGTTTCCGTTTGCCGCATCCACACAGATAAGAAACTCGGATTCTCCTTTGGAATCCATGGTATAAACGCGTCCATCTACTACCGCAATAGGCGAATAGCCAACTCCAATGGGAACTCTCCAGACTTCTTCCGGGCCGCCTTCCGGCCAGCTTTTTAGTAAACCAGTTTCCTGAGAGATACCATCACTGTTTTGTCCTCGATATTGAGGCCAGTCACCCGTGTTGTTTTTTCCACTGCCTTTCTCTGCACTAAAAGCATTGCCAATTAAATTCAACAGAAAAGCGAGAATTATGCTTACAATATGATACTTGAATTTCAAGATTACCTCCATAATATCAAGTTCAGAATGGATAACAAAAGGAGTATTTCAGGTTTTTCCATTTTCAATTTAAATTTACAAATGTCAGATAATACACTATAAGTAGACATGTTGTTACAAATGTAATAGTAAAACATAAAACGTCTACGCCCTTTCAGTATGTATTGTTTCAAATCTGTGAAAAATTATTTTGAGAATACAAAAATAGGAACTAACCTGAAGTATTCCCAGGGTGCTCAAGCGCAAACAATAAATCTTAAATTCCAAATATCATCGACACAAACAATATTTTTACAGGTTAAAGCCAACAGATAATAAAAATTTGTTGGCTTCAATAATCCGCTGGGAATATAAGAGATAAAGAGAATCCGTGGTAACTGTCTAGCGAAGCTTCGCTTCAAACCGGTAAGCGCCTTCATGAAATAAAACTGGTGAAATTTGGAAAGCTGATAATGGAACGTTGGAATAAAGGAAGTATTTTTTTCAATGCTTTACTCCATCATTCCATTGCTTCAAGGATCATTTACCCATAGTTTCAATTCAAAGCAGGCTCTTTTTCAATACAGTACAAATGTTGCGCGGTTCGAATCAACAGGCGGCCATCAACAATGGCTGGTGAAGCAAGACAGGATTCCCCTAATTCATTCTCCGCCAGGATTTCCAATTCTGATTTAGCCGAGAGCACAGTTACAACCCCATCATTATTACAGGCATAGACTTTGCCATCTCCTGCAACTAAAGACGGGTAGTATTTTCCTCTTCTAAGTCGTATTTTCCAGTGCTCTTTGCCGGACTCCAAATCATAACAAGTCATAACTCCTGAATCTGTCACTAAAAATAATTTGTCGTCGTAAATGACCGGGGAAGATACGCCCGGGACATTTCGTTTCGATTCCCAGAGAAAGTCCGGTTTGGAGGATCTTTCTGAACCATTTAAGTGCATTACGATTGTTGATTTCGGGGGATGGATTGCGCCGGCGAGACACACCAGATCACCTGATTTCACTAAACTGGTTACAACTTGTTTGTTGGGGTGCTCAACTGTCCACAAAAGCTCACCCGAAGACATATCGTGAACGGCCATAATTCTTTTAGTTGAGGTGAGTAATTGTAGTTCAGTGTCACTTCGATAGATAATAGGTGTTGAGTATGAATTCAGTGCGAAATCACGTTCTATTTTCCAGCGCGGATGACCTGACTGAATATCGAAGGCGGTTATCCAGGATGACCCATTGGTTGTTCCTTCTCGATCATGCACCAATATTACTAAATCATTTGCAATTATTGGCGAATTTCCGATACCGTATCGTGTATTTCGTGCATATTCTGGATATTCATGTTTCCAAATAATGTTACCTTCAAAATCAAGACAGGCAATTCCACAGCCAAAGTAGGCGATAATATAATTACCATCCGTACAGGGTGTGGGTGTGGCATAGGTGTTGTAAAGATTTTTGCGTTCTGCAGGTGCTACAAAAACCGTTTTTTTCCATAATATTTCACCTGTTTGCAAAGCCAGGCAAAGTACAGAACGCTGGTATCCCAATTGCCTGAACAAAAAATTCGCTGAAATAAACATCAGGATTGTCATAGCGCAAAGAGCGGCAGCATTTAAATAACTTCCTTTCCTTTCACCGTTTAGACGTCCATCACTATAACGCAATCTCAAATAATTACTTACTAACATTTCTCACTTAGAAAAACATGGTATAAGTTGTTAAATACATTAAATA
>CAZIKB010000034.1:0-51335 GCA_964539665.1 uncultured Cytophagia bacterium
AAAAACAATCTATAAAATAATAGGGAAATTACCCACACAAATCAACATAGAACCATAATTTTACCAGTCCTAACTATTCAGAATATCCTCATTTTTTTAAGCGTATTAAAGATAAAAATCCTGATGCATATCTTTCTTCTATTGTTAATTGGCAACCAATAAATGAAAAAATACTATTAAATGCTAATTATGCAATGACAGGAAATGATGATCAAGTAGCCCAATTAGCAAAAGAACATCTTGAAACAGCAAATTCCAATGTTTTATTTTTACAGTTTGATGAGTTAGATGGAGCAGGACACAAATTCGGTTACAAGGCTAATAATCAAGATTACCTATCTGCAATTTCTAAAGTTGATAAACATATGGGTATGGTATTAAGATCAATTTCTGAACGAACCAATATTAATTCAGAAGATTGGCTTACTATTGCAACCACAGATCATGGAGGAAAAGAAAAGAGCCATGGAGGACAGTCGCCAGAAGAACGAACAGTTTTTCTAATTGTTTGTGGTGGTAATGTAATTGAAGGAGAAAAAAAGCTCTGCTCCAGGAATTATAGCAGTTCCTCCAACGGTTCTACATCAACTTGGAATTGAAATTAAACCGGAGTGGGATTGGGAGGCAAAAGGTTTTGGCTATCAGAAATAATGACCAGCTAACACAAGCATGCAAGGGAATTAACTACTGATGTCCGCTCGCAAGGGATTTAGGCCCACCTGCTTTTTTCCCAAGTAATCCCTTGCGGAACCAATAAACCAGGAATTAAATTCCTTAACATATCTATTTAAAGAGCTTAGAATGGGACGGTATAAAATAATTGATGATAACGGAATTTATTTCACCACTCATACAATTGTCGAATGGTTACCTGTTTTTATGGAAATTAAATATTTTCAGATTATTATTGATAGTCTGAAATATTGTCAGAAGAATAAAGGTTTGCATGTCTTTGGGTACGTTATCATGCTCAATCATTTCCATCTAATCGCTCAAAGTTATATTGGTGTTCGATTTCAAGATGTGATGCGTGATATGAAAAAATTTACTTCCAAAGCTATTTCAAAGGAATTGGAAAAAGATAATCGGAAATTGTTACTCTACGTTTTTAAAAAAGCTGCGGAAAATGAGAAAGGAAAGCGAAAATATAAAATTTGGCAAGAGGATTATCACCCTCAAATTTTATATACCAACAAAGTATGTCGTCAAAAACTTGCCTATATGCACAACAATCCATTAAGAAAAGGATTTGTCTCCAAACCAGAAGATTGGCTTTATAGTAGCGCCCGGAATTACATTCTGGATAATAATTCAATTATAAATATAGAGAAATTGGAGATGATATAATTCCTATATAAATAGAATTATTGGCTGGAAGTGCATGCGTTATACAATAGTCCGTTTTATATATTTCCGATAGGGAGCATGTTCGCATAAAAATTAATGCCCTACCTGCCAGGAATTAAGTTATGGGATGCAATCCCTTTTTCATTGGTTCCGCATGGGATTACATGGAAAAAAGAGCACGGGGGCTTAAATCCCTTGCGAGCCGACAAAATAAGGCAGCATAGTCAGAGTTAGCTGAATCCAGAAACAAGGGAATTAGCAGCACAGCATAAGTTACAAATCACTTTACTTTTTGTTTCTTTTTTTTAAATTTTATTATGTTGAGATAGGAATGAGTTGAATCCAGCGTTTCTTAGAGATGATATGACAGATATCAGTACAAAGTACAGCTTATACTGTTGGAAGATAAATAAATTGTCGGATATCATGACATTTGGTGTGATAGCCTTATCAGTAGACTTGTATGTTTTACAAACATAAACAACAGCTATATTGAAAATGGCCAAACAAATTGATCTTTTTCGCCATAATCATCTTCCTTGACTGTTCCGATGACCTATTTCCTGCACCTAAGTAAAAAAGGAGCCGAACCATGTCCACGCACCGCCATTTTATTATCGACCTCAAGTACCGTGTCGGGTTTATCGCCCTCACCATCGCTCTTGTCTCCGTCGTCAGCCTCTGCCCTGAGCAGATCGCGGCGCAATGTGCTGACTGCGTCTTTCCCAGTGTGGAGTGGGAACGAGTACGTGGTGATTCACTCACCGAGTATGGCTGGTCTGATGAAATCCTTGCTGCCACATTCTCCTATCTGCGGGATCATTCAAACGCCACCGGGGTCGTCGTGGTAGACCGCGGGCGCATTGTCTTCAGGTTTGGGGACATCGAGGAGTTATCATACCTGGCCTCAGTGCGAAAAAGCATCCTCGCGATACTATACGGCTATTGGATCGAGAACAAGACGATCAATCTGGACCTAACGCTTGAAGAGATCGGGATGGACGATATCGGGGGACTCCTCCCTATCGAACGTCAAGCCTCGCTTCGTCACCTAATTACCGCGAGATCCGGAGTCTACCACCCGGCATCCAACAGCGGAGATAACCTGGCGGATGCACCCCCGCGAGGTTCCCAGAAACCAGGCACCTATATGTTGTACAACAATTGGGACTTCAACGCCGCCGGGGCGCTCTTCGAGCACTTCACTGGACGAAATATCTACGACGAGCTGCAGGCGCAGTTGGCCATACCTCTACAATTCGAGGACTGGGATCGCTCCGCTCAACGAAAGTCTGGAAACCTGTCGATCTCGCAGAATCCTGCATACCATATGTGGATATCAACTCGGGACATGGCACGGATCGGACATCTTATGTTGAATGAAGGGAATTGGGATGGAAAACAAATCGTCTCACAGGATTGGGTACGCACTATCTCCAGCATCGTGACACCTTTAGAGGAGATGAATCCGGTCAGACGACGCGATGGCTACTTCGGCTATGGTTATATGTGGTGGGTGTGGGACGGTCCGAGAGCGACTGGCCCCTTTAAAGGCGCCTACACTGGTAGGGGTGCCTACGGCCAATGGATCACGGTCTTTCCGGCTGTCGATCTGGTGATCGCCTTCAAGACAAACAGTGTTTACAAGCGCAGTACGAGTTGGGAGTCCTGGCAACGATTAATCGAATTGCTCTTCGAGGCAAAAGGCATCGAGATTGACGGGCTGTATCCCTGGCAGTGACGGACATCGGCCCGTCGAATTTCAACTATTTTCCGTGGAGCAGCTTCATCAGTTTCGAAATTTAACCCATGCGAAGCTCCATTGGATCATGCCAGCTAACGACGCCTTGAAATTGACGGTCACGCCGTTTACGAGCGCAAGCGCCGCGATTAGGCATAAGAGCTGCCGTAATTTACACTAAAACTTTTCTTGTTGAGGAATCGTCTTAATTTATAATACACTAATTACTTAAATGATAGTGAGAACATAACAACGAAAATGGAAAGTTAAGTAATGCACAAAAAGATATTTCAACCTAAACAGTATTTTCTTATTACTCTTTTCATTGCGATGGGAGTAATAAATACCTTCTCCCAAATTCTAACATTGGACGATATCCTGATACATGAAGACGTTGTTTATACAGTTGTCGATGGTCTTGAATTAAAGCTCGATATTGCAGTACCTAAATACCTTGATTCACCTGCACCTGCTATTGTTGATATTCCAGGAGGAGCATGGCGCAAAGTCAACAAATCGGTTAAAGATGCAGTATTCTATGCAAAGTATGGATTTATAGGAGTTTCAATAACCCACCGTACGAGTGATATTGCTATTTTCCCTGCTGCTGTTCACGATTGCAAAACCGTCATCAGGTGGCTAAGAGCTAACGCTGAAAAGTACAATATCAATCCAAACAAAATTGGTGTAACCGGTGTTTCTTCAGGAGGCCATCTTGCCACATTACTAGGAACCTCATCTGGAGATAAATACCTTGAAGGTAACGGCGATTATCTTAAATATTCAAGCAGCGTTCAAGCTGTCGTTGATCACTTTGGTCCAACAGACTTTTTGCAAGGAATTGATACAACAGGTGCGCGACAGACAAGTGCTGAAGGTGTATTTACCAACGAAGATTCACCGCCAGCGCTCTTTTTAGGAGGACCTCTTACAAAAAAAACTGAACTGGCCCGATTAGCTAATCCAATCACTTACATTGATTCTGAGGATGCCCCTACGTTTATCGGGCACGGTGAACAGGATGGAATGGTTAGCATCAAGCAATCAGAAATATTGTTTGATGCATTTAATAACGCCGGGGTACCTACAAAATTTGTTCGCGTGAAAAATGCTAACCATCAATATATTGCACATAAGTGGGATATTGATGTAACTCCCTCAGTGAATGATATGTATCAATTTACCATCCGGTGGTTTGAAAAATGGTTGGGTAAACCAGAAATCAACCTCGCTGTACTTCCGGACAAAGAGAGTTCAAAAACAGCATTATCAACAAAAAATTACCACTTATTTTATAGACTGGTAATCGACCTTCCAGGAAAAACTAAAAGTAGTTATTGCAAAGGGCGTTTTACGATCCGGTGTGAGGGAAAAATTCTCGCAAAAGGTGAAATCTTAATGAATGGTTTAACCACTGAGGAAGACCGAACGTTTCAGCAAAATGTAGTAATTTCAGGTATTGATTTGAGCAGTAAGGAAATCCTTTGGAATTTTAGAGGTGAAATTTTTGATTCAGAACTTGACGGAATAATCGAACCTGGGCAAATGCAGGGTGCAAACTTCGACAATTCGATAAAGGGGGTTGGTTATCACCTAAATATTGGTAGAGATAAATCTCCCTATTTCGAAAAAAAAGTATATAGAAAATAGCTTATTATCTTGTAATTTTTAAATATTATCTTTTCTTTATAAACCATAAAGGTACTTTTTAAAAATGCCTAACCTGTCAATTAACCTGACCGCCAATTGCTGTTGGTTTTTTGAGTTTGGTGGTGTAATGAAATAAGGAGTAAAATTGTTTGCGATTCATTTTATTGTATGAATATTATCTAATAGTTTCTACATGAAAATTATTGCCCACCGCGGCTCTTCACTGATTTGGCCTGAAAACACAGTACTTGCTTTTGATAACGCTCACAAAGCCGGAGCCACTGGCTTCGAGACTGATCTAAGGCTTTCTAAAGACCAGCAAATTATATTATCGCATGACGCCAATCTAACTCAATTCGGTTATCCGGATAAGACCATCAATGAGTTAACTGCTGATGAAATATGTAACATTAAAATCTCATCCCGGGATAACAAATGCAGCGACAGCATAATTACTCTCAAAACCCTTCTTCAAAAATATCCTGACAAGGACTACATTTTTGATTGTAAAATTTCCGATAAACAGCTTTTTGATATTTTAAAAAATCAGTTATCTGAATTGAATTTTCATAATCGAATCTGGTTTCTTACCTGGAGTAAAGAAGCAGACGCCTATATTCAACATATATTCCCAGGGTATAAATATTTCCCGCGCGAATTGCACACGAAGTTGTGGGCCTGGTCAAGTTTACTAAGACTGGGGAAAATGTTTGAGCCTGAAAATCATATTCTATCATTGCCAGCGTATCACTTATACATGCCAATTTTCACAAAAAGGCAAATTGCGGATATTCACAGACGCGGTAAAAAGTTTGTGGGATATCTTGTAAATACAGAGAAAGATTTCAAGTATTGCATTTCCTGTGGGATAAAAACCGTATTAACGGATCGGCCAAATCTAATTTCAAAATTATTAGAACAATAAAAAGTAAATTATTGCAAGAATGTCATCTGGAAGTCCAAATTCATTTGGGATGCAACCTCGATGAATCGAGGCTTCCATTTAAACTTTAAGACCGGATGAACCTTTATTAAATAATTCACATTCTAACAATTTTAACAAAATCATTATGAATCCACCCCATTTTCCCATTCTTCATTTTGATTTTTCTCCAATCACCCTTCTTATCAAAAACCTCATATTTTTCGCCCATTTGAATTTGGTCAACCTTTCCAAACTGTTTGCCAGGTCCTGAACGAACGTTGAGCACTTTAGTATTGACAACAATCATATTTTTTGCGTTTCTTGAATCTGCCTTTATTTCTGAAAGAACTGATCCCGAATTGCGTGCCCTGCCCCGTTTTCGTAATCGGCTGGAATTACTGCCAAACGAAAAAACCAGCGATACTCGATGAATGGCGTCACTAAAAACTTCATCATTAGCATAACCATAATTAATTTCCAGAGAATGATCGGAGAAAGGCAGAATAAATCCAGCGCCGCCAGAAATCTGATTGTTGTTTACTCCAACCCGAACTGGAATAGAATTTGCGAGCCTGAGTTCCCCGCCAAAATGCATAACAGGTTTGAGTCCTGAAGTTTTGCTAACATCCGCAGCCAAAATGACACCATTATAAACCCGCCAGCTAATGCCAAATTTCAGAGTAATCGGCACGGCTTCGGTGTAGCCACCATTCCACCTGAAGTCTGTGCCAATATCCTGGACTAACAGCCCAAGCTTAACCTGTTCGACAGGATGAAGTAATAACGCGGCATCCAATCCGATGCCGGTCGCTGAAATATCTTCAATATCATTTTTGATTATTTTAACACTTCCCCCTACTGATAATAACGAACCAATTGATTTTCCGATTGAAACACATATTGCGTTTTGATTGTTGCCAAATGTATAATCTGGTTCAGCGCTGTTAGTGTTTCTGCCTTCGATACCATTAATTCTAAAAGCTCTCCAGCTCACTCCTAATGTAAAAAGATTTTTGACAGGAATAACACCGCTGACAAAGTTGAATTGCCGATCAAACGGCATATTCATGTACATAAATTCAAATCGTAAATTTCTGATTTGTTCAAGGCCAGCAGGATTCCAGTATGTTGCCGAGGGATCATTTGCTATTCCTGTAAAAGCGCCTCCCATAGCCATGGCTCTTGCCCCGGCTCCCATACGTAAAAACGTACCTGCCGTGCCAGCGCCTTCCTGTGCAATAGTATTCTCAATGTTCATTAATGAAATTAAACTTGTCCAAATTAAAATGAATACCACAATTTTCAATTTTCCGGGTTGTAAGTCCATTTGATGCATTTTAAACCTCTGTCCTTTATGCCTAATCAATCGTGTTTCAAAGAAACCTCATTGCGCTATGATTTTATCTGATAACTGCAATTTTGACAAACTTTTGAACATCTGTCAATTGTATACGGCAAATATATACGCCGTTCGCTACCAATTGTCCTGTAGAGTTTGTTCCATCCCAGACATCTTCAGTATGCTCGCCAACTCCTTTTAGTTCGTTTTTAACCAGCGTTTTTACCAATTGGTTATTCATGTCAAATATCTCGATAATAATTTCCGTGGAACTTTCAAGCTCGTATCTGATGAAGGTGCTTTCCCCTGGTATTTTAAAGGGATTGGGAAAATTATACACCAGCGTGCTCAGGGACTGTGCATCGTTTGGTGGTTCTTCGTCATCTTTTTTAGAAATAACCGCGCTTACTTCATTAGAATAGGCGCTTTCGTTGCCAATAAAATCAATGGATGTCACTGCAAAAAAATGTCGTATCCCAACCTCCAGTCCGGAAATTTGAAATGAAGTTTTATTACCAGCGTAAACATAATTGTTATAATTTCCTGATGACTCTCCATAATAAATTCTATATCCCGCTAAATCATTTTCTGTATTCGCATCCCAGGATACTGTAACCGAGCCAGCATTCAGAGTAGTATAAAAAAATAGTAGTAAATAGATTGGCGGCCTTTTTGCCTGATTTATAAATAGATTGTAACAGTATACAAAATAGTCCTTCATTAATGTAATTACATAATTCATTTTACTTTATCATCCATTAATAATTTTCTTAATTCCTCTAATATTTTTTTGGGTCGGCAAGGCTTTTCAATGATTTGAATATCTTGTCCCCTTTTATTTTTCAGTTGAGATAATTTAAGCTTATATCCGGTAATGAATATTACTTTCAATTTGGGTGAGATTTTTTCACACTCTTCAACAACCTTGATTCCATCCATATCTGGCAATTTATAGTCGGTTAAAAGTGCATGGAATTTATTTGCACGAACTTTCTCAATTGCCTTTCTGCCATTTAGTGCAACCTGTACAAGAAAGCCAAAATCGTCAAGATACTCTTTTAGTACAACCGCGATTTCTTCCTGGTCATCAATTACCAAAATTCTATATTTCATGAAATATCATAATTATATTAAATTTCCGTTCTTTTCTTTTTCCTGATAAAGAAGTAAATACTGCCAATAAAAACTAAACAAAGGAATAGATCCCCTGCAAAGAGCACATAATTTAACTTTGTGTTCTGCTTAGTAACTAAATCATCATCATTAAAATATATTTCCTGCACCTGTTCAGATTGATGAAAGTTGTTATTACTTGAAAGATTTTCCGTTGGTTGAAATAATATCATAAGTAAGTAAATCACAACCAGGCTCACGAAAAATTTTTGCATATTCAGTTACCCTTAATTTCGGTTAATTTCACATCCGCATTTTGCAAAGGCAATGCCAAAATATATTGGGACTGCAATCCACGCAATAAATTATTAATTAATATAAATTTAAAGATTTTTTGGAGTTAGCAAATTGAAATTGGAAATCGTGAATGCCATGTAATAGTTACACGACAATCTCTTCAGAATTCACCTTAGTCTGCTGAGAGCAAAGGGGTTGGATAAAAAATTGTATTTACTAAAATCTCATAAGCCATAATTTATCATATTGTATAACAATTAAAATTTACAACGTATATTATCCAATCCCTTGAATCATCCTTTTTTTGCAAAAGTTCTTTGACTTTTAAATTTTTTTTTAACTTCAAACTTTAGTCACTTTCAACTCTGCGCTTTAGCTCAATAGCGTAAATATGCTTATTGCAAAATAAAATGGGTTTGATTGTTATATAATTGACGATTTATTCAATTTCGTTTTCGAGATAAAATTTATTTAATTTATTGTGCATTGTTTTCAAACTAATTCCCAATAACTGAGCAGCCTGAGTTTTGTTGTTTTTGGTTATTTTAAGTGTTTTAAAAATGACCTCTTTTTCGATTTCGTGTAATGTTTTTCCTATAATAACGCTTTCTGCATCTGAGCCTTCTCTTGATTTCGGTCGAAAAATATTTTGAGGTAAATGTTTTATTTGGATAGTATTTTCCGTACAAAGAATAACAGCTCTTTCCACCATATTTTTAAGCTCTCTGACATTGCCAGGCCATTTATATTTTCTTAGAATTTCGAGACAATCTGCTGAAAATTTCTTGATATTTTTATTGTATCGTTGATTATATTGCTTTAAAAATTCATTGATCAAATGCAGCAAATCGCTCATCCTTTCTCTCAATGGCGGTAGTTCCATTTCCATGACACTTAATCGATAATACAGATCATCCCGTAACGTACCATCATTGAGAGCCTTTTGAATATCGCGATTTGTCGCAGCAATTACTCGGACGTCCACGGTTATTTCTTTTGTGCCGCCTAATCTCCGGAAACGATGTTCTTCTAAAGCTCTAAGTATCTTTGCTTGCGTATCAGCAGGCATTTCACCTATTTCATCCAGAAATAAAGTGCCGGTATTGGACATTTCAAAGCAGCCGGCTTTTTCATTGAGCGCACCGGTAAATGCGCCCTTTTCATGACCAAACAATTCGTTTTCCAATATTTCTCTGGGAAAAGCAGAACAATTAACTGCTGTGAACGGGCCCCTGGCACGGCTGCTTTTGTTATGAATGGCACGGGCAACCAGCTCTTTGCCGGTACCACTCTCACCGGTTATTAAAACACTGGCAGTCGTATCAGCTACAGCATCTATAAATTTATAAATCTCCTGCATTTTTTCAGCCTGTCCGACCATATCTTCGTAATGCGTCAATCGCTTGATGGTTTCCTCAAGCTTTTTATTAGCCAAAACCAGTGACTGATGTTCAAGCGCTTTTGGGATAATTGTGCGTAAACGGTGCGGTTTAACTGGTTTAGTTAGATAATCATAAGCGCCGGCTTTCATTGCGTCAACTGCGGTTGATATTGAACCCTGCCCCGTTATAATGATAACTTCAGTCATTAACTTCTTTTTCTTAACTTTTTCTAATACCTGCAAACCATTTAATCCTGGTATCATTAGATCCACTAACACCAGATTAAATGACTGCTCCTGAAGTAAGTCAAAAGCTTTTTTCCCATCATCAACAGCAGTGGTTTCATACCCTTCTAAATTTAACAATTCAGAAAGCCCGGAAGTAATAGAGGCTTCATCATCCGCGATCAAAATTTTGAATTGAGAGTTGTCGTTCATTTAATAATAAAATTATAGAATTAGAAAGCTGGAAATGATAGAGTTACTTGTGTTCCTTTGTCCAATTTACTGTCTAATAGCACCTGGCCGCCGTTTACTTCAATAATTCGTTTAGTAACTGGTAAACCCAGGCCGGAACCATTCTTTTTGGTTGTGTAGTACAAATCAAATATTTTCTTTAAATTTTCCCTGGAGATTCCCGCACCTGTGTCTTTAACTGCAACTAATATTTTTTTCTTTTTAGTATAGGTGCGAATGTTAATTTTTCCACCCTGGCTTGTTGCATAAATCGCATTGATTATTATATTTGAGAGTGCTTGTTGAAATTGACCCCTATCAACGTTTACAGGGCGTAATCCTCTGCTTAATCTCGATTCTATTCGAATTTTCGAATTTTCCGCCTGAGCAGCCACTGTTCGACAGGCCTCTTTTATGATTTCATTAATTTGTATTTTTTCTCTTTGTGGTTTTCCTGGACGGACGTAACTTAAAAAACCTTGAATTACCTCTTGCAGATGTTCAGTCTCGTTTTCAAGTATATCAACATGTTTCAGCGTAGTCTCTTTGGATTGTTGTTTATTGATTTTTGTCTTTAAAACATCGAGATTGATGCCCAGTGCATGAAGTGGATTTTTTATCTCATGAGACATAATGTCTAAAAATCGAGAAAATGTTCTCAGCTCTTTTTGAATTACATTTTGTCGATGGACTGCTTTGCGCTGCACACTATCCAATTGTTCTAATCTGTTTAATGCCTGATTCACTTTTTTATAAATATCAGCATACTCATCATCTTTTTTCCATTTTAACCGAAAACCATATTTTCTTTTGTCAATTATGGACATGGCTTTTTCAATTTGCTTTATCGGTGAATTCAATGTTTTTGCACCAATAATAGACAAAATAAAAACAGTAACTAATCCTGCAAAACCAATTAAATAAAACTTAATCTTCAGATTTTGTAAAACAGCCCCGAGTGTCCCCAATTTCGAATTAATTCTTATTACACTCAAATATTTATTTGACGGCGTCACGGGCCAAGCTGCATCGAATAGACCTGCTTCCCCCATTTTTGTTAATTTGAATTTCAAGTCCTTTCCAGGAACAGAATCGTCAATAAGTACTTCTTTTGGATAAGTAGTTTCTGTAAGTACAGGATTCAGAGAAAAGAATATTATGCCGTCTGGATTGACTAATAATACATTATCAACGATTTTCAGTTTATCCAATTCCTGTAATAGCAACTGCCGAAGTTTTATATCCTGCGATTCAGACAGTCCATTTGTTAAATCGAATCCTTTCAGTCCGGAGTTAATAATTGGTTTAAAATGTGAGACTAAAAAGATTGCTGAGTTTTCTGCGAATTTATCTAAAGAAGAATGAAATCCCCAAAAAGAAACG
The DNA here is from genome assembly GCA_964539665.1 of uncultured Cytophagia bacterium. Classification (GTDB taxonomy): domain Bacteria; phylum Zhuqueibacterota; class Zhuqueibacteria; order Oceanimicrobiales; family Oceanimicrobiaceae; genus CAZIKB01. The sequence goes on from CAZIKB010000034.1 coordinate 11,633, forward strand.
TAAACGGTAATACCGAATATAATTACAAGAAATAAAATTGAAAGGATAAGCAGTTTATGAAAAATTTTCATTAACAAACTTTCGACTAAGATTCAGGAAAAATTGGATTAATTTTGATTGGCAATGCAGTTACTATTCGCAACCGCAATCTATAATTATAAGTTCAGTCTGAGGTTCGCCTATCAGCTCAGCACCTGCATTTGTAACAACAACATCCTCCTCCAGTGCAATATGAATTTCTATTCCTGTCCTTGGATCCGGAGTGTATAGTATTGGCTCCACAGCATAAACCTGATTAATTTCTAAAGAAAAAAATACAGTATTCCCGTAGCGCTCTTGCCAGTCCGGGCCCAATTGCGCGCCCACGTCATGAACCTTTAGGCCAATAGCATGTCCGGAACCATGTGGATAGCCCTCGAATCCGGCATTCATTATAACCTGTCGCCCAACTTTATCAATGTCATTGCCGGCGACTCCTGGTTTAATCGCGGCAATACAAGCCTGGTTGGCCTTGAACGTAACTTCCCATAAATGCAGAATTTCTGCAGGAGGTTCGTCTTCCCGCGGTTTTAGAACATAGGCTGTTCGTTGTATGTCAGCCGCGTAGCCTTCATACCGGGCGCCAAAATCAATGCGTATCAAATCACCGGCTTCTATACTACGGTCAGTTGGCTCTGAATGTCCACGGACTGGTCCAACAACGATACTCAAAAATGCTACATCCATCCCCATCTCTTTTGTACGGCGGGTCATGAATTTGCCAAGATCGTTTTCTGTGGTCACACCAATTTCAATTTGCTCAGCAGTTAAAGCTTCTTTAATAATCTTCTGAGTTGCGATAACAGCCGTTTTGAGAGCGGCAATTTCCATTGGCAGTTTTTTACCAATTAAAGAAACAACTAATCGTTCCGCTGATACAAATCTCTTCGAATAGGTATCTCCCAAAGTTTCTTCCAGATATTTTCGCATGCCAACGGTTAAGCCATCAGCAATTGTAACGTCTCTCGAGTAATTAATTGCAATTTTATTTGGATTTAACTTTTCAACCCAGTCTTTCAAATAAGGTTTGACTCCTTCGGTTTTATATGAAATGACCTGATCATACAATCCAGTAGCCTCAATTGGAGATGTGTCATAGCTCGCTGCAATAGCGATTTTCTTATACTCACCATTTTTTAGGGAGAAAATAAACGCCCCACGGGCAACAATGTGTTTGATTCCGATTGTGGGAAGAATCGGGTCTTCAGAATTTTCACGCGTAAAAACCAACCACATGTCCACGTTTTGTTCCTGCATGATTTCGGGTAAAAGCTGGTTAATGCGTTCGTGTTGAATAGTTGTATGATCAACTTTTGGATTGTCCATTATTATGCCTGATAGAGCTACACCGTTAATACTTAAAATGATCCAGATAATACTCGTTCTTAAAATTCGAATCATGCTACCTCCTCCTATTTGATAAGATTTAAAATAACATGTAAGAAGTAAAATGTCAAGGGAAAATAGTGTTTCTTTTTAATATGTCAGTGATGGCGGGGATGCTAAGCAAAACATGGTTCGAGCCTGTTCACCATGAAGTCTTTTTCATAGGAACTAATTATTTTCATACTGAAATAAATCAAATCACCGTCAGAGATTATAATATTTCGTTGAATTATTACTTGCTTTTAAATACCTTAAAGATTAATTTTAAAGACATTTAAAACAATACCAATGAATAATACAAATAAAAATTATCGTCTAATCCTATACGACGCGCCCTCCATTTGTAAAAGTACCCAGGCAATTCAACTAATAGCACAGTATTTTCCACAAGACAAACATAAGACTATTCAAGCCATGAAAAGAAAGCGCATTTTCATAATTGAAAATCTGGCTCAATCCGAAGCTGAAACCTGTGCGCAGGAATTGCGCGCCATGCAGGTTCAAGTCGACGTGGAAGTTATGGGTATTGAAACTGAGCAAAAAGAATGGCTCCTCGCGGAAGGCAGTAAGTGGGTTAAACGAGGACTTATTTTTGCAAGTACTCTGAACAACATCTTAGGCCATTACGGAATTGCTGAGAAAATCGAATTAACCCCAAGACCGCAAAAAGCAAAAGATCCAATGGCGCTGATAAAAACGATTTTATATATCGGTGCCACTCTTATTGGGCTGGGTATCATTTTATTCTTTGCAGCTAACTGGGACAATATTTCGCCATCAGCAAAAATTATTGGGGCCACATTACTTACCCTGGGATTTTTACATGCAGGTTATTATTTCAAATTTGGCCCAACGCTAAAACGGAATCTATCGCATGCCTTTTTCTTTCTGGCATCTTTTGGTATTGGCGCAACAATCCTTCTCATTGGTCAAATTTATCATGTGCAGGCGGGCTCATATACCCTGCCGCTGCTCTGGGGAATTTTAATTCTACCCATTCCATTTTTCATGAAGGTCAACCCTGTCTTATTTTTATCCGGAGGACTCTGGCTGCTCAGCCATTTTAATTATCAAAATGACCATAATACTTTTTTCTGGCTTTATCCGATTTTACTACTTGGCATTCTTTTGCCAATTAGTTTAAAAGCAGAAAAGAAAAACTTGTTCTTTTTTAATATTGGCTGTATGATGGCTTCCTGTTTTATGGCGACTTATGTGAGTGCGCATTGGGGGAATCTTATATACGCCGGCAGCTTTTTCGGTTTGTACTTTTTACAGCGAAAACAACTCTTCCAGGTTCTGGCACTGCTGACTTTAGCCATGTGGAACCTTTCACTATTGAGCTTATATGAGACTTTTACAGGTGTACTCTATTTACTCCCTGTTGGTTATTTCTTTTGGTATGCTTTTAAGAACAAAGCCCAGAATTTTATGCTTCTAAACTTGTTTAATACACTTTACTGGCTATTTATTTTATTTCATCAAATCAGGAAAAGAATCGATTTACCATCGCCCGAAGTTACAGACATCATCCTGTTTTTACTGGCCGGGTGTTTATTACTTTTTAGTGTGGGAAAGCGCATACAATCAAACAAAGCCTGGCAGCAACTTTCACAACATTTGAAGATCGGCAGTTTAATTACCGGGTTATTTTTAGTCTATGTGCTGTCATTCCGATTCTACACTGGACAAAATCAAATGGTCGTTTCGCCTGTCTACCTCAGCGCGATCCTTTTATTTTTAGTTGCCGGCCTGACATTTTTTATCCTGAAATATATTCAGCAAGCACAAAAGAAATCTCAGCAAAAGGGTGAAATGGTCGGCGTGTTTTTAGTCAGCCTGAGTATCGCCACAGCGCTGCTGATTCCAGCGAATCATTTCTGGCATGTTTTGATGTTCAATCTGATTCTTTTTATATCTGCTTTTATGCTTATGCTGAAAGGATATCAGGATAAACTTTTAGCGCTCTATAACAGCGGGGTAGCCCTGTTTGTGATTTTGATCGTAACCCGCTATTTTGACACGTTGTGGAGACTTATGCCGCGATCTCTCTTTTTTATTTGTGGAGGAATTTTTCTTATGCTCTGGGCTTTTTTCCTCGACAAAAAAAGAAGAGATATCATACAATCATTAAGGGGATTGGATTAACTACATTACACATCTGATCTTTCAGGAATATTGATTATTACATGAATAAAATTTATGAGTATGTTATTTTATCCCATCCCCTAAAGGGATCAAAAGAATGAAATTAGCCCCTAAAATAGGTTTATGGATCACCACAATTATCTGGGTTGGCGTCATCGCTGGATTGTGGGGAAACAATCATTATCAACTTACACACGGGAAAAAGATACAGCTAAAAACCATACCCGTAGATCCGAGAGATTTATTTCGTGGAGATTATGTGACTTTGCGCTACGAAATTTCTTCATTAAATCTGGATAGCCTCGGTCAAAGCGAACAGTACTTCACGAACAATTCCACAGTATTTGTCAGTTTAACGGAAAAAGATGGTTTCTGGCACGCGATTCAAGTTCATGATGAAATGCCAGAAGATGGTATTTTCATTCGGGGCCGGGTGATCCAGGGCTCTCAAAATACCATTGCCATAAAATACGGAATTGAATCCTATTTTGTACCAGAGGGAAAAGGCAGAGACATCGAAGATCAGTACTCACAAGGAAATCTTGCGGTTTCGGTTGCTGTCAGTCCGTATGGGAAAGGATATATATCGGGATTAAAAGTAAGCGTTGAAAAATAACAGTGAAGAATTGCACTAATACAAAATTTTATTGCTTAATTTGTCTAATCTCAGTATTATTAATTATGAAACCCAAATATTTACAAGCCTTACTAAACGACTTGTAAGATGCAGACATACTGTTACATATAAAAAAAGTGCCGGTTTTCACTGACACTTTTTTCCTTAATGAACTGAAGGTGCTATTTGAATTTTTTAATTTTTTACAATTCCCAAAACGTGCCCAATATCCATGTTCTTCCTGGCTTCCAATAGTGAGCCAAATTGTTAATCACATATTTACAAGAATTATACCAAAAATTCATTAATTGTAATCCAATAACAGTTTGATTAAATATCAATTAAACCATGCCTACTTGCAGCATCTAAAGTTCAAATAATTAATAAGATAATAAGATTCATTGTAACCAATATAAACTGGTCTTAGAATTTTTTTTAAATATCGATTTTAAACTACCAATATTTATTTTTCAAATTGAAACACATCTCTTTTCATGGTGAAAACAGACACCTAATTTGAGAAATGATCAAACCTGATCATCGAAGGAAAATCCTGGTATTGAAGAAACTTATACAACTTTCAAGGCCTCATAAGTTGAGTCAATTGTTTGAGCAATATCCTTTTCTGTATGCGCCAGAGATACAAATGCTGCTTCAAACTGAGACGGAGCAAAATAACACCCGCTGTTTAACATTTTATGAAAATATTTTGTGTATCTTTTTGTGTCGGCCATTTTAGCGCTTTTAAAATCCGACACTGTTTCATTAGTAAAAAACATCCCCATCATAGAACCAATCCGGGTTTGGAACACAGGTATATCTTTGCCCTCAGCCGCTTCTTTCATGCCGATTGCAAGGTTCTGAGAAAGTTTCTCCAATTTCTCATAAACACCTGGCTGCTTTAAGATTTTTAAGGTTTCCAAACCAGCCGTCATTGCAACTGGATTACCCGCCAGCGTACCAGCCTGGTAAACGGGTCCCGTTGGCGCTATGAGCTCCATTATTTCTTTTCTTCCTCCATAAGCTCCTACTGGAAAGCCGCCGCCAATTATTTTGCCCAGGCAGGTCAGGTCGGGCGAAATGTTATACAATTGCTGAGCGCCCCCATAAGCTACACGAAATCCAGTGATTATCTCATCAAAAATTAACAACGAATTATTTGTCCGGGTAATCTCTCGCAACCCTTCAAGAAAATCCGGTTGCGGCGGCACAACTCCCATATTACCCGCGATCGGCTCGACAATGATTGCCGCAATCTCATCAGGATATTTTTCAAAGAAATGTTTCACAGAATCTAAGTCGTTATATTGTGCAACCAGGGTATCTTCTACAGCCGCCTTTGGCACACCCGGACTGTCTGGGAGTCCCAGTGTTGTAACACCGGAACCGGCCTGCACAAGCAGCATGTCTGCGTGGCCGTGATAACAGCCTTCAAATTTAATTATTTTATCACGCCTGGAATAAGCCCGGGCTAAACGAATAGCGCTCATAGTGGATTCAGTGCCAGAATTTACAAAACGTACCATTTCGATTGATGGTACAGCTTCTACTACCAAACTTGCAAGCTCCATTTCAACCTCGGTCGGCGCCCCGTAACTTGTACCTTTTATCAGGGCTTTGCGCACGGCTTCTGTCACCAGAGGATGAGCGTGTCCTAAAATCATCGGTCCCCATGAACAGACATAGTCTATGAAACGATTGCCATCGGCATCATAAAGATGAGAGCCAATTGCGTGAGAAATAAACGGCGGTGTACCGCCTACTGCTTTGTATGCACGAACCGGACTGCTCACCCCGCCCGGAAGTAGATTCTGGGCTTGTTTAAAAAGATCTTCAGATTTATCGAAATTCAATTTATTCCTCCTGATTCTTGTTTTCTGTATGTAAACTGAACATACTATATAATAAATTAACCGTTACAAAAAAAGCAGTATTTTCTCACCAAAGAAAAATTTAGACCAAATCCCATACTTATCTGCTTTAGACTTCTGCATAACGGCGGACTCTCTGACTATTTAAAATTAAAAGACGAAAGAACTCGATTTCGTTATTACGGGAAGAATTTCGCTGGAGCTCCTCTTCATCTCTTTCTCAGTTGAATCTCTTTCCTGGTGTTTTGACAAACAATACTGTCAGCGCCCAACCCGACTTTCAACCCAACCATTTTGCCGCATCTTTTGCATGATAAGTCAAAATCAAATCAGAGCCAGCTCGTTTGATTGATGTTAGAATTTCCAGGGTCACGGCCTTTTCATCAATCCAACCGTTCTGAGCGGCAGCCTTTACCATCGAGTACTCGCCGCTGACATTATAGGCAGCCAGGGGCAGGTCGAACCGTTCTTTTGTCCTTCTGATTACATCTAAAAAAGACAGAGCCGGCTTGACCATTAGAATATCGGCGCCTTCATCAACATCCAATTCTGCCTCTTTCAGCGCTTCCAGTACATTTGAGGGATCCATCTGGTGCGTCCGCCGGTCGCCAAATTTGGGCGCCGACTCCACCGCATCTCGAAACGGTCCATAAAAACTGGATGCATATTTAATGGTATAGCTCAATATCGGTATTTTTTCAAAGCCTGCTTCATCCAATCCTTCCCGAATCGCACCGACCATACCGTCCAGCATTCCAGAAGGTGCAACCAAATCAGAGCCAGCCTTAACGTGGGAAACCGCCTGTTTGGCCAACAGCCCTAAAGTTTCATCATTATCAACATAGTTATCTATTATAACACCACAATGCCCGTGGTCGGTATATTCACAAAAGCAAACATCTGTAATTACCATAAGGTCTGAGACCGATTCTTTAACAGCCCGCACAGCTTTCTGTATGATGCCATCCGCATTGCAGGAGTCAGAACCGACAGTATCTTTTTCTTCAGGAATGCCAAACAAGATGATAGCGGGAATTCCTAAGGATTTAACTTCCTTTGCTTCTTGTACTAAATGATCAATTGAAAGCTGATTTTGCCCCGGCATGGATGTGATGGGCTTTTTGACGCCTTGTTCGTAAGTCACAAAAAGTGGATAAATGAAATCATCAACAGACAATTTTGTTTCGCGAACCATGCGCCTGATTTCTTCTGTCCCCCGAAGACGTCGAGGTCTAAAATATGGTTTAAACATTGGAGTGTCCTTAAATTTTATTCTTTGAAATTAACTTTATAGTATTATCAATCAAATCCTGGTTTTTTAAAGCAATCACAATCCAAAGATTGTTATATTCGTAAAAACGCTTTTGCAATCGAGACGATTGTGTTACTTTAGCCGAGCGTTTTTTAAAGGCAATTATTTCTCAAACATTCATCGTGACTGACTTGAATCGGTTACTATGTTCTATCACTTTTTCTGCAACAGTCTCTGATTGAATGATGCAATCACCAACCGAGATTCCATTTCTAAAATTACCAGAGATAAAAATGCCCGGATGTTCAGATTCAAATTTCTCTGCAGCATCAATTCTTTTTTGATGGCCCAATTCATACTGCGGAATGGCTTTGTTCCAGCGTTTAATTTTGATAATATCAGGCTGACCTTCAAGTCCCATAATCTCTCTTAAATCACTTAAAACCAGTTCAAGAATATCTTTATCGTCGCGAGCCGCCAATTCAGGCTGCCGCATTCCGCCTACAAATGTCGTCAGGGCCACGCCGGCTTCCGGGGCTCGATTCGGGAAAATGGTTGAACTCCATATCGTACCCAGGATATTTCGTTTTTCTACTTTCGGCACCAAAAATCCGAATCCATCAAGCGGTCTGCACGGCGGCTTCTTTTTGAATCCCAAAAAGACCATAGCCACCTGTGGATAGACGATTTCATTTAATTTGGCTGTTAGCGGCTTGTCAAACACCTGCAGGTAGTTCGCGGTTACATAAGCAGGTGTTGTGAAAATGATACTTCTTGATTTAACACTAAATACCTGGCCGTCATTTTCGTAATCAACTTTATGGAAGTCATCTGAATCCACTGGCAGTTGTAAACCTGTGATTTCAGATTTTGCTTGAATGCTGTTTTCGAGATGCCCGGCGAGAGTATTGGTCATTTCCACCATTCCATTCCGGAACGAAAATAACTGTGCCTTGGTTTTATCCGTTTCAGCCCGCTTTTTGCGCTCCCTGGCTCCCCTGATCATTCCTTTGATTAAACTGCCATATTTTTCTTCGAGTGCATAGATTTTTGCCACAGCGCTGCGTACACTTAATCTTTCGGGATCACCAGCATAAACTCCGGCAACAAAAGGATTAATAGCATAATCTAAAAATTCCCTGCCCAATCTTCTCACTACAAATTCAGCGATTGTTTCTTCTTTGTGCTCAGGTGCCGCAGCAATAAATGGTTCAGCAAGCAGGCGAAGTTTAGCTTTGAATGAGAAAAGATTGGAAGCAAGAAACTGCGGCGGACTCATGGGCAGTGGACGCAGCTCGCCGTCCCGCAGAATATAGCGTCGATTGGCGCTGGCATTTGCATTTACCCGTCGATCTTCTACACCTAAGTCTTTGATAAATTGACGAATCTTCGGTGAAGTGTCTAACGTGCTGTTTGGACCTGAATCGATCAAAAATCCATTTTCTTCCTCAGTTTGAATTGAACCTCCAACATGAGAAGATTTTTCCAACAGTAAGACATTCAATCCGGCACGCTGCAAACGATAAGCCGTGGCCAGACCAGAAATCCCGCCACCAATTATTAGTGAATCTTTTTCGATTCGTGAAATTGTCATCTTATATTTTTACTTTGATTAGAGTTCATTGACATAACTTTTGATTTAATTCATGCATTGCTTCACTGTATCATTACTCTAATGCTAAATTGTAAATAAATTCACAATTTAACAATTTAATTGATTTTAATAAACATTATCAACAATTTCATCCCGAAGCCTTGATAGAAGCTTCCTGCCATTTAATTGCTTCGGTGATATCTTCACACTGATGACACCGCGTTTGTCTCTCATCCGAGGAGTATTTTAGTATTACTTTACAATCGGGTATTTGGACATTAAATTTTTCCATTTTCTCAGCTCCCGGCAAAATAACTTGCAATGCAGCAGCATCCGCTAAAGCATCGATGAACAGCGGATGGGAATTTAAACCGCCGGTGACTTCGTAATGTTGGATCCCAAATTCCAGGGCTTCCTTTCTTACTTCCATGTCGAGTTCAAATAATGTTTCGATATGATCGGTAACAAATGCTACCGGCACAAGCAAAACCGCTTTGTTGCCGTTGTCAGCTAACTCTTTGAGCTTATCAGGTGTGCTGGGTGTCAACCATTCTGCCGGGCCCACCTTACTTTGAAACGAGACATGAAAGGGATAATCTCTGCTTCGGTAATTCATCACCTGTTCCACAGTAGAATGAATCAGGCAGCAGTAAGGATCACGCCGTTTCTTCATTTCATATAACGGAGTGCCATGCGCGCTAAATACAAGTTGCACCTTGCTGCGCACCTCTACCGGAAAGCGCTCCAACGCCTCGTCTATGCGCGAGCTCAGAGCCTGAATGTATTTGGGATGAGCAGCATATTCAAAGATGTAAGTTGTCGGCCATTTTGGAATTTCGCCACTTTGCTCAAGCATCCACCAATAACTTAAAGATGAGCCGGTAGTCGTTTTTGAGTACTGCGGATACAGCGGCAGCAACACAACTTTGTTTACATTGTCATTTTGCATTTCCTGCGCAGCTTTTTCGGCTGTTGGATGCCCGTAACGCATCGCCACATAAACACGAAATTTGATTCCAACGGCATCTCCAAACCGCCGGTTTAAAGCAGACTCCAAATTTTTAGCCTGCCCCTGAGTCAATCGATTAATTGGCGATCCACCCCCGATGCGATCATAATCCTTGCCAACTTTTTTTGAGCGCCTGGTGGAAATTAATTTTGACAGCCAGTGCCGCAAAATTCCGCCAAACGGAAGATCAATTATGGCCGGATCCATAAACAGATGATAAAGAAAAGGTTCAACATCTGCCAGCGTATTGGCCCCCCCCATATTCATGAGAACTACTCCAATGGTCTCGCCAGGCCTGGCTTCTATTGGTAACAGAGGGTAGTAACCGCCAGTTATCAGGCGTTCATCGTACCGGAACTTTTTTAAAAATGTTCGTGCGTCCAATTCCCAACCAGCGTTAAAAATTAAACCGTTCTTGAATAAACCGGGCGGTCCTGTTTTTTTGCCTGTTTTAAATACTTATCAAACACCATGGCAATGTTTCTAATCAGCAATCGTCCCATTTCGGTGATGACAATTTTATTATCAGGCCATCGAATCAGTCCGTCAGCGGCAAATGATTCCAGTTCAGGGAAAGCGTCTTCAAAATAGGCGTCAAAATTAATATTAAATTTATCCTCGACCCGGTTTTTGTCTAATTCGAAATCGCACATCAAACGCATGATGACAAACCGCCGCAAATGATCATCTTCAGTTAAGCGATAGCCTCTTTCCACAGGCAAATTACCCTCGCCGATTGCTTCATAATAGGCAGGGATGTCTTTTGAGTTTTGCGCATAAACGTTACGAAGCTGACTGATGCTGGACATGCCAAAACCAAACAGATCACAACCCCATTTGGTTGAATAACCCTGAAAATTTCGATATAAAGTTTTCTCGCGAAGCGCCCTGGTTAAGGAATCATCCGCTTTCGCAAAATGATCCATGCCAATATAATCGTATCCCACTGATGTGAGTTTTTCAATGGTAGTTTTCAGAATATCCAGCTTTTCGGTTACGTCAGGAAGCGTTTCTTCACGAATAATCCGTTGATGTTTTTTCATCCACGGTACATGGGCGTAATTAAAGATCGCGAGACGATCTGGTGAGATATCCACAATTCTGTCGAGTGTATGTTTAAAAGAATCAAGCGTTTGAAATGGCAGTCCATAAATCAAGTCTAAATTAATGCTGTCGATGCCTCGCTCACGGAGTCCATTAAAAGCCCAGCGTGTCAACTCTTCCGACTGCACCCGATTGACGGCTTCCTGAACTTTAAGTTCGAAATCCTGCACTCCCATACTGGCGCGGTTAAATCCGACATCTCTTAACGCATCCAAATGGGCGTCGGTCATGCCACGAGGATCAATTTCCACGCCGATTTCAGCATCGGGATGAAACTCAAAGTTTTCCCGAATGGCACTAAACAGGCGCCGAATCTGCTCCGGGTCCAAATATGATGGCGTGCCGCCACCCCAGTGCAACTGCGCTATCTTGCGTTCCCTAATAATTTTGGAGCTAATGAGTTTGATTTCCTTTATCAAATAGTCCAGGTACTCATCAATTCGCTGCCGGTTGCTCGTGACAACCGTGGTGCACCCACAAAAATAACAAAGCGTATCGCAAAACGGTAAATGGAAATATAAAGACAAATCCGCAGGTTTTTCAATTCGGTCGCTTCGGCGGATTTCTTCATCAAGTTCAAGGTGACCAAATTCCGCGCTAAACTGAGGCGCCGTTGGATAACTCGTATAACGTGGGCCCGGTTTGTCATAACGCTTCATTAATTCTATATCAACCCAATGGGGATTCACTTTGCTTTTATCCATGTTTTTCTTCGGTTACGAATTGAATTGCTTCAAACTTTAGACTCTTCTTTTACGAACTCCACCATAGCCCTGGCATGTTCAACAGGCGTAGATGGTAAAATCCCATGACCCAGGTTAAAAATGTGCCCTCCGCCGGTTCCAGCCTTGTCTAAAACCTTTATCACTTCCTCACGAATTCTCTTTTCAGGTGCAAAAAGTACACATGGATCTAAATTCCCCTGCAAGGCCACTTTACCCTTTACACGTTTTTTCGCGATTGCCATATCCTCAGTCCAGGACACACTCAATACATCCGCGCCAATTTCTGCAAGCTGTTCAAATGAATGGCCGGCGTCTCTTGCAAAGACAATTACAGGTGCGCCATTTTTGTTGATGCCGTGTACGATTTTTTTTAAATAGGGCAAAGAAAATTCCAGAAAATCATCCGGATTCAGGATACCGGCCCAACTGTCAAAAATTTGCACAACCTGGGCGCCAGCCTGAATCTGGGCGCTAAGATAGTCTGCAACCACTACGGATAATTTATCTAATAATGCCCGCAGCAGTTCAGGCCGGGAATACATCAGATTCTTAATTTGAATAAAATTTTTTGAACCGTGTCCTTCCACCATGTACGCCGCCAGAGTCCAGGGAGCTCCTGCAAATCCGATTAATGGAACTCTGCCAGCCAATTCTTCCCGAACCAGTTTCAAACTTTCTAATACAAAATCTAAATTTTCTTCAGGAATCACTGGCCGTAATTTTTCAAAATCTTCTGACTGGCGCAGTGGATTTTCAAAAACCGGACCACGACCTTCGTTAAAATGTAAATCCATTCCCATTGCTTCTGGTATGACTAAAATATCCGAAAAGATAATGGCGGCATCCACACCAATGATATCCACTGGCTGTAGCGTTACTTCTGCTGCCAGCTCAGGAGTATGACACATGGTCATAAAATCCGCTTGTGCTCTCACTTTTTGATACTCAGGTAAATAGCGTCCGGCCTGCCGCATGATCCAGACTGGTGTACGGGGGACTTGCTCTCTGAGACTGGCTTTGATTAGTAAATCATTCTTCAACTTTTCACTCATGTATAGAACTCCACTATCGATTCTATAAAATTTGGGATTGTAGACGTTTCAGGTATAATATCTACATCAAATTTATGTTTATTTAAAGTATTAGCGGTAACTTCACCAATGACTGCAATTTTGCACCCATCTGCACACCAATTCATCACTTTTCTTTCTCCGAAAATATTTAAAAAACTTTTAATTGTCGAGGGGCTTGTAAACGTTAAAAGATTTACGGTATGCCCATTTAATACTTTTTGAAAATCAGAAACCTTATTCCGACCGGGTAGTTGATTTTTATATACTGCAACCGCATCCACATTTGCACCCATCGATACCAAATTATTAATCAACACTTCCCGACTTTTTTGCGCTTTTGGAATAAGCATAAGTTGACCTTGCAAATTTATTTGTTTAAATGCCTTTACCAGTCCTTCCGCCCGAAACTCCTCCGGCACAATGTCCACATGAAGACCAAGATTTTCTAAATCAGTTTTAGTACGCTCCCCCACTGCTGCAATATGTTTGGTCAGTAAGTTCTCTGTAACTTTACCTCTTTCGATTAGCCTGTTGATGAAAAATTTTACACCGTTCGTAGAAGTGAAAATTACCCACTGATATTGTTCCAATTTCTCTAGGGCAGCATCGCAAGCCTGCCATGAGTCAGGCGGCACGATTTCAATAGTTGGAATATGCACTACTTTGGCTCCAAATTCTTGAAGCTGGGATATGAACTCATCGGCTTGTTCGACCGCTCGTGTGACTACTATCGTCTTTCCTGTTAACGCCAAACTCATGGATTTAATTTCATTTATTATTTATCTTTGAAAGTGCGGACTATTTGTTCAGCTAAGGACACCGCATCACCAAGAACGCCTTCCCGTCTTGTCTTTTTGAAATTTTTGCCATCATCGTCCGCAACAAAAGCTTGAAATACAACATCTTCATTTCTAACCCTGCAAAAAGCGCCCATAGGAGTTTGACAACCGCCTCCCATGCCATCCAAAAATACCCGCTCGGCTTTGACCGCAATTTCAGTGAGTCGATGGTTTAAAGGCCTGATGATTTCACGCGTTTTTTGATCATCTTCTCTGATTTCGATGCCGACGGCTCCCTGTCCCACTGCCGGAATCATCACATCGCAGCCTAAATACTGCTGCACTCGGTCCAGCCATCCCATTCGCTGTAGTCCCGCCGCTGCTAAAATAATTCCATCGTAGTCTGACGTCTCGGATTTTTGCAATCGAGTGTCAATATTTCCTCGAATATCTGCTATTTGCAGCTCAGGATAAACAGCCAGTAATTGAGCCTGCCGACGCAAACTGCTTGTGCCAATTTTCGCCCCTTTGGGCATGTCTTCAAGATTTTTTTTCAGTCGCGAAACAAACACATCTCTCGGGTCAACTCTTTCGGTAATCGCTCCTATCGAAAGCCCTTCAGGGAATTCTGTTGGTAAATCCTTCATGCTATGCACAGCTAAATCAATTTCCCCTGACAATAATTTGTCTTCAATTTCTTTTACAAAAACACCTTTACCAGGCATACTGCTCAATGAAGTATCCAGTATTCTATCACCACTGGTAACAATTTCTATGAGTTCAACTTTGAGCTGAGGATTAGCTTGAACAATTTGATTGATTACACTGTAAGTTTGAGCTTTTGCCAGGGTGCTGCGCCGGGTTCCAACGCGTAGTATGTTTTGGGAGTTTACGGAGTTCAACCTGCGAGACTTTCTTCGGCTGGCACTTCCAAACCAAACAATTTTCGAACAGCTGCAGAATATCTTTGGCTATTCCCGTCTTCTGCTTCTTGACGTAAACGCACCAGTGGTTGATGAAGCACTTTATTTATTATCCTGCGGGTTAAATCCTGCACAATCTGTTCATCGTGTTGATTTAGATCACTTCGAAAACGTCTAAGAGCACGACTCAGTTCCTTTTCCCGGATTTCTTCAGCTTGTTTACGCAATTGCATAATTACTGGCTTTACTTCCAGAGATTGGTACCAGGCCGAAAAATTCAAAACCTCCTGCTCTATGATAGTTTTGACTTTATTTACTTCATTGTTTCGTTGTTCTCTGTTAAATTCAACACTAGTTTCCAATTGATCAATGTTATAGAGATAAACATTCTCTAAGTTGCTGACTTCGGAATCAACATCTCTTGGAACAGCAATATCAATAAGTAAGAGTGGTTGTATGCCGCGTTTCTTTGAAATTCTTTCCACCGTTTCATAAGAGATAATGACGTGAGGCGCCGCTGTAGAACAAATCACAACGTCTGCATCCATCATACATTCCTCGAGTCGATCAAAGCCAAAAGTCTTGACATTTAACTCTTTTGCAATTTCTTCTGTATTTTGTTCTGTTCTGTTTACGATGGATAAATTTTTAACGCCGCATTTTACCAGGGCTTTAATTGCAATCAGGCTCATTTTGCCTATTCCCACAATCAGTATATTAAGTTTTGATAAATCAGGAAATGATTTCTGCACTAAATTAACTGCAGCGTGGCTGATGGATAGGGAGTGCCTGCTTATGTTCGTTTCACTTCTGACGCGTTTACCTACACTTAGGGCGGTTCTGCACAAGGTTGAGAAAAATGGGCCAACGCTGTTATGTCTTTGAGCTTCTTCAAATGCCTGCTTAACCTGACATTGAATTTGTGTTTCCCCGAGGATCATAGAATTTATACCACTGGAAACTGAATAAAGATGCTCAACGGCTTCTAAATCAGATGCCATGTATAAAAATGATTCAAATAAATCTAAAGGTAAATTGCTGTATTCAGAAAGAAATTCCTTGATGAACTCGGTACCACTGTCGACATCCTCTGCTAATCCATAAATTTCAACACGATTACAGGTTGAAATAATGAACGCTTCCAAAAGTACAGAATTTTTGTCATTTTTTGATTGAGTTAATTGTTCTAAAGCATCTCCAAAGCATTTTGTTTGAAAAGCCAGCTTTTCTCTTATGTCAACCGGCGTCGTCTCATGATTCAGTCCAACCAGGATTATGTGCATGTGTCCTTCTTTCAGTTTAATTCGTAATGTCGATTTCACAGTGTAGGTACTGAGGAGGTATCAAAAATAATGCCACTATTTCAAGATGAAGATTTAGTCAGGATTTTTCATAATTCTGAAATACTTACACATTTTTAAACGCTCTATTTTATTGTTTTATATGGAATTGCTCAGTATTATAATTCAGGATAACTAATTTCAATCATTTTTTTCACTTTTTAAGTACAGGGACTTAAAACAAATCTATTTTTCAAAGTTAAAAATAGTTTTTCATTTTGAAAAAGCTTTGTCATTTTTTATATCAGTGTTCAGCTCTGACTACCTAAATGCCTGGAGGCTTCGCCTGTAAAAATATTCACTGAATCTTAGTATTTGAGTACATCGACTGATTATATTTATCGAATAAAGTTTCCTTAAAGATGACAGAGTAAGCCTGAAAGTTCTTTTTTCGCGTTGCCTAAAAATAAAATGTAATCCTGGGGGTTTTATTCTGAGCAAGATCATTCAATTATATATTTATTAACATCATTAAGAATCTGTTTGATTTTGCCATACATTTGCCTTTGCAGTTGGAATGGATTGAACTGCTCCCACCTCTGAATGACATATCTCTGACTCCTGCATGGCCGTTCATTCCCCGCTCCGCTCATTTCATCACTTTCAGACCTAATCCGGCCTCGTGCCCACTCCGGTGGCTCCATTCCCCACGGATTTTAGGTTGTGATTTGGCAATTTCTCAGGCCAGTCAGGCTAATAAATAAAAAGGCAGGCCGCGTCGGGCAGCCTGCCACACAAGGAGGCGTGTTGCCATGAAACTACTTCACAAAAATCATTCGTCGCGTCTGGCTGAAATTGCCGCTCCTAATCGTGTAGAAATAGACACCACTGGAGACAGACCGGCCAGCGTCATTGCGACCGTCCCAGGTCGTGCTGTGGGCCCCGGGCGCATAGTGAGCGTCCACCAGGGTGCGGATGGGGCGGCCAAGAGAATTGAAGACAGTCACCTGCACCTTGCCGGCCGCTGGCACTTCGAACTGAATTGCCGTCGTCGGGTTGAACGGGTTGGGGTAATTCTGCGACAGTGCAAAAGCTTCCGGCGCAGCCAGGTCGATTTTCAGGGTGCTGGAGTAATCGAAGACGCCTTCGAAGTAGATCTGACGCAACCGGTAGTAGTGGCTGCCGATTGCCACCTTTTCATCGACGAATTCGTAGCGCTGCGCAGTCATCGTGGTGCCGTGCCCTGGCACAAAAGCGATTTTCTGGAAGCTTTCACCGTCGCTGCTTTTTTCGACATCGAAGCCGTAGTTGTTGGTTTCGGTGAGCCAGCTCAGATGCACGTCGCCAGCCTCGACCTGGGCGGAGAAGGC
Organism: uncultured Cytophagia bacterium; assembly: GCA_964539665.1. Classification (GTDB taxonomy): domain Bacteria; phylum Zhuqueibacterota; class Zhuqueibacteria; order Oceanimicrobiales; family Oceanimicrobiaceae; genus CAZIKB01. The sequence goes on from CAZIKB010000034.1 coordinate 28,802, forward strand.
GGCCAGCTCGACCGAGGTGATGGTGTTTACCGTTAAGGTTGTTGAGCTACTTGTTACTCCATTTTGAAAATTACAATTGGTGATATTACAATAAAAGGTGCTGCCATTATCCGCAGAACTAAGAGTTGGCGTTGTGTATGAGGGACTCGAAGCTCCTGGAATTTGCACTCCGTTCTTAAACCAGAAATATTGAAAAGGTGCTGTTCCATTTACTGACACATTGAAGGTCGCAGTGTCACCTACATTTGCGATTTGATTTTGCGGTTGGATTACGATAGTAACTCCAGTGCACTTAATTCCCGTTCCACTAATTGAAACATATTTATTTGTAGCCCCGCTGCTTGTATGTGAAATATTCCCCGATTGAAATCCGGTACTTGTAGGACTGAATCTTGCATAAATTGTTGTAGTCGGCACCGTACCATCAGATTGTGTCAACGTCAATGAATTTCCAAATTCTGAATTTGAACTTGTTGAGATTTGAAACCCGCTGATCGCTGTTATCGAAATGTCTGTTGTTAAATCATTTCCAGATACAGTATATGTCTGTGGTGCTGAATTTGTACCTACTTCTATACTGCCAAAATCTGGTAATGAAGTTGTTGATACTGTTATTGTTGGCAATTGTATTACTTCAATAAAAGCAATGGAACAATTCATTAATCCAAACGCGCAATTCCCTCCTTCAGGTTTTACCATATAATATGTACTGTTGTCAGGAGTAACGGTAATGGATGAACCAGTTCCCACGATTGGCCCAGTATGACAATCTGTTATACGCCAAGTCCAGGCTGCCTCTGTTCCTAAACTTCCTCCCTGGACGGTCAAAGTAACACTCTCACCCTGAAGAATAGTGTCCGCCGTGGCAATAACTCCTGACTGTTGAGTGGGGAAAGTGCATGCCTTTTGACTTGCCACATTTGTATAATTTGAACAGTTTGAATTGCAGCAAGCCTTCACACGATAATAATATCTTGTGCCACCTAAAACGTTAGAATCACGATATCCAAAATAATTACCAGATGAGCCAATTACTTCAAACGGACCGGTTTCAGACAATCCTTTTTCAACTAAAAAATCTGTAACATTTGTATTATTTCCACTCCATGTCACGTAAAGTTCATTGGAACCACTAATACGAACACTTAGGTCAATTGGGTTCGCTGGGGCGTTGCTACACGGTGCAACATATCCTAATTGATTAACTGTAAATGTTTGCCCTTCAACTGTTATTGTACACATCCTGGGACTGGTGTTCTCATTTGCACTAATGTCAAAAGTAATCAAACCATCGCCTGTTCCAGTAGCATTTTTTAGCGTTATCATGCCGTTACAGCCACTAGTGGTTGCCGTCCAATTGCAGTCCGACTCTGTTTTTACCCAAAAAGCGCCAGAGGTGGCCGATGAAATCGCAGAAGTGCTGTAAATGTCAAGAGTATAACTGCATGACGTGAAGTTTGCTACCCAATCTCCATTCCATTGAACACCAAATCGATAGTAGGCATCAGCGGTTACGTAACTTCCGTTTTCCGTCCAGTTTACGAAGGTGTATCCCGGATTACTTGTTGCAACTACGGTGGCTATTTCCCCATCTGCATAATTACCGCCACCACTTGTTGTTCCACCTTCTGGTGGATTTGAAGATGTGCTAATAGTATATTGTGGTGTAGCTGACTGTGTTACGGTAATGGTTTTCGGTGAACCAGTGATACCACTGGCTATCACTGTCACGGTTCCCGTTCGTTGAGTTCCAGTCGTGTTCGAAGTAGTTGTAATTGTAAAATTTCCCGGAGTTATTCCGCTTATTGGAGATACTATAATCCAGCTTTGATCGTCTGTTACTGAGTAATTGAAAGCATTGCCGCCTCCACAGTTTGCCACGTTCACCGCAGGACTGATACCTCCTCCAACTGGCGAATTCCATGTTGTGAGACTTACGCACAACTGCTGTGGCTGTGTAATAGGGGGCTGTGTTACGGTAATGGTCTTGGGCGAACCAGTGATACCACTGGCTGTCACTGTTACGGTTCCCGTTCGTTGAGTTCCAGTCGTGTTCGAAGTAGTTGTAATTGTAAAACTTCCAGAAGTTGTTCCGCTTATTGGAGATACTGTAATCCAGCTTTGATCATCTGATACTGAGTAATTGAAAGCATTGCCGCCGCCACAGTTCGCCACGTTCACTGCAGGACTGATACCTCCTCCAACTGGCGAATTCCATGTTGTGAGACTTACGCACAACTGCTGTGGCTGTGTAATAGGGGGCTGTGTTACGGTAATGGTCTTGGGCGAACCAGTGATACCACTGGCTGTCACTGTTACGGTTCCCGTTCGTTGAGTTCCAGTCGTGTTCGAAGTAGTTGTAATTGTAAAACTTCCAGAAGTTGTTCCGCTTATTGGAGATACTGTAATCCAGCTTTTATCGTCTGATACTGAGTAATTGAAAGCATTGCCGCCGCCACAGTTCGTTACGCTCACTGCAGGACTCCCACCTCCTCCGGCTGGCGAATCCCATGTTGTGCGATTCACGCACAGTTGCTGTGGTTGTGTAATAGGTGACGTTGTTGCTGAAATGATATTGGAGTTGCCACTGGTACCAACAGTATTGACGGCACGAACTCCATACCAGTAAGGTGTGTTTGCAGTCAGACCGGTTACATTATTGCTGAGGCCATTGACTGTCTTGTCTTGATATCCGCTCACGTAGTTCGTAAAAACGGAGTTCGTTGCAACGTCGAGACGATAACTCATCGCGCCTATCGAGGCATTCCAGTTGGCAGTGAAACTTGCCTGCGCAACGTTGGTTGCTGGTGTTGCTAGCGGGGCTTGAGCCGCGCTTCCAGTAAAAGTAGCTCTGAATGCGTAGGGATGAAGCCAAGAGTCAGGCGTCGCTGTTCCCAAAATCCTGACATAGTACATTCCAGGGCCTACACTCACGCTAAGATTCACTTGGCTCTGACCAATAGATTGTAAGTCCATCAGAGTCGGAGGATTGTTTCTTCCATCATAAATGGTAAGAAGTGAAGCGCCTGAATTGGCACCGTTAATCGAAATCAAGAGCGTTCCCGGAAGGCTAACAGATATCTTGAAGATATCAACATCATCAGGGTTCATATTCTGCTTGTAAGTAATAGCTCCCACTATGTTCACACCGTTTTTTATTTCATAAGCCCAATCAAAGTCGTCGGGGTCATCAAGACCACGGATAATAGAGACGTAATCAGAGGTTTCGGTAAGATGTGTTCTATGGGTAAGCAAAGTATCTGCGACACCCCTGGGCCAAGGCGTGCTGCCAACACATGGAGCCATTGTCTATCTTGGTCAACTATGCAATCACCACTAAGGCATAATATATCGTCCGACGTTATCCAAGTGTAACGAGCGTTGACCGGAAGGTACATTTCCTGGTTGTCGTACGTTCCATTTTTACCCTCGTTTATTCCCACGATGACATCATCTAGATTGCCGTTACAATCCACGTCCGTGTTGTGAAACCCCTGATTGACGAAATTCGCGTTGCTCTCACTTCCTCCAAAAAGATATCTCCCTTGAACTTTCGGAGTGAGTATGTAACTGTGACTGTAACGCAAGTCGCGAACTGCCTCACTGTTAAAATTTGGAATACGTTCCTCTTGAGAGCGGTTACCATCCTTTGTATCAGACGGACTGCTCGGCCATTCTAAGAAGTTGCTTCCCAAATGCGGCGTGCCAATCGTGATGAGCTTCGCTACCTTGTGTCCGTCTAGAGAAGTGGTGTCAATCCACCACCTGCGTGATGGAGGATAAGAATTATCTTTGGTACGCTGCAAGTATTCTCTCGCTGCTAAACCACCCATCGAGTGACCAACGAGAATGACTTTAGATGCCTTGGTCGCATCAAGCACCGCCTTGATAGCATGCTTTAGTGCATACCCTTGCTTTACAATTGCTGATTCATTTCCATCCGATTCTCCGAACAGACTAGGTGACCCGGAATTATGAATAAGAATTCGCGGGTCGTTAGGATTCTCGTTCCAGAAGTTCTTGAAGTTGATAACGAAAATATTTCCGTTAGACAGCACATTGCTAAGATTATTGAACTGAAGAAGAACATCGTCATCTATTGTGCCGAGTATTCCGTCAGGCCCTTCGATACGGGTAACATTTGCATAGGCGTTCAACACGGCGTGATATGATTGTGCTGATCCCCAATAGTTGTCTAAGACGTTGAGAGTTGGGGCCCACTTATCATCCTCGCTGTCAAGTCCATGAATGAAAATAATTGGGTATGCAGGATTGCGAGTCTGAGAAAATGATTGAGTTGAGAATAAAATGCACAACAAACTAAGCAGTAATGTTTTCATGGTTGATTCTCCTTCAGGTGCGTGCAGAATACAGGTCAATAACTCTGAGTCTATACTTTTTCAAAAGCCTCTCGGCCAAACGGTACCCTACGTGGGTTTTCTGAAATCGCTCTCCATGAGTGGTTCGACGTTGTTGAAGAGAGGGGAAGTCAGCAATTCCTCAACAATATTCAATCAAAGACAGAATAGGCATAGATTATTCGCGATATTTTTCTTCTTTGCACGGATCGGCATTCATGCTTGTATGGCAACGGCTCACCGTTAAACGCGTGTGCGAACATGCCATCTTCGTCGAGCATCACTTGCAATGAAAGATTCGATTCAATAATAATTTCTTCTCCCCAAACAGTTTTGGCTTTAACTCCTTACTTTAGAGTTTCTAAATAACTTTTTGCTTGCATCTCTCTTAATTCAGGGCTTATTAACCTCACTAAACTTTGCTATTGCTGGAAACCAATCATCCAATTTATTAAAGTTCTTTTTTCCCATACCAGCATATTTAGCAATTAATGCGGCAGCACCACGGATATTTTCCACTGGTTGCAGACGAACTCAGAGACCGCTGCGAAGTCACCGTCGAACTCTTGCAGGAGAATATCAAAATAGGAAACCGGTTGGGAGCGCTGAAGAAACAGCAGGTCCACAAATACTGAATGTGACCTGCTTGGTCTCTGAATTCCAGGTACTAAATGATGCAACGTTTTCAATTCGCTATTATAGATATACTTGATACGGTTTGAAACTGCAGAAAAAGAAAAGCAACGACTTTCGATATTTTTGGAACGCCTCAATTTTGCTGTTTGGCACGAGTTCAGTCCACCGGGAGTTTGTAGACTTCTCTTGTGCTTCTTAGCGCCGTACCGCCGCCCATGAGATTTCTGTGAGCAAGCTTTCGAGATATTTGTTGCCGTGGCGTTTTCTGCCGCTTTTTCTTTTGCCCGCACTTTCGTGGTTGCCGGGACATGACAAAACAATTTGTGTGGCATGTCGCTTCAACCCGTGCTTAACTTGCCAGTGCACTCGGGGGTTTTATTTTTAACGCATTTTTAATAAAGCAAAAAATTTTACTTGACAAATTCAAATTTGTTGTTTATCTTGCCGATGTTTTGTTTGACTATTAAATCAAATCGATTATTCTTAAATCATGTATTTGACTACACTACTGAATGTAATATTAATGCATCGGATAGAATTATGGAAACATGGAAAAATTTTGAGCACAATATCATTACCCACAGCGCTGCTCATCATCTTACGACCATATCAAATCTTTTAGACAAGCAGGGATACGCTCGTGTTACTGACGTGGCAAAAAGCCTCGAAATAACCCGCGGCAGTGTCTCCATTACCTTAAAAGCTTTAAAAGAAAAGGGTTATGTAAAGGAAGATGAAAACAAATTCCTCAGACTTTCTGAACTTGGGATTGAGCTGACTCAATCTATCAAATCCAAGAGATTAATAACAGACAAATTTTTACAGGATGTTCTCAAGGTGGAATTTGAACAATCCGAAATTGATGCATGCAAAATCGAACACTTACTTAGTTCTGAAACAAGTGAACAGTTATTGAGGTTCATGAAGTTTCTTTTCTCTAAAGATGCTAAAGCAAAAGCATTTTTGCACGCCTACGAAAATTATGAATGTACATGTAAAGGATTAATTGAAGAGTGCAGTCTTTGTGAATCTGAATGTCTGATGCATGATGAAAAGTAAAATAATTGGCCCCAACATTCGATTTAGTCATTTCGAAGCCGCTTTTGCTGGTAAGAAATCCGTAACTTTAATATTCATGATGTTACAAGATTTTTTACTCCGAATGACAAAAAGAACTGTTTTCGGTCAAGCACTAATTATCAAATTTCTTTTTAACACAAAACCATTTTAAAGGAGATCTAACAATGAGTGATAGTAAAAAAAACTGTATTTTTTGCGATCGTGACAGCCATCAGGCGCCATTAATTAAATTTCGTTTTCAGGACAAGAAGTACAGTATTTGTCCCCAGCACTTTCCGTATCTGATTCATGAACCAGCTAAATTAGTTGGAAAATTGCCTGGAGCTGAAAATTTAATACCGACAGATTTCGAGCATTAAAAAATGCGTTATTATTAGTGGCTAAGAAATAAGCGCTATTTGTCATTCTGGTAATTTTTTTTGTAAGCGGTAAAAACTGTGTACTGGTAGGCATTTTTCTGTACACCATAAAAATGCTTCCTGCAGGACTTTTGAGGCTGTGCATAAATGGCACTATTTGCTGAAACAATCTCTCATGTTTACCAATTGGGAGGTTGTTTCACTGAGGGACGAATGACAGCGAGAGATGATTCTCGGTCAAATTCCAATTAACGTCAACTCAATATTCCTCTCAACCGGCTTCATTGGAAATATCATACTCTTTCATCTTGCGCCAGAGCGTGGTTCTGCCAATGCCCAACATTTTCGTCACTAAGTCATAATTCCAGTTATGAGCTTCCAGAGTGTCAGCAATATGTATCTTTTCCAATTCTTTCAGGTTCAGAGTCTCTTTTTGGTTGATTTTCCTTCTTGAAATTTTTGAGTTCGTCAGAGCTGGCGGCAAGTCTGCTTTTGTAAGAAGTTTACCCGAAGATAGCGCTAAGGCTCGCTCAATGGCGTTTTCCAATTCACGGACATTTCCTGGCCAATCATATTTAGTTAATATGCGAGAGGCATCTTCACCAAAACCGAAGATGGTTTTATGAATTTTGGCAGCATATTTTTTAATGAAGAATTCAGCCAACGGTAAAATATCTTCGGATCTCTCCCTGAGTGGTGGAATCGTTAATTGAATCACATTCAATCTGTAATATAAATCCTGCCTGAATGAGCCTGCTTCAACCATCTTTTCCAAATCTCTGTTAGTCGCGGTGATTAATCTTACATCCAGCTTCAATATTTGATTACTGCCAACAGGTTTAATTTCACCTTCCTGGAGAAATCTGAGCAGCTTTACTTGCATCGTTAATGATGTTTCACCAATTTCATCCAGAAAAATAGTCCCGTGATTTGCCGCTTCAAATAAGCCTTTTTTGTTGTTGGTAGCTCCCGTGAAGGCTCCACGTACATGTCCGAACAATTCGCTTTCCAACAGGTTTTCAGGCATGGCGCCACAGTTGACCACAATAAATGGATTGCTTGCACGGCTGCTATGTTCATGAATCGAATAAGCAACCATTTCTTTTCCAGTGCCACTTTCACCGTCGATAATTACGGATATGTCTGTTTGTGCAATTCGTGCAACTAATTCTAATATTTTCTGCATAGCCTGGCTTTTACCAATAATGTTGCCGAAGCGATAGTGTTCCTTTGAATGGACCCAGGTAACAAAATTCTGAATTTCTTTATCAAGTAACTTATCTACTGCACTGAAATCTTTATGGTGTTCAAGTAAATTCGAATCAACGATTTTTTCTAAATCATATTTATTGTAATAATAAATGTTATAAATATTAGAATAGTTAGGTTTTTTCGAGTGGTCGGGTGGAGATTCATCAAGATAAGAAATATATAAGAGTGGTGCATTATTGCGTTGATTCATGATTTGTGAAAATTTGAACTCTTGAACTATCTCCTCGATTTTTTCGTCAAACATTAATATCAAATCAATTGCAGGTAAAATCGTTTTTAGTTGATTGATTTTTATCCTGCTTCCTCTAAATCGCTCACTCAGTCCCAGGAGGTTTTGATTGTCTAAATCAACAAAATGTAATTCTCCAATATTTTTATCGATCAATTTCTGAATAAAAGTTTCACATACAAAATTATTTGCAACTATTAACGCTTTATGATTGTTCAGTTCTCCAAAAATTTTTTCAGCTAAATCTGTAACCACCGTTTCCGCCGTGATTGCGTTTTTTTGTAAATTCAATTCTATTCTTATCTTTTCCGAAAACCACAATCCTCTTTGATAAAGCTTACTGAAATATGGTCCGGTTAAATTCATTTCACGGGCTGTCAAAAATCCTTCCCGAAATTCCTGCACAGTCTGGCTTATCTCGCCGGCACTGTCCATGCCAATAGCATATTTTAAAAAAGCCTCGATCGCTGGAGACCCGCCCAGACGAAAACGATTATTCTTTAAAATATTAGCAGGCAATTCAAATTCTTTTTGCAATATGTTGAATAATTTTTCTTCGAAGGCATCTATTTGTTCGGTGGCCGCAAATACTTGAAAAACCTGTCCGGATTTAAAAAGAAAAAATTCATCTGCTGAAATATTTGCAGTGACTTTATGAATAAAATCAGGGCTGAGTGATATGTTATTGAACCATGAATCTATTTTTTCTTTTTCAGATAATTTAAATCCAAATGTGAAAATAGACATAACAACTTATTGAAAATTATGAAACTTTGTAAAATATAAATTAACCACAATGAACGTAAATAACAGCCAATTAAATCCAATTACTGAGAGAATTGCCGCCCGTCTTCCTTGCCAGCCAATAGATTTTCGCGTGATAAAATGCGCGGCATAAATTGTCCACGAAAAAGCGACAGCTATCAATTTAGGGTCAAAAGCCCATTGGCCTTTCCACACATTTAGCCCCATATAAAGTCCGAGCAAAATGCCGATTGTAACCAGCACCAATCCAATATTAACTGCTTGATTGCTGAGCTTATCAATTAATTGCAACGATGGTAATCGCTCAAAAAATATTCCTAATTTTTTTGACTTCATTTCTTTGGAAAGGAGAATGTACATTACGCTGGTAATGAAAGAAATGGCAAATGCTGCATAACCAGAAATTAGAATCGCCACATGCAACTCAAACAACACATTATTAAGTATCGCAGCCAGGGGTTTATCCACATCGATAAACAGACTTGAGATAGCATGTAAAATTAAAATAACAGGTATAAAAAACACACCCATGGTCATCTCTTTTAAACGAATTTCTAAAAAAAGATAAACCAGAACTGAAAGCCATGCAAAAGTAGTCAGAACTTGAAACAAATCTCCAACAGGCAGGTGCGTTAAATTAAAGCTGAGTGAGATCAGATATAAAGAATGAAATACCACGGCTGCTGTCAGCCACCTTCGAATTATTGGTACTGATTGGTTTTTCTTTTCTTTAAAATATGAGAGATAATAACCAAAGCTGACAAGATAAAAAATAAAAATCAACCACCGTAGAATAAGTAAGATTTCTTTCACTTTGATATATTGCTTTTAAAATCAATAACTTGAATTAATTTAATTCTGGTTATCCATTTAACTCAGCTTCTGTCATTTCGAACGCCAGTGAGAAATCTGACAATGCTAAAAAGCTAAATTTTGTCAGAAACCAGATTCCTCCCCCGCTACAGTAGATTCAGAATGACAATTTTGTGCCATCTGCTGAACTAACTGGCTGACCGTATAATATAATTCATTTTTCATTTTGAAAAATACTAATTTTAAAATTGAAAATCAAGACTGAATCACATTTAGTGAAATTATTATTCTACTTGCAGTTAAACCAACGATGCGTACACATTACCTTATTTCCAGATTGTACCGCATACCCTATTATTGCGAAGAAAACAAAATTTTGATTGATAATGCAATAATTTATTTCAACCTGCATTTTGGTTTGCGACAGGCTCCTCCGCAATCGTCGCTTCCGTGACACTACTCACCTCGCCTGATTTATCATGCTTTGAGTGAAGGTAGGCATGAACATCATGATACAGCGCTCCTTCAGGCAGCCATTCCCATAACGGCCCCAGATCTCTTTTTATCCAATCTTTATAATACTGCGGCAATTCAGCAGTCTCCTGCTCAAAAAAGTCTCGAAAATCTCTATCGGTATCCAATCTTTGACGGATTTCTTTATATTTTCGCAACCTTCCAAAACCTTCTGATGATACGCCCCGAACGAAATTAATCCAGCGTGGTATGGTGTCTTTAACAGCCCGGAATCGATTGAATATTGTACGCCATGAAAAAGAGTGTTCCGACAAATCAATTACGTAGTCATAAAATTCAGTCCACGAATAATTCTTAGGTTTTACATTCATAGCGTGATTGTTATTCAGAAAATGGAAAGGAAATGGTAAAATACGATTGGCAGACTGGTATTCAAGATTAAGTGGAGCTGCCTGCCCAAATGCAGTAAGCATTGAAAATCCTGGAAATGCACCTGGCACCAGGTCCATAAATTGTTTAGTGAGTTCAAACGGCTCTGCACCCTCATCGACATCCAATCCGAGTACAAAGTTAGCCTGAACGTATGGAATATATTTCATTATTAAATTCACATTCTCGGAAACCAGTTTGAGCTTATCCATACCTTGATGTATACCACTTTTTGATTTGTTCCCTAAATCATACCATGACTCAATTCCTGGTAATAGAGCTTTAAATCCAATTCGTTTGAGTCGCTTTAAGCGAGTTTCTGATAATAGAGCCAGACTGGTCTCAGCAACAAAATCAACACTGTCAGGGGGTATAGCCTCCTCAATTGCATCCATTTGCTCTTCAAAGCGGATACCAAAGTTAGGATCATGCCAGGCGATGTGCGGACGTTTAAACTTCTTTAACAGAAACTGCAGATCTTCTTTGAGAACATCGACGTCAAGTGAATGAAACGGTACGACTGAATCAATACAAAAATTGCACGTGTATGGACATCCCAGACTGCCAATCATGGGTACAATTTTAATTAATGGCGCTTTATCAAGCGTATGCTCGATGAATTTCCAACGCTCACGCACGCCAGGCAGCTCAGAAGGTTGCTCTTTAGCTGAGATGAACTGGCCAATTGGCCGATGTTGCGAAAAATCCTGTAAAACATCACGGATTACTATTTTATCAGTGAAGCCTAAAACATAATCAAAGTACTTTTGTGCATCCTGCGGGTAACAACGAGCATGAGGGCCCCCAAGAACCGTAATTGAACCTTTCGACCTGAGTAGATTGCTTAATGAGTAGGCTAATTGCGCAGTTTGAGTGAATGCGCTTATAAATACCATATCAAATTTATCAGGTAATTCTTTAATTAAATCTTCGAAACCGGTATAACATATATATGAAACATCATGCCCTTCTTCTTCACACCAGGCAGCAGCAACCTGGGGCATGATGCCAGCCAGGTTGGCATGCATTATGCGCGCCCACAATGTTTTAGTCGGACCTTTTGTAACGAGGTCGATGACCCCAATACGAAGTTTGCTCATTTTCCCTCCTTCCTGAACATGTTAACTAATTAATACGCGAGATTAGTAGTTTATCTGTTTCCAACTTTGACAGGTTACTTGCACAAAGAATGACCCGAGCAGCGTATTAATAGTGTCTCTGCTTTATTATTCTTGCTGGGATATGGTAATGAGATCGGTTTGAATATAATTATAAAGTTTGCATGAAAGCAGTCGTCATGCATAGTCATAATCATTTTACGTAAATCGACAGCAATTTATCATATCCGCTAATAGAACTCAATGAAATTACGCAAGATATCTTGTTTTATGGTTTGAATTATCATAAATGTAAAATTCTTAAGTTAATTGTCAAATAGAAAATAGCAAACATTCAAATAATTATTCATAATAAACTTTGATAATGAACTAATTTAACAAGAACTTAAATAAAACTTCTTTTAAATTATATAATTTTGACCTTTCCGCACCTAACAAGATAAGTAGCTACATTTATTAATAACTTATAAAAATTTCCTGCCATATCAAAACCAGATATTAATGAATGACGTGAAATTTATTCAGCAGCATTTTCAGGAGACCGTTTAGTGAAAATTTTTGGCAATCTAAAAGGTGATATCATGGGGGGAATCACCACATCAGTTATCTCGCTGCCATTGGCTATCGCGTTCGGTGTGGTAGCGTTTGCTCCGTTAGGAGAGGAATACATCGCCCAGGGAGCGCTCACCGGGCTTTATGGAGTGATCGTTGCCGGAATTTTAACCAGTCTACTGGGAGGCACACCCGGTCAAATTGCTGTACCCACGGCGCCCATGTCTGTTATGGTTACATCAATAATATCAACCCTTTTAAAAGAACCAGAAATCGCCGCTTTAGGTGATAATCAAATAATGGTTATTTTAGTATTGGTATCCATAACCATAGCCATGGCTGGGATAATGCAACTAATTATGGGCGCTGTAGGCGGCGGCAAATTAATAAAATTTATACCCTATCCGGTCATTGCTGGTTTTATGAATGGTATTGCCATCATCATTTTTCTTGGTCAATTACGGCCATTATCTGGCGTATCAAAAGATACCGGCTTAGCAGCAATTTTTACGGGTGCGGCTGAAATTCGTTATGAAATTCTATTAGTCGGCCTGGTTACTATTATTACAATGCTTGTAGCAAAAAAATTAACTAAAACTATTCCATGCTCACTCATCGGATTGTTGTGTGGTGTTGCAACCTACTTTATCATTGGTAGATTTTTCAATCCTTCACTACTGCAGATTACAGGAAATCCCCTGGTCATTGGACACATCCCCAGCGCTTTTCCAACACCAAAACAGGTTATGAACTTTATTAACTTAAGCAGCCAAATTCCACTGTCTACATTAAGTAAGCTGATTTTACCAGCCATGACACTGAGTGTTCTGGCCTCAATAGATACTCTATTAACATCTGTTGTGACCGACATGATTACCAAATCCAAACATAATAGCACTAAGGAATTGTTAGGCCAGGGAATGGGAAACATCGCTTCAGCTTCTTTTGGTGGTTTACCAGTTGCAGGATCCACAATCGCCACGGTGGTTAATGTTAATGCCGGCGCCAGAACTCCATTGAGCGGACTTGTAAATTGTATTACTGTTTTATTAGTCGTTCTTTTTTTAGGGAGTTTAGTCCAATGGATTCCAATGGCTGTACTGGCAGGTATTCTGCTCATGACATCAATTTCAATGATTGAATCCGAAAGCATTCACCTTTCTTTAAAAAAATCCGCTTTAGGAAACCTGTTAGTCATCGTTGCGGTTACGGTAATTACAGTTGCTATTGATTTGATCATCGCTGTACTAATAGGCTTAATCATAACAGCTTTCCTTTTTATTAAGGAGCAGATCGGTAAAACTATAGTTCGACGAATGTACACCGGCAATTTGGTTCACTCCAAAAAAATCCGAAGTCGGGAAGCCATGAAAATCCTGGATGAAAAAGGCGACTTAATTAAGGTCTACGAGTTGAATGGCTCCCTATTTTTTGGAACCTGCGACAAGTTACTTGCTGAAATCGAAGAAGAGCTGGACAGTTTTAGCATCATTCTTGATTTTAAACGAGTCCACACCATTGACCTGACAGGAGCACAGTTACTAAAACAACTTATTGAACGAATTCAGGACAAAGGCAACCATTTACTCATAAGTTATTTAGGTATGCCAGGAGACGCGGATAAAGAAAGAATGAGAAAGCTCATGGAAGATACAGAGGTCATTAAAGCCATTGGTACGGATTTCCTGTTTCCTGATACCGATCAAGCGCAGGAATGGGCAGAAGACGCCCTCATTCAAAGAGAATTACAAGCCGCCCAAATCACAAAACAAAAAATAACTGTAAAAAGTTTAAGCGTGTTTAAAGAACTCACAAAACAACAGCTTGTAATAGTAAAACGTCACATGCATCCCATGAAGTATAAAAAATTGGATATAGTTTTTAAGGAAGGCGATCCGGGTGATAAAATATATTTTATCCTATCAGGCGGAGTGAGTGTACTCGCCAGCCTTTCCCAAAATGGTCGGGATCGCAGGTTAGCAACCTTTGGTGAAGGTGTGTTTTTTGGCGATATGGCTATTCTTGAAGAACAACCACGTTCCGCTTCGGTTCGTGCTGATACAGAAACTGAACTTCTTTACATGACAGTAGATGATTTTCAACATCTCGTGAATCATGAGCCGCTGCTTGCATCAAAAATGCTTTTAGGCATGGCAAGGGAATTGTCCTATCGATTAAGATTGACAACGATTGAAGTGCGGACTTTGGAGGAGTAGGAAAACAACTATTGTAAAATTTAAGTCGAGTGTTAGTATAGAATTAAATATCTAGCGAAGCTTCACCTCTGCTCAACATGAAACTAACTCATAAAAATAAGCCAACTTCATACTGAACGAAGTCAAAGTATAAAATCTAACCTATTATAACTACAAACAACATCCTGCTATCTTTAGTTACAATTTCTATCAAATTTAGACCTAATAATTTTATAACTAAAATATGAGTCCCTCTTTAAAAAGTGTGGCCCAGTCATTTTCGCACCCACCAAAACCCGAATCGGCTTCCAGATACGAATGATATTTTCCGCCGTTACCTTAAAGATAAATTATCTGGACGCCTACATGGCTAATAGTGTCCGCAGAAATCGCTGGTTATGGAAAAAATAATCACTCGATTTCATCCTCAATCTAACTATAAAACTGCCTTGGTTCAGCTACCTTCAGATTTATGTTCACCTTCACTGCTATGTTCGTCGTCTGTTTTATGTTCATCGCCTTCTTTGTGTTCACCTTCGTGATCTCCACCTTCTTCACCGCCTTTTTCAGACGACTCTGCGTGAGCCTTCCACCAGCTAAATAACTGTCCTTCGACTGGCAGGTTGACGCTTGCTTTAGCGCCAGGTACAAGCTCAACAGGTGTTGTGGGTCCCAGCTCCGTGCCATCGGAAAGGTGTACTTCAACACGCACTAAAAATATGGTTTGATTTGTGATGTTTTCTACATTGCCTAAAAATGATGAAGATGTGTTATCGTAAGCCAAAGTTAATCGAACACCGTTTCTAACTGCATCATAAGTCGTATCGATTGCAAGACGCAGACCCGACTCTTCTCCTTCAGTTACGACTTCCTGTTCCCCTCCAGAAGATTTTTTTTCACAGGCGTTGATGGTAAACAACAAAATACTCATTAGCATGATCACCAACAATTTCGATACTTTCACGGTTCTTCCTTATTTAGTGTTTTTGTTAGATTTTTGCAAAATGTAAATAATGCTGTCATTTCGAATCCCGTTTGTAAAATGTCCTTGTTACAGTGCCTATTCAATCTTATATGACGTCTCAATCTCCGCTGTTTTAGCCACCATGCCCGCTACAGAACAATATTTCTCAATGGACAATTGAATGGCGCGCTCGACATCTTTAGGCTTTATGTTTTCCCCCTTAAATATGTATTCTAAACTCACTTTAGTAAACACTTTCGGATGATCTTCGGCCCGTTCCGAATCCATATTAATTTGAAAATCGGTGACTATGGCACGCATCTTCTTCAACATCAGCAAAACGTCAATTCCTGAGCAGCTTCCCAATGCCATCAGTACCATTTCCATGGGACCGCTGCTGGCCCCGGCGCCGTCATCCTTTGGCGAGGTATCCATTACCACCCAGTGGTTAGAATCAGCTTTAGCAGCAAAGGTGTTTCCTTGAATTTGTTTAATAATTGCTTTCATTTTTTACACGCTTTATGGTTAAATAATAAATTAAATTATTCCGGCTTCGTTACCCACTTTTTTAAACACACTAACAGCAAAATCTAAATCTTCTTTTGAATGTGTGGCAGAGTTCATCAACCGCAGGCGGTCTTTGCCTCTTGGAACTGTGGGGAAGCTGATGGCCATGCCAAAAATGCCATTTTCAAATAATGAGCGGCTAAAATTCTGTGCCAATTTGGGATCGCCAATCATAACCGGTGTAATCGGTGTGGTGCTCACGCCCAGATCAAATCCCAAATTCTTAAGCTGCGCCTTGAAATATTTCGTGTTCTCCCACAACTTATTTACCACATCGCCGGATTCGGTCAGAATATCAACCGCCTTGATGCAGGCTGCCACATCAGCCGGCGTTACCGCACTTGAAAACAGAAACGGTCTGGCCCTCTGCCGCAAATAATCAACGATCTTTTTTTTGCCTGCAACGTAGCCACCAACAACTCCGAACGCTTTTGACATGGTGCCGATTTCAATATCGACTTTGCCATGCAGGCCATAATGATCCGAGATACCACGACCGGCGTTACCGAGAACTCCTTCACCGTGAGCGTCATCAACCATAACCATAGCGTCATGCTTTTCAGCCACAGCAACGATTTCAGGTAATGGTGCAACATCGCCATCCATGCTAAACACGCCGTCTGTGATCACCAATTTGCGTCGGGCTGATTTTTCCTCATCAAGTTTTTCTGCCAGGGAATCTGCATCACAGTGAGAATAGCGTACAGTCTTGGCCTTCGTCAGCCGGCAGGCGTCGATTATACTGGCATGATTCAATTCATCAGAAAAGATGATGTCTTCCGCTCCCATCAAGGTTGGAACGGTCGCGCCATTTGCGCTAAATCCGGACTGAAATGAAATCGCCGCTTCAACGTTTTTAAATTTAGCAAGCTTCTCTTCCAACTCATTGTGTAACTTCATGGTGCCGGCAATCGTGCGAACTGCGGCCGGCCCAACCCCGTAATCTTCAATAGCCTTTTGAGCAGCCTTTTTCAATTCGGGATGATTAGCAAAGCCCAGGTAATTATTTGCACACATGTTCAATACCTTTCTGCCGTCCACATCTATCCAGGCATCCTGCGCCGTGCCAATTGTCCGGATATTGATTAATAGTCCTTGTTCTTTTAGTTGAGCTAATTCATCATCAAGAAAACTCAAGTTCGCCATATCAATCCTCCATTATGTTGATTATTAATGATTCTGTTGAATAAGAAACCTTCCGAAGGTTCAGTTTTAATTAAAATTTCGATATGTAGTATTTACTTAATACTTAACAATACATACAGTATGTCAAAAAACCTTCGGAAAGTTTTCTATCACTTAATCAACATATCAGATTAATGTTTAACTTACCTCAATTTCATTCGTCATTCCAGTTTAATATCACCTTCCCCGAATTACCGGACCGCATCACTTCAAAAGCTTCCTCAAATTCAGTATAGTGAAATTTGTGGGTGATAACCGGGGCTATGTCCAGGCCAGTCTGGATCATTGACTGCATTAAATACCAGGTCTCGAACATTTCCCGGCCGTAAATACCTTTTATGGTAAGCATATTGAATATCACTGTGTTCCAATCAATTGCTAAATCACTGGTCGGTATTCCCAGCATGGCGATTTTCGCGCCGTGACACATATTAGCAATCATATCTTTGAAAGCTTCACCGCTGCCGGACATCTCCAGCCCAACGTCAAAGCCCTCGGTCATTCCCAGCTCTTTCTGAACATCTGCGAGACTTTTTTCTTTGACATTCAATGCAATGGTTGCTCCCATTTCTTTAGCAAGCTCAAGACGATACGTATTCATATCAGAGGTAACAACATAGCGTGCTCCCGCGTGTTTTGCAATTGCCGTAGCCATCAGCCCAATCGGGCCGGCGCCGGTAATCAACACATCTTCTCCCAGCACTTTAAAAGACAAAGCCGTGTGAGTTGCATTGCCAAATGGATCGAAAATACTTAATAGGTCCATTGGGATGTTTGGGTCGGCCTGCCAGACGTTCGCAACTGGAATAGCAAGGTACTCGGCAAACGCCCCTGCCCTGTTCACTCCAACACCTTTAGTTGCCATGCAGAGATGGCGCCGTCCGGCCAGACAATTCCGGCACCTGCCGCAGACAAGATGTCCTTCACCAGAGACGGTGTCGCCAATTTCAAGGTCATGGACATTGCTGCCCATCGCAGCGATTTCACCTACAAATTCATGACCAATCGTCATTGGCACTGGTATGGTCTTTTGCGCCCAGGCGTCCCAGTTCCAGATATGGACGTCTGTGCCGCAGATGGCGGTTTTATGGATCTGAATCAGGACGTCATTTATTCCGATTTCGGGAACCGGCACTTCTTCTAACCACAAGCCCTGTTTCCTGTGTTTTTTGACAAGCGCTTTCATTGTTATTTTCATTTATTTTATGAACCTCCTGATAAGAATTTTATATTTATATCTCTAAATCTGTAGCAGTAAATCTGAGGTTTTTAATAATTCAATTTCAAGGATTCCTTCAAAATCTTTATCATTTGACCAGAGTGGAGCATTCAAATATAATGATAAAGCTAAAATGTCGGTATCTTTGGAATCTCTATTGCCAATAATTGTTGTCGCTAATCTAATTTTTGAATCATAAATATTGGGGGGAATTGCTATTATTTGGAAATCATTTAATAACTGAAAAAGTTTCTGTTCAATATCTATCTTTTTTTTCTGTAGCTTATTAAATTCTGATTTCTGACCTAATTTATTCGTCAAATCTGGGATATATTTTTTCACTTCCCAAATAGTCTTTTCTGAGGTTACAAATTCAAAATTAGTAGAAAATAAGATTTGCAGAACTCGCCCGGAAAGAAGTGCAGAGAGTAAAGGGTTGGCGTCTACAACAATAAGTTTGGGCATTTGTTCGTCATTTATGTTTATCCTTTAATTCCAGCAAAAATGTTTCTCTATCCAGAGTATTTCTAAATTTATCAAAATCATCTAAAATTTCCTCCTCGGTTAATCCAGCTTCAAGCATCGTTTTGCGCATTTCCTCTACATTTTTGAAAGCACGCTTTTTCGAAGTTTTTTTTGCCTCATAAACTTTAATTCTATCTTCAATCAGATGTGTTAGAAATTCTTCTGAACTTTTAAATCCTTCAATCTTAGCTATTATTGACACTTTTGTAGCTAACTTTTGAGGAATAGTGATGCTTATTCCCATGATTATGACCTCAAAATTAAACAAATTCTATAATTCATGTTAAGTGTTCTAATTTAATAAACTACTAACTAAAATCAAATCAATTCACAATTTACTTTTCGCAACGTTCACCGCTGCCAAAACCGGATCCCAAACCGGCGCAAAAGGCGGAGCATAGCTTAAATCCAGATAAGCGATCTCATTAAGTGTCATTTTATTAGGTAAGGCGGTGGCGAACACGTCAATGCGTTTACTTACCCCTTCACATCCAACGGGATGAAAGGTCTTCTCGAATAAGTGGAAGCCTCGATTCATCATGGGAACTCCCAAATGAATTTGGGCATCCATACAATGCTATTTCATAAACAACATCTTTTTTGTCTCTACAAAACTATTGCCTGCTTGTATTCTATAAAAATAAATACCGCTGGCAAGTCCACTCGCATCAAAATTGACAATATATGTGTTTACCTCTTGAAATTGATTCACTAAAGTTTGAATTTCTCTGCCAAGTCTATCAAATATTTTCAAAGTCACAAAATTTGATTTGGGTGTTGTATATGAAATTTTCGTTGTTGGATTAAACGGATTCGGATAATTTTGATGCAAAGCAAACTTTGAAGGTACCTGAGACTGTTCATGCTCGCTTATGTCCACTCCTACAGGATTTGTAAAGTCTAAAACATTAGCCCAAATATCATTGTTGTAACCACCCGCTCGATTATCTGTCCAAGCCGTGTAAATCCGATTATTCCATAACGTGACATCAGGAGACTTTTGATATGCACTTCCTTGATCATGGTTGACTTTGAAATTACTTGCCAATGCTGTGCCATCACTTGCATAGCGCTGGGCGTAAATGTCAGAATCATAATTGCGAGAATCTGTCCACGTAATCACAAAATTCCCGCTGCCATCTGTTGAAATGGAAGGAAAATTTTGATATGCACGTCCTTGATCATCGTTGACTTTGAAATTACTTGCCAATGCTGTGCCATCACTTGCATAGCGCTGGGCGTAAATGTCATAATCGCCATTGCGTCTATCATACCACGTAATCACAAAACTCCCGCTGCCATCTGTCGAAATGGCAGGATACCCTTGATCTTCACTTCCTTGATCATCGTTGACTTTGAAATTACTTGCCAAGGCTGTGCCATCACTTGCATAGCGCTGGGCGTAAATGTCAGTTTGTAACCAATCATTGCGTTCATCGCTCCACGTAATCACAAAATTCCCGCTGCCATCTGTTGAAATGGAAGGATCATATTGAACATATTGATATGTAAGTCCATCATCATCGTTGACTCTGAAATTACTTGCCAATGCGGTGCCATCACTTGCATAGCGCTGCGCGTAAATGTCAGAATCACCATTGCGAGAATCCGGCCACGTAATCACAAAATTCCCGCTGCCATCTGGGGAAATGGCAGGAGACCCTTGAGATGCACTTACTTGATCATCGTTGACTTTGAAATTACTTGCCAATGCTGTCCCATCACTTGCATAGCGCTGGGCGTAAATGTCAGAATCGCCATTGCGAGAATCCGACCAGGTAATCACAAAATTCCCGCTGCCATCTGTTGAAATGGCAGGAGACCCTTGATATGCACCGTTTGGTCCTGCATTTTCATTTACTTGAAAATCCGGAATAATGGCACTCAAAGTTGTTACTTCATCTGCAGAAAGCGATTGATAATTAGGTTTGTTTGTGAGCAGGTCTGTTTCATCGAACATAAAATGTCTCCTTTCTGCCTGTTCATCAAACAGCTTTCTTGCTTCCCATCTGCGCGAATGGGGTGGTTCTTGAGCAGTTACTAAATTAGAACCAGATACGACAAAGATAAATAGTGCAAAGCGAGTTATGTTTTTCATGGTAATTCCCTCCTATTAAATGGATTTTCAAATTTAAGAAACTGTAAACTAAAATCAAATCAATTCAAAATTTACTTTTCGCAGCGTTCACTGCAACTAAAACCGCATCCCAAACCGGCGCAAAAGGTGGGGCATAGCTTAAATCCAGATAAGCTATGTCATTGAGTTTCATCTTATTAGTTAAGGCAGTGGCGAACACGTCAATACGTTTACTCACGCCTTCGCTTCCAACGGGATGAAAGGTCATCTCGCATAATGGAAGCCTCCATTCATCGTGGGAATCCCCAAATGAATTTGGGCATCTGTACGATATTATTTCATAAACAACATCTTTTTTGTCACTACAATACTATTCCCAACTTGTATTCTGTAAAAATAAATACCGCTTGCTAATTCATTTGCGTGGAAATTGATGATATATGTGTTCGCCTCTTGCAATTGATTTACTAAAGTTTGAACTTCTCGCCCAAGCCTATCATATATTTTCAAAGTCACAAAATTTGACTTGGGTATTGAATATGAAATCATCGTCGTTGGATTAAACGGATTTGGATAATTTTGATCTAAAGCAAACTTTGAAGGTACCTGAGATTGTTCATGCTCGCTTATGTCCACTCCTACAGGATTATCCCAATCTAAAACATTAGCCCAGATATCATAGCCTGTTCCGCCTGCTCGATTATCTGACCATGTAGTGTAAATCCGATTATTCCATAATTTTACTTCAGGAGAAAGCTGCCGTCCTTTGTATGTATTTGAGACCCTAAAATTATTTCCAACTGCTGTGCCATCACTTGCATATCTCTGAGCGTAAATGTCAAAATCGCCATTGCGTTCATCGCTCCACGTAATCACAAAATTCCCGCTGCCATCTGTTGATATGGAAGGAGACCTTTGAACTGTACTTCCTTGATCATTGTTGACTTTGAAATTACTTGCCAAGGCTGTCCCATCACTTGCATAGCGCTGGGCGTAAATGTCAGAATCGCCATTGCGAGAATCATACCACGTAATCACAAAATTCCCGCTCACATCTGTGGAAATGGAAGGAATAAATTGACCTGCACTTCCTTGATCATCGTTGACTTTGAAATTACTTGCCAATGCGGTCCCATCACTTGCATAGCGCTGAGCGTAAATGTCCCTATCGCCATTGCGTCCATCCTGCCACGTAATCACAAAATTCCCGCTGCCATCAGTTGAAATGGCTGGCGCCCATTGATATGCATTTCCTTGCTCATCGTTGACTTTGAAATTATTTGCCCATGCAGTCCCATCACTTGCATAGCGCTGGGCGTAAATGTCAGAATCGCCATTGCGATAATCCACCCACGTCACCACAAAATTCCCGCTGCCATCTGTTGAAATGGCAGGAGAAGAGAATGGCGATGCACTTCCTTGCTCATCGTTGACTTTGAAATTATTTGCCCATACAGTCCCATCACTTGCATAGCGCTGGGCGTAAATGTCCCTATCGCCATTGCGGTAATCCTGCCACGTCACTACAAAATTCCCGCTCCCATCTGTGGAAATGGCAGGATAATATTGAGTTGCACCGTTTGGTCCTGCATTTTCATTTACTTGAAAATCCGGGATAATAGCATTCAAATTCTTTACTTCTTCTGCGGAAAACGATTGATAACTAGTACAATGATTCCTAATTAACATATCAATAGTCTAATTAACTTTATTGACG
>CAZIKB010000035.1:0-50642 GCA_964539665.1 uncultured Cytophagia bacterium
AGATGCTTTCTTATTTCAGGAATTCTTATAACAAAACCTATGGTTCGAAAACCATTCAATTCGCTCCGTAAATCCACCCCCGCCTCTCGTATCATCTGGAAAGCCAGGTAAAATTAGTAAAAAAATCCTTTCAATTCAATGGAAAAATTATAAATTGGAATACTATACAGAAGTCGTAAATGAGAGGACAAAATAAAGGCAAATTATGAGCGCATCCAATGGTACAAAGGATGAAGGACTGGTACGCGCAATTGGTACTCGTGCGCTGAGTTTGAGCATAGTCAATATGGTGGTAGGCGCCGGTATTTTTGTTTTACCCGGGCTTGTTGCGGTGCAGTTAGGGTCAGCTGCAATAGTCGCTTACCTGGTGTGTTCTGTGGCAGTATCACTGGTCTTTCTGTGTTTTGCAGAAATTGGCAGCCGGGTTACACGCAGCGGCGGCGCCTATGCATATATTGAAGAAGCGTTTGGCCCGTTTGCAGGTTTTATTGCATCGATATTACTCTGGTTCGGTTGGTCCATTTTATCTGACGCGGCTATAACTGTTGCCATGGTAGAAACGATAGCCATTGCATTTCCAATTCTCAAGGAGACCATTCCGCGAGCCCTTTTTATTATAGGTCTATTCACTTGCCTGGCTGGTATAAATATCATTGGTGTACGAACAGGTGTAAAGTTCTTCGTTTTCAACACTATCGCGAAGTTGGTCCCATTGTTACTTTTGCTGGTGGTTGGACTTTTCGCAATTAAAATTGACTATCTGATAATTTCTGAGTGGCCCTCGGTTCAAAACATCGGTACTGCCGCACTTATCTTGTTTTTTGCATTTGCAGGAGCGGAGTCAGGACTCAACCCCAGCGGTGAGATCGAAAATCCGTCGAAAACAATACCGAGGGGGATGTTGCTTGGACTCCTTGGCATTTTTCTGCTTTACGTGGGTCTCCAAACTGTTGCGCAGGGTGTGCTTGGACCGGAGCTGGCAAACAATACAGAGGCACCACTGGCAGCTGCAGCGATAAAAGTATTTGGTGAATGGGGTGCTAAAATGCTGCTGGTCGGAGGCGCAATTTCAATTTTTGCCACAGTCAGTGGTGATATGCTTGGTGCACCGAGAGTGGTTTTTGCATCAGCTTTGGACGGTAACCTTCCAAAGTTCCTTGCGAAGGTGCATCCAAAATACAAAACCCCATATAGGGCTGTGATTTTCTTCGCGGCTGTGATTTGTGCCTTTGCATTGAGTGGCACGTTTAAACCACTGGCGGTGGTGGCATCTGGTTCAATTCTGGTCATATATGCAGGAGTTAGTCTTGCAGTGATTCGCTTACGCTTTCGCGACGGCGAACCGGCTAAAGGGAAATTCAAGCTGACCGGGGGACCTGTTATTCCCATTTTGAGTTGCCTCGTTATCGCGTGGCTGCTTTGGCAACTAACCGCTGAAGAGGCGATTGGGCTTGGGGCATTGATTGGCGTCTCGGTTGTGTTTTACGTAATGCGTATATTTTTTTTCGATGCTGCAAAGAATTTAAAATAAAGGAGCTTTATCCTTTTACCAATTGTACAGATAAGAACAGGTGGGATTCGTAACCCAACACAAAATGAGTTTCTTAACATTAATTTCAACTCGGACAAAACCGCCCTCGGCTTTTGGGAGAATCACCAACTTGTTTGTTGCGGTTTTGCCGGTTAAATTCAGCGTTAGAAAAGAAAAGTCTTCCAGATAAGAGAATGGCAAATATTGTTTTTCAATCTACGGAATCGATATACGGTAAAAGTTTGTATGCAAATGAGTCTATCGAATATTCTGTAAATATAAAAATCAGAAACTCTGGAAAAAATCCAGTAAGTTTAGCAATGTCGTTCGTACCTCCTTATCCGTTTGTTCAGGAAGTTCAAGAGCAGCATATAATAAAAGCTGAAAATTTATCACAAGCATTTACAAAGCTTTTAAAATTTTTACGGAAATATGGTTTCGATCTTGTTTAGGGAAGTATCATTTCCGCTCATCCGGTAGTCTTGCTCTTCCTTTTACCAGGTACGAAAGACAAATGGCAGGAAGAACAAGACTTCGGATACAGATGAATTACTCTACTTTTTCTATTTTCAAATCAATCACAGGAAAACAATATGCTTTGGCTAACGTTCTTTCTTTTAACAGGATTTGGAATCAGCACCACTGCAGATAAAGAAGTCTGGCAGGATCCCCAAATATTCAACATTAATCGCGAAGCCCCGCACAGCACTTTTCTACCCTATGCTGACCGGGAATCTGCGCTCAGGAACAAACCTGACATCTCTCCATTCTTCATTTCTCTGAATGGTAACTGGAAATTTCACTGGGTTCGAAAACCTGCTGATAAACCAGAAAAATTCTATGAAATAAAGTTTGACGACCAGCACTGGAATAAGATTTGTGTGCCGTCAAATATGGAAATCGAGGGTTTTGGAATTCCGCACTACAAGGATAGTAACTTGCTGCCGGGTCCGGCTCCTTATATCGATCCAGAATACAACCCTGTTGGTTCATATAGAAAAATTTTTTCATTGCCAGAAAAATGGTCGGATCTCGACGTCTATTTACATTTTGCAAGCGTGGGTGCAGCCATGCATCTCTGGGTAAACGGCAAATACGTGGGATACAGCCAGGGTAGTAAAGTGCCAAACGAATTTAATATTACCCATTATGCCAGGCCCGGTGAGAATCTCATTGCCGTGCAAGTGTACCGCTGGTGTGATGGCAGTTTCATGGAAGATGTGGATTTCTGGCGGCTTAGCGGAATTGAGAGAGATGTCTTTCTTTACGCCGCACCTAAAACTCACTTGCGCGATTTTTTTACCCGCGCAAGCCTTGATGAAAATTATCAAAATGGAAGGTTTGAGGCTGACGTCATTGTCGCAAATAACTCTGGTACCTTTGAAGAATGCGCTGTGGAGATCGAACTGCTGGATGCAAAACAGGCAAAAGTTTTCAGTTTTAGAAAACAATTTAAAATCGAATCCGGACAGGAACAAAGCTTGAATTTCCTGGGCGCAATAAAAACGCCGTTACTATGGTCAGCAGAAACACCGAATTTGTACACCTGCCTGATAACGCTTCGAGACCATCAGGCAGCCGTAAAACAGGTAATCTCGCAGCAGGTTGGTTTTCGTAATGTTGAAATAAATGACGGTTTGTTGTTAGTGAATGGTGTGCCGGTGAAACTAAAAGGAGTAAACAGGCACGAGCATAATCCTGAACAAGGCAGGTACGTGCCGGAATCGCTGATGCTCGATGACATTCGTCTTATGAAAGAGAACAACATTAACGCAGTGCGGACAAGCCACTATCCCAACGACCCGAAATGGTATAAACTCTGCAACCAGTTTGGCATCTATGTCGTGGATGAAGCTTTTATTGAAACCCAGGGACCTGATTTTGATCCGGAGCAAACACTTGCACAAAAGCCGGAGTGGCGGGCTGCTTTTTTTGATCGCCTGCAGCGAATGGTTGAACGCGATAAAAACCATCCATCGGTCATTATCTGGTCACTGGGCAATGAATCAGGGGACGGCGACACCTTCATCGAGCTTTACAAATGGACTAAAGCACGCGACATGACCCGTCCTGTTGTTTTTGAGATGACTGATATGCGCGACCACACCGATATTTTTTTCCCGATGTACGCACGGGTTTACACCCTGGCCAACTACGCTGCGGAGAAACGTGACCGGCCTCTCATTCTATGCGAATATGTCCACGCCATGGGCAATAGCGTCGGCAATTTAAAAGAGTATTGGGATCTGATTAACAATTCAGAGCAACTGCAAGGTGGTTTTATTT
This sequence comes from uncultured Cytophagia bacterium, assembly GCA_964539665.1. Lineage (GTDB taxonomy): Bacteria > Zhuqueibacterota > Zhuqueibacteria > Oceanimicrobiales > Oceanimicrobiaceae > CAZIKB01. The sequence goes on from CAZIKB010000035.1 coordinate 3,818, forward strand.
GGGATTGGGTAGATCAAGCCTTTCCCCTTGAAAAAGATGGTAAAAAATATTGGGGATATGGCGGCGACTTCGGTGATTCGCCGTTTGGACACGGTGGCAATTTCTGTATTAATGGCCTGATAACAGCCGATCGCCGTCCAAATCCACATTTGACTGAAGTGCGAAAAATTTATCAACCTGTTTCTGTTCAACCAATTGACCTCGCAAAGGGGCATTTAGAAATCACAAACCGCTATGATTTTCTGGATCTTTCCCACCTGGATGGAAAATGGCAAGTGATGCAGGATGGTAGAATAATCGCAGAAGGGGCTTTAGGTCAATTAGTGGTTCCGCCCCGTTCAAAGAAAACTGTTTCAATTCAATTACCTGCCATCAAGCCAACACCTGGAACGGAGTACTTCCTGACAGTATCTTTTCAGACAAAAGAAGATGACCAACTGCTAAGAGCCGGTCATGTTGTCGCCTGGGATCAGTTCAAACTGCCAGTGATCTCTCCCAGGGCAATGGTTGATGAGCTCAAAACCGCGAAGATCACCAGAATCCGTCAGGGCAATCAACTCTATTTAAAAGGGGACGCTCAGGATTTTGAACTCACATTCGATGTTGAAAAAGGCAATATGGTATCCTACAAATATCATGGCGTGGAGCTAATCAGGCAAGGGCCAGAACCAAATTTTTGGCGCGCCCCCACGGACAATGATTATGGCAACAATATGCCGCAGCGTCAGAGTATCTGGCGGCACGCAGTCAGGGACAAAGAAATCAAGCAATTGCAGTACTGGCAAAATTCCAATCGGGATGTAGAAATCTTCGTCACCTCGATTCTTTCTGCCGGAAAGTCCAAATACGTCATGAAATATCATATTTTTGGAAACGGCGAAGTTGTAATCACCAGTAGCTTTACACCTGGCGATATCTATCTCCCCGATCTGCCGCGTTTTGGCATGCGTTTATTTTTACGCAAGGAGTTTGATTATTTGCAGTGGTTTGGCCGAGGCCCGGATGAGAATTACGCAGACCGAAAAACCGGTGCGCCGGTTGGATTGTATAGCGGTTTTGTCCGCGACCTGATTTTTCCATACATTCGGCCACAGGAAAACGGCAACCGCACAGATGTACGGTGGGCAGCGCTGAGTAACGAAGCCGGCATCGGCCTGCTCGCGGTAGGCGATTCCCTGCTGAACATAAGCACTCATCACAACAGGCTTGAAGATTTTGATGAAGGTGATAGCACAATTTATCGACATGTGTTCGATGTGCAGGAGCGCAATCTTGTTGAACTCAACCTTGACCTGATGCAAATGGGTGTCGGCGGTGATACCTCCTGGGGCGCTGTTATCCATCCGCAATATCGAATCCCGGCTAAATCTTACTCATACCGCGTACGGTTGCGTCCCTTCACTAAAAGTGATAAAGCGCTTTTAGATTTAAGCAAGGAAAAGTTTTAATATTCGTTAACGGCAAAATAGTTTATGATTGCAAAACTTAACGCTTCGGAAAGTTACTGGGCCGTAAATTTTTTCTTGACTTCATAAAAATTATTAATTATCTTAAACAAATATTAACCTAATTTTAAAATTCATCCCCCTAAGTAGTATTGAAAATGTAGAGCAGCGAGTTATACGGATTTAAGCTAAATCACTGTACCATCAGGTAGAGGAATCACATGAGTATTCAAGGATCTGATATTAACAAAATTCTTAAAAACCTGATAAAGCAGATTAGAAACGGTGAATGTATTCTGTTTTTTGGCGCCGGTGTGCACGCTCCCCCGCCTGAGGATTCAGAATACAAATACGCTCTGGATTCTAGACCTCGGCTCGGTCGGGAATTGGTTGAAATCATGGCCGCTGAATGCGATTTTCAAAAATCGTTTCCTGATGAACCTGTGCTGGATCTGCAAAGAGTCTCTCTATGTTATGAAACCACTGCCAGCCTGGGACGCAGCAAACTGGTCGATTTCCTGGGGAGTCATGTTCAGGAAGGGAAAAGACCGTCTCCTGCACTGGAAATGCTTGCAGCCCTGCCTTTCAAGATTATCATTACAACGAACTACGATCGCTTGTTTGAGAAAGCGCTCAGCAAGTTAGACAAAGACCCGCATGTTTTTGTGTACGATCCTGCCCCACCTGGCAACGAACCGACGCCGGATTTAACAACGGACCCGACTTACGAGCGGCCGCTGCTGTTCAAGATGCATGGCGACCTGGATCGCCGCGATTCCATCGTAATCACTGACGAAGATTATATCACTTTTGTGCAGCGGATGTCCGAAAAAGATATCGTACACCCGGTACCGCAGACGATTCGTTTTCGAATGCAAAGATGGCCGACCCTGTTCGTAGGCTACAGCCTGCGTGATTACAATCTCCGGCTGCTTTTTCGTACTTTACGCTGGAAGGTTGATACTGCGAATTTTCCTCCGTCTTTTTCGGTTGACAGAAAACCTGATCCCCTCATTCTCAAAGTCTGGCAGGATGAAAGGCATTTTATTACCTTTGTTACTGAAGACCTCTGGACATTTGTTCCTGCGCTGCATAAAGCTGTGCAGAGCGAGGAGAATCCTTCATGACTACTGAAAACCAACCGAACCATTTACCGCAATTACCCTTTCCGGGGATTGATCCCTTCAGCTATGCCGAACGCAACGTCTTTTTTGCCCGCGAGCAGGAAAGCCGCGATCTCATCAGGCTGATTGTCATTCATCGCGGGGTTTTACTCTATTCGGATTCAGGTACGGGAAAATCTTCTCTTATAAATGCCGGCCTGCTGCCGCACGCCATCACAGAAGGATTTCAACCGGAGCGAATCCGGGTTCAACCCCGACAGGATGAAGAGATCATTGTCGAAAGGCTCTCTAAAAGCGCTTACAAAGAACCGCCGTTCCTGGACTCCATTTTCGCTTCCGATGACAGTCAGGAGCGAGTAGTCCTGTCGGTAGATTCTTTCTTACAAACTGTACGTCAACGCGCTGTGTCTGAGCGGCCGCTCCTAATCTTCGATCAGTTCGAGGAATGGTTTACGTTGTTTGAGGAGGGCGCCAAAGGCAAGCGGGCAGAAGAAGCAAAAGCCGCTCAGCAAAAGATACTGGATGCCATCATATCGATGCTTGGTGATGGTAAACTGCCGGTCAAGATTTTACTGGTTCTGCGAGAAGATTACCTGGCTAAACTGACGCCGTTTTTTAAACGCTATCCGAACCTGCCCGACCAATACCTGCGCCTTACCCCACTCAAAGGCGCGGCTATCAAACGGATAATCCGGGGCCCGTTTGAAACATATCCAGGAACCTATCAGCCAGAAATACCGGTTGGACTCGCTGAAAAGATTAACGAAGAATTCGAAGATAGAAGCGCAGGCGAGGACATTCGTCTGAGTGAAGTGCAGATCGTTTGTCGAACACTGTTCGAATCCGGTAAGGCAGGTGATGAGCTTACGCAGTATTTCAAAAAGCATGACGGCGTGCAAGGGATTCTGGAGCAGTACCTGAAGTCCGCTTTGGATGCATTGCCAGCTCAACAGCGCGATCCGGCGGTAGGGCTGCTGAGTCGCATGGTAACCGCTGCCGGCACTCGAAACGTTATTTCTGATGGAGACGTTATCAGCCGGGTCGAGCATGAGGACAATATTCCACGCAGCATCCTGATCAGCACCCTGGAAAGCCTGGAACATAAATCGAAATTGGTGCGGCGTGAGCTCCGCCGCGAAGTCTATTTTTATGAAATCGCCAGTGAATTCCTGGTGGCCTGGATTCGGGCAAAGGCGAAGGAGCGGGCTGAACAAAGGAAAATTGAGGAAACAGAGCGGGCATTACTGGAACAAAAGCACAAGGCAGAGGAGCAGGCACGAATCGCTCGGCGTTTTCGCCGGCAGGCATTTGCCTTATTATTGCTGGTAATTCTGGCAGTCATGGCTGCTATCTTTGCGCTGCAACAAAAAAACAACGCATTAAAACAAAAGAACATTGCTCAGAATGCAGTAAAAGAAGTCAATATTGCGCGTGACTCTCTGGTGGTGGTCTATGACACGTTGCAAGTTGCCTTTGTTAAATTGGATTCTTCGCAGGCAGCGCTTTATAGCTCAAATGCAGCTCTGGAAAGAACAAATATAAATTTGGAAGAAGCATTGATTTCAGCGATTACTGCTGAAAATGACGCAAAAGTAGCCAGAGATTCATCGGAAGGAAGAAGGAAGCAAATTGAACAATGGCGAAATACCTCAATCGCTGTTGTTCTGGCAAACAAAGCGAGACGTCAACTTCAGCAAGGAAAAAAACATTTAAGCGCTCTGCTTGCGCGGCAGGCTTTTCTTTTTAATCTTGAGAGCAAAGAAAAGTATCAAAATGAAGTCTATGAAGCATTGCGTAAAACACTCAATGTGGTTGCTCCTGACTCCGGAGGACCCCGGACATACGAAAGCCACAACGATTGGGTCAAAGCGGTTGCTTATGCTCCCGGCTCTGAATTGGTCGCGACTGGTGACGCGAGTGGATTAATTCTCATAAGAAATTTAACGACTAACAAAGTGGATACCCTTCCCGGCGTGGAGGGCAGCATCAACAGCCTCTGCTTTAGTCCCGATGGTCAACAGTTGGCTTCGGGCAGCGACGATCATATTGTACGAATCTGGCGGTTAAACAATCCACACGAAAGACCGCAGCCTGAATACACGCATTCCGGGTGGGTATGGTCTGTTGCGTACAGTCCTGACGGCCGCTATCTCGCCTCCGGTAGTGCTGACAGCTCCGTAAAACTGATGAATCTTAAAAGCCCCGGCCAGGTGGAACCGAAAACTCTCGAGCAACACAGTGCCAGTGTGCGTTCGATTGCGTTCAGTCCGGACAGCAAATGGTTTGCATCCGCCGGCTCGGATAGCAGCATTTTTGTTTACAACCTGACTGAAGGGAAGCCCGGAGATAAATTCGTCAAACTGCGGTATGATTCTAAAATTCGGGCGCTTGCATTTGCATACGACAATCGCACTATTGCATTCGGATGTGAAGACGGAAGTATTCGGCTTTGGAAATTTGATGCAAATAAACCAAAAGACGTACCGTTAATAGGCCACAAAGATCGAATCAATGCAGTCACCTTCAGTAGCGATGGTGAATTGCTCGCCTCAGCTAGCGCCGATGGTACGGTGAGAATCTGGAAATGGCTGAATACTGTCTCGGAGCCGATCACTTTGAGTGATCACGGTGGGTGGGTCTGGTCACTGGATTTTAGTCTGGATGGAAACTATTTGCTATCGGGAGGTTCTGACAAAGCTTACAGGATCTGGATAACTCGTCCCGAAATATTGGCTGAGAAAATATGCAACACCGTCCCATGCGATGTATTGACTGAAGAAACCTGGCGTCAAATTGCCGGCACGGGTATTAAATTAAAAGAACAATGTCCTACGTGCTTAGAACCTGTCACAACATTTAAAAATTAACCCTATTAGAAACACATTGAGGATACAATGGTTAGTAAACAAATCAACTGTCACATAAACCAAAAAGCCGTTCTTACCGCGATTATAGTCATTGTGTTATCAACAGCATTTTCAAATACTTTTGCCCAGTCAGATTTCAACAAAGACTGTAGTGCCGTCCTGGAAAGAGCAGAAGACGCGTACAGCGATGGACTAATTCAGAAAGCGATTGCCCTTTTAGAAAAATGCCCACCCGAACAGTTTGAAGATGAAAATGAAAAATTAAGAGCCTACAAACTAATGGCCCTGGCTTATGTTGCCACTGGCGATACCGTCAGAACAGCTAATTTCAATAAGGCCGACAGCACCATAGTCTATTCTTTTAGTAAAGCTGACAGTATGATTTTTCGATTATTAGACATTGATCCAGAATTTGAGCCTGAGGCATCTCAAGAAAAACTTGTTGAATTAGTGCACTTCGTCAAACCCAGACGAAATCTACCGGCCGGACCTATACCCAGGTCAGGTAGTAAAACCCAAAAATGGCTCATTTATGGCGGCGGCGCCATCGCGGCTGGAGTTGCCACATTCTTATTTACTCAAGGCGGCAAGGAATCAAAAAAGTTGCGGCTTCCGCCAGGTCATCCTGGAAGTAACTGATATTATGATGCTTTTATTACTTAAAATATGCAATATAAGTAAGTTCAGATGACGAAATACTTGATTTTAATTTCCAATTTCCTGATTATTCCATCTGTGGTTCTGGCACAGCCAAAATTGAAATTAGAAACTCAAACCTTAAATTTTGGCAAAGATAAGAGTTCATTGGAATTTACCATTAGCAACGCCGGCGATACTACACTAAGCTGGTCAGCCTCTGAGGAGGTTTCCTGGATATCATCCATAAATCCCAAAGGCAGCAATATAGACTCTGCTAAGTCAGAAAAAGTCGTAGTTAAAATAGACAGGACAGAGCTCGAGTGTGGTGTAAATACAGATTCGATTAAAATCAATTCTAATGGTGGTAACGCCACAATAACAGTGACAGCCCAAAAAGTTAATAGACCACCTTATGTTAAAAATGGTATTGACTCCCAGGAATTAATTATCAAAAGTGATGATAGCGTTTTTAGAGATTTTCGGAAAGATTTAAATATGGTGTTTTCGGATCCTGACAATGGGGATCAATTGAGCTTTACGGCGACAAGCGGTAATTCAAATGTTGCGGAAGCGGTGGCTGGTGGCAACAACTTGAAAGTAACACCGAAAAAAGCGGGCACAACCAAAATAACTTTGACCGCCACAGATGTTTGTAAAGCGGAGACCACACTCGTTTTCGACGTTTCTGTAACAGCAAACCAACCTCCGGTACGACTTGGCATTCCAGATACAACTTTAACGGTGGGGCCGGGTTCCTACAATGTGCATCTGGATAATGTCTTCAGTGACAACACGATATTTACTGATAATGACCGGCTTATTTTCAAAAATCCTGAAAGCTCAGTACCAGAAGTCAAGGTCCGGATAGAAAGCGACCGTTTTCTCAAAGTGACCATTCCTAAATCTGACAAACTTGATCCTGCTGTCGGCCTGCCAGAAACATCAACAATCACTGTAACTGCCGATGACGGCTGCGAAACAGCCAAATCAACATTTTCAATTATCATAAACGACCCACCGTATGTGGCTAATCCATTACCAGATCTGACCATAAAGCTTGGTAAAGACCGCAACTTTAAAGTCATGATAGACTTAAAAAAAGCACCACTGGTATTTCAGGATCCGGATCCACCTTTATTAGACATTATTGTAAAGTATGAAGCAGCAGCTTCGGATACAGTCGTGTCTATAAATAAGATCGAGGCCGGCAGCAGTATTCTCACATTTACAACCAAAGATACCGGAACAGCACAAATTACTGTAAGAGCTTACGATAAAAGAGGGGGTGTAATATCCGATACTTTTCTGGTAAAAATCATTGCAAACGAGCCTTCGATTTTTGGGCAAATTTCAGTAAATCCGAATATTCCTGATGTTAAAATAGATTCAATTGCTGTCAAAATTGTTGATGCAGACAGTGTAAAAGAAGCCAGACTTTTTGTTCGAAAGGGCGGAGATTTGACCTTTGACGCCTTACCGGCTCCCATGACCATTCATAATAAAAATGGTCAGAGAGATACGGTAACTGCGAACGGTACGATTCCCGACATGTACATAACCGACCGCGGGGTAGAATTCTATATCCAGGTCACAGATGATGATGATTTTATTACAAATTCAGAGGTTAATTCGATTAGCGTTTATGTAATAGACGGCGTGACGAAAACGAATGCCCAGCCAGAAGAAAGTTACCGGCTTATTTCAATGCCTTTGGATTTAGACAACTCATCACCTGAATCTGTTTTAGTGGATGACCTGGGCGAATACAACGACGGCAAAAACTGGCGCTTTTTTGAACCCCTGCCTGACGTGAACAGCCGTCCTGAGGACTACCCGGAGTTTCCAAAAACGTCTGAGATGAAACCTGGAAAAGCTTTTTGGCTCATTGTTAAGGATAACAATAAAATAATTGATACCAACGCGGGAACGACCATTCCAACTGACACACCTTTCCCGATAGAACTACAAACTGGCTGGAATTATATTGGCAATCCCTTCAATTTTCCAACTTTTGCTCCTGATACTTCGAGTAACGGCAATACGCTGCGCATCTATTTTTTCAGTGAAGCATGGAGTGATCCGCTAAAACCGAGTGAAATAGCCTTACAGCCTTTTGAAGGCTACATAATATACAGCAACATAAATGATTCCATGTTAATTAATCCCCATAGACCAACCAACGCGACCAACCTTTCGAAAAATCAGGCGCTAAACGAATTTAACAATCGCCTGTGGCATATTCGGATTCTGGCACAATGCCAGGAGGTCTGGGATAGCAACAATATAGCGAGTGTAACCGCGAACTCGCGAACTGATTGGGATTTCCTGGATAGCCCTGAGCCGCCGATGATTGGTGAATATGTTTCTGTTTACTTCCCACACCCCGAGTGGCAGAAGTCGGTCAGTAAGTTTACAACCGATTTCAGGCCCCCGTCTGCAGATGGGCACATTTGGGAGTTTGAGGTTCAGACTAACCGCCGCGATGAAGTACAACTGACTTTCGAGGGATTGGCAAGCGTTCCGCTGGAATTTGACATCTGGCTGGTAGACGATGCCGTACAGATTTCAAGAAACCTTCGCGACCACAACCAGTACGCGATTGCCGGCGGGGGTACTGAGAATCCAACACTGCTTAAAATCGTTGTGGGCAAAAGTGACTTTGTTAAGGAAATATTAAATAAAACTTTAGCGATCCCAACCACTTTCGAGCTTGCCCAGAATTTCCCGAATCCGTTCAATCCTTCCACGACCATCCGCTACGGCCTGCCGCAAAATGAACGAGTGACTATCAAAATTTACAACATATTGGGTGAAGAGGTTGCCACATTAGTAGATGATAAGCTCTTAGAAGCCGGACATCACGTTGCCATCTGGGATGGCCGCGACAATGAGAAACAGCAGGTGGCCAGCGGCATTTATATTTATCAGATTCGGTCAAAAGATTTTTCTCTGATTCGAAAAATGGTTTTGGTAAAATAGTGCCACACGGATGCCCAATTTCATTTGGGAGTTACCTCGATGAATCGGGGCTTCCATTTGTTAATCAACATGTTAAATTAGCAGCATTGGCATTAAAGCAGAATCAAACCACGATACTCCTCCGAATCCTCTCAGTAATTGACATATTGCACCAAACCTAATTTTTTTCTTGATTTCATAAAAGTTATTATTTATCTTTAACAATTGTTATCGTCCTGTTACAGGGTCTTATCTGCGAATCTACCATTTACCAATCTCCAGCGCCTGGACGCAAGGAAGGGGGATAACATGACAAGACCAACGCTGACCTTATTAGAAAGGGATAGCGTTTCCATCGAAGCCGCGAAAGTCAAGAAGTGTGATCAAAGAGGACAGGAGTTGAGGATGAGTTATTTAAGCCCAAAACCTGACAACACAAACAAACCGAAGCTAATTACGCGAGTACGAGAGGCAATTCGCACCAGGCACTACAGTCTGCGCACTAAGGAAGCCTATGTGCAATGGATTCAGGGAGTGAAATAAAACCAAATACCATGATTAATAATAAATCCATTATGTTCTTTTTGCCTGGGAAATCGGAGTTTCCTATATTTACACGTACTGAACAAAGGCGGTATGGGTGTTCGCAGTCCGGCTGACATGTTGCAATCTTAAGTTGTCTTCGGGTTTATTTGCGCGTGATAAACCCGAAGACGTTAGGCGTAATAATCAATAGTTATACCTATGAAAATTTAGGGATTGAGTAAAAAATGAGTAAGGTATTTGTCATAGGTGCTGGATTCTCAAAGGCACTAGCAGAAGCACCTCTTGCCACTGAGCTCTTTGAGATAATCTATCGAAACGCTCAAGGTCGAAATGACAACGACAGGCCTCAACGAGATCTTGATAGAAGAGACTTCAACACTGTAGTCAATTATCTCCAACAAGAAGCCAAACCAGTGCTTGATTATGTCCAGCGGGATGGCACTAAAGTAAAGACCTGCGAAGGAATTCCTAATCTTTTTCCAATAAACATTGAATATCTCTGTACAATTCTTGACTTGAACATCGAGCGCCCCTTCATACCACAGGGAATTGGAGCTGATCTTAAAGGTTGTCCTATTCCATACATGCACGGTCTTATGGTTGATAATCTAAGTGGCGCAAGACAGTTTATACAACACCAAATCGTAGAGCTTCTGTTACCAGAACAACTTTCACCAAAGACTGACCTTCTTGACAAATTGATTTCGTTGATCGAACCGCATGATACTATTGTCACATTCAACTACGATATCCTGATTGAGCAAGTCTTGTGGCGGCATGGAATCTGCAACCCTATTGACGGATATAGAATTGGTAAGATGCATCGGCGTGAAGAAATACACAGCAGTCTCAACGAGAGCAAAGTCGCAGTACTTAAGTTGCACGGTTCAGTCAACTGGACTACCCCGAATTGGTCTGGGGATGAAATAGAAATATTCACGACACATCCGCTCACAAATGAGCCTTTATTCGATGCCCTAAACGTAGTATCAAAAAGACCTATTCCGAAATGGAAATATAGCTTCAAATCCCATGTTGTACTTCCAACTTTTCTTAAGACAGCAAGGCATAAATGGGAGTTACATATGATTAGACTTGCTTCACAAGCTCTTTCAAAAGCTGAAGAGATTTTCATTCTCGGTTACAGTTTTCCTGAAGCAGACGCCATGGCGAATTTCATTTTTGCTCAAGTTCGATCCGATGCTCAAATTCGCATCGTAGATTTAGGAGAGCCAAGGGAGCTTGCCAATAGGTTTATTGACAGGTTCGGGGTAATAAGCAGCAATATCATTTACGAGCAGAGTCATATTGAAGAATGGATAACCAATGATTTCAAATACACCGCCTTTGAGAAGGAGCTAGCTAGGTTTAGAGAGATGGAAGAATTATTTGGTCACATGGAAAAACCGAAATGGTAATTCTCATTCAATGTATAACTTCGGCTGCACTGGATGCTGCCGCGCTAGCGTGTTTCCGGATTTAGTGCACACAACAAGGTCTCATGAGTATTTTGAAGTCCAGTAGCTTCGAATGGCAGCACCAGTGAGCCTTTTGTTAGGCCAGCACATTTCTAACCCAGAAGTAAGGAAGAACTTAGATGAAAAAATCGGAAAGAAAGACAGAGATTCGAAAAAGAGCTTATGAATACGCTAAGAGCGGCGGGTATAAAGGTTGGCTGTCTATAGAACACAGGATTGCTTACGAAGATGAGTTTCACGAGGCAAGAACTGAGCTTGATAATCTGCATATTCGACAAGAACTCGATCGATTGTGTGCAATAGCCACTTCGCCAGAAGAATCATCACGGAGACGGGATTTTAAGCAATGGATTGCTCGAGTTATTAAGGTAGTAGGGCCACAATTTAGAGAAAGGATGCTTGAACTGTACACTATTCCTGACAGAGATTTTCTTTGTGTTGACGGTCCTAATTATTTAATTGAGATAAGGCGTATTTTTAACTCTAAGAAACTTGAATATGCCAAGTCGATTCGTGATCGTTACAGCTTCGGATTTGAGAAAACACCATTAAAAAAAGACTTCGATGAAATGACTATGGAAAATGTTGCTGATTTGATACTAAAGCTCAAGCATGGCGTCGAATCTATGTCTGCACATATGTAACAGTCATAGGATGTGCACAAGCGCAGGCATTCACCGGACAGTGACTGCTGTCCTTAAGCCGAAGAAATTATCCGTAATAATAACGCATCTTGGTTCTGCATTATTATGAGTTTATTTGGTTTCTGGTTTAAGATTTGGGGCCCTTTTGGGGCGATTCTCATTTGGCATTATGTTTGGTCTCGTGACTGGAGAACAAATGACAAATTACTTGAGCCAAAGAATAAAGAGATTTTGATATGGATGTTGTTTGGTTTTATTGCAGGCCCCGTAGCAATACTATTTTGCAAGTGGCGTGAACATATCCAAATTAAGTCACCCCATTTCAAAAGTGCCGAGGAAATTAGACAAGAGTACCAAAGACACACTAAATTGGTTTAGGCGGTATATCTTGGTGATTTAATAAAAGTGGAAAACCTACTGGAATTAGGATTTGAGGCTGATGCCAAAGGCAATCACGGTTGGACAGCTTTAATGCATGCAGCCGGTGAAGGACACTATGACATCGTTCGCACTCTGATTGAGCACGGTGCCGATGTCAATGCAAAAGAAGATATACGCCCATCTTACCGTTGCAAAATTGGTGGAACAACAGCCTTAATGCAGGCTTCTCGCGGTGGCCACACAAAAATCATAGAAGAATTGCTGGAGAAAGGTGCTGAAGTTAATGTAAGGGATGGTCATGGTCATACCGCCCTAATAGAGGCGGCCCGAGGTGGACATTCATCGGTCATCAAGTCTCTCGTTTTGGCGGGAGCAAAAATAAATACGAAGGAGAAAACGCTGCGAGTACCACCGGAGTACCGCCCGGTGGTCACGAGCCCGGGAAATGGCAAAACAGCACTGATGTATGCTGCGTTGGACGGGCATGATGAGGCAGTGAAAACCTTAATCAAAAGCGGAGCGAACGTAAACCTAAAGGATAAGCAAGGGTTGACTGCGTTATACTATACTCTTTTCTCGTCTGACAAAACGATACGCCACATTAAGACGTTAATCAAAAATGGAGCAAATGTTAATTCAAAACCAAGACGTGATGCCTCAATCCTTTATCATGCTATATCTATGGGAAATCCTGAAATCGTAAGGGCTCTCTTGGAAAAAGGTGCTAACCCAAATACGAAATGGAAAAAATCGACCTCGTTAAAGCAAGCAAAGAAACTTGGTAATAAGGAAATATATATACTATTGAGAAATGCTGGAGCCAGAAAGTGACTGCAATATCATTGACGTTCTGTATCTTTATCAAATTTATGGGCAAGCATAACATTTTTTTGCAGTCGATTGTGGGGCGCTGCGTGAATACAGAGTAAGGAGAACTTTCGAAGTATTTTCTGACTGACAGCTTAGGTGCTTCGGAACCCACAACGACTGAAAAACACCATTTGCAGCGCGCGTAATCGAAAAAATGGGATTGCCTATTGAAAATGGAGGAGAATGATTTTGAACCTTTCAACGTTCTTTATTCCTTTGAAATTAAGGAATTATAGAATTCCACTATGTATTTTGCTACTGAATATATTATTCATAAATCCGCGAGGAATATCTGCACAAACGACCCTCACTTCTACGGAAATAAATGAAGACCTCGATCAATTTCAAACAGAATTGGAAGAACGGTTCGCATATTTAAAAGCAAATCAAAATGATTATATCTCTGCAATCAATACAATCCGAGAACGGGGTGAGAATGGGATGAACATAGATGAGTTTGGTCTTGCAATTAGAAGAGTTTTGGGCTTGTTTATAGATTGTCATGGATCGATCAATGGGTTCAATTATCCCATAGGATATTTACCATTCAAAATTGAACCAGCCGAGGGTCGTTATGTCGCATTCTGGCCCGACCGCGGAGGATTTGTAGATAATGACTATCCCTTCATCAGAAAAATAGACGGAAGAACCATTGAGCAATGGTGTGAAATCGTAGAAGTCTATTCGCCCAAGGGCTCTCCACAGTTTATTCGTTATGTGTGCCTCTGGTATATCTCACAAATAAAGTTTGCCCGGAGAGAAGCTGGGGATGAGGATAAAGATACTTTCACAGTCGAATTAGAATCAAGAAGCGGAGGAACAAAAACTGCCGAGATGAATGTTATTTATGATGCATCATCCCTTAATAGCCATAGACATTGGCCTGAAAATAGTTCATCAATAACTAAATGGCAATATAGGTTATCTTCGTCTAACTAGTATGCTTGAGGAGGCATATCAAGCAATTCAGGAATGTATGCCCCGGTTCATGAACACCGATGGGATTATTGTTGATATTCGTGACAATCGTGGTGGAGAGCGTGGGGTACTCTGGGAACTCTTTCCCTATTTTTGTACGGAAAACACCCAACCTCATATTGCCAATGCTGCCAATTACAGACTGTATCATGAATTTAATTCGGATCATTTAGCTAGTCGTAAAATGTTTACTCAAGATTGGATAGGGTGGACAGAATCTGAACAAGAATCCATTTCCCGGTTTATGCAGGATTTTCAACCCGAGTGGATTGTGCCGGAAGACAAATTCAGTGACTGGCACTTCTGGCTTTTGTCCAAGAAAGCAAATCCTGATGCCTATTACTATTCGAAACCAATTGTCTTTCTGATGAATGAAAAATGCCAAAGTGCATCAGACGTAACCCTTTCGGCTGTAAAAGGATTCGGAAATATTACGCTGGTCGGGCTATCTAGCAGTGGAAGCAGCGGAGCAATAATCAGAACGACTTTGAATAATTCAGGACTAACGCTTACGCTATCTTCAATGGCTTCTTTTCAAAAAGCGGAAAACTATATGATAGCAGGGGCGTCGAACCTGACATCACAATCGGTCCCACCGCGGAATATTTCATTTTTAACGGACCGGACAGAATGCTGGATAAGGCCATAGAAATAATCAATGAAAACACAACAGGAGTAACCAATAACCAAACGCCATTTCTTACTGATTTCAGATTGGCGCAGAACTATCCAAATCCTTTTAATCCATTAACACGAATAGAATTTGAGTTATTAAAGCCGGGTAAAGTCAAGATCAATGTCTATGATATTAGAGGTAGATTAACGACAAATTTGTTGAATGAACATAAGATGTCGGGTAAATATTCCGTAGATTTTGATGCGTCAAATATGGCATCGGGCGTTTATTATTATAGAGTAGAAACTGTGAGCTTTGTTTGTGCAAAAAAAATGCTACTCATTAAATAGTCTGCTAACAAAATGTTCATCCCGGACGCTCACGCCGGACGGTGAGTTGGTGGTGTGAGAGTATCTTAGGCCTTTCGCGCCGGTTAACATTCGCGTTAGGGGCGTAATTTACTGCTATATTTTGTACTTGAAATATTGGATTAAGTAATAAAAAATGCTTGATAATGTTCCTCAAAAATGCTGCACTATTAAAAAAATGCAAGAGTCAATTATGTCAAAAACCGAAATGATATGAGCTCGAATTGAACCTGACTTAAAACATGAAGTTGAAAGTATTTTATCTGAATTGGCTTTAAATACAACTACTGCTATCAACATATTTTATCGTCAAGTTAAACTTCAAAAAGGCCTGTCTTTTAATTTTAGCACTCCTAATCAAATTACTCTCCAAACATTCAGAGATACTGATGCTGGAAAAAACATATATCATAACTGCATGAATGTCAATAATTTGAATTGATTTTCATTGTCTCTATTTATGAACTCCACAGGCTAAATACTGATTGATAATATTCTCAAGCTTTTCCTGCTGAGCCGAACGTAATTCCGGTTCGCCATTTTCAATAATGTATTTTTCTAACTCCATGAATGATGTTTGTCGATTCTCGATCTTCTCACCGATGCCAGAATCATAGCCGGCATATCTGCTTTTGGCGAAATCCGCCATAGCTCCATCCTCCTGAATCTTGTGCGCTATTTTCAGAGCCAGGGCAAAACAGTCCATGCCTCCGATGTGCGCGTGGAACAGGTCGGCGAGATCGGTGCTGGTGCGGCGGACTTTGGCGTCAAAGTTCAAGCCTCCGGGAGCCAAACCGCCCTGATCGAGTATCACCAGCATAGCATAAATTGCATTATAGATATCGGTCGGAAACTGGTCGGTATCCCATCCGAGAAGCAGGTCGCCGCGGTTTGCATCCACACTGCCCAGTAAACCATGTGCAGAAGCGAGCGCCAGTTCATGCTGAAAACTATGTCCGGCCAGGGTAGCGTGATTCGCTTCAATATTAAGTTTTACTTTATCAGCCAAATCGTAAGTCTTCAAAAATCCAATCACATTTGCCACATCGAAATCATATTGATGTTTGGTCGGTTCTTTTGGTTTGGGCTCAATGAGAAACTGACCTGTAAATCCGATCTCTCGCGCATAATCCACCGCCATGTGCAGGAACGCAGCAAAATGCTCCTGCTCTCGTTTCATGTCAGTATTAAGCAAGGATTCATAGCCTTCACGACCGCCCCAGAAGACATAATTTTCACCGCCAAGCATGTGGGTCATTTCCAGCATTTTTTTGACCTGAGACGCGGCATAGGCAAAAACATGGGGATCAGGATTGGTTGCTGCACCGCACATATACCTGGGATGTCCGAACAGATTTGCCGTTCCCCACAGAAGTTTGACACCTGTATCATTTTGTAATTGCAATGCCAGTTTGCACATTTTTTCCAGATGTTCATTGCTCTCCTGCAATGTTTCGCCTTCCGGAGCCATATCACGATCATGGAAACAATAATATTTTGCGCCCATCTTCTGGAAGAATTCAAAAGCAGCGTGCAATTTTTGCTCAGCTGCTACCATGGCCGAATTTGCCTGGTTCCACGGTCGTCGCAATGTTGGTAAACCAAAAGGATCGAGACCCTCGCCACAGAAAGTATGCCAGTATGCGATGGAAAACCGTAAGTGGTCTTCCATGGTCTTATCGCCGACCATCTCCTGAGGATTGTAATGTTTAAAAGATAAAGGGTTTTTTGAATGGGTCCCTTCGTACTGAATCTTTTCGATGTTGAGAAAGTATTTTATCATCGTTAACCTCTCATCTCAATATAAAAGCTGCAATTGTTGGTTTAATTTTAAGTACTTATCATAAATCTCATTATATGTGTTCGCGTTTTGCGAATTTGGCTCAGCGGTTGTTTCCGGATCCAGGGAAACAAACTCATCTGTGATCTCTTTCAAACTCACCTGCTCGCCTTGAGCATGAGAAAAACACCACAGTGCCTGCAATGCAGCGCCTAACGCGCCGGCTTCCTGCGTGATCGGGCAAATCACCGCACAGTTGAAAATATCCGCGACAATTTGCCGCCAGATTTCACTTTTAGCGCCGCCACCTACGAGCCTGATTTCTCTGGGAACAATACCATTGCGTTTAAGCACATCCAATCCGTAACGTAATCCAAACGTTGCTCCTTCCATCGCGGAGCGGCACAGATTTTCCGGCGTGTAATTCGTGCTGCTGATACCGAAAAGAGTTGCCCGGGCATTGGGCAGCGCAGGCGTGCGTTCGCCGTTAAAATAGGGTAAAAGCAGCAAACCGTCGGCTCCAACTTCCGCCTTTTCTACATTTTTATTTAACGAATTAATACCCATATCTAACAGGCTTCGCGTAAGCTCAGTTGACACTGTGACGTTCATAGTGCAGACTAACGGCAGCCAGTGTCCATCGCTGGAGCAAAAAGCTGCTAATTCACCCTGTGGATCGACTACTGGATTTTCGGCAAAACAGTAAATGGTTCCTGACGTACCGAGCGAGGCGGTCACGACGCCGGGCGCCACATTGCCGGTACCGATAGCAGCCATCATGTTGTCGCCCCCACCGGCAGAAATTAAAACATTTTCATTGAAACCAAATTGGTTGGCGGTTTCCGTTTGAATGGTTCCCACTTGTTCATTTGCTTGAACAAATGCCGGCAGGCAATCAGTCAACCGGCCGCTGTCGTCGATCGCATGCAAAACTTCTTCAGACCATTTGCGCTGACGCACATCGAAATAAGCTGTTCCGGAAGCATCGCCAAACTCGGTTTTTCTTTCTCCACTGAGCCAGAAATTGATGTAATCATGCGGCAAAAGAATGGTTGATAATCTCTCATAATTTGCAGGCTCATGCTGCTTTAACCATGCAATTTTAGAGGCGGTAAATCCGACTGCAACGGTATTGCCGATTAAATCGACGATTTCGGCCTCTCCACCCAGGCGTTCGGTAATTGCACCGGCTTCATTAGCCGTAGCCGTGTCGCACCAGAGTTTGGCCGGACGAATGACCTCGCCCGAGCTATTGAGCGGTACAAATCCATGTTGTTGTCCGGAGACACCAATCGCCCGCACATCTTACGGATTCAGATTACCTTTTGTAAAAACAGAAATCATTGCCGAAGAAATCGCATCAATCCACCACTTCGGCTCCTGTTCGCGTTTGCCGTGACTATCTTCAATTATTTCATGGGGTGCGTAAGCTTCAGCGAGAATCGCTCGCTGTTTCCGATCGACTATCAGAACTTTGGATCCCTGAGTCCCGCTATCGATGCCAATAAATAAATCGCTCATTTTTGCTCCGCAAAATTCTTTATGGTTTTAAAATTAATAATCTGGTATAAGAGTTTTCTGGTTAAGAAGCAACAATAAATTCTTCTTCGTTAACAGCACAACGTTGCCCACGGTTCCTGTTCTATTTGATTGAGATAAGTCTCATTTTAGTATTGGAGTAATTGAACTGAACTGAACGGGCAAAAGTGTTTATATTCTTATTGATTTGTGGGATTCGAGAAAATTATTGCCAGGTTGAACTGTAACAAGGAAAGTAATAAATATGTTGTAATCATCAATTCAATGTTATGCCTCAACCAAAAGCGATTTTCTTAACAATTTTAAAGCTTTACCTATATGGCTTTCAACTGTTTTAACGCTGATGTTTAACCGTTCAGAAATTTCTTTATGCGACAATTCTTCAAATCGGCTGAGCATGAAAACGATGCGCTGGTGGTCTGGAAGATTGGTTACAGCCTGCATCAAATTTTCTCGCAATTCTTTTATTTCGAACGCGGTGTAAGGGGATTCTTCTTCTGGGGACTTATTATTTTGCTCCATTTGATATTTCAGGACAACTTTATGATGCCGAATAAAATTTAAAGCCAAATTATTGGCAATAGTGAACAGGTAAGACTTAATCGAACAAAATTCTTTCAATTGAACCCGGTTTTCCCAGACCTTCACAAAAACTTCCTGAAGCACATCTTCGGCTGCCTGGATGTTTCCCAATTTGTAATACAAGAAATTGAAAATAGCCTGTTGATACCACTCAAAAAGCGTTTTAAACGCGTGGCAGTCAGATCGCTTGATCCGCCTGGCAAGACTTTTTATTTCTTCAGCTTCGTTCATATTACTCTGAAATAAAAGTTAGGTGCAAACTAAATTAATTTATGGTTTCAACCTCTTGATAGCTTTATCAGCTTCATTAACCCAGAGACTATTGCCATTTATTTTGCAATCATCGTTTGAGTTTTCATTAATCACATTTTGATAAGCATCGAGCGCCTGACCGGGTTTGTTCAGCATTTCAAAAGCTTTAGCCAAATAATAATGAATCTCGCCACAATCGTTAACAGCAGTGTATTTCAGGATAATATTATTCAATTTCAAAATGGAATTGGTTGTAAAATTTTGCGTGTATAGTGCTAAAGCAGCGTTCCTTTCTAACTGCCATTCCTGCGCGTCTTCATCATTTTTTGTACGATCAAGCGAATCTGTTTTCAATTCACCATGAACCACGCTGACATTGCCGATGCGTAGTTTTGTTTTCTGTTCCCGAAGGTCTATTCGTTGTATTTTTTTCGACATTAACAAAAGGAACAATTCCTTTTCGGTAATGGTTCTTAAATCAGCGATGTCAAGAATTGAATTGCTACCCATGCGGAAGATTCTACCATCTTCAATTTCTAAGGCTACTTCCGCTCCTTCGCCAGTTAAGATTGAGTCAATGTCTTCTAACCAGGTTCCTGCTGAGGCTGGATGCCAGCTTTCTTCAACCCCGCGCCGAATTTTGACTTCCCCCGAAATACTTTTTATGTGTGCTTTAGTATCTGCCAAAACAAATTGGGCGAAAAGCATGAGATATACCAGGGTCGCCGTAATTCTTATTTTCATGATAATAGCCTCCAAAACATAAGTCTTAAAATTTATTTATATAAATAATTATATCCATTTACTCAACATCAATCATTCGAACCCAACCATCAACAACACCTTTACGCAGCACGCCTTCCTGAAGATATTGCAGCGCACCTGCCTTCCAGGCTTCCTCAAATCCGCCACCAATCAGGGTAGTTTCAATCGGCAGCCAAATAGTCTTTTGGCCTATTGAATTTTCCCGGGTCAAATAGCGTTTCTCATTGCTGCTTATTAATTCCCCCCGGGTTGCCGGGATTCCACTATTGAAAATAAGATAAACATGCGCAATTTCTTTCTCCGGATCCCGTACTTCAACAAATGCCGTATTGATGCCCACACTTTCGAGTAGGGAGGCATAAAGCACAACCAGATCATCGCAGTCGCCAGTTTTTAGCTCTAAAGTCTCAATGGCATATTGGACGCGATCATCCTGATAAAATGGAATATTGGGATCGCTTTGATATCGCAAGTTCATTTTTTCAAATTCGTTAAAGAAATGTTTCGCTGTGTTAAAGTTTCTGAGAATATTCTCGCTGTCCATTTCAATGGTTTTTACCAACTGCCGGCTTAATTTCAAAATTCGTTCATCATCCGGAATTACAAAAAAGACAAGCTTGTCCATTTCGCCGTTCCAGGAATTGCGATTGTGAATCATGATTTGACTGCTAAACTCTTCCCTGAACGTGTTGCCAGCTCTGGCCTCTATGATTAAGTCAAGTACAGCCGATTCCCGGGTGGCTACCTTGCGAACACGAGAACTAAATATGGCGGTGATTGGAATATCCCTGGTTTCTTTGCCAGCGATGCGGATGTAACCACTATTCTTGGGTCTGTCGGAGAATGATCTAATATTACTTCGAACATTTACTTCAACTGAGCTTTTCGTCATATTTTGAATGGTTACAATAGCTATCGGGTATAAGTTATAAAATTGATAATACGCTGGATAAATATCTGTAATTATGACTTTGATGTCTTTAATGCGAATGATCTCGCGCCTTCTTCCCCACATCAGGCTGAATCCCACTCCGAATTCATATCCACTCAAATCCTGCCCAAATTTGAAATCGACAAAATGGTATTTCAGATCAAAGTTCAGAGCAAACCAGCTCGTTAATTCGATATTCACTCCTGTACCAAGATAGGCGCCTGGTTTAAGACCTGATTCCACATTTTCTCCCTCAAAAATTGAATTATCAACAGATGTGATCCAGTAAGGTCCAAGCCCAAATGAAAAATATGGCTGAAAAGCGCTTGCAGTCCGCATTGCCAAATAATCCCATCTGAGCCCAAAAAGAAATGGCAGGATTGCAGTGACGTCTTCTCCACCTACATCAGTTATAACACTGCCAACAGCGCCCAGATTCAATTCGAAACTCCAATCATGTTGAAAGCGTGAAAAAAAATACATCCATGCTCCGGCGCCACTCACTTCTACGCGTGTTCCTGATATCTTAATTAATGAAGTAGACCTGGCTGTTTTCCAGAATCCTGTTCGGAAACCAATGCCGTTGGACCGAGACATTCCCTGGGCAATCAAGGATGAAGTTGAATAAGAAAACAGCATAACGATAAACAAACCTGTTATTAGAAATTTGAACCGTTTGAACATATTTTCCATCCCTTAATTGATTAATTCTGTTATTTCAATCTGCACAGTTCACGGTAACTGGATACGACCGCCAATGTTACTATAGTCTATACTCCCGCTGCCGTCGCTCTCCACAATAAAGTCGCCCTGGACATTGGACACAAAAATGTTTCCTGAGCCGTCACTATGAATGATCACGCTTCCTCCAACCCAGGATATATCAATCCCACCGGAACCATCATCCACGATTACCTCGCCGGTTACATGCTTCACATTAATTGCACCGGAACCATCCTGTAGTCTCACATTTCCCGCTATTTGATTAAGTGTTATAGCGCCTGAGCCATCATTAATATAAACATCACCAGTAACATTTTCAACCAAAATGGCGCCGGAGCCATCTTTGATCGAAAGTGACTTAACTTGAAGAACATTTATTTCCCCGCTGTAGTCAACAATCTCCAAAGCAATGCTGTCCGGCAAATCAATGGTTAAATCAAGTTGAACATTGTTTACATTGCTTTCAGCAATAATGATAACCGTATCTTCATCGCTATAGGCTTCAAGTATTATTTCCTCAAGCAAATCAGCCTTTGGTGCGCAGGCCGTGCCATTCACCCGCACTTCTGATATTTTTGGATTACCACTAACCTTCAGAAAGCCGGCCATTGCATTTATACGTATTTTTTTAGCGCCGGTCGCATCAACAGTAACTGAGCGGGATTCTGTAAATTCACACGTATTCTCCGATTCTAACAGAGCTAAACAAGAACACAGCATGATTGAAATAATCAGTGTAAAGAGCCAAAGCAACTTCATTGTGAAGGCCTCCTGATTTTTAAATAAAGCAAACATTTGTAAAATATTGCTATGGGGCTGTCCAAACAATCGCTTATCTTCACCCTGAGCGGAGTCGAAGGGTGTCGTAAGTTGCATAAAATAGTCATACTTTCCCGAATTTACTTCGGGGCTCAGCATGAAGACATGAACGTTTAGGGACTTTTTGGACAGCCCCGTCTAAAACCTTATCTGAAAAATTATTGTTTGCCATTTTTATATTGACCCCACAAAATACTAAAACCTAATCCCATCTCCAAACCTGTAACATCGTGATCCCAATCTAAATCTACAACATGGTATTTTAAGTCAAAGTTGACCGCAAAAGAATTACTAAGAAAGAAGTTCATGCCGCCGCCAGCGTATACGCCTGGTTTCATGGTTGAAATGACTTCTTCGGTTGAATATGCATCCCTTTCTTTTACATTCGTAATCCAATACGGCCCGCCGCCAAAAGAGATATACGGACGTAAGGCGCTGGAGTTCTTTATTGAAATAAAATCCCGCTGCACTCCCAGCAAAATTGGAATAACTGCTGTGACGTCTACATCATCACCGTTATGATTATATGTTTCACCTTCTACGCGTCCAAAACCGCCCACGCTAAATTCAAAGACCCATTTGTCACTGGTTCGTGAAAAGAAATACAGCCACCCACCTAAACCGCCAGTTTCAAAATATTCTGTACCGTTTTGCTCATAATAAGTCATTATGTTAGTTTGATTGCCCATATTCCAGAAGCCCCAGCGCAAGCCAATACCCGTGGATTTCTTTTCTAACTGCGCAAATAGATTTGGACTTAGCATTAATATAGTTAAAAAATACACGAAAACCTTTGAATATCTGTACATTTGAACCTCCTAATTCATTAAATTTTAATACCTGGTCGAAATCACATGAACAGGAATAGCAAAGTCAATGCCACAAATATTCGGCCAATCAAATTAAGCGTTAAGTTATTTTTAATTAACTGTTTAATGCTATTGATTAATTCTGAATAAGATATCTGATTTATGCGGAAATTCGATAAACTGCGGAAATTCTCCGCAGAACTCAGAAGCCTGGTTAGCAACTGATGTGAGAAGTCATTCTCAACTGCTTGGATGCGATTTTCATCATTACTTTCTCATCTGTGATGCCCGAATGTTTTTGTCGGGCATCCATATCACTACTGGATTCCAGCTTAAAAGATTGCGGGAATGACAGATTTAAAACATCTCTTGTCTTTTAAAGTAACTATTTTGAATCCTCTGGACGATCTCGCAGGTAATTAATCACCTGTTGCAGGTAGGGATGATATTTTTTCGGTAAGCCTTGAAATTGTGATGGAAGAACAGGGACGTCTGTTTCATCCGCGTTTGGGCTGTCAGGTATTGGATATAGATTATTCACATATCCATTTATTTTATTTTTTACGTTTACAAGAATTTGTTCATTATCAGTTGCTGCAATACATCTGGCTGCTGCCTCAAAATCAAAGTTAGATTGCACGAATTGTTCAAAGCAGATGCCGCGAAAATATTCCGTAATCGTTCCGCGGTCACGATTGCCCAGCGCCCGGGCTGTTTGTCCGATTGCAGAACGGGAGAATTGCAGGGAACGTAACGACTCCAAAATCTGTTCCTCTAATGGTTTAAAATCGACCTGCTGTTGAACAACAGTTTTTGACTGCTGAATTTCAACGGGTAGATCATTTATTTTAATTAAATCACGCCCTTCGCTTTGAACGATAATTGCAGCCCGGCGAATGACATTTTCCAGCTCGCGAACATTTCCGGGCCAACTGTACCTTTGCAATTTATTCGCGGCGCGATCAGAAATTCCTGAAACCGATTGATAATCATGCTTTTTCAAAAAGTGTATAGCCAGAAGCGGGACATCTTGCGGACGTTCACGTAATGCGGGTAAAGTGATGGGGAATCCATTCAAACGATAAAAGATATCCCTCCGAAATTGGCCTGCATCAACCTCTTTATTTATTTCTTTGTTAGTAGCGGCCAGTACACGCACATTGACTTTAATGGTTCGTTCACCACCAAGGCGTTCGAACGCTCCTTCCTGAAGAATCCTGAGCAGGCGTGCTTGAAAAGTCGGAGTGGTCTCGGTTATTTCATCGAGAAAAATAGTACCTCCGTCCGCCAGTTCAAATCGACCCTTGCGTTGTGCATGCGCACCGGTGAAACTACCTTTTTCATGTCCAAATAACTCGCTCTCCAGAAGGGTCTCCGATAGGGCGCTACAATTCACCGCAACAAAAGGTTTGGCGTTTCTGTGACTGCTCTGGTGAATGGCCTGGGCGACCATCTCTTTGCCTGTACCTGTTTCACCTAAAATGAGAACCGGGATGTCGTCAGAGCTGACCTTTGAAACCAGTTCGAGTAATTCTGTCATCTTGCTATCAGCCGAGTGAATAATCTCTGAAAATTGTAAACCCGGTTCATGTTTTTCAGGAATAATGCAAGTTTGCAAATCACGAAGTTGTTTTTCCAATTCAATAATGGTCTGATTCCTTTGATCGGCCAGTAAAGAACTCTGTTCGGAAATAGTTGACTCGTTTTGTAACTGAGTTTGTAATTCCTCTGATTCAATCTTCGCTTTTTTTAGCTGTTTTTCTTTATTGGCTATTTGATCTTCTAATAAAGATTTTACTGAAATATCTCGTGATTTGCGGCGGCGGCTATGAATAATTACTGAAGCACTAACTGTTGCCACGAAAGATAATGTTGGGTAAAATAAAGGTACGATTAAATTGCTTTGACTGAAAAGTAAGAAAGCCGTACTCCAGTAAATTACAATTATAAGCACACTGACAGCCAATCTGGATGCACTAATTCCAGATTGCCAAATTTGCCACACAGTGAAAACCAGCACCGTAATCAAAATCCAGTATATTGGTAGTGATAATTCCCGTAAATAATTTTGCTTTAAGATGTTCTCGATTGCCGTTGCATGAATTAAACTGGCCGGCAATGTTGAAGCCAGTGGTGAGGAATGCAGTGTGGGTATGCCGGGCGCTGTCACATCTACAATCACGATTTTACCTTCAAAGTTCAATGAGTCCGAAGAGGTTGCATAAGTCTGTAACAAATCCACCAAACCAATGGCAGCAATATGGTCAATATTTCCAAAGTGATTCAGACGCAGTTGTCCAAATTGATCGACTGGCACTGAAATTTCATTATTATCTGAATCGGAGAATATGACAGAGTTTTGGGTTGTCTTTATTTCTTGTTCAGCATTCAAATACAGCCTTGCGAGCTCACAGCCAAATGACGGTACAACCTTCTGGTCATGGAAAGCCATTAATGGCGCTTTACGATGAATGATATTTTCACTTAAATTACTGAATCCAACACCCGCGACCTGTCCACTTAATTTTTCAATTGGTAAAATTAATTTTTCACCTGCTAATAATCGCGTTGGGATATTTTCTAAATTTGAATGCTCGACTGGCTTATGATCCAACTGATAAAATGCATTAGTCAGGCAGACGTTGTTTGCCATCTCAAAGAAATCTGCAAGAATCTGGTCAAACTCAGGATAGCGTGGATCAGGTGAATCGAACAACAGGTAAATCCCAATGACCTTCGCACCCAGCTTGTTTAAAACATGTGCTAAGTAACCGTAATAATCACGAGTAATCGGCCAACCGCCCAGTGATTCAACGTCTTCTGCACCGATGTAAACCAGGACAATATCCTCGCTCAAATCACGTTCTCCGCGAATTTTAAATTGCAGATCTATGAATGTATCCTCAACGGTTTCATTCCAGGGCAGCGGTAATGCAGCAAGAGCGCTAAATACTACTACAATAATGACAGGGACCAGGTACTTTTTTAGTGTTGATTTCAAAGTGTTCGGAAATGTTTTGTAATATATGATATAATATGATGAATATTTAAAACAGTTTCAATAAAAAAGTCACAGTCTTTAGAATAATTATGTCAAAGCCCCCTGCTTCAGAGGTCCAGGATGTTCTTTGTCCCTTGCATTGGCCAGGTTCACCATAGCCTGCATAATTCCGAATAACGAAACCCGTATTTCGAATTCCGGATTTCAGATTTGCCAAATAATCGTCTAAACTTAATTATAATCATCAGGGTTTGACCAAAATTAAGTGTATTAAAAATTGTAGTAGATGATAAGTTGTAAATTGTATTTTCGGATACTCTCATGAAGCAACTGTTAAACATAGAAATCACAACATTGCTATTAATAATATCTCGGGTTTTAATATATGCTTTTGTCAGTCAGGTTTTTGCTTCTGGCGAAATTTAAACCACGGAGGATAAAATGAAATCAAAAAAGTATAACTTATTATATTGTGTTTCAGGCATAATTCTGCTTGCTACATGGTCAGCATGTGTAGTACTCAATCCTACCGATTCTGTGAATG
This sequence comes from uncultured Cytophagia bacterium, assembly GCA_964539665.1. Taxonomy (GTDB): domain Bacteria; phylum Zhuqueibacterota; class Zhuqueibacteria; order Oceanimicrobiales; family Oceanimicrobiaceae; genus CAZIKB01. The sequence continues at coordinate 30,477 of CAZIKB010000035.1, forward strand.
ACACAAATTTCGTGGCTGAAGAAGACTTTGCAATGGAGATGTCCATAGAGAGCCAAAAACGGTTGATTATAAATGGCATTAACGGATCTATTATTATCAGCGGTCAGACAAACGCCAACACAGTCAATATTTGGGGCAAGCGGCAGGTTGGCTCGGAAAGTGTCGAGGATGCCGAACAGCACCTGGCGGACCTAAAAGTGGACACGTCGGCAACGACTGATGAAATTATCGTGAGGACCATTCAGCCCAAAGAAGCGCAAGGGCGTAACTACACGGTGAATTACTTCCTTACTTTGCCAATAGGCTTTGAAGTGTTTGTTGAAAATATTAACGGCCAGATTAATATTGATTCTGTTCACAGTTATATTGCCATAACAGAAGTTAACGGTCAGGTGATTTTAAATGCAATTGAGGGGAGCACGGATGTGACAGTTGTCAATGGCCAAATTGATGGTGACATAAAATTGCCACTAAACGGCAATATAAATATGAACACGGTCAATGGACTGATAAATTTAAATATTCCTAAAGACACATCTGCGGATTTGTCAGCAAATGTGGTTAACGGTAATATTACGGTTTCCAATCTGGATGTGCAGGATACCGACAATTCGCGTATTTCTTTTCGCGGTAAATTAAGGGATGGCGAGGGACAGATTTCTTTGAGCACGGTTAATGGAAATATACTTGTTGTTGGGAAATAATTATGGGTAAAATGAAGAAGGAATTCAATCTTATTATTCATCGTGATTCTGATGGCTATTATGTTGCGTCAGTGCCGGAATTGCGAGGATGTCATACTCAGGCAAAATCTTTGGATGAATTGTTAGAGCGTATTAAAGAAACTGTTCAAATTTGTTTAGTTGCTGAATGGGCAGGTTCAGAACCGACTGATTTCGTTAGTGTCTCTAAAAACAAACTGAATTGAATCTGAGTTTTATCCAAATTTGAATTATAGATTAAACTAAACATGTAATTTTTATTCAGGTCATTGCTGATATAATCGAAGCAATCTCAATAAAAATGAGTTTTTGATTGCAGGAAAAGATGACGCTAACCTTTTTGAAAAAGGTCAGCGTCTTTAAGCGCTGGTTCAGCACCAAATTTTATTTCTCTTCAATATCCACTCTTTCCATCGCATCGCCTTTTTGAATTTGCTGTACGACCTCAAATCCTTGCATCACCCGTCCGAAAACAGAATATCCGCCACTATCCAGATGAGGTTGAGCCTCAAGCGTAATATAAAACTGGCTGCCGCTGGACAATTTTTGAGGATTTACCTCGTCAGGTTGACGGGCCATCGCGATAACTCCCTGGCGGTGCGGTAATACTATTTCTGCGGGGATACGATAGCCGGGACCACCCGTGCCAGAACCCGAAGGATCGCCTCCTTGAATTATAAAATTTGGCACAACGCGGTGAAATGTTAATCCATCAAAAAAACCCTGGCGAGCGAGGAATACAAAGCTATTAACGTGTAGAGGTGCGGACACAGCGTCTAAATCTAAAACAATTTCACCCTTGTGCGTGTGTATGGTGGCAACATAACGCTTACTTTCATCAATGGTTATTTCAGGAAGGCTGAGGTATTTATTTAATCGATCAATCGGCGCCACGTTAGCTAAAAGCCGCTCGGTTGAAGTTGTTGGGATCTCTTTTTTGGCATGATTATCCGCGCCGCTGCATCCCAAAAGTGTAAAGGTTGTTATAACAATTGCTATGATTACTAGGTTTCGAATCACAATTCACTCCTTTTTTAGTTTCGAATGTAGATTATTGATATTGCTATTTTGTCAACTCCATTCAGATTCTTTTCCCTGAAAAAAGCAACAAAAATGTTTATTTAAACAGACCGGACGAAATATATAAATAAGGCTGCATAATATCAAGAATATTTTCTATGAATTTGATAAAATTCTTGCAAAGTTTTTTTATCCTGAGTATATTGATTTTCGAATTTAATAAAAAATTGGAGGGTATTATGACATTTGTATCTGAGTTAGACCCGAAAGAAGTATGGCGGCATTTTGATAAAATATTAACCATACCACACGGTTCTAAAAATGAGAAAGCAATCGGTGAATATGTAATTTCAATCGCTGAAAAAGAAGGTTTATCATACAAGCAGGATGAAATAGGAAGTATTGTAGTAAGCAAACCGGGTACGCCTGGACATGAATCTGCTCCATTTACTATCTTACAGAACCACCTCGATATGGTAAATGAGAAAAATACCGGTGTCGAGCATGATTTCGATAAGGACCCAATTATACCAAGAAAAGATGGAGAATATCTCGCTGCAACAGGAACCACACTTGGCTCGGATAATGGCATTGGCGTCGCTGCTGCCCTGGCCATTATGGAAAGCGCTACCGTAAACCATGGTCCCCTTGAGTTTCTATTCACCGTGGATGAAGAAACCGGCTTAACCGGCGCTGGCAATTTGCGAACTGATTTTTTAAATGGCAGACAACTCCTGAATCTGGATACCGAAGAGGAGGGAGCTTTGTATGTCGGTTGTGCTGGCGGAGCGGGTATTAATATAACTGTGTCCTTGCAGTACAAACCTCAACCTGCTGATACTGTTGCTCTTGATATTAAGCTGCTTGGTTTAAAAGGCGGTCACTCAGGAGTGGATGTCCATTTGCAACGAGGAAACGCCGTTAAGTTGTTAGCCAGAGCTTTAAATAGTGTTAATAAAAAGGTTGAGTTTGCGCTTGCAAGCATAGTGGGCGGTAATATGCATAACGCTATCCCCAGAGAGGCCTTTGCAACGGTTGCAGTTGCTTCTGCAAAACGAACAGATTTTGAGAAAGCCCTCAATACTCAATTTAGCGCCATTGCCGCTGAATTTAAACCGGCCGAACCAGATATGAGTCTTGCGATTTCCGCTGCTAATAGCGCTGAGCAAGTATTTGATGATGAAACGCAGCAAACGGTTTTAAATTTAATTAACGCCCTGCCGCACGGTGTCATGGCTATGAGTTATGATATCCCGGACTTGGTCGAAACCAGCTCCAATTTGGCTACGGTAAATATTAATAATAGCGAAATGGTCATTCATGTCAGTAACCGAAGTTCTGTGGAATCAGCTATTCAAGCCATTCAGGACAGGGTTGCATCTACAGGATTACTGGCTGGCGCCCGGGTTGATGAATTGGAAGGCTACCCCGGTTGGAAGCCAAATCTGGAATCCCATGTGCTGAAAGTTGCCCGGGAAGTTCATAAGGAGGTGCTGAGTAAGGAGCCTGCCATCAAAGCTATTCATGCGGGTCTTGAATGCGGTATCATTGGTGAAAAATATCCTGGAATGGATATGGCTTCACTTGGACCGCAAATAGAATTTCCTCATTCCCCGGATGAGCGGGTGCGAATTGGCTCGGTAGGTGACTTCTATAAACTGCTGATTGGGATTTTAGAGAGACTGGCAAAAGACTGACAGTTGTAACAAGTAATCCAATATCAGATCCCCCGAAATATTCGGGGGATTTTTTATTGTTGCTAAATTTTGATGTTTCTGATTTTCAGGGCATAAAAGGTTTGAACTATACACAAATATTTGCTATTTTATACACCTTGAATACGGAGAAATAACAATGATTCGTACAAATATCGAATTGGATGAAAAGCTTGTTGATGAAGGTCTTCGCCTTTCATCAATTAAAACAAAAAAGGATTTGGTAAACAAAGCTCTGGAAGAGTATGTAAAGAGACTCCGGCGTAAAGGGATAATTCAATTTGCTGGTTCTGGTGTGTGGCAAGGTGATTTAAAACAAACACGTAAATCGAGACTATGATTTTAGTTGACACTTCTGCCTGGATTGAATTTAAAATAATAGCTTATTGACTCTGCTCACCAAATTACTATATGTAGTGGGTACAGTAATCATCGCTAAACATGATTGCCCTGCCCTGAAAAAATAAAAGAAAGTGATTCCTTGAATACTTTACTATATTTCATCAAGATTGTTCAGTTTTCTAATAAAGTTGAAACATATCTCACAACATTTGTATTACATATAGTGATAACTAAATGTGAGAGGAATTCGTTATTAGATTTATCTTAAAATGAGGAAAATCAAAAAAAATGGTAATGTCCAACAGAAACATTTATATAATATTTTTAGTATAACTAATAGTGAAAAAATATACACTATTAAAGAAAAAGTTTGGATTTCGTGGGTTTTGTATGTATATTTATGTACTACAAAATATTACCGATATTTATCATATACAATTTAGGAGGTGATTGTGTATGTATGATCCGAGAACAATATCAAACTACTTTTTATTATTGGCAAATGAAGATGGTGTAACCATAACACCAATGAAATTGCAAAAGTTGGTTTATTTTGCTCATGGCTATTTTTTAGCTGTAACTGATAATCCGTTGATAAATGACGAGGTACAGGCTTGGCAGTTTGGCCCTGTAATTCCTTCTTTATATCATCATATTAAGCATTACGGAAGAAATCCCATTACTGGTTATCTTAGGAGCAATTTAGATACAACTCAAGTATTACCCGAAAGTTCTGTAATTAGAACATTTCTAAGAAAAATATGGGAAGTATATGGGGGCTTAAGTGCAATTCAGTTATCAAAAATGACCCATGAACCGGACACGCCTTGGGCGCAAACATGTAAAAAACATAGTGGTAATGGAAACATCGGTTGGAATATAGTTATTCCAGACAAACTTATTAAGGAACACTTTGACAAGCAGTTGAGCCATTGAAGGAATCTCATGAAGAAAAAATACGTCAACAAGTAGATGGATTTCTTAAAGAACTCGGATCTCCCAAAAGTATTCCAGACGAAACCCCAGATGAAAAAGTCTTACTTGAAGATGAACAGTATGAGGTTGCGGGAGTAAATTATGAAGAAGAAAAACAGAAACTTCTTCTTGAGCAATTAAAGGAAGATAAAGAATCCAGAAAAAGTTACTCCTCAAAAATATTTCGCCTGATAGTAGTGTGGTTAATTGCCGTATTTACTTTGATTATTCTTGATAGTCTTAAGCTTCTTGAAATTCCAGAAAAGATAATAATTACTCTTATTGGAGGTACAACGCTAAATGTATTTGGCTTATTTCATTTTGTTTTGAGGTATCTCTATCAAACCCCAAAAGATAAAGTAAACTAAATCTTTTCCTCAAAATCCATCGGTATTGTATCCCCATATTTAGGTATGACTCTTTGAAGTAAATGATAAAAGTTAGACCAAGAAGCCAGTAATACTAAAACCTAATTAAATTTCAAGGAAACACCGCACATAGTAATTTGGTGAGCAGAGTCAAAAAGCTATAAAATAAATTACAAACTCTCTCTATTTTATCAAGGGAGTTTTGGTGAATATATCCGTTTCCCAAATATTTATTAATGGAATCAGGCAAAGAATATTATTCAATTACGACAAAAGTCTTTGCAGAATTAACCATTAAAGGTTCTAAATTTATTAGCCATGCTGCACCTGCGGATAAAAGAGACATGGCTGAAAAGTATATTGACGAAATATCGAATCATTTTCACGACGCTACTCACAATTGTTTTGCCTACAAAATTGGAGCTGGAGATGCCGCCATTTTTCGGTTCAGCGATGCGGGCGAGCCTTCGGGAACGGCCGGACGCCCTATTTTGCAGGCGATTGAGCATAAAGATTTGACCAACGTGGTTGCAGCCGTCACGCGCTATTTTGGCGGAACAAAATTAGGCACAGGCGGCTTGATTCGGGCTTATCATTCCGCGGCTTTAGCGGCGCTTGAGAAAGCGCAAATCATCAAACATCATCCAGAAACTATATTAAGTTTGAAGTTTCCTTATTCGCTCGCGAATGCAGTACATCAGGTGTTGCAAAAATTTAATGGACAAATACTTGAAAACCGTTTTGAAGAAGGATCTGTTTATATTGTTCAATTAAAAGTCTCAGCTGAAGAGAATTTCCGCCACCATTTGCAAGACATCTCTAAAGGTAAAATTTTGGTTGAAAAGAAGAAAAGCTGCCAGGATTAAATAATCGATGCAAAAACAGCAAAGCCTTTTAATAGATACAGGAAATATGGAACATAGGAGAAATTGCTTGTTTCAAAAGAAATATTTACTTAATCTTTTGCATGCAAATCACTGAAATCTACAAATCGATTCAGGGAGAGTCCAGTTTCGCTGGGCTGCCCTGCGTGTTTGTCCGCACGACTGGCTGTAATTTGCGATGTGTCTGGTGTGATACGGAGTACGCTTTTTATGATGGAAAAAACATGTCTCTGGATGAAATCGTTGAAAAAGTGGAAAGTTTTAATTGTAACCTGGTGGAGATCACGGGAGGGGAACCGCTTCTGCAAGCGGACGTGCCGGAATTAGCAAACAGGCTTTTGAGCAAAGATTTCACGGTGTTAATTGAAACATCCGGTGAACGAGATATTTCTGTGCTGGATACACGCGTCATTAAAATTATGGATATAAAATGTCCGGGCAGCGGTGAATCGGAAAAGAACTGCTGGCAAAATCTGGATCACCTCACCTTAAATGATGAGCTGAAGTTTGTGCTCAAAGACAGGCAGGATTACGACTGGGCAGTAAATGTAATAATAAAATATGATCTTGCAAACAGAGTGAAGTTACTGTTTTCGCCAGTCTGGGGTGAAATTGAATTGCAAGACTTGACTCAGTGGATTTTAAAAGACAACTTAAATGTCCGCTTGCAAATTCAGTTACATAAAATAATCTGGTCACCTGAAACAAAAGGGGTGTAATGCCTTTTATTTACTCGCCAGGATATTTTGCCGACATCGGATTGCATGTTTTCCCAATTTTAAAATATCGACTGGTTCATGAGAAATTGCTGCAGGAAGCTGGCCTGACTGATTCAGACTTTATCGCACCCGAGCCCGCCACTGAGGTGGATCTGCGTTTGGTGCATACTGAAGAATATTTAGCTGATTTAAATAAATGCGCCTGGACGCCAAGCACGTCTTCCTCTGAAATGCCCATATCAAAAGAAATCATTGAGCTTTTTGTGCTCGGCGCGGGCGGTACTATTCAAGCGTGTCGGCAGGCCATAAAATATAGCTGGGCTGTGCATTTAAGCGGCGGTTTTCATCATGCGTTTGCAGATAGAGCAGAAGGCTTTTGTTATATAAATGATCTGGCTGTGGCTGCAAAAGTAATTCTGCGTGATGGGCTGGTTGAAAGGGTTGCCATTTTAGACTGTGATCTTCATCAGGGAAACGGTACGGCGGTAATTTTCCAGGGAGATGAACGCGTTTTTACATTTTCCATTCATCAAAGAGATTTGTATCCAATAAAAGAAAAAAGTGATCTGGACATTCATTTGCCAATGGGCGTCTCTGATGAAGAATACATGGAGCATTTGCACTTTGCCATTCCTAAAATCTTCAATGAATTTAAGCCGGAATTTGTGTTGTATCAGGCCGGCGCCGATCCTTACAAGCATGACCAGCTTGGGAATCTGGGCTTAAGCATCGACGGTCTGCAAAAGCGTGAAGAGTTAGTTTTTACTGAATGTGCCCAAAAAAGTATTCCAATAGCAGTCACCCTGGGTGGAGGTTATGCTTACAATACGGACGATACTGTGCAAATCCATCTTAACACCTGTAAAACAGCGTTAAACATTTTTACAAATAAAACACCGCGGAAGCTCTGAACTTAATAGATTACCTATTTTCAAAAGCAATGTCCTGTCATTCCCGCGATCATTTAAGCGGGAATCCAGTGGAATTGTAGATGCTCGATTAAGCTCAACATTTAATGCAAAACATCGAAATCAAAGCCAGATACGATAACCTGGAGCAAGCGAAAAGCATTGCCCTGGAAATGAGCGCTAACTTTGAGGGTGCTTTGCACCAGATTGACACTTATTTCAATGTCAGAAAAGGCCGGCTGAAATTGCGGGAGATTAACTTTCAGGAAAGTCAATTAATTTTTTATGAACGACCAGATCAAATAGGCGCCAAACTTAGTCAGTATCAAATTTATCCCGTTGAAGATGCTGCGCATTTGAAAGTCATTCTGGAATCAGCGCTTGGGATATGGTGTGTTGTTGAGAAACAAAGGGAGCTTTACTTGTTTGATGAAGTAAGAATCCATCTCGACAGAGTTAAACATTTAGGAAATTTTTTGGAGTTGGAAGGCGTGCTGTCCCCAAAAACATGGAATACTGCTGTGAAAAATAAAGTTGAATGGTTAGTGACTCAATTCAAGATTTCTAAAGCAGATTTGATAGAAGTTTCATATTCTGATTTGTTTGATTGCAACGATGCAAAATGAAATCAGTGAAACAAATTTATTAAATATCCGTGTATATAAAATTATAATAAATATAAGTCCACATTACAGTTAACTATTGTAGTTCAATTTTATCGTTATAATTTAACCCAAATAATTTTCAAGTCGCAGCGTTCAAAGACGCCGCACATGTTTATATTTTGTCGTTAAGATAGAACGTAATTTATTGGATGCTTAAATTAATTAAGAAGTGAATTATATTAATCAACTCTGACCGACACGGAATTAAATTCAGGCCCAATTAATAAGAATTTAAACCGAAAATGGGAGGGAGTGATTTGACTCGATGAGGTTTCCTGCGTATGAGTGGTATTGGCATCGATTCGTTAGCGATACCTTTACCAATGTGGGAATGACATATTTAAAGAAGGAAAGGATAACTGTTCAGTGGGGAAAGAAGAATGATGAAAATAGAACACGAAATTGAAGAGAGGGTGAACATTGAAACTCAAGCGTGGGATGACAAAAACGTAGAGGTGTTACTCAGTTTATTCCATCCCGACATGGTTTGGCCCTGGCCTTCGACGGCTCATTCACATAATCCCGCTGACTGGATCATCACCCAGGGAAGATTTAATTATGATAGATGGAAGACAGGGTGGCAGGATCTTTTCGTTAAATATACTCTTGTCCATAACATCAGAAAAATAGCGAAGATCAAAGTTTCAGAAGAAGGTGACGGAGCTTTTGCTGTGGTGGATATTGATACATTATGGCGAGATTCATCAGGAGAAGGACTGCATTGGAAAGGTCGCGTTTGTAAGGTCTATTCAAAAGTAGCTGAAGAATGGAAAATTACCATGCATACCGGTGTTCTTGAATATTAATCTGGCAACCTATTGTATATTTAGTATTATGCAATAAAATGACTCTTAAGATGCAATTCTTTGCACAATTAAAGTATCGTTTTATATTAAGTGTATTTTATTAATCTTTGTTTTTATTGAAGATGAACTATTACAGTGTCTATGGTGGCATAATAATTGCAATTTTTAAAAATTCGTTCCGATCAATTATTATATCAAACCAAAATTTATAAGTTAAAGCACTATTTACTTTTTAATATAACAGTAAATTGGAGGATATTATTTAGAATTGTATTGAAAGGTTCTGTCCTAAAAAAAACTCGATGAGAGCGGCATCTCCCATCGAGCAGGCGTAAAAGGACTAAGATAGCCCATTTTATCCATGTTGAATTTAAGATAATTCTCCATTATTGTCAAGTATATTCCAATCGCTATCTAACCTTTTTAGCCTACCTTAATCTTTGACAGAATTTGAGCAAATTATTTTGTCGGTCTGCAGGAATAATGTCGTTTCGCACTCAGAATACAAGGATTCCTTCAGCGCCGAAAAAGTGCCACACATAAGCGGCTATCGCTCAGTATCGGTTGATGTAAAGTACAAGTATTATTTTGATTATATGACATTGGTATGTAGAGATTACTTATGTACAATGCCCTCAGATTATTTATTGTTGTTATGCCTTAGTTAATTAGTTGATAAAAATTATTAAACGAAGGAGGTTGATACCATGCATCCTATATAATCTACTGATGTTAAGGAATACAATTCAAGAGTTATTTTTAAAGTCAAGATTGTTTGACGTACTTTATGAATAACATTTTAATAACAAATTAAAAAAGGGAGAAGTAATGAAACGACTAAACATCATATTGTTAACACTTTTATTTAGTGTTTTTACGGTTTCTGCGGTACTCGGCCAGGCACTGGAAATATCGGGTACCGTTACAGAAAACACAACGGGGGATGGCCTGCCGGGCGCGAACGTGGCGGTTAAAGGTACAAACTTAGGTGCAGCCACTGATCGTGATGGTAATTTTAGTATCAGGCTGCCAAATTTTTCTGAAGCCACGCTTGTTGTGAGCTTTATTGGATACATAACACAAGAAATTACCGTGACAGCAAGCACGAGTGATTTAAATATTGGAATGGACGAAGACGTTCTCAAGGTATCAGAAGTAGTTGTCACCGGATTAGCCACTTCAGTGAAAAGACGAAATTTGGCGAATGCGGTTGGCACTGTCTCATCGAAAGAATTGATAAAAGCGCCTGCTCAAACGTTGGAACGTGCTTTGAGCGGTAAAATGGCCGGAATCATGATTAGCCAAAACACTGGGGCCCCGGGAGGAGGAATCAACGTCAATCTTCGTGGAACTTCTACAGTTAGAGGCTCGACGCAACCACTTTATGTAGTTGATGGTGTGATTGTTAGTGGCACCGCAATCCAATCAGGAATTGACTTAATATCACAAGCTACTGGAGCCGGCAGCGCCACCCCGCAGGGTCAACCAACAAACCGCATAGCGGATATGAATCCCAACGATATAGAAAGAATTGAAGTACTGAAAGGCGCCAGCGCTGCTGCAATTTATGGTTCAAAGGCTACCAATGGCGTGATATTAATTACCACAAAATCAGGCACGGTAGGTAAACCTCGATTTGATGTGACTCAGCAAATAGGATTCTCCAGTATTCTGAACAAAATTGGCACACGAACATATGATGCTGAGAAAGCGTTTGAACTGAAGGGAGAGGAAGGCCGCGCTCTTTTTAATCAAAATGGCAATATTGATCAGGAAGACGTTCTATTTGGCCAAAAGGGCCTCATAACCCAAACCACATTGAGTGTCCGCGGAGGGTCCGAAAGAACCCAGTTTTATTTGAGCGGTCTTCTCCAGGACGAGGATGCCATCGTCAAGAATACAGACTATCAAAAAATTGGCGGCAGGCTTAATATTGATCATAAGATAAGTGATCGAATAAAATTGTCTGTCTATACGAATTTTGCACGCACTCAATCGAATCGCGGCTTGACTGGTAATGCCAATGTCACGACCGCAACTTTTGGATTTGCTCTGGCGAATACTCCCAGTTTTCTCAATTTAGAACCTGATGAAAATGGTGTTTATCCGACTCATCCCTATAATCCATCAAATCCTGTTGAGACCCGGGATTTATTGACAAATAGAGAAACGGTTAATCGCACCATGACTTCCATGAAACTTGATTGGGATATTATGAGAAGCCAATCACAATCTTTAGCTTTCATCGTTCAAGCTGGGCTGGATTACTTCTCGATGGACCACACCATTTTTGCACCCAATGAGCTGCAATACGAAAGGGATACAGATTTGGCTGGTACTTCTGTCAGCGGACGAACTGAAAGTACATTCTCAAATTTAGGTTTAAACCTGACCCATAATTATAACACATCCGGGAACATTATATTTAGAACCACTGCCGGACTACAATTTGAAAATCGGAATGTCAATAATATATTGATTGAATCTGACGGCCTGGTGCAAACTCAAAGCAATGTTGATCAGGCGACTAAGGTCAATTTATTCCAGACCAGAGCCATACAGAGAGAGCGTGGATTTTTTGTTCAGGAAGAAATTGATTTGAATGAAAAAATCTATTTGACCGCTGCGTTGCGCGGCGATGCCAGTAGTGCCAACGGTGACACCGATAAATACTTCCTGTTTCCGAAGTTTTCCGGCTCTGTGCGATTATCAGCATTTTCCTTCTGGGATAATCTTGCAGACATCTCCAGTGAATTTAAGCTTCGTGCCGCATACGGTGAAACAGGGAATCTGCCAGGGCCGCTTTCTAAATTTTCAAATTTAATTCCATTAAATATCAGTGGAAAATCTGGATTGATCCCGTCAACTCGACGTGGCGATCCAAACATTAAACCCGAACGTACCAAAGAATTTGAGGTCGGATTTGACGCTACTATTCTTAATGGTAATGGCACCTTAGAGCTTACCCATTACAGGCAGAACATCAGTGATTTAATTCTGCTCGCTGCATTGCCACCTTCCAGTGGTTTCAGTAATGAAACAATTAACGCTGGCAAGATGCGAACCACTGGCTGGGAAGTCTCGCTGGGTTTAACGCCAATTCGTTCAAGGACTTTTAACTGGACCTCACGAATCAACTTTTTCACTACTGATTCCAAAATCACCCAGCTGGATGTCGATCCATTCAATACTGGTGGATTTGCAACCTACTTAGGCGGGATGCGCATTCAGGAAGGATATGCACCCAACACAATTATCGGTGCGGAAACAGTCATAAATGACGATGGAACCATTGATAATATCCTTGGAAATGAGCTTCCTGATTACACAGTGGGTTTTAGCAATAATTTCAACTTTGGTAATTTTGAGTTCAGTTTCTTACTGGACTTGTCCATGGGAGCTGAGGTAGTCGATTTAGGTTTACTGATTACCGACCTTGGCGGTACCTCAGGCGATTATGATGAAATTGGTACGATTAATTTACCTGACGGTACTTCTCTAACAGGGAAAATGGGAGAAGAGCGGATTAATGCGGTAGGAACCGTAACCGCGCCTTATGTTTCTGATGCCGACTACTTGAAATTAAGAGAGTTAAGTCTATCCTACTCATTTCCAAGTTCAGTTGTGGATAATTTGTTCAACGGCCAAATATCCTATTTAAGAGTGGGTATTGCTGGCAGAAACTTACTCATGTTCACACCCTATACAGGCTATGATCCTGAAGTAAGTCAGTTTGGAAATATTGCTGTTGGTCGTGCAATCGACACTTTACCTTATCCATCTTCACGCCAGCTTTATTTCAATGTCGCATTTGGTCTTTAATTATAAATGAAAGGAAATTATAAAATGTTAAATATTAAAAATACAGGCAAGCTAAGACGAGGTGATTTGTTGGTTGTATCCGGCCTTATCTTAATTGTCTTAGCATTTATGGGGTGCGAAACCTTAGAATTTTCTAATCCCAATTCACCCGATCTGACAGGCGCCACACTTCAAACATTGATAACAGGTGCCGATTCTAACATGAGGCAAGGATTAATTCGATATCTCCAGGTGACTGAGATTATTGGTCGCAATACATATTTTATTGAACCATCTGATCCCAGGTTTACCAGTGAGCTATTATACGGCCCAATCGATGCTGGAGGTTTTCTAAATAATACACCCTGGATTCGAAGATACCAGGTAGTTTTTAACTGCAATGCAATATTCGAAAGAGCTGAAAATCTTTCAGGTACAGAAAAGGCGGGTGTTGAAGCTTTTGCAAAAACCCTTCGTGCGTATCAGCTTTTGTTGATGCTAAATTATCTCGATACAGAGGGCGTTCGTTTGAATTTTGATGGCGATCTTACTGTAGCATTCGCCAGCAAGGAACAGTCATTCGATTTCATCGAAAATGATCTTGATCAAGCTATGACAGCTCTCAATTCTGCCGGTGATGAATTTTCATTCACACTCTCTGATGGCTTTGCTGGATTCGATACACCTGCTAATTTTGCCAAATTTAATCGAGCAATCGCAGCCCGGGTTTCGGTTTATCGCGGTAAATTTAATGACGCTCTTGCTGATTTAAACGCTTCATTTCTTAACGAGGTTGGCGATCTGAATAGTGGCGTTTACCATGTCTACAGTTCCGCGCCGGGTGATCTCCTTAATCCAATTTATGAAGTTCCAACAGCGGCTGTGATAAATTATTACGCGCATCAAAGCTTCGAAACAGATGCCCAGGTAAATGATTTAGGAGTTGTGGATTCAAGATTTACTTCTAAAGCAATTAAAAGGACGGCCTTTTTCAATGATGATCTGACTTCTGATTTAGGCGTCACAGTGGCAAAGAGTATAACCGATCCATGGCCGATTATTCGTAATGAAGAACTCATTTTGTTACGAGCTGAAGCAAATATTGGATTAGGTTTATATGCAGATGCTCAAACTGATATGAATATTGTTCGTACAGAAGCAGGTTTGGAACCTTATACAGACACTGATGTCGGCAATGCCCTGGACCGCTTAATGTATGAGAAACGTTATTCACTTTTTGGAGAAGGACATCGCTGGATAGATATGCGCCGATATGGCAAATTAGGCGAGCTACCTATAGACCGTCCTGACCGAGGCGATTTCGTAATCACACATATGGTGCCCCCGGAAGATGAAGTAGCTGAACAATAAAATATCTCTAGTGGAGCTTTAATTATAATTTAATTGCTTAATAGAGTATGTCCATCCAGGTTGAGTACAGAAATTGACTTTTCTGCTCAACTTGTGATGGGCATTTTTTTTGAACAATTATCTTCATACTTCTGACAACTATAATTTATTTATTTTAACAAATAGCATTACGCTTGCCTTTTTCTATTTTACCGATTATATTGATATCGTGATTTGAAAATGTAAAGTACACTAGATCAAACCATCCTATTTTTGATCAGCAATTCTGCTTTGTAAAATTTTATTAATGTGGTGATTATGGTTCTAAAAACTATCCGGCAGTTTTATTTTGTAATTTTCTTTTCAATAACCAGTCCTGCTATGTCTTTTCCCTCCACTTTATTGAATGTTGATTTGTATGAATTGGGTTTAGCTCAAAGGGACAGTGGAAATTGGCAGGAAGCTTTAAGAATTTGGCAAATGGCCAAAGATTCGCTGCCAGAGCAAACGGCAACTGATCCCCGAATAGGATTAGCATTTATTGAATTGGCTACACAAAAAAAAGCAGCGGATTATTATGAGAACGCCAGCAAAATGTATTTTTGGGGATTCTCACAAGCTAATGCTAAAATATATAAAGAAGAAATTCGCCAGGAAATCGACCGACTCTCGGCTATTCTTGGTGATGAAGAAAGTAACCGATGGCTCAAATTAGTTGAAGATGGTGATTCTGCAATAAATAATGAAATAAAGTGTTTTTGGGTTAGAAAGGATCCGATACCGACCACTGAAAAAAATGAACGATTAATTGAACATTGGCAGCGTCTTGCACATGTCAAAGAAAAATACTTATTGGAAAAAACTACTGTTTACGGGACTGATGATCGGGGAATGGTCTATGTGAAATATGGTGAACCAGATGTCATATACGCCGGTAAACTCGGGGAAGGCCAGGTCGAAATTATTCGTTGGCTTGACGACTTTATGCTTCGTCAGGAAATTCAACGTTTTAATAATATACCTGAATTAGAGATTTGGCTCTACAAAAATCTTGATTCAGAGAAGTCCACTATTTATTTGTTTGGCAAAAGAACCGGTTTTGGGAAATACGGATTAAGATATGGTATTGAGGACTTTATCTCGGATCAGGCTTTTCGTCGGAATAGTACACAAACTACCAGGGGCGTCTTGCCGGGCGCCATGCTGCAGTTGATATATTATAGTGAACTGATTCAAGTGGACAGATTTTTTGTAGAACGTTATCGGGAATTAGAGGCAATGTGGTCTAATGCCCGGGCTGCGGGTTATTTAAGCCCGAATTATGACGTGATCAGGGGATTGGTTAATCATTATAAAAACATTGACAAAGACAGATTGCAGTTTAAATATATGCCCCTGGATCAAACCAACGCATTTGAAGGTTTGGAAACCTTAAGCCTGAAATATAAGCAATTTCGATATTTGGACAATCAGCATAAATCAAGGCTGTATTTAATGACGGTTTCCGCTGCACAGAGTAATGATGGTCTTGATTTTACGCATTTTTTTAGAGAAGCGACAATGTCAAAATACAAACAAAGACATATTCTCATTACTTATGACAACAACTGGGATGTCAAAGATCGAGTAATTAATTATCCGGCAGCCAATAACTTGAGTACATCCACTCATAGCATAATTCAGACCACAGATTCGACAAATTATTTACTGGTAGCGGAAAAAATCTTTTTAGATGCAAGAACAGCTAAGATTGAAGAGTCTGATATTTCAGATACGGCAAAAGTGCTGGGCATTGGTACGGCATTCCTGGGTAAGATAGAACCGCTTTCTCCGGATACCACCAGTTTCGAAGTTAGTGATCTCATCTTGGGCATAAAATCCCCTTCACATATTGACGATGCATTGCTCTATCCCTTTCCGGTAATTCCAAAAGACCCGGTTAGACACTCCGAATCTTTGCAAATTTATCTGGAATTATATCACCTTGCAGCGAGCAGGGATAATAAAACCGCCTTTCGTTTGGATTGTGATATTAATAGGATAAAAGAGAAGGGAAAAAGTAAAAAGAAAAAAGAGAGTCTTTCCGTGTCATGTAATTTCGAAGCTTACGATCGAAATACAAAAAAAATATTTGAGCTGAATATTAGCAATCTCATTCCAGGCGACTATGAAATTACACTTAAAGCGCTGGATAAAAATTCCCAAAAAAGTAAAATAAGAAAGTCAATGTTTCGAATAGTTAGTTGAGGTAAAACAAGTTGTATACAATTATCAATTAATCAGTCTAAAACTTATTTATTGTTTTTCAAGACCTTTCCTGCACGCCTATCCTCGGATTATGCATTTAACTTCGCTTCTGTCATTTCGAACGTCAGTGAGAAATCTGACATTGCTAAAAAGCTCAATTTTGACAGAAAACAGATTCCTCACCCGCTAAAGCGGATTCGGAATAACATTTTTTGAGCTTGTCTGAGCTAACTGGATAACCGTGCCCTTCCTGTTCTAATCCCCGAATTATTTTAAAATCGAGACAAATTTTATAATTTACTTTTGGTTTCCGATTTCTAAAGAAGGTTTATTCAGGGATCGTTGGAAATGAGACGTACCAGTTTATTTTTTTTTATCATATTCGTTGGTTTTAATAGCCAGGCCTTTTCTCAAATGGATTCAAAACTAAGTGATTTTAAAAAGTCTTTGTCTATTAAAATTAGTGATAAAAAACACCAGGAATTATCTAATCGCAGGGACTGGCTTTATACCAGTATGGAGATAAACTATGTTGTATTAAATGCTGTCGATTTGCTCACAACTTTTAATTGTATGGACAAGGGTGCGAAAGAACGTAATCCGATTGCCAGGTTGTTTATTAAAAATAAACCTTTGGCGGTGATTATTAAAGGCGGCCTGACAGGTGGTGTATTATATGGACTGTCATATTTAAAAAAGGAAGATAAGAAAGCTGCCTATATTAGTCTTGGTGTTCTAAATATTTTGTATGTGTTTGTTGTGAGAAATAATTTAAGTATCTATTTTCAGCTCAATTAAAGCTCAAACTCCATTCCTTCTTCCGCTACAAAAAAACCTTTTGATTCGATATAACGGCGATTTTCGCCATTCTTATCTAATAGCAAATTTGAGTGATTCAAGTGTGTGAAATAAATCTTCACAGCGTTACTCTGCACATATTCTTTTAGCAGTTCGACAGTTTGGGTTATGAGAGGATGTTTTACTTTCGAGATGTCTCGATGCGGCAACTCTTCGGGCGAATAAAATGTCCCGTCTAAAAAAGCATAATCAACGTCCATGAGCGCCTCTTTTAAGGAGCGGTCCCAGGTGTGCCATTGATCGATATCCGGGATGTAAAGCATGCTTTTATTCGGACCGCTGATTATGAATCCAACTGTGTCGGTATATTCATCGCGATGAGGTACGGGTATTGCCGAAATCGTTATCTGCGGTGTAATTTGAATTTTTTCATCATATTGAATCGTATTCACGGTAATATTTTTGAAATTAATCAGTTGGTTCCAGGGACCATGATTATGAAGAAAATCAGCCATGCGCTGTGTGCCAAAAACAGGCACCTCTTTCGTTGAAATGGCTTCAAAACCGAAGTGAGCCAGGCCGGTATAGTGCCCCATGTGAGCGTGTGTGAGAAGAACGCCGTCCACTGGGTTGGCGCTCTTTCGTGAATTTAAATCGGGATCGGTTTGAATCAGATGAATTTGTTCACGAATGTCCGGGGTGGCGTCGACTAAGAAAACACTTTGCTGGCTTAAGTCAAATATGGCCAATGAAGTCACCAAACGCATGTATCGGGAGTCTTTCCAGGCCATCAAACAATGCGCTTTTTGGCAACCCAATTGTGGCAAGCCGCCATCCTGTGCTGTACCGAGAACTTTTATTTTAACCGCAGCATTTGTTGCCAGTGGCTTTAACGATTTGTTATTATTCATATTGGCATTTTGTTGACAACTTAAGACTGAAGATGTGATTAAAATGTAAAATAAAAACTTCATTATTTCCCTTCCTTTTTGTAGATTATATGGTCATATGCAAATTGCTACTATTCATCGGATGACTTGGAGTCATCCGATGAGTATAGAATATAGTTAAAATAAATTTAATAAAATAAAAACCAAATGAAAGACAAACTTTACAACTATCTCAAATCCCGGGGTGGTTGCTCTTCTTCTGTTGCCATTGTCGAACAATTACTCAATTTACGCGGCGCGGGTCGAGATGTGGCCGAAAAAATTGTCAGAAGTTTAGTGAAAGATCACTCCATATTTATATCCGATGGCCTGGGCAACTGGTACATTGATCCGGAACAGGAATCGCAGGGTACTCATTTAAATGATATTGTTTTTAACCTGGTTGCAATTCGTGGAAATGTTAGAGATTTATTTCAAAGTACGTTTCTGGAAATTGGCGTCTGTCAGATTCAGAATGGAAAAATAAGTAATGTGATTCTGGAGCGCGCCCGACGAGATGATAGCATTCTTGAGGGCGCCTCAGTATTGGTCTGCGAATCCCGCCCATGGTCAGACGTTTTGGCCAGAGTTCTGCCGTTTTTAGAGGGAGGAGTCTTGACTGGCTTTAAACTTGCGCCCGTGCGTAATTTTCTTTACGCGGAAGCCCTGCATTTTTGTGGAGAATACATAGTGCTAAATGAACTTTTTATGGATAAACTTCTTCGTCGGCTTTACCCGAAACAAAAGCTTCAATCCATTTCTGAGTTAGCTGCTTTTTTAAAGGTTCCTTATTTTGAAACTGAGGATTTGCAGGTTTATCTTAATAATTTATCTAATTTATTTTTGGTCTTGCTGGAAAAATTAACAGACTTCGATTTAACTGATTTAGATAAACTGCTTGAATTTCAATTTCCTGAACGAAAACAAATAAATATGGAAAGTAAAAAAATCAGCCGCCATTTTTTAGAGACTCTTCCAGAATCCGCCGGCGTTTATTTGATGAAAAATGAGCGAGAGGAAGTCATTTACGTTGGTAAAGCTAAAAATTTAAAAAGTCGGGTAGGGTCCTATTTCAATGCCCGTGAAGATCTCGATGAAAAGCTTGCACGAATTTGGGAAAAAATAATTGATGTAGAAATAATTGAGTTGGGCTCAGAGTTAGAAGCTTATTTGGAAGAGCAAAAACTGATCAAGCAGTATCAACCAGAAATAAACCTGCAAATGTCTGTCCACATAAAAGCTGATCCGGCGGTAAGGAATCTAAATCTAATTCTTTTTTTGCCTTCCACAAAAAACGGCTATGTGAATCTCTTTTGTTTAAATTCAAACGGCAGATCTACCTGTCTTGCTATATCTCAAAAACGGAATACATCATCTCGTGCAAAGGATAAATTGCAAAAAATGTTTTTTGCGTCCCGAAGCCGAAAACCAACAAGCGAGGAACTTGAGCGGTCAGAATTAATCACGCGTTGGTTTGTAAAAAATCGGGATCAGGTTTCATGGATGGACATGAATAGCATTTCTGACTTCTTGGAATGTTTGCGACTGATAGATAAGTACAAAAATGAGAATATGGATCGACATGAGAGAGTCATTTATCGTTGAGACTTTCGAAAAAGTAATTTCCCCCTTAAAAAAGGGGGACAAAGGGGGTTGTAAAAGTTAAATTTACTATGTTAATTCATTTATTCAGTTTAACTGTTTAGCTACGAACACACAAATTATCAACAATTTCAGAATAAAATCAAATACAACCCCCTAAATCCCCCTTTGCTAAGTGGGACTTTCCCTTAAGTTGACGCACAAACGAAGAAATTTCTGGAAACCATGATTTTACACATTCCCCCACCATAACTGACATATTATATCATTTTAACCTTGACATGACATAATTTATTTATTATATTTCTTTCTGGA
>CAZIKB010000036.1:0-50380 GCA_964539665.1 uncultured Cytophagia bacterium
CGTAAATGATGATTATTTTTATCTGTTATTTGCTATGACGTTCGTAACGGCTAACATTAGTTTATACGGTTTATATGCAAGCATATATATCTGTATGCTTGCATATAAAGCATCTATAATTATATGCTTTAATATAAATATATATGCTTTCAGGTATATAATACTATATACTTATTATCCTATCTTCCAATTTTAACTTAATCGCCCGATTATATGGCAATTCCCACACTTTTCTATCAGGCTGCCATTTTCCACCTGCAGCTTTAACACTTTGTCTTAACTTGATTTCTTCAAATCGGACATGCAATTGTACAATTTTTTCTGATAGATTATTAGCTTTTGGCTTTGGCTCCCATGGGATTTCATCAATAATCAATTCTATTGTTTTAAATCGCTTCTTATGTTCAGGATCATATCGATAACGGACGCACACTAATTGGTCACCATATTTCCGGACGAGCTTTTTGGTACCTTTCTGGCCAGGATTTAATTTTAGTTTAGTTAACAAAATTACTCCTTATTTTTCAATTCAATGCGAATTTTTAAAATATTGCCGTTAAGAAAGTTTGGATTTAACAAAATTTCTTCATGTAAATGTTCCTTATTGTTTTTGTCACTTTGTTTCTGTGCATTATTTGTTTTATTCTTATCATGATATTTTGGGCTTAGCTGTTCGGCGGGACTTTTTACACCCAATCCCCCCTGTTTTAGTACATGAGTATATATCATAGTTGTGTTGACATCTTTATGCCCTAATAATTCCTGTACGGTTCTAATATCGTATCCACTTTGCAGCAAATGGGTCGCAAAGGAATGCCTGAAAGTATGACAGCTTGCGTGCTTGGTGATTCCAGCCTTTTTTATTGCGGATTTCACCGCTTTTTGTAAAACTGATTCATCAAGGTGATGTCGTCGCTTACAACCCGATTTTGGATCAATAGATAATTGACTGGCTGGAAACACATACTGCCAGCCCCATTCCTGATTGGCGTTTGGATATTTTCGGGCCAGTGCATTGGGCAGGTAAACTGTACCGAAGCCATTCTTCACGTAGTTTTCATGGAGCCTCTTCACCGTATCTAAATGATTCTGTAATTGACTTATAATATTTTCTGGCAGCATAGTTACGCGATCTTGCTGACCCTTTGCATCTCGAACAATGATTTGTTTGTAATCAAAATCGATGTCTTTTACTCGTAAACGCAAACATTCCATCAATCGCAGTCCTGAGCCATAGAGTAACAAGGCCATAATCCATTTAACTCCAGTCAATTGAGTTAAAACCGCTTTGGCTTGTTCAGTTGTAAAAACAGCAGGTATTTTTTTAGGTTTCTTCGCCCAAATCAGTTCTCCAAAATCACCGAGCTCCTTTTTTAATACATGCTTGTACAAAAAGACAATCGCGCACAACGCCTGATTCTGAGTTGACGCCGCTACGTTTTGTTTTATCGCCAGATGTGAAAGGAATTCATTGATTTCCTTTTCACCCATTTCATTCGGATGCCGCTTGTTATGAAAAAGGATGAAACGCCTAACCCATTGAACATACGTTTGTTCCGTACTCAGACTATAGTGCCTGGTGCGAATAACCTCACGTACTTGCATGAGTAGTTTCGGTTTGTTTGAATTATCAGGATTAGGGCTTGAAAAAGTCACGAACGCTCCCTGTCTTCAATCCACAAATTTATTTACTTTTTACGCCTGAAAAAGATGTCCCCTGGTACGTGCGTTATCGGTGTCGAATTGAGATTGGCAGTTTCACAAAGTGTATTCTATAATCGGATTAACAGTATTATTTTTATGGTCTGTTCCTCCAAGGGTTGTTAAAGATAAGTAATAAATACTGTGAAGTCAAGGAAAAAGTATCATGATTATTTTTAAATTTTCATTCGTTATCTTTATGAAATAAAACTGAACCTGAGTTTTCTGGTCGTCATTATTTCAGGCGGCGTATGGTCTTCAAGCCGCGAATTACACCGGGTCAGGAAAACAATCCTATCACAAGCCTGCATCAGGGTTCGGCATGATCTGGCGCCTCCCTTGCCTTTTCCATGTTTGCAAATAAAAACACTTGCATTTTTTAGTACTAATTTATATATTAATAATTGAAAAAATGGTAAATTGGTGGTTCTTTATGAGTTCGATATAAATATCTAATGAAAAAATTTCTTCATTTAGAAAAGAACAGGCGAGGAGAAATTAAAATCCCTACAGAAACAAAAATTTTATTAAAATCTAATAGACTTCACCAAATAGCAAATGCACCTCTTTACAGTGGTGCATTTTTTATTTATACACGAATCGAAGACCAGAGAATAGCAGAGAGTTGTTTTCAAAATTTGGGAGGTAAGATTGAAAAATAATTTATACAATCTAATAGAACTGCAAAAAGTGGATGGCGCATTGCAAGCTCTGGAGGATTTAAAGGGAGATTTGCCTCAACGAGTAATGAAATTAAAACAGGAATTGGACGTCCTTAAAAGCGATCATGAAACCAAAAATATAGATTTAGCAGAATCCAAACAAATGCAGCTGCATTTAGAAGGTGAAAATACAGATTTGGAAGAAAAACTGCATAAATATCAGGATCAATTATACGCTGTTACGACAAATCGGGAATATGATGCAATCACGGTTGAAATTGACACAATTCAAGAAAAAGTCAGCGATGTTGACACGCAAATTCTTGAGTTAATTGATAAAGAAAAGAACCTGTCTGAAGATATAATAAAATCAATTTCCCAGATTGAGATGCTTGAAGAAAACCTGAAAATGAGCGAACAGAAACTAAACAAAAAAATTAAAATAACTGAAAGTGAATATAAAGACTGGAAAAAAAAGCGTTCGGAATTGATCAGCCAGATCAGGAAACCCGTTCTTTATCAATATGAGCGCATTCGTAAAGTGAAGGGTAAGACTGCCGTCGTTGAAATTAATAAATATATTTGTGGCGGGTGTTTTTCAACTATTCCACCACAAAAAGTAGTAGAAGTACGGAATATGGATCAGTTGATATTGTGTGAATCCTGCGGCAGGATTTTAGTGGGTAAAAATAACAGGGGGATGGTTGAAAAGTAAAATCCTTATACAATATCTGGAAGTGAATTCATAATTTGTCAATCCAAAGTAGTCCAGGCGACCGCGTTTCGATGCCGATAGCTATCGGCATCGGGATGAGGAAAGTCCGAACTCCACAGGGCAGGACGCTCCGTAACGCGGAGGGGGGGTGACCCTACGGCCAGTGCCACAGAAAATACACAGCCGATGTCCCGCCGTGGCGGGAACAGGCGAAGGTGCAATGGTGAGGTAAGAGCTCACCGGTTCGGCAGTGATGTCGGATGCAAGGTAAACCCCGTCCGGAGCAAGACCAAATAAGTTCCGCTTAACATACGCCATTTTTTAATGGATGTATGGTTAGTAGAGTAGCCCGCTCTACATTTCCTTTCCCGGGGATGGCGGAACGGGTAGGTCGCATGACCCTGACAGTAATGTCCGGGCTAGATAAATGGTCGCCTCCCCCATTTTGGGGAAGACAAAATTCGGCTTATCGGACTACTTTGGATTGGATATTATAATGCATTAATGAAAGGAATCTTTTGCATGGATCTGCATTGGCAAATTAAAAATGAATATGAGCCGCAAAAAATAAAACAATTTGCTGATGAATTAAACTCCAATCCCGTATTAGCAAAAATTTTAAGAAATCGTGGTATTCACGATATTGAAACAGCCAGAACGTTTTTTCAGCCTGAAATGTGTCATCTTCATGATCCCTTTCTTATTGCAGGCATGCGGGATGCAGTTGACCGAATCCAAAAGGCGATTACTGAAAATCAAAAAATATTAATTTACGGTGATTATGACGTCGATGGAACAACTGCAACGTCCCTGCTTTTCCGCTTCTTTAAATATTTAAATCACCCGGTAGACTTTCATGTGCCTGATCGTATTTTAGATGGCTATGGATTATCAGGAAAAGGCATCGAGCAAGCGGCACAGAATGAATATAATCTTATAATTACCGTAGATTGTGGAGTAACAGCCATTCAGGAAATTGAGCTTGCCCGTGACCTCGGAATGGATGTCATTATTTGTGATCATCACCAATCAGGAACAAAACTACCGCCAGCCGTTGCTATACTAAATCCGAAAAGAGCTGAATGCTCATACCCGTTTAAGGAATTAGCCGGGGTCGGGGTAGCTTTTAAATTAGTACAGGCCATTCAACAGCATCTTGAATTGGATGAGGCTCTACTGTTAAATTTATTGAATTTAGTAGCCATTGGAAGCGCCGCTGATATTGTGCCTTTAGTAGATGAGAATCGAATCCTGGTTAAATTTGGATTACAATATATTCGTCGAACAGATAATGTCGGTCTTCGGGCATTAGTTCAAAGTGCGGGATTAGATAACAAAGAAATTGGCACCGGACAGGTTGTTTTTATGCTGGCCCCAAGAATAAACGCAGTCGGTCGTTTAGGCGACGCCGGTCGAGCTGTTAGATTGCTCACAACAGAAAATGATCAGCAGGCAAAAAATATTGCTTCTATTTTAGAATCAGAAAATCGTATTCGGCGAGACATAGATGAGGATACATTTTTACAGGCAATTGAGGTTGTCGAAAACAACTACGATCCGCAAAATGAACGAGCTTTAGTATTAAATAAAGATGGGTGGCATCCGGGGGTAATTGGAATTGTGGCTTCGCGAATCGTTGAAAAATATTTTCGCCCGACCATAATGATTGCAACAGAAGATGGCAAAGGCAAAGGTTCAGCCCGAAGTATTCCAGGATTTGATTTGTATGAAGCGCTGAAATCCTGCAAAGACCTGATGATAGATTTCGGTGGGCACAAATATGCTGCCGGATTGTCTATTAAATTAGAGAATATTCCTCAATTGAGAGAAAGATTCAATGAAATTGCTTCAGAAAATTTAACAGATGATATGCTTATTCCCAAATTATCAGTAGACGCTGAAATACAATTTAGTGAAATTACCTGGGAATTGTTAAAGCTGTTAAATAAAATGGCGCCATTTGGGCCGCAAAATATGCGTCCTGTATTTATGTCCAAGGATTTGGAAGTGGTTGGGACTCCAACAATTGTTGGGAAAAATCATTTGAAGTTTAAAGTTCGGCAGGATGGTATAGTTATGGATGCCATTGGATTTAATCTGGGAGATAAATTATATCGCATATCCTGCGGCGAACATGGTGTGGATATGGTTTATGTCCTGGATGAAAATGAATGGCAGGGACGGAAAAAAATTCAACTGCGAGTCAAAGACTTGAGATAATTTATGAATTGTCTGTTTATTGAAGTATAGTATTAAAAAAATCGACAGGATTAGCAAGATTAACAAGATGAAAATTGTGTTAGTTTAGAGATAAAACCTGAATAATTACTTAATTAATTGCTATGAAAGTATATCAAAGCCAGCTAAAAACAAAGTCTGATGAGTATAAAAACCGACGAAGTTATATGCTCACTCTTTTGAGTGAATTGAACCTTCAAAATAAAAATGTGAAGCAGCCCAATCCAAAAGGCGTTGAAAAGCTCAGAAAACGAGGCAAATATCCGTCCCGTGAAAAAATTGAAAAAATAATTGATCCGAATACAGAAGTATTAGAAATTGGCACTCTGGCAGCGCATGGTATGTATGAGGACATCAAAGGTGGTTATCCTTCAGCAGGTACCATAATAGTAATCGCCACGGTTTGTGGCAAAAAAGTGGTGATAATGGCTAACGATCCCCTTGTGAAATCTGGCGCCTGGGTTGAGACTACCTGCAAAAAAAATCTTCGGGCGCAGGAGATTGCCATGGAAAACCACCTGCCAATTATTTATATTGTTGATTCAGCCGGAGTAAACCTGCAACGCCAGGCAGAGATTTTTCCTGACAAACTGCATTTCGGTCGAATATTCAGAAATAACGCCAAAATGGCTGCAATGGGAATCCCACAAATATCCTGCGTATTTGGCTTTTGTGTTGCAGGCGGAGCGTATTTGCCGGGCATGAGCAGTGATCTTGCCATGATAACCCGAAATTCGAGTATGTTTTTAGCCGGTCCGTTTTTAGTACAATCAGCGCTGGGACAGGTTGTTGACATGGAAACTCTTGGGGGAGCCACTATGCATAATGCCATCAGTGGCGTGGCCGATTATGAATTTAGCAATGAAGAAGAAGCTTTTCAATGGATTCGGGATCAGGTTGCCGCATTGGGAAAACGTCCGCAGGCAGGATTTGATCAGATCGAATCCGAATCCCCAGCTTGCGATCCAGAGGAGATTTTAGGAGTATTACCGAGCCTGCCCACCGCAACTTATGAAATGCGGGAGATTCTGGCAAGAATTGTTGATGGAAGCAGATTCGAAGAATTTAAGCCCCATTTTGGTGCGACTTTAATTACCTGTTTTGCACGCATTGGTGGATTTTCAGTAGGCATTGTTGCAAATCAGGGTAAAGCTGTTCATCGAAAAATGCCGCCGGATTTAAATGGGAATCCACAACCACCCCAGGTTCAAATGGGTAATGTCATTTATAGCGATTCAGCGAATAAAGCTTCCCATTTTATCATGTTGTGCAATGAACGGTTAATACCGTTAGTTTTTCTTCATGACGTGACTGGTTTCATGGTTGGCAAGATGGCGGAAAACAATGGTATCATAAAAGACGGCGCTGAAATGGTCAATGTTCAGGCCAATTCTGTGGTACCAAAATTCTCTGTTATCGTAAGAAACAGCTTTGGCGCCGGCAATTACGCGATGTGCGGCAAAGCCTACGACCCGAGATTAATCTTTTCCTGGCCGACAGCCCGGTTAGCTGTAATGGATGGGGGAATTGCCGCCGATACAGTTTTGTTGACTAAAAAAGACCTGGACGAAGAAACCAGGAAAAAATTTCGGGAAGAACTGGTTAAGAAGTACGAATATGAAGCTTCGCCTTATTATTCGGCAGCACGATTAGTTACGGACGGCATCATCGACCCGCGTGCAACGAGAAAAACTTTGATGTGGGGCCTGGAGATGGCGCAGAACAATCCGGATATTCCTGAGTATAAAACCGGGGTGTTGAGGTTGTAATCGTTAGTATTGTTATTTCAAATTATATTGGAGTTTTACATGAAACTAACAGTTAAAATTGACCAGGATGAGTCAGGGTATTTTGTCGCTGAAGTACCGGCACTACCTGGATGTTTAAGTCAGGGAAAGACATTTCAAGAGGCCGAGGAAAATATTAAAGAAGCGATTCAAGGCTGGCTGGCGGTTATGAATGAGAAAACTAAGGCATCTAACAAGCAAGTCATTGATGTTATGATATGAGCCCTAAAATTAAATTATGTTCGGGCAAAGATGCTGTTAAAAAATTTCCAAAAAATGGTTGGGAAATTGCCAGACAAAAGGGTTCTCATGCCATGTTGGTAAGAGAAAATTATCCGTACACTTTATCAGTCCCACAACACAAGGAATTAGGTGTTGGAATATTAACGAAGCTGATAAAACAAGCTGGTTTATCTGTCGATGAATTCAATAATTTGTGATCGAGTTTTATTTGATACAAATTTAAATATGCTTAAATATGAGCGAACCCATACTTATCGGTAACGGCCAGGGCTTTTGGGGTGACAGCATTGATGCACCCATCAAAATGGTGGAAGGGGGCAAAATTCATTATCTAACCCTGGACTACCTGGCTGAAGTTACCATGTCCATCATGCAGCGCCAGAAACAGCGGAATCCTCAAAAAGGTTATGCTACAGACTTTGTGGATTTAATGCATAAAATTTTACCCACAATTGTAGAGAAAAATATTAAAGTTATTGCCAATGCCGGTGGTGTAAATCCTACAGCTTGTCGGCAAGCAGTGTTCGCGGTGGCTCGAAAACTGGGCTTGAAAGGTCTGAAAATCGGAATTGTTGAAGGCGATGATATTTATGTTCAGTTACCCGAGATGGTAAATTCTGGGATTGAATTCAATCATAAACAAACTGGTCAGCCAATCACCGCATTAAAAGATCAGATTTTATCTGCTAATGTTTACATCAGTTCTTTCCCCATTGTTGAAGCATTGCAAAAAGATGCTCAAATTATCATTACTGGACGGGCTACTGATCCCGGACTTATTTTGGCCCCGATGATTTATGAGTTTGGCTGGAAAGACGGTGAATGGGATAAATTAGCAGCCGGAACAGTCGCCGGCCATATTCTGGAATGTGGCGCTCAAGCTACCGGCGGCAATTTCACTCGTTGGTGGCAAGTGCCGGATTATGCCAATATCGGTTACCCGATTGCTGAAGCCTACAGCGATGGTACTTTTTATGTAACCAAACATCCTGGAACTGGCGGGATGGTGACGGTTGATACGGTTAGTGAACAGATTGTCTATGAAATGGGCGATCCCCAAAAGTATATTTCTCCCGATGTCTGCGTGGATTTTACTTCAATCCAGTTAGAACAGGCCGGCGAAAACCGCGTTAAGGTATTTGGTGTGAAAGGATTTGCAAAAACGGACAGCTATAAAGTTTCTATCAGTTATCACAATGGTTTTAAAACCTCAGGAAACCTGACCATAAGTGGACCAGATGCCTATGAAAAAGCTCAGAAGTGTGCTGAAATAATCTGGCAGCGGCTGCGCAATACCGGTTGCTCTTTTGAAAAAACCAGCACAGAATATTTAGGCTTAAACTCTTGTCATGGCGATATTAATCCTTTACCAGAACAGATCAATGAAGTAGTCTTGAGGCTTGGGGTCAGCGATCATCATGAAAGCAAAATTACCCGCTTTGGCAAAGAATTAGCGCCGCTGATTACTAACGGACCTCCGGGTGTAACCGGCTTCGCTGGCGGCCGCCCGAAAGCACAGGAAATTATTGCATACTGGCCGGCGCTTTTAGACAAAAATCTGGTTAAAACAAGTGTAACTGTAGAGGAAGTTTGAACTTGAAGCGAATTCAACTCAGACAAATTGCTCATGCTCGTTCTGGCGATAAAGGCGATAGTTCAAATGTCGGCCTGATAGCAAATACAAAAGAAGCCTATGAAATTATTAAGAAACAGGTTACTTCTGAACGAGTTAAGGCACACTTCAAAAGCATAGTAAAGGGTGAGGTAGATATCTTTGATGTGCCAAATCTTTTAGCATTGAATTTCATCCTTCACGATTCTCTCGGCGGCGGAGGCAGTGAAAGTCTTAGAAACGACGCTCAGGGTAAAACCCATGGACAGGCTTTATTGCTTATGGAAATTGAGGTTCCGGATAGCCTGGAAGTTGAACCAATGAAACATTGGGGCTCGTAAAATAAGATTAATTTAAAACAGAGACGATTCCCAAATATAAGAGTATTCTAAAGATAATTTTCTCAAAATTGAGAATAAATGGAGACAACATAGAGATATTATAATTTATTAAT
This sequence comes from uncultured Cytophagia bacterium, assembly GCA_964539665.1. GTDB lineage: Bacteria > Zhuqueibacterota > Zhuqueibacteria > Oceanimicrobiales > Oceanimicrobiaceae > CAZIKB01. The sequence goes on from CAZIKB010000036.1 coordinate 9,413, forward strand.
ATCTACTAACGTAAAAACAGTGAGTTAAAGCATAGTCTTTAATAGACTGAGAAGAAGTTTTGGCATCAAAATTGCCGTTCTTATAAATAACCGAAAATACATTTTTCGTGAATTCCACCTTGTTATGAACACCGTAATCTAAGCAATCAGTTTTAAGTATAATCTAAACAATTGTAAATACTATAATTCCTAATTTCTTTTTTTAATAAAATATATTGGAGTATAAATATGGTTGGTATTGTTGGCTATGGTGCATATGTTCCGTGTTATCGCATCAAGGCAGAGGATATTGCTGTCCAGTGGGGTAACGACCCTGTTGCGGTAAAAAGGGGACTGATGCTGGAAGAAAAAACGGTTCCAGGTTTAGATGAAGATACCATTACTATCTCTGTGGCTGCGGCAAAGCATGCAGTGTTGCGCGCGGGAATTAATCCTCAGGAGATTGGGGCTGTTTATATTGGCTCAGAATCTCACCCTTATGCTGTGAAACCAAGTGGAACGGTTTTGATAGACGCTCTGGGTATCGGTCCTGAAGTCCATGTGGCAGATTATGAATTTGCTTGTAAGGCCGGTACCGAATCAATGTTTGTGGCATACAGTCATGTTAAATCGGGCGTGATGAAATATGCAATGGGCGTTGGAACTGACACTTCTCAGGGTGCGCCGAATGATGCTTTAGAATATACGGCTTCTGCGGGTGGTGCGGCATTTATCTTTGGAACAGAGAATGTTGTGGCAGAGGTCATTGATACATACTCATACACATCTGACACGGCCGATTTTTGGCGGCGTGAAGGTGAATTTTATCCGCAGCATACCGGCCGGTTTACCGGCGATCCGGCTTATTTTCGTCACGTATTAGGAGCGGGCAGAGCCATTCTTGAAAAAAGCGACTTTTCACCGCAAGATTTTGCTCACGCCATTTTTCACATGCCCAATGGTAAATTCCCGTTGAAGGCAGGAAAGACTCTTGGATTTACCAAAGAGCAGATTAATGAAGGCTGGCTGGTACCCATTATGGGAAACACCTATTCCGGTTCTTCACCAACCGGACTGACCGCTGTTCTTGATGTAGCAAAAACTGGTGATTTGATTTTACTGGTTTCCTTTGGCTCAGGAGCAGGCAGCGATGCATTTATTCTTCGTGCCACAGAAAGATTGAGCGAAGTGCAAAACAAGGCTCCCCATACTCGAGACATGCTGAATGCGAATAAAATATATCTTAATTATGGTGAGTATGCTAAATATCGTGAAAAAATTATTATGAATTCTTAATTTACCTTTTAAGGAGAATTAAAAATGCGTGAAGTTGCAATAATCGGAACGGGTCTCACGAATTTTGGGGAGTTATGGAACCAGTCTTTCCGTAATTTGTTTGTTGAAGCTGGATTAGAGGCAATTAATTCCGCAGGTGTCGACCATTTAGATTCCATGTATGTAGGCACCATGTCCGGAGGACTATTTGTGGGACAGGAACATGTCGGCGCTTTAATGGCCGATTATTTAGGCCAAACACCTATACCTTCGACCCACGTTGAATCCGCGTGTGCATCCGGTGGGGCAGCCTTTCGGTTGGCTTTTATGGAAGTCGCCTCTGGAATCAGCGACATTGTTTTGGCAGGAGGCGTGGAAAAAATGAATGATGGTGCGGATGTAACGTATGCTTTATCTACAGCGGCCGACCAGGAATATGAAGTGTTCCAGGGTATTACTTTTCCGGGTCTGTATGCTATGATTGCCCGGGCACACATGCACAAATATGGCACGACTCGTGAACAATTAGCCAAAGTGGCTGTGAAGAATCACTATAATGGTAACAGAAATTCTAAAGCGCAATATCAAATGGAAATATCCGTTGACCAGGTACTTGGCTCCAGTATGGTAGCTGATCCCCTGCGCTTGCTTGATTGTTCTCCTGTTACCGACGGAGCTGCGGCAGTGATACTTTGTCCGTTAGATATGGCGAAAAAATTTACTGACGCACCGGTGAAAATCATTGGCACGGGTCAGGCCTCGGATTCAATAGCCCTGCACTCCCGAGAAGACATATCCTGTATCGCGGCGATTGAACGCTCTGCAGAACAGGCTTATAAAATGGCCGGGCTTCAGCCTGGCGATATTCAGCTTGCTGAAGTTCATGACTGTTTCACAATTGCAGAGATTTGTGCTATGGAAGCTTTAGGATTTGTTGAAAAGGGCAAAGGCGGAAAAGCCGTAGATGCTGGCTTGAATGCTTTAGATGGGAAGATACCCATTAATACCAGCGGCGGTTTAAAATCTAAAGGGCATCCTGTTGGAGCAACAGGGGTCGCTCAAATCATTGAAATCTTTGAACAATTACGAGGTAATGCCGGCGAAAGGCAGATTAAAAATGCCCGAATAGGATTAGCCCAAAACATGGGCGGTTCCGGAGGCAGTAGTGTGGTACATATAATGGAGACTGTCTGATGAAATCACCAAGATATACTCGAGAAATCCCACAGCGCTTTCGCCTTGAAGCTGAAAAATGCGAGGGCTGTGGAAAAATTCATTTCCCCCCAAGATTAATTTGTCAGGAGTGTCAGTCTCGTAATTTCAGTGTTGTGAAATTGCATGACGAAGGCAAAGTTGTTACCTTCACAGTTATTCATGTCGCACCCGACCAATTTGCTACGCAGACGCCCTATATTGTAGCTATAGTCGAATTAAATGACGGTGTGAAAATTACCAGCCAAATTGTTGATTGTGCTATTGACGATGTAATAATCGGCAACAAGGTAAAAATAGTTTTCAGAAAAGTTCAGCAGGATGGGCAGGCTGGTGTTTTATGTTATGGGTATAAATGTGTACTTTTGAGGTCATGATTAACGGAAGCCTCAAATTCATTAGGGTTGTCTTCCTCGATAATTCGAGGCCTCCAGATTCTATGAGTACAGAACATTTGGTCTGATTTATACTAACCAACTATAGTGATTACATGAACTCTTCATTATACACAAATGCAGAAATAGTTGCACATTTGCAGGCTTTGAGCTCTGAAATTGATTCAGCCTCTGAAAGTCTGGCCATAATATTGGCAGCAGGTCATGGTAAGCGGATTAAGTCTGAAACATCCAAAATGCTGCACGAAGTCTGGGGTTTGCCTACTGTCGTTCGGGTGGCTAACGCTGCCAGGGATGGCCTGAAAACGGGTAACCAGATAATAGTCCTTGGGATAAAAGCTAATGAGGTGGCGGATTTTCTTGGTGAAAGTCCGCACCGCTTGTTTGTTTTCCAGGCTGCTCAAAAAGGTACTGGTGATGCAGTCCGTACCGCGCTTGAATCTATATCCCCCAAAAAGTATCCGGAAAATGTGTATATTTTTCCGGGCGATATGGGCTTGCTGCACGCTGAGGTTGTTCAAAAGTTCAAAACGGATTTTCTGGCGAATGCCTGCGATATGATGGTTCTTACAGGCCAATACCAAGGGGATCCGAAATACAATTATTATGGTCGGATTTTGCGAGTGCCGGAAAAGGACAGCTCAGGCAGCAGCTCTGAACATGATTTTGATAAAGTTATTGAAATCAAGGAACACAAAGATATTTTAGCCCTGAATCCGGATGAGACCTATCAGGTGGATTATAACAGCCGCGCATACAGCTTCTCTAAAAATGATTTGATAAAAATTAATGAGTTTAATACTGGTATCTTTGTTTTTAAAACTGAAAAGTTACTCGAATATATTCAAAGCATTAAAGCCGACAATGTACAGGGTGAGCTGTATGTCACGGATTTAATCAGTATTTTTATCAATAATGGATTAACGGTTAAAGCATCTTTAGCTACTGACAATCGAACCGTTCTTGGCTTTAATGTGAAAAGCGTTCTGAAAGAGATGGAGAATATTGCCCGGAAGCAGGTTTATGAGAAGTTAAAAAATATTATAACTATTGAGGATATAGAAGATTTTTTTATTGCTGATGACGTCGTTGCGCAAATTATTGAATTAGATGAAAAACTTGGCGCTTTAGATATTGTTATCGGAAAGGGCGCCCATATTGGTGCAAATGTGAAATTGAACAAAGGTGTACAAATTAAAAATAACGCGTTTCTTTCTGGCCGGGTCATCTTAGACGAGCGGGTAAAAATTCAGGAAAACGGGCATCTTTCTGCTTATAAGCATCAAACTTTGACGGTTGGTCGTAATTCAGAAATATATCAGGGGGATATTATTAAAGGTAATCTGAAAATAGGTGAAAACTGTCACATAGAATCCAGCGTAAATATGACAGGTAGTGATGAGTTCCCCACCATAATTGGTAATAATGTTATTATAAAAGGTACGTCCTACATTTTTGGTAGTAAGATTGAGGATGATCTTTGGATTGAGCATTCGGTACTTAAATGTAAGCATGTTGAGAAAACATTAAAAAAAGATGGTACCATTCAACCCATTCGCTTCGTGTTGCCATTACCTGAAGGATTAGATTCCATAAAAGATATTTCAAATTCTAATGATGGACAAAAATAAAATATCTCAAACATTAATAAGTTATTTTTCAAGCGAAGAATAATGAATTTCGAGTTTTTATCCTATCAAATTGAAAATTACATCGGCGTCTTAATTATAAATCGTCCGCCTGTAAATGCCTTGAATCGCAAGTTAGTTTCGGAGTTGGGACAGGCCGCAGAAATAATTGAAAAAGATGTAAAAGCAAATAAAGTGCGTGTCGCTATTATTACCGCAGACGGCAAATATTTCTGCGCCGGCGCTGATTTAAAGGAGCGGATAGCTATGCCAGATGAAGAAGTCGCTCCAACGGTTAAAAACATTGGCGCGGCGGTAAATAAAATTGCCCAAATCTCGGTCCCAACAATTGCAGCCTTGCAGGGGAGCGCTATGGGCGGCGGCTTTGAAGTGGCTCTGGCGGCTGATATTCGTGTAATTGTGGAATCGGCTCAGGTAGGATTGCGTGAGACAGCATTAGCTATCCTGCCGGCAGCAGGCGGGACTCAACGATTAGCCAGGCTAATTGGACCCAGCAAAGCTATTTTATGGATTACCACAGCAAGACTTTTTTCTGCTCAAGATGCTCTTGAGCAGAGTGCGGTAAATTTTGTTGTACCAGAACCAGAGCTTATGTCTAAAGCCGTAGAATTAGCTTCCGAAATTGCCAAAAACGGACCTTTAGCGGTGCAACAAGCAAAGCGTGCAATTAAATCAGGAATCAGCATAGAAATTAATGAGGGATTGAGCTTAGAATTTGAGTGCTACAAAAACATTATCCCAACCCAGGATAGAATAGAGGGTCTACAGGCATTTAAAGAAAAAAGAGAGCCAAAATATACAGGAAAATAAATAGACAAGAATTTGATTTGTTACTGATTTTCGCATCTAAGACTTTGTGAAATGTAAGCGACTGAGACTCAGACGCAAAGTTTTATTATTTTAACTGAAAATTAAAATCAAAAAACAGGAGTTGTTAATGGAATTTACAGAAGAACAAAGCATGCTTCGTGAAATGGTTCGGGAATTCGCGAAGAATGAAATCGAACCAATTGCAGCAGAGATAGATGAGACCGGTGAATTTCCATGGAATAACATCAAGAAGATGGGAGAGTTAGGACTTATGGGGATATTTTTTCCGGATGAATATGGTGGGGCCGGCATGGACACATTGAGTTTTGCATTAGCGATCGAGGAAATCGGCAGGGTTTGCGGTTCGACCTGTCTTATTACGGCGGCTCATACTTCACTGTGTGCCAATCCTATTTATATGTTTGGGACTGAAGCGCAAAAGAAGAAATATCTCACACCGCTTGCAAAAGGTGAATCTATCGGGAGTTTTTGTTTAACCGAACCGGATTCTGGTTCTGACGCCGGCGCGACTAAAACCACCGCAGTATTAGATGGAGAGAATTATATTCTAAATGGCACCAAGGTGTTTGTTACAAACGGTGGTGTGTCAGATGTTTTTGTCGTTTTTGCCAAGACTGACATGGAAAAAGGTGTACATGGAATCAGTGCATTTATTGTAGAAAAAGGAACCGAAGGCTTTATAATTGGCAGAAGAGAAGAGAAATTGGGATTACATGCTTGTGATACTCGTTTCGTTTCGATTGAAAATTGCAAAGTACCAAAAGAGAATTTGCTTGGAAAGGAAAACGAAGGATTTAAGCAGGCTCTGATTACTCTGGATGGTGGAAGAATCGGTATTGGCGCTATGGCCGTTGGAATAGCCCAAGGTGCGTTGGATAAAGCCGCAGCTTACTCAAAAGAAAGAATTGCGTTTGGTAAACCAATTTCAGCATTTCAGGCCATTGCCTGGATGCTGGCAGACATGGCAACGGAAATCCATGCTGCACGACTAACGGTTCATGACGCCGCTCAATTATGCGATCTGGGTAAGCCCTATTCACAGGAATCAGCCATCGCAAAGTTATTTGCCTCGGAAGTCGCCATGCGAGTAACAAACAAGGCCATTCAGGTTTTAGGAGGATACGGATATTGTAAAGATTATCCTGTTGAGAGATATTGGCGTGATGCAAAACTAACTACTATTGGCGAAGGCACCTCTGAAGTACAGCGAATAGTCATTTCGAGAGCTCTTTTAAAGGAATATTAACAAGATGAAATTTGGTGATTTTGCCCTGTCAATAATTAGCGATGGCACGTTACGATTAGATGGCGGGGCTATGTTTGGGGTAGTACCAAAAGTATTTTGGGAAAAAACTAATCCAGCAAACAATTTAAATAGAATATTACTGGGGCTTAATTGTTTGCTGATAAAATCTAATGAAGAAAACATTTTAGTTGATACGGGAATCGGTAGCCTTTTTGATGAAAAATTTGCAGGCATTTATGGCATCGATAAATCTGCTGATTTAGTAAATGGCTTAGAATCTCTTGGTCTGAAAACTACGGATATCACCCGGGTAATATTAACTCACCTGCATTTTGACCATTGTGGAGGGAATTGCATTAACGATGAGAATGGACAGATTCGGCCTACCTTTCCAAATGCGAATTATTACATTCAGAAGGGCGAGTTAGAATATGCAAAAAGACCGGATCCAAGAAGCAGAGGGAGTTATTTACCGCATAATTGGGAATCCTTGGAAGAACATGGTCAGATTACACTAATCTCCGGCAACCAGGAAATATTGCTAGGTGTAGAAGTGTTTATCACGGGCGGACATACACGTGATCATCAAATAGTGAAAATACACGCGGATGGCAGAACTGCTTGCTACTTAGGGGACATGGTGCCAACAAATTCTCACATCAAAACAGCTTATGTTATGGGTTATGACCTCTATCCCAAGACCACGATGGAAGTTAAAGAAAAAATATTAAAGCAAGCTTTTGAGGAAAACTGGCTGCTGTTTTTTGAACATGCACCGAAAGTCTCTGCTGGCTATCTTTGTGAGGTTGACGGAAAGCTGCAGATTGAAAAAGTGGAAATTTAAATAGTGATTGACCGAAGTGTATACTTTTCGGTCAATCACTAAATAGTTTAATAGAAAAAATAAATCTAACTTTGAACAGGAGACTTTAAAAATGTCAGAATTAAATGAAGTTGTCATTGCGAGTGCCTGTCGAACACCTGTCGGGGCATTTAATGGAGCCTTAAGTTCTTTCACTGCCTCACAACTGGGCAGTATTGTTATTAAAGAAGCTGTAAAACGGGCTGGATTAACAGGCGCAGATGTGAGTGAAGTTATTATGGGACAGATTCTAACCGCCGGGGTTGGCCAGGCGCCCGCACGTCAGGCCTCATTGGGGGCGGGAATACCCGATTCAGTCCCGTGTTTGACCATTAACAAAGTTTGCGGTTCGGGATTGAAATCTGTGATGTTAGCAGCCCAGGCAATCATGGTTGGTGATGCAGATATTGTTGTGGCTGGTGGCATGGAAAATATGTCAAGAGCGCCGTACCTTTTGCAAAAAGCCCGGGACGGTTATCGGCTGGGACATGGAGAATTATTGGACAGTATGATTAAAGATGGACTCTGGGATGTGTACAATGATTACCACATGGGAAATGCCGCCGAACTCTGCGCGAAAGAGTGTAATGTAAGTCGCGAAGCTCAGGACGAATTTGCCATCAGTTCTTATAAAAAAGCCCTGGCTGCACAAAAGAACGGCTATTTCAATGATGAGATTGTGCCGGTTGAAGTCCCGCAGCGGAAAGGCGATCCTTTAATAATTACTGAAGATGAAGATCCCGGGCGTGTGAATTTTGAAAAAGTACCGATATTACGGCCGGCCTTCCAGAAAGACGGGACAGTGACTGCGGCTAATGCTTCTTCCATTAATGATGGCGCTGCGGCTTGTGTGGTTATGTCTAAAAAGCGGGCTGAACAGTCAGGTTTACAGCCTTTGTGCACAATCGTGGCTCAGGCTTCTGCTGCAAAAGCTCCAGAGTGGTTTACGACTGCTCCCGCGGATGTGATTACAAAGATATTAGACAAAGCAAATCTGAAGCTTGAGGATATCGATTTGTTTGAAGTTAATGAAGCATTCTCCGTGGTAAATCTGGCGGTAGGCAAAGAACTAAACATGGATATGAGTAAATTGAACGTGCATGGCGGGGCCGTGGCAATTGGACATCCAATTGGCGCGAGTGGCGCAAGAATATTAACTACTTTACTTTATGCTATGAAACGGTATAATAAAGCACGCGGATTGGCTTCACTGTGTATTGGCGGTGGTGAGGCTTCAGCAGTGATAGTTGAGAGATAGGTATTATTGAAAGGAGTAGATATTTGTGGAAATTAAGAACGTAACAATCGTTGGCGCTGGTACCATGGGAAACGGTATTGCCCATGTACTTGCCCTGTCAGGATATGACGTTAATTTAGTAGATGTTAAACAAGAATTTTTAGACAGTGGGTTAAATACGATTCAGAAAAATTTAGATCGCCAGGTTAAAAAAGAAAAAATTACTCGAAGTAATGCTGATTCCGCTTTAAAGAGAATCTCACCTTCCTTACATCTGGACGCTGCCAAAAATTCACAAATTGTGATTGAAGCCGCTACAGAAGATTTGTCGTTAAAAAAAGACCTTTTTCGAAAATTGGACACCTTATGTTCAGCAGAGACTATTTTGGCATCCAATACATCTTCTATTTCAATTACTGAAATCGCAGGGGCGACAGGACGTCCGGATAAAGTAGTTGGGATGCATTTTTTCAATCCGGTACCAATGATGGCCTTAGTTGAAATCATCAGGGGATTGGCTACTTCCGATTTTACATTTGATTTGATTTTTGATTTAAGTAAGAAATTGGGTAAAAGTCCGGTTGCTGTAAATGATTATCCCGGATTTGTCTCAAATCGGGTGTTGATGCCTATGATTAATGAAGCAATTTATTGTGTCATGGAAGGAGTTGCAGAAAAAGAAGACATTGACACCGTCATGAAATTAGGTATGGCCCATCCTATGGGGCCTTTAACTCTGGCTGATTTTATTGGATTGGATGTGTGTTTAAACATTATGGAGGTACTGCATAAAAATCTGGGTGATGACAAATATCGTCCCTGTCCTCTTTTGCGAAAGATGGTGGCGGCGGGTCATTTAGGAAGAAAAGCGGGCAAAGGATTTTATGACTACTCCTGAGTTATTACTTTAAAATAAATTATTTTCTTGGAAGAGTAAGTTTAATTACTTATTTTCAAAGTAGCGAGGCAATTTCATGGATTTCTTTTTAACAGAAGAGCATAAACTTGTTCAACAGACTGCGCGCGAATTTGCACAAAATGAAGTTGCAAAAGATGCGGCAGAGCGAGACAAGTTAGAAAAATTTCCAGCACAGCATGTTAAGAAAATGGCTGAATTGGGGTTTATGGGAATAATGGTTAATCCAGATTATGGCGGGGGTGGTATGGATACGATAAGCTATGTCCTGGTTTTGGAGGAACTGTCAAAAGTTGATGCTTCCGTGGGTGTAATTTGCTCCGTGAATAATTCGTTAGTATGCTTTGGAATTGAAAAGTATGGCACTGAAGCGCAAAAACAAAAATATTTGGAGCCTCTGGCATTAGGAGAAAAATTAGGCGCTTTCTGTTTGTCAGAACCGGGTTCAGGTTCCGATGCAGCAGCTATGAAAATGACCGCCGTATCTAAAAACGGTGACTACATTTTAAACGGAACCAAAAATTTCATTACTAATGGATTGTATTCAGATTATTACATAATGATTGCTTTTACAGAACCGTCTCTTGCTTATAAAGGTATCAGCGCATTTATTGTAGAAAAAGATTTTCCGGGATTCAAAATTGGCAAAAAAGAAAAAAAACTGGGTATTCGAAGTTCTGATACCGTATCTATTATTCTGGAGGATTGTGTAGTCCCAAAAGAGAATCTGTTAGGAAGAGCAGGCGATGGTTTTAAAATTGCAATGAAGACGCTGGATGGCGGTCGTCTTGGAATTGCTGGTCAGGCTTTAGGCATTGCGCAGGGCTCTTTGGAGGCTGCCACAAAGTATTCAAAAGAGCGCGTGCAATTTGGCAGATCAATTTCAAAATTTCAAGCAATTCAGTTTATGCTGGCAGATATGGAGACGCAAATCAATGCAGCCCGGCTCCTGACTTTCCAATCAGCGTGGAAAAAAGACCAGAATGAAGATTTTGCCACTGAAGCTGCCAAAGCAAAACTTTTCGCATCGGAGACCGCTGTAAAAGTCAGTGAAATGGCTGTGCAGATTTTTGGAGGTTATGGCTACTTGAAAGATTACCCGGTCGAAAGATTTATGCGAGATTCCAAAATAACGGAAATTTACGAGGGTACTTCGGAAATTCAAAGATTAGTGATAGCACGAAGCGTTTTAGGATAAGAATAGTAAAAAGAGTGAAATCTTGCACGGCTATCCATATTTCTCACTGACGATCGCAATGACAGCAGCAGAGCTAATCGGAAAACCGTGAAGATCATGCTTTTGGTTAATCACAAATGAAGATTGTTTACCAGCAGTTTTATGAAGGACAGTTCACTATAAATGGATATAATAGTAAATAAAGTAAAAAAATTTTAAAGAAGCCGATTATTTAAGGTCTTAGAAAAATTTGGAGCGGTGATATACCAGGAGTTGATGAACTTGAAAGATTATTAGAAAAAGGTACTATTCTTCAATTTGGACGTCCACCAAATCGTATTGATTTGCTCAAAGATAGAGAAGAAGCTATATTTGTTGAAACCTGGAAATCTAAAGAGACGGTTACAATGAATATCGAAAATAAGAATATTCAAATTTATTATATTGGTTAAGAACTACTAATCCCCAATAAAGAGCGTGTTAAACGACCTATAGATTTAGACGATTTAAAATTCTTGCGCAAAGTGCAAAATAGAACGAGTTTGAAAATAACATAGAAACAGAGATAAGCAAGACAAAGCAAAGAGTAGATAGTTAAATATTGTTGTGTATCCTGTATTTAGAATTCGATTATTCATTTCATTTTCATGTGAAATATTAGAAAATGAGCAGAAGAAAAGCACGTGAATTGGCATTAGGAGCTTTATATGCTCATGAAATGTCTGGCAATTCAATCGAAGCGATCAGTGAAGATATGATCAATCCTTGTGATGATGATGAAAAAGTCAAAGAATTCGCCAGAATCTTGCTAAAATCTAGCATTCAAAATAAAAAGGAGTTCGATGAGCTCATTAGTAAAAAGACACATAATTGGGATTTTGAAAGAATTGCCGTTATAGATAAGCTAATATTAAGGATGGCAATTTGTGAATTTTTGTTTTTTGAAGACATTCCTCCCAAGGTTTCTATAGATGAAGCAATTGAAGTTGCCAAACAATACAGCACCGAAAGAAGCGGTCAATTTATTAATGGAATTTTAGATAGTATATTATTAGATTTAAATAAACAAAGTATAATAAAGAAAAAAGGCCGCGGTTTAAAGTAAGGACTGTCAGGTATAATTCAATTATTTGGGCATTATTCTTATAGTCAAATTATTGAAAACTATTATCTTTGTTTGTCTAATAATAGAATAAAGAACAATTTAGGAACTTAGTATGGCAGACAATTTTATCACTAAAATTTTTGGAAGTAAACACGATAGAGAAAAAAAACGCCTTAGTCCTGTTGTGGATGAAATTATTCAGTGCTATGATGAACTTCATGGTTTGACAGATGAGGAGCTTAAAAAGAAAACCCAATATTTCAAAGATAAGATTTTTCAGGCTACCGAAGAGGTAACTCGTGAATTAACTGGCCTGAAAGAACAACTATATTCAGATACTCAATTAAAAGAAGACGGCGATGAAGCGCTCGACGAGGCGAATCCTGACGAAATTTTTGACACAGAAAATCTTCGGGATCAAATCAAAAATTTGGAAGAACAGCAGCAGGAAATAATTGATGATTTGCTGATTGAAATTCTCCCGGAAGCTTTTGCAGTGGTTAAACAAACTTGTAAACGATTAGTAGGGAAAAAATGGAAAGTATGTGATCTGGAAATACTATGGGAAATGATTCCATATGATGTTCAGCTTGCTGGCGGCATTGTACTTCATGAAGGTAAAATCGCAGAAATGGCCACTGGTGAAGGTAAAACTTTGGTTGCATCCATGCCGGTTTACCTCAATGCGTTAGCTGGAAACGGTGTACACTTAATAACTGTAAATGATTATCTGGCACGACGTGATTGTGAATGGATGGGTGAAATATACAAATTTTTAGGCCTGACCATTGCCTACATTCAAAATGATATGAATCCAGAGCAACGCAAGATAGCGTATGATGCCGACATCACCTATGGCACCAACAATGAATTCGGATTTGATTATCTTCGCGACAATATGTCCATTCGTTTTGAAGATCAGGTGCAGCGAGGACACAATTACGCCATCGTAGATGAAGTGGATTCCGTTTTGATTGATGAAGCTCGTACACCTCTTATTATCTCCGGCCCGGTCGAACATTCTACCCAAAAATATGATGAAATGAAGCCGAGAGTTGATCAGTTAGTTAAAAAACAAACCGCATTGGTGAATAGAATTGTTGCCGACGGAGAGAGAATCTTCAATGAAGACGATGAATACGAAGCCGGAATTAAACTTTTAAAAGCATCTCGTGGAGCGCCTAAAAATAAAAAACTCAATAAACTCTTGCAGGAAGTCGGCGTAAAAAAACTCATTCGTCGGGTTGAGAATGATTATATCCGCGATAAAAAAATGCATGAAATTGATGAAGATTTGTATTTTGCCATTGATGAAAAAGCACATACAATTGATTTAACCGATATGGGAAGAGACGCCCTATCACCTAATGAACCGGAGATGTTTACTCTGCCTGATCTCTCGGAAAAATTGCATGAAATCGATATAAGCGAGACTATTCCTGAAGATGAAAAAAATAGCATAAAAGCAAATATTCAAAGTGAATATGGCGAAAAAAGTGAAAGATTGCACAATATTTCTCAATTACTGCGCGCTTATTCGCTTTTTGAAAAAGATGTTGAGTATGTTTTAAGTGATGGAAAAGTCTTAATTGTAGATGAATTCACAGGTCGTCTTATGCCGGGACGGCGATTCAGTGACGGTCTGCATCAGGCATTAGAAGCGAAAGAAGGCGTGAAAATTGAGCGAGAGACCCAAACCCTCGCCACCATTACCTTACAAAACTATTTCAGGCTTTATAACAAATTGAGTGGCATGACCGGGACAGCGGAAACCGAAGCCGGAGAATTTTGGGAAATTTATAAGTTAGATGTCGTGGTTAACGATACCAATGAACCTGTTCGACGCCTGGATTACGAAGATCAAATTTACCGCACCAAGCGGGAAAAATATAATGCATTAATAAATGAAATTGTTGAAATGCATGAAAAGAGGCGACCGATTTTGGTAGGTACAATAACAGTAGATGTGTCAGAGACACTGAGCCGGATGTTAAAACGTCGAGGCGTTCGTCATTCTGTGCTTAATGCAAAAATTCACCAAAAGGAAGCAGAGATTGTTACCCATGCCGGTCAGCCGGGGGCCGTAACTATCGCCACGAACATGGCTGGTAGAGGAACGGATATTAAGTTAGGGACTGGAGTTGTTAAACATTCGAATTGTGCGTTGTTCGAGCCCGATCGTGAGAAAGAAATATGTCCTTATTTCAAAGAGCTGAATTGCCGGGAGAGTGTGCCTTGTGGATTACATATTATGGGAACAGAACGGCACGAGTCCAGAAGAATTGATCGCCAATTACGCGGAAGAAGTGGACGTCAGGGCGATCCAGGCTCAACGCGTTTTTATCTTTCTTTAGAAGATGATTTGATGCGTTTGTTTCAATCAGACCGTGTGGCTGGAATTATGGATAGACTTGGTGTTCAGGAAGGAGAAGTTATCCAACACAGGATGGTTACCAAGTCTATTGAGCGTGCACAAAAACGGGTGGAAGGACATAATTTTGATATCCGTAAACACCTTCTCGAATATGATGATGTTATGAATCAACAACGAGAGATTATCTATAATAGACGATCTAATGCACTAAAAGGGGAAAACCTGCGAGAAGAAATTATTGAAATGGTAGGAGATTTTATTGATAATTGTATAAATCAACATACGCAGGAAGAAACCTATTCTGAGGAATGGGATTGGGATGCAATGCGGGCAGCGTTCGGCAAGACATTACTTATAGATTTACCTGTAAATGACGATGAAACAAGTAGTATTAAGCAATCACCGTTATTTGAAAAATCATTTGAAGCGGCACAAAAACAATATCGGCGAAAAGAAAGAGATTTCGGTGAAAAAGTCATGCGCCAAATTGAACGACTGGCCATGCTGCGGGTTATTGACGAAAGATGGAGAGAGCACCTTTATGAAATGGATCAGTTAAAAGAGGGTATCGGGCTCAGGGCATACGGCCAAAAAAATCCTTTACTTGAATACAAATCCGAAGGATTCCGTATGTTTACTGAAATGCTTGATATGATTAATGAGCAGGTTATTGAGCTGATCTTTAAAGCCCAAATTGAGCCGGAACCCATGATGCGGAGAAGTAGCATGCCACAGCAGATTACCACGATCCATGATTCAGCACATGGCATGGGAATGTCGCAAATTCCGGAAGAGAAAACCGGAATGCAATCCTCTGCACAGCAACAACGTGGTAAGAAACAACCAGTTGTGGTTGGGGAAAAAACTGGTAGGAATGATCCCTGCCCATGTGGTAGTGGAAGAAAGTATAAAAAATGTCACGGCGCTATGTGATTTTATTGACAGGTGCTTCATTTATTCAGTTAGTAAATGAATGTTAAAGATATTTAATTATATTGATTAAAATATGCTGTAATATTACTTGCATTTAGAAGATATTTTATTAGATTTACATCCTGAAGTTCGCAGGAAAAATGAGGAAAATATTTTGAGGAGGCAGATATGAACGAGCGAGTCGTAGAGATATTAGTGTACATTATGAGTGAAATTCGCGGAAATAACGATAGTTCTAAACATCTGGAATTACTTTCCAAAGACCTGATTAAAAAAGGATATACGGAAAGCGAAATAAGTTCAGCTTTTTCATGGCTTCTAAATCGATTACGATTTGAGACTGAAGAAGTGATTCAAAATGAAGGTTCAATTCTTAAAAATTCTTTTCGTGTTCTGCATGAAATTGAAAATTCCATAATAAAGACTGAAGCTCATGGATATATTATTCAATTGAAGGAATTAGGAATTATAAATGAACTGGATGTAGAACAAATTTTGGAAAAAGCCATTATGTTAGGAACCGCCATGGTAGATGTAGAAGATATTAAATCAATTGTCGCTTCTATGTTATATGTTCCTGAAGGCTATAGTCTTGGAGCCTACTTAATGCTTGAAGAGAAAGCAGAAATTCATTGATAACCATCAGTTTACTTGATATTAGTTTTATATCTAGAAGGAACTTGAATGCCCAAATCTTTGGTAATAGTTGAATCGAACACTAAGACAAAAACGATTGCTAAATTCTTAGGAAAAGATTATGAAATCCGATCTTCGGTTGGTCATGTTAAAGACTTACCTAAACAACGATTAGGTGTTGATGAGGAAAATTTTGAGCCTGAATATGTTACAATTAGAGGAAAAGGCAAAATATTATCAGAATTAAGAAAGTCTGCGGCTAACGCTAAGAATATATACATTGCAACTGATCCTGATCGCGAAGGAGAAGCAATTGCTTATCATCTTGCAGAAGAAGTGAAATCGCATAAAGAAAATATCTTTCGAGTTTTGTTTAATGAAATTACTGAAAAAGCAGTCAAAAAGGCGATAGAGACACCAACTAAGATTGATATAAATAAAGTTGCTGCTCAGAAAGCTCGGCGAGTAGTAGACCGATTAGTTGGGTATAAAGTCAGCCCCATTTTGTGGCGCACTGTATATAGAGGATTGAGTGCAGGAAGAGTACAATCTGTTGCCTTAAAACTGATTTGCGAAAGAGAGGACGAAGTAGAAGGTTTTGTATCTGAGGAATACTGGTCTATAACAGCGAAATTGCAGGGAGATAAATCAGAGCCATTTCTTTCAAAATTAATAAAAATCAATGACATTTCCCCGGAGCTTCCTGATGAGCAAAAAACACAGGAAATTGTTCAGGATGTAAAACAGCAAACTTTTCACGTAAAGGATATTAAAAAGAAAAAGGTTAGCCGAAATCCGGCGCCACCTTTCACCACGAGTACCATGCAACAAGCGGCGGCAAGTCGCCTTGGCTATTCCGCAAAAAAAATTATGATGATTGCACAGCAGCTTTATGAAGGAATAGAGCTTGGCGCTGAAGGCAGTATTGGATTAATAACATATATGCGAACCGACTCTACTCGCATTGCCGATGAAGCATTGCAAGCAAGCAGAGAATATATTCTGGTCAGTTATGGCAAAGAATATTTACCTGCATCAGTGAGGAAGTATAAGGTTAAAAAAGGCGCTCAGGATGCCCATGAAGCAATACGACCAACTTTTTTTCAAAACGAACCCCGTAAAATTAAAAAATATCTCACATCCGAGCAGTATAAATTATATGAACTTATATGGAACAGATTTCTGGCTTCGCAGATGAAAGCTGCTCAATTTGAACAGACTACTATTGACATTACCGCGGGCGAAAAATATTTATTCAGAACAACAGGTAGTGTTGTTTTGTTCAGAGGATTTCTACAGATATATGAAGACTTCAAGGAAGAAAACGGCCAGCAGGCAAAAAATGAAGAAGTATATATTCCCAGGGATATTAAAATTGGCGAACTATTAAAACTTCTTGAACTTATGCCTAAACAACATTTTACTAAACCGCCACCTCGTTATTCGGAAAGCAGCTTGATAAAAGAATTGGATGCTTTAGGAATTGGTCGACCAAGTACTTATGCCTTAATCATTGGCACAATTTTGATGAGAAAGTACGTTGAAAAAAATCAACGTCAGTTAATCCCCGTCGAATTGGGAAGAACAGTTAACAAAATATTGATCCAAAATTTTCCAGAATTGATTAATGTTAAGTTTACTGCAAATATGGAAGAAAATCTCGATAAAATAGAATCTGGTAAAAAAGAATTTATCGACGTCGCTCAGGCATTTTACAATTCATTTAAACAAGCACTGGATGAAGCCAATTCCAATAAAGATAAAATTAAAAATTCCCTGCAGGAGGAAACTAAAGAAAAATGTCCACAATGTGAAAGCGATTTAATAATTCGTTGGGGACGAAATGGTAAATTTATTGCATGTACCGGTTATCCTGACTGCAAATATACAAAGCCACTTGAAGAACCTGAAGAAGTTCAGGAAATTTGTGATAAATGCGGCCGGAAAATGGTTATAAAATTTGGCCGATTTGGCAGGTTTTTAGCTTGTTCAGGATATCCCGAATGCAAACAAACGAAACCTCTATCTATTGGCGTAAATTGCCCCAATGAAAACTGTAAAGGTGTTGTGGTTGAGAAAAAATCGCGGCGGGGAAAAGTTTTTTACGGTTGTAGTAATTATCCAAAATGCACGTTTGCTACCTGGAACAAACCAGTAAACATTGCCTGCAACAATTGCCAGAATCCTTATTTAGAACAACGTTCTAACCAGGCTAATGAAATGTTCTTTTATTGCCCAACATGTAAAGCAAAAATACAGGGAGAAGATAAGGAATCATATCGTGAAACTGCTTACGGTTAATCATCTTGAGCACTACATAGACAAGTTTATTAAATATCTTGAATTAGAAAAAAATGCTTCAGATTTCACTCTGAAAGCCTACAAAACGGACCTGCAGCAATTTCTTCAATTTCTTGAAGACGTTAAAACTACCGAAATCAGTAAAAAAGCCATACGTGCATTTTTGGCCATGCTTTTCAAGGGCGGCTTAAAGGCTGCGACTGTAAACAGAAAATTAGCCAGTCTGAGATCATTTTTTAAATATTTGTGTGTTCAGGAAATTATTGAAACAAATCCTGCTCAGACATTGTTTTTCTTAAAAAAAGAAAAAAGACTGCCCTCTTATTTAAGCTATGAGACAATTGTTGAGGCACTAAAATTAATTAAAACTGATACTTTTGAAGGATTATGTGATAGAGTGATTTTGGATTTATTTTATTCGACTGGTATTCGACTTCGTGAGTTAGTGGGTTTGGACCTTGAGGATATTGATCTGACTGATGGTCTGGTTAAAGTGACGGGGAAGGGCTCAAAGCAACGAATTGTGCCAATAGGTATTAAAATTTTAAGAATAATACAAAAATATTTAAACAGGCGGCAGGAATTGTTGTCTTCTTTAAAATTGTCAAACAATGCTCTTTTTATAAACAAAAGAGGGAATCGAATTTCACCTCGATTTGTTCAATTAAGAGTGAAAAAATATTTATTATTAGCTTCTGATAAACAGGAAGCTTATCCTCATATGCTGAGACATTCTTTTGCAACCCATTTGATAGATGAGGGGGCCGGCTTGTTAGCTGTAAAAGAACTGCTGGGGCATTCGAGTCTTTCAACAACTCAAATTTATACTCACTTAACTGCTGATCGTTTAAAGAAGATTTATAAACAAGCACATCCTCGTGCACAGAAAAAAGTTCATTAAGCAGAATAAAATGTAAAATTGACTATATTTTGTTTCAAGAATATATTCGTAACTATTAATTCAATAATTTTAGTCGTTCTTTGATATGAATAAAAAAAAGGAGGTTTCAATGCGGATAAGTATTACTGCAAGACATTTCAAGGCTACGGAACGGTTAAAGAAATATGCTGAAGAAAAAGTTCGTAGATTAAAAAAGTACTATGATGGTATTATTGATTGCGAAATAATTTTAGATTATGAAAAGCTAAATAAAGTAGCTGAAATAGCCATAAAGGTTCATGGGCAAAGATTAGTTGCGCTTGAAAAAACAGATGATGTATTTAAGAGTATCGATTTAGCAGTTGACAAGTTGGAACGTCAAATTAAAAAGTATAAGGGTAAAAGACGCAGTCATTTGAATGATAAAATAACAACAATTTCATCAGAATCTTCTACTGAAAATGAGGTAGATGAGATTTAATTTAATGAGTACATTTTTACTCCTCAGATCATAAACACTATCAGTCGTCTGATTAGGCAAAGAATATATGGAACCATTAACTGTCGAAAAACTATATGAAGCCAATAAAACAAAGCTGAAATTGACACTGCTAAACAATAAGTCCAGTTTTAACCGTGTTATTGAAGAAGGAGATCTAAATAGACCGGGTTTAGCGTTAAGTGGTTTTGTTGATGTGTTTACGTATAAAAGAGTACAAGTTGTTGGAAATACAGAGAATGTGTATTTAAATAAAATATCCGATGCAAAAAAAAACAAAACATTAGACACTCTCTTTTCTTTTAAAATTCCTTGTATTATTATTACGGATAACAATGAACCGGTACCGTTTTTTATAGAAAAAGCCAGCGAACAGGGTATTAGTGTGTTTAGAACTCCTTATAAAACCTCGAGATTAATGCATCTGCTTAGTGATTACATGGATGAGCAATTTGCTCCGACAATCACGCTTCATGGCTCAATGGCAGATGTTTATGGTATCGGGGTTCTTTTTACAGGACGCAGTGGAATTGGAAAAAGCGAAATCGTGTTAGATCTGGTAGAGCGGGGACACCGTTTAGTTGCTGACGATGTTGTGAAAATTTCAAAAAAAGCCGAAGGGATTCTTATCGCTACTGCAAGCGAAATTCTTCAACATCACATGGAAATACGTGGACTGGGTATTATAGATATTCGAAGTGTGTTTGGAGTTCGTTCAATCAGGCTTCAAAAAAGAGTGGAGGTTGAAGTTCAATTAGAGGAATGGGATGATAATGAAGAATACGAAAGGATCGGTTTGGATGAATCGTCCACAAACATTTTAGATGTTGAAATTCCACTTGTGAAACTGCCAATTTTTCCCGGCAAAAATATTACAGTTATCGCGGAAGTGGTTGCATTACACCAACTGTTAAAAGTTTATGGACACCATCCGGCGCAGGAGTTTAATGAAAAACTTATAAAGAAAATGCAAGATAAAAATATTTCTGAGAAATATCTGGATATATATTTAGAGAAAGATTTTGAATAATAATGGAATAAAATGGTAAGTTGTCTTGTCATAAGTCACGGTAATATAGCGCAGTCCTATCTGGAAGCTTGTAAACATATTATTGGCGAGTGTGAGAATTTGTTTACTTTGGACAGCCATGCTCTCGCACCAAAAGCGCTTTATCAAAATATCATCCACCTTATTGAAACCCACAATATAAAAGAAGGACTTTATATCTTAGTAAGTCTGAAAGGTGGGAGCTGCTGGAATGTGGCTGCTAAAATTGCTAAGGAATATGATAAAGTGGAACTGATTTCTGGTCTAAATCTTTCAATATTATTATCTTTTATTACAAAATGTAACCAGTATAGTTTTCACCAACTGGGTGAAATTTTACTCAAAGATGGAATTCGTGGAATTTCAAAATTAAATTAAAAGCGATTCTATTGTGGTATAATGGCTGTTGAGATGCTGAGAATAGATGACCGACTAATTCACGGTCAGGTTATAGTAGGATGGTGCCCTCGTATTAAACCAGATCTGGTAGTTTTATGTAATGATGAAGTTGCACAAAGTGAAATGGAATGTGAAATTTATAAAGATGCAGCAGCAGAATATAAAACTATTATTTGTACAATCGAAAAAACTGCACAATTGTTAAGTTCTGATAAATTGAAAGATGAAAAAATACTCCTGATAACGGAATCGCCAAAAGATGTTGTGCAGCTATTTAAATCAGGTCTTCAATTAGATAAAGTGATTATTGGAGGCATGCATTATCAGCCGGGGAAACGCAAAATAGTAGATTTCATTTACATAAGTGATGAGGATTTAGAAAATCTACAATTTCTTAACAATCAAAATGTAGTTTTAGAAGGTATAGATGTACCGGATAGTAAATCGATTGATGTTTCCGCAATATTAAGGTTAAGTCCAAAAGGCGTTTAATAAATAAAAATTTCATTAATGCAATTTATAGTTAAATTGAATTGCAATCCTTCCCTTTTATAATATTCTTACTCGTCAATTTCTGTTCTAACTAAAATTTATACAGATCCAGCCAGACATTATAATTTATGGATAAGATTTGCATTAACTGTCATTTATGATTCTTTCGAGTATTATTTAAGTGTTTGAAATAACGAATGTAAAATTTATAGTATAAATTTTTTAATTACAGGTCTTGAATAAATTTCAGTAATTACTTCATAATTATTTGTAAATATTAACTTTTTGGCTGATAAGTTATATCTTAATTTTAACGTATGATAAAAATATGTCTTCTCTTTGAAATTAATTTCACATAGCTTGACTTTGACTATAAATTTTTGTTTTTTTGCCTTTATCACATGGGTGTTCAAGGTAAAATACTGATGTCTGTGTTTTAAACAAATTTAAAATCAACTCATTTTTTATAAATAAAATAATAATGCTCTGTCCCAAAAATGTATCAGACAAATGACTAAAAATAGATTTTCAAAAAAAGGTCAAATATCAAGTTTTCCAAGAGATGCTTTAGAGCAAGCCGAAATTGTTATGAATGGTTGGAACGAAGTAGGGAAAAGGCTTAACGTACCAAATTTAACTATGCAAAATTATATAGATAAATTTGAGGAAGTCAAGAAATCTTTAGAGAAAGCAGAGCAATTAAAATTACAGCGTGCGAAAGCCATCCAGGCTAGAAATAATTGTTTGGGTGAGCTTTGGGATTTGACAAAAAGAATAAGGAATGCGGCAAAAGCAACTTTTGGAGATTATTCTCGGGAGTTGGATATATTAATCAATTCTGTTAGGGAACTCGATTCGAGGGACATTGATGTAGATGAAAATCCTTAGCTTTTAGAATTGAATAATAAACCACCGGTGTCATACAGTAAACTTCTTCCAAAAGCAGAACTGGCAATTCAGTTTGGAAAGAAGAAAAGTTGAATTAAAAATAAAGTGTAAAAATAGCGTCCCTTCATAAAAAAGGTCGGCCCCTTTTACAGTTAGACGCCGGTGGTTTTTTAATTCAATCTAATAATATTTTTTAAAATTGGCAAGAATAATTATTTTAAAAAGCTTGAATACAATTAGAATTTATGGTTTTAAACTATTAAATATATTGAAAATGAGAGATGAAATATTTAGTAACTGGTGGTGCAGGATTCATTGGATCAAATATAGTAGAAGAGCTTTTAAAACGTGGTGAATCAGTTCGTGTATTGGACAATTTTTCTACAGGCAGGCGTGAGAACCTCTTGGAACTCGGAACAAATATAGATTTAATTGAGGGTGATATTCGATCCCTCAGTACAGTTTATAGAGCCACAGATGGTGTAGATTTTGTTCTGCATCAGGCTGCTTTGCCATCCGTGCCTCGTAGTGTTAGTGACCCGGTAACAACGAATGAGGTGAATATTACAGGGACTTTAAACGTTTTAATCGCAGCCCGTGATCGAGAAGTCAAGCGTGTAATATTTGCTTCATCCTCTTCGGTTTACGGTAACGATCCGCGACAACCTAAACATGAAGAAATGCGTCCAAAACCGATGAGTCCGTACGCAATTTCTAAATTAGCGGGTGAAGTATATTGTTCTGTATTCACTCAACTGTATGGGTTGGAAACGGTCATTCTGCGTTATTTTAATATATTTGGTCCAAAGCAAGATCCTGACTCTCAATATTCTGCTGTGATTCCTAAATTTATAGGAATGATGCGCAAAAACAAACGTCCGACTATATTTGGGGATGGGAAGCAATCGCGTGATTTCACTTTTGTGATGAATGTTGTTCAGGCAAATTTGAATGCTTGTGAATCCCAACAATTACCGGAAGAGAGAATTTTTAATTGTGCTTGTGGAAATCGTGTTACAGTTGAAGATTTGGTAATCCAGCTAAATCGTAATTTAGGTAAAGAATTAAATCCGATGTTTATTGACCCTCGCCCGGGTGATGTGAAAAATTCATTTGCAGACGTTTCCAGGGCCGTCAATTTTTTACGATATGCGCCTAAGGTACAATTTGAAGAAGGACTAGAAAAGACGGTGAAATGGTTTCTAAAAAACGGCGAGTAATTAATGACTATGTTGTTAATATGTAACTTATAAGTAACTGTGAAGTTTCAACTTTTTACAGGATAAAATCTCAAAACATATCCTGGAAAATAGGAATTCATAGTTTGGACTCCTGAGATGTCGGGAGTGAAATAAACTGATTATAATTATCTTATCATAATCAGCTTAAAATAAAAAAATGAATTTTGCCGAATCAGACTATGTGACTGACGTGGCGGAGCTGTGTAAAGTCTTTATTGTTTTAGTCCGACAGATTGTTGAATAGGAGACAGCGTTCTAAATGGAAAACCTCGAAAATATGAGAAACTTATCTGGAACTATACGTTATTGGTATGCACTTTATACTCGACCACGATTTGAAAAAAAAGTAGATAATGATTTAAAAGAAAGAGGATTAGAATCATTTTTGCCAATTCATGCTGAAGTGCGAACCTGGAGTGACCGTATAAAAAAGATAGAAACTCCAGTGTTTCCTTCCTACGTTTTTGTGAATGCTAATTCCAGAGAACGTTATATTTCTTTACAACCTCAAGGTGTTGTGCGGATGGTAAGTTTTAATGGACAGCCTGCAAGCATTCCTGAGGAACAAATTGAACGAATTCACAGAATTATAAAATTTGGCTATGATCCTGTACCGCATCAGTATTTACGTTTTGGTGATGAGGTAGAAATCGTAACAGGCCCGTTGCATGGGTTGTATGGATTTTATGTGGAAGAACGAGGTCAAAACCGAATAATAATTTCAATTGATGCCATTCAACAATCCATTGCTATCGAGGTCGAAAGAGGACAGGTTCAACGAGTTAACTCTGCTGAATAGTTATAGTAAAACACACTTTGATTAAAGAGGAGGATTCTTAAGAATATTGAAGTTAGGAATGATAAATGTAAGAGTTGATATTTATTGGCGGTAATTAGAAAACTCACAATGTCTCTTGATTTTTTAGTAAAAATTAACTGAAATAACTAACAATTTACTTTTAAAATTATGAAATTGAAAATGATACAAAAACCAAAATTTTCCAGACTGTATTTGTTTATACTGATAATTCTTATACAAATACCGGCTAAAATTTGGCCTCAAGAAAGCGATGTAAGTTCCTTTATGAATCGGGCCGCTCAATATTATTTAGGTGACAAGGATGAAATTTTAATGAAGATAAACGTTTGGGGATTTATACAACGACCCGGTCAGTATCTTGTACCCAGGAACACAGATTTAATTTCACTGATTTCATTTGCGGGGGGGCCTAAAGATGGTGCAAATTTAAGCACGATAAGAATCATTCGTGATGTCAAATCATTTCAGGGGAAAAATGGCAATAATGGAAACCATGATAAAGCTCAAATCATTTCTGTGGATATTAACCGTTATTTAGAAAAAGGTGAATCAAAAGTTGTACCCGTTTTACAAGCAGGTGATACTGTATTACTACAGCCAACTTTTGGGAATAAAGTGGAAAGATTTTTAGGATTTGGTTCAGTATTGGGTATTATTGCGGCAGGGGCATCAGTGGTCATCATTATTGATAGACTTTCAAGATAGATTGTAATGGTTCATTCCGTCATTTTGTAAGAAATTTTTTTGACTCAAACAAAAGAGCTGTTTCATTAGGCGGATTTTAACAATAATAAACTCCCTGCGGCAGTCTGCTCCGAGTTGTTTTCGAAGGATGACAGAGCAGACTGAGCAGTTACGATAGATTTTTAATTAATTAATACTATTAAATCAAAAATTATACTATAAAAAGTCATGAATCAACAAACGAATGACCAGAACACAAACGGACGCGGCAATAATAATCCGCGTCATAAATCCAATTCATTATCTGAACATAATGTTAATTTCCATGACTACATAGCAATACTATATCGTGGTCGCTGGTGGATTGCATCTATTTTTGTTACAATAATAACAGCAGTTTGTTATACTACTTTTACTACACCGCCAACCTATCAATCTTCTACTACGATTATGATTAATGAAAAGCAAGGGATGAATAATTCACTATTTGGTTTTACAAATTTTGGTCTACAGCGCACATTGATCAACAATCAAGTTGTGCTACTCAAGAGCCGTTATTTGGCCCGGGCTGTGATAGACCGCTTACTGCGTGTACCAGAGCGTGACTCCTTACAACTTGTTAACGGTATTGGTAAAAGCGTGCCAATTTTGAGTGCTGTTGAAGAACTTCAAAGTTCTATATCTATCTCACCAATCCGTGATACGGATTTAATCCGAATAGAAGTGGAAGCGCCATCAGCTTTTGAAGCAGCTTTTCTGACTAATAGCGTTGCAAATGTTTACTCAGAACTAGATCGAGATTTTAGTCGTGGTGAAATATCACAAATAGTACAGTTTCTTGATGACCAGCTTGAACGAAAAGAGAAGGATCTTAAAATCAGCGAAGAAGGACTAAAGAAATTTCTTGAACGAGAAAAAATAGCTTCTTTAAGCGTTGAAGCTACTCAGGTAGTTGAGCAAGGGGCCGAATTTGAAAGTCTTTATAGAGGCGCTTTAATCGATTATCAAGTGACCAGTAAAAGGTTGGAGTACCTTAAAGGACTTCTTGGAAAAAGCAAAGAGAGCCTCGAGGCTGAGATTGCCAGGGTGTCGAGTCCGTTGGTTTTACAGCTACGTAACGAGCTGGCTGATATTGAACGAACAATAGCTGTTTTTTTGTCCCAGGGTGTGGGTGAGAACGATCGTCAAGTAGGTCAGGAACAAGATAAATTAAAAGCAATTAAATCACGATTGACTGAGGAGATTCGTAAAATAATTGTTGAGGGATTGCCATCAGGGGATCCGTTGGCACAAGCTCAGGGTTTAGTCGTGAAAATATTGGAAACAGAAACTGAAATGAGTTCTTTTATGGCGAGGGCAAACGCACTGGAGCAGGTTGTTATTAGCTATTCATCGAAACTCGAATCTCTTCCTGAAAAGAATGTTCAACTTGCCAGACTCGAACGTAACCGAAAGGTTGATGAGAATCTGTACATGATGATGCGTGAGAAGTATGAAGAATCCCGCATTACTCAGGCTGGTCAAATCGGAATGGTGCGTATCATTGATGTTGCATTACCACCCACAATACCCATTTCACCAAAAATCAAAATGAATATAATATTAGGAGTCATTGTCGGTTTGGGACTGGGGATAGCATTCACATTTTTGCGTGAATATTTAGATACATCGGTAAAAAGGGTAGAAGATATTGAGGCCATGGGTCTGGCAGTATTAGGTGCTATACCATCGATTGAGCCTGTGCGGATGAATGGACAATATAAACAGACAGATGGAAAATCAGGATTTGAACAATCCGATGAGGCAAGGAGTCGTCTGGTTACACATTTTAAGCCTAAGTCTCCTGTTAGTGAAGCATATCGTACTTTACGTACCAATCTGCAATTTTCAAATTCTGAACGCCCTATTCGGAACCTGTTAGTAACTTCGGCAGGTCCGGGTGAAGGTAAAACGACTACGATTGCAAACCTGGCAATAGCAATGAGTCAACAAGGAGCCAAAATTATTTTAGTGGATACAGATTTGAGGAGACCCGTATTGCACCGATTGTTTGGATTAGATAAAAGAGTTGGACTATCCAATGTACTTGTTAGGAATAATAATTTAGAAGAAACCATCAAGTCTACATCCATAAACAATCTTGATATCTTAACCTGTGGAATTCTCCCACCAAATCCAGCGGAAATGTTAGGTTCAAAGCGCATGAAAGAATTGATTGGAAAATTATTAGAGCGATATGATTTATGTCTCTATGATAGTCCTCCACTCATTGCTGTTACTGATGCAGCTGTGCTGGCAAATTCGCTTGATGGTGTTTTGTTAGTTGTCAAATCTGGTCAGACTCATCAAGATGCTTTAAAGCGCGCGGTAGAACTTCTTAACAATGTACAAGCTCGAAACCTTGGTGTTTTGCTAAATGACGTTAGTCGAGCAAATACTTATGGCTCATATTATTATTACTACTATTATCATTACTATTATTATTATGGAGAAGGCGGAGATGAAAGGGGAAAGAAAAAGCGCAGACGCAGGGATAAAATGATTGCAAGATTCCAGAATAAAGAACAAGACGTTAAATAGATTGCGGAACCTCTTATGAATAATAGTGTTGATATACTTGGTTTGATTCCTGCCAGAGGTGGCTCAAAATCTGTTCCAAGAAAAAATATCAAATCACTTGCAGGTGAGCCTCTCATCACCTATTCGATTCGAGCAGCTCTGGCATCGCAATACATAACCCGTGTAATTGTAAGTACAGAAGATAAAGAAATAGCTGATATAGCACGCGGATACTATGCTGAGGTGCCATTTTTACGTCCTGTTGAATTAGCTGAAGATAATGTCACTGATTTGCCGGTTTTTCAGCATTGTCTAACCTGGCTCAGGGAACATGAAAATTATCACCCTGATATTGTGGCTCATCTTCGTCCTACGGCCCCTTTACGCACATCTTTGAATATAGATCAGGGAATTGAGATATTACTTGACTCACCAGAAGTAGATACGGTTCGCTCTGTGTGTCCGGTTGGCCAACATCCACTAAAAATGTGGAAGATAAAAGAAAACTTATTGACGCCATTTGTACCGGAGCAAGTATATAAAATTTTTGAATCATACAACGAACCTCGTCAAAAATTACCGGATGCCTTCATTCAGAATGGCTCAGTAGATGTTATTAGAACAAAAGTGATTTTGGCTATGAATTCAATGACCGGGAAAAATATCAAACCTTTAGTAATGGACGAACTTGACTCCGTAAATATTGATTCAATTTTAGATTGGCATTTGGCGGAGATTCTAATGAAATCTCGAGCAAATCATAATACACCAGAGCGGGTGAAAAGTGTAGATGACCTCCGATAAGAAATATCTTTTGGACGACAAAAATAGGAGAATAAATTGTATAAAGTAAAAATCAATGGAGCGGGCTCCATTGGAAGTCATTTAGCTAATGCATCCAGATTAATGGGATGGGATGTTCTGATATGTGATACCGATGCTAATGCGCTGAATCGTGTAAAAAATCAAATTTATCCGCAACGATATGGGATGTGGGATGAACAAATAAGACTTTGTTTAGTCAGGGATATCCCGAAAGAAGATTTTGATATTGTTATAATAGGGACGCCACCGGACAGTCATCTCAACATAGCAATACATACCTTAAAGGAAGAGCGACCGCAAATATTGCTCGTTGAAAAGCCCTTATGCACACCTGATCTTGAAAATGCGCAAATGCTTTATGAATTAGCAAGCCGGCATGAGACGGTCGTTTGTGTAGGTTACAACCATACCCTCGGTCAAAATTCAGTTGAGGCTGAGAAAATATTAAGAAAAGGAATACCCGGAAAATTTATTACTATGAATGCAGGATTCCAGGAATATTGGGGTGGCATCTTTAAGGCTCATCCCTGGTTAGCCGGCCCTCATGAAAGCTATCTTGGATTCTATGAAAGAGGAGGAGGGGCATGCGGAGAACATTCACACGCTATTAATATTTGGCAGCACTTTGCCCATATTTTAAAGTTGGGAAAAATTGTCGAAGTTTCTGCATTTATGGACATGGTTGAAAATAGAAAAGTAACTTATGATCGAATATGCAATATTAATATCAAGACTAATAATGGACATTATGGCATGATCACTCAAGATGTTGTTACTGAACCGCCATGCAAACGCCTTCGCATTCAAGGTGATGAGGGATTTCTTGAATGGTATGTTAATTTGAATTCAGAGAGTGATGCTGTTATTTATCAAAAGAAGGAAGAGGATTTAATTAAAAAAATTCTGCCTAAAAAAAGGCCGGATGATTTTAAATGGGAAATTATGCATTTGCTTGAAATGATGGAAGGAAAAATTCAAGATTCCCCAATTTCACTGGAAAGGGGTTTGGATACGATGATGGTTATTGCAGCAGCGTATCTTTCTCATCAGCAAAAAAGAATTATGAAAATAGATTATTCTAAGGGATATTGTTTAGAAGCAATTAAAGGTGTATAAAATGAATAATAAATACAATTTTAACGGACTATTTATTTATGATATGG
Organism: uncultured Cytophagia bacterium; assembly: GCA_964539665.1. GTDB lineage: Bacteria > Zhuqueibacterota > Zhuqueibacteria > Oceanimicrobiales > Oceanimicrobiaceae > CAZIKB01. The sequence continues at coordinate 39,039 of CAZIKB010000036.1, forward strand.
CAAACAACCATCAGGGTAGTCTGCAACACGGATTAAAAATAATAAATGCAGTCGGGAAAGTATCCACTGAGAAAAAAGTAAGAGGAGCTCTGAAATTTCAGTTTCGACATCTGGATACTTTTATCCATCCCGAATTCAAAGACAATCCTGCTCTGCAGCATATTCCACGGTTCATGTCGACCAGACTTTCTGACAATGATTATAAAAAAATGACCGAATGTGTCCGACAAAATAGGCTGATTACCATTGCCACTCCTTTTGATGAAAAGTCGATTGAGTTAATTGATAAGCTGGATATCGAGATTATAAAAATTGCAAGCTGTTCAGCCGCGGATTGGCCTCTTGTTGAAAGTATCGCGGAAGCTAAAAGACCAGTAGTTGTATCAACCGCGGGACTCAACAAGGCTACAATTGATGACCTGGTGCGTTTTCTTGAATTGAAAGAAGTTGATTTTGCTTTAATGCATTGTGTAGCTATTTATCCAACGCTCATTGAAAAACTCCAATTGAATCAAATTGGGCTTTTTAAAAGACGTTATCCCAACATAACTGTTGGATTTTCCACTCATGAATCACCAGATTATCTGGACGGCATTAAGATAGCGTATGCTAAAGGAGCAAGAGTATTTGAAAGACATGTTGGTGTAGAAACCGATAAAATTAAGCTTAATGCTTATTCTTCTACTCCGGAACAGTTAAGGATATGGCTGCAAGCACACAAAGAAACCGTTGCTGCTTGTGGTGCAGAGAAAAGACCTCCTGCAGGACACCAGGAAGAAAAATCTTTACATTCTTTAAAGCGTGGAGTTTATGTTAGTGAGGACATTGAAAAAGGTAAACCATTTAAACATTCCAGGGTGTTTTTCGCGATGCCGTTACAAGAGAATCAATTAGAAAGTGGAGATTGGAAGGAAATATTTTTGGCTGATAAGAATTATATGAAGCATGAAGCCATTTCCGAAAAAGTCTACAAGAGAGCGCCCTCAAAGAAGGACATCACCACGAATATTATTTTACAAGTGAAGGGTATGTTAAATGAAGCACGCGTCCCTATAGGAAAAGATTATAAAATTGAACTATCGCATCACTATGGCCTGGAACGTTTCCGCGAATTTGGTGCAGTTATCATTGATTGTATAAACCGGGCCTATTGTAAAAAATTGATTTTGTTGTTACCCCGGCAGAAACATCCTTATCACTACCATAAGAAAAAGGAAGAAACATTCCAGATATTGTTTGGCGATTTGGAAACCGAGGTGGAAGGTAATAGAGAATTGTTATCGGCTGGTGATTCAATAATTATACATCAAAACGAATGGCATAAATTTCAAACGTCTAACGGTGGAATTTTCGAAGAAATTTCGACGACTCATTATAATGATGATTCATATTATGAGGATAAATTCATTAAAATGTTACAACGGGAAGAGCGAAAAACCGTGATTGATAATGGTTTGTTTTTGAAAAAGGACGCAAACGGTCATGTTAGAAGTCGTAGTATTTGATTTTGACGGGGTAATTATTAATTCTAACAAATTGAAATATGATGCCTTTTTCAAAATATTCTCGCATGACAGCACATTAAAAGAAATTGTCGCGGAGGTTCTGAACAAACATCGTGAAGCATCCCGTTTTCAAATAATCAGGTTAATTCTAACCAGGTATTATAATGATAGTGGTAGGAGTATAGAAGATGTCAAAAAGGAAACGTTATTCTTAGCAGAAAAATATAATCAAATTGTGGAGCAGGGAGCCATTAATTGCAGTGAAATCCCTGGCGCGAGAACCACCATAGAAAAATTATCAAAACAATATCCACTCTATATCAATTCCACAACCCCGATCGAACCTTTAAAGCGAATCATTTTCAGCAGGTCTCTTAATGTTTTTAAAGAAATTTTTGGAGGCCCGGAAAGTAAGATTAAGAATTTGTCCAGAATCTTAGAAAGAGAAAATACCAGTGGCAGCTTTGTATCTGTAGTTGGAGATGGAATATCTGATTTAAAAGCAGCGGAAGAGGCAGGTTGCCATTTTATTGGTATTCGAAACGAATTTAATAATTTCAATAAGTATAATATTCAGATGTTAGACGATTTATTAGAGTTACCTTATTTTATAGATGCGATAAATAATAACCTCAATTAAGAAAGTGCTGGAAATCCTTCCGAAGGTTTATTGATATACTGTATGTAGCGCTAAATGTTAAGTAAATACTACATCTAATAATTCAAAATGAAATGAACCTTCGGAAGGTTACTTCTTCAACAAAGTTATAAATAATAACCTCAATTAAAAATAAGAAAACTATATGACAGATAGACCAAATATTGTATTAATAACGATTGATTGTCTTCGCAGCGATCATGTTTCGTGCTATGGCTATTCCCGTGAAACCACTCCTAATATAGACCGTTTAGCCCGGGCGGGACTTTTGTATAAAAATTGTATGGCCACTTCTTGCTGGACTCTTCCCAGCATGGCATCGTTGAATACAGGTTTATTCCCATCAACTCATGGCGCTCATGATGAACATCAATTTCTGGATGAAAAATGGGATACCCTGGCGACCATTTTAGCGAATAATGGGTATCAGACGGCTGGAATCGTTACCGTGCCGTGGTTAACAAATGCTTTCGGGATGGCAAGGGGATTTGAAAGTCTGATTGAATTAAAAGAGAATAAGTTGAATCAGCATATTAATCGCTTTGCTTTTTTTAAAAAGTTTCAGAGATTAAACAGGGCGAGATATAACTACTCTGTTCGTTGCCGGGATGCACAAAATGTTAGTCGTAAATTTAAATCCCTGGTATCGAATTTGAGTATGTCCGAGAAACCATTTTTTATACATTGTCATTATTTTGACTGCCATCCACCTTATATACCGCCCAAAAAATTTATTGAAAAATTCTGCTCACCTGATACGGATGCAATTGAGTTCAACCTGCAGTTTCGGTCTATTTTTAGAAAATTTATGCAAGGCGACAATGAGGTGTTAACGGAAAAAATTCGAAAAACATACATTGACCTCTACGATGCCTCTATCGCTTATATAGATAGATGTATTGGAGAGCAAGTTAACCTTTTAACTAAAAAGAATAAAATTGAAAATACCTTGATTTTGATAGCTGCTGACCATGGCATTCTTTTTGGAGAGCATGGTTTGCTTGATCATAATTTTAATCTTTACAACAGTGTCTTACATGTTCCGCTTATTCTTTATTATCCTGCGGTGATTACAAAAGGCCAGACAATTGAATCCATGGTTCAGAATACGGATATTCTACCTTCAATAATGGACACTGCAAAAATACGATATTCAGGTGAACTTCATGGTGATTCCATTTTGCCTCACAAGTTTTCAGAAAATCATCGATTTGCATATTCAGAGCTTTTTATTAATCAGAAAAGGCAAAAGAAGTATGGTGTTTTTCAAGAGAAAAGAGTCAAGGCTATTCAAAATACAGATTATAAATATATTCAAGCAACCGACGGGAAAAAAGAGTTTTATAATCTTAAAAAGGATCCATGCGAAACAAATAATCTCATGATTGATGAATTTGATTTAGCTCGTCAATTTGAAAAGGAAATCTTCAATCATGAGACTTCTTTCTTTAACCATAAAAATGCAAAAGACGGCAGTGAATTCGCCAACATGACGGATGCAGTCGAACAAAGGTTAAAAGATTTAGGGTATCTTTAAGATAATTGTGATGTCAAAAGCAAAAAACAAAATTTTTGGAGATGCTTTTTTTCTAACTGGCGCTTCTATCGCCACCTTCATTTTTTCAATTCCTTCAAGCGTTATTTCTGCAAAGTTATTGGGTCCATCCCTTTTAGGAATATTAAAAATACTCACTCTTATCCAAAGTTATGCAAGTTACAGCCAATTGGGTTTTTTAAATGCTATAAAACGGGAAACATCTATATTATTGGGGCAAGGTAACCAAAAGAAAGCTGAAGAAGTTAAAGATATCAGTATTACCAATGCCTTTATTTTATTGGGATTAGCGGTAGTGGTTATATGGCTGTGTTACTGGAGTGGAATGTTTAATTCGAAGAATATAACTTTCTTAATGATGTTGTTTATCACTATTACTATTCTTCTTAATCGTATTCGAAATTCCATAGCTCCGTATTTAGTGGCCACAGCAAATTTTAAGCATTTGGCCTTCAATAAAACTTTAATCGGAATATTGAGTCCGATTTTCGCTATCACATTCGTTTATTACTTTCGCTCTGTTGAAGGACTGCTCTTTGCTTCAATATTGACTTCCGTCATTGCATGCATTATATATTTTATCATTCTAAAAAATATAGGCTTTCGCTATAGGATAAATATAAACCTTAAAAAAAGTCTTAAAATATGGAAACCAAATATTATTATCTATTTGAATAATATTGCCGGGAAACTATTATGGACAATAGATATCCTTTTAATCTCCATTTTTCTCAGCGTTACTGAAGTGGGATGGTATGGAGTGGCTGTAGCTGCTGTTAAAATCGCATTAGATTTTTCACATGCTGTAAATAGACCTATTTTAAGGAAAATGACCTTTGAGCGCGGGAAATTTGGATTAGAAAATTTTGCATTGTTTAAACCCTATTTCAGCAAACCTTTAACGATTTATATTTTTTACTGTTCTTTATGGGCTGGTATTATCTGTCTATCTTACACGTGGCTAATCCACTATTTTTTAACAGCATATATAAACAGTATTTTTCCACTTTTTATTTTAACCATGGGCATTATGCTATATGGTTCCATGCCCATATTTAGTTTTTATTTAAATGTAACTGACCAATTTACGAAATTGTTTTATTCACGTATTGCATTTATTGTTTTTAATTTGCTGATTAATATTTTTGTTATCAAATCAGGTTATGGCATCAATGGAGTGGCTATGGTAACTTCCTTGAGCTATGCCCTGTTTGTAATTTGGATAACAGTTTTCAGTTATAAACAAATATACGAAGATAACATAAAGAAAAGTTTTATTTACTTAAGTAAGTTATTCCTTGTATCGAGTGCATTATTAGTTTTTATTTTGTTTTATTACTCAATGATAAAGGATTACACTCTAAATAAAAGTCTAATTTTTTATATACCGGAACTGTTGATAGTTAATATCATTTATGTCATATATATAGTATTACTCTACTCAATAGTCTTTAGAGCACAGCCAATATACAAGGAGATAATAAATATTTCTAAAACTATCCTATTTACATCCTTGCGAATTAAGGAGGTCAAAGCTTAGTATTCCTATATGAAAAGTAGCAATATCACTATATCAGAGAGAAACATTACTAGGCACATTGCATGTTGTATGGAAAATCTAGCGATTAATGAATCAAATCAAGTCGTTGTATGCATGGACATAGAAGCTATTTATATTTTTGTATTTGGAGGTAATGAGAATTGCAATGAGTCGAAAACGTAAAATTCTTTGTACACTTGGTCCATCATCATTAAATGCTAGGACAATTGAACGACTTGATCAAATAGGGATAGACATATTTCGGTTAAATTTATCGCACACTAAGCTTGGCGAGTTGGAGTCCCAACTTTGTTTTATTCGTGAGCATACAAAACGACCCATTTGTTTAGATACTGAGGGTGCGCAAGTTCGAACTGGACTTCTTGAAAAAGGTCAGGTATTTCTTAAGCTAAACCGTTTGCTACACTTTGTAAGAAAGCCGATAGTTGGGAATGATCAGAGGATGAATCTTTATCCGAATGAGGTCTATGATCAATTGGATGTCGGTGAATTTTTGTATTTAGATGCTACTTCAGTTGTACAGATTGTTGAAAAAGAAAGTGAGGGATTGGTTGGGGAAGTGCTTGCAGAGGGGTTTGTTGGGCAGCACAAAGCCGTATCAACTGAGAATAGAATTCATTTACATCCACTTACCCAAAAGGATAAAAAAGCTATTGAGATAGGACTTTCCTTGGGTGTAGAACATATTGCGCTTTCATTTGCCAGCTCTAAAAGTAGTGTTGATTCGCTGAGAGAGCTAATTGGACAAGATGTTAACATTATATCAAAGATCGAGAATCAAAGCGGCTTAGAAAATTTTGAGGAGATATCTGAGAAATCAGAAGCAATATTGATAGACCGAGGTGATCTAGCGCGTGAAATACCTATTGAAGCCATACCATTTACTCAGAAATGGATAATCAAGCGAGCAAAAACAAAAGGGATCCCTGTCTATGTTGCAACTAACTTGCTCGAATCCATGGTTACAAATAAGGAACCTAATCGTGCCGAGGTAAATGATGTGATGAACACATTAATGGATGGAGCCGATGGCTTGGTACTGGCAGCCGAATCAGCGGTTGGGGCGCGTCCAGTTGCATGTGCAAACATGGTAAGCAAATTGATTAATTTTTACGAAATGAGTCCTTCGGCCGGTAATAAATGGTGCGGTGTGGATTCCCTTTACTCTGGAACCTGGCCTGTGAAACAATTCGTTTCACATTCAGAAAGTAATCCAGTAATCAAGAAGAAAAAGAAGTTACGTCGAATTATGGTTGACGAACGTGTAATTATGGATGCGGAACAAATATGCCTCAAGACCTTTGCCCCATTGAACGGATTTGTGTCCGAGGAAGAGCTAAATACCATACTTAAGGATTATCGGCTACCCAATGGGGAGGTCTGGCCTATGCCGGTTTTATTACCAGTTTCGAAATCGGAAGCCAGTCGTTTGAATCTTGGAGAGGAAGTTGCGTTGGTCAGTAGAACTGATGGACAGATTTATGCTTCACTGATTATCTCTGATATCTTCACACAAGATTTCAGTAGGTTAGCGCTCCAGTGGTATGGCACTAAGGCCAACAATCATCCAGGCGTACAATGGCTTTCTCAGGCGGGTAAATACTATCTGGGTGGTTCCGTTAAGTTGTTAAAGCGTAGAGTCACGCCATATTCTCGCTATGAGTTTTCACCCACTCAAACCCGCAAGGTGTTTCAAAGTCGGGGTTGGATCACAGTTGTAGGTTTTCATACGCGAAATGTTGTTCATAAGGCTCACGAAAAATTATTAAGACTCGCATTAGAGCGTACTGCTGCTGATGGCGTATTTGTTAATCCGGTCATCGGCCATAAGAAGTTTGGTGATTTTGATACCAACGTGATTCTTGAGAGTTACGAAATGTTGTTTCGCGGCAGCCACTCATTCAAAAGTCAAGTTCTTCTCGGTGCTTTCTCCACTTATTCGCGTTATTGTGGGCCGCGTGAGGCAGTTTTTACGGCTATATGTCGACGTAATTTTGGTTGCACACATTTTATAGTCGGTCGGGATCACACAGGTGTAGGAAAGTTTTATAAAACAAAAGAGTCCCGGGAATTACTTGAATCTCTTGGAGATATTGGAATTGAACTAGTATTCTTTGAAAACATCAGCTATTGCTCAAAGTGCGATGATTATGTCGAGAGATGTTCACATGCATTCTCAACCTCCCTTAATCTTGAAGTGAGTGGTTCTTCGGCCCGTCGTTTTCTCCAACAAGGGAAAGTACCGCCGGCCTGGATGATGCGTCCGGAAGTTGCAGAAATGGTTCTTAAGAAAATATCTAATGGGCGAAGAGTATTCGTGAATAATGACAAGGCGATTGAAAATGAAACCGTTATTGGTTGAGTCTAATTAGAAAAGCTTGACTTGCATAGGCAAGATGTTATTCTGTTAAGTCTGCTTTTAAACTTTATTCTATTTATTAATTTCAATATGAAAAATAACCTATGTAAATTACAGAATATTGCAAATAGTGACTTCAGGAATGAGAGGCGAAAGCTCATCAGTGCCAGCCAAAAAGACACCAGTGAAAAAGCTGTATCAAAACAACCTACAATAATGATAGCTGTTGCGAGGGGTTGGGAATCTCGTTACCTGCTACGAACAGATATTGTTAGAACTTTAAAGGCAGGTGGGGCTCGGATTGTGATACTTGTACCTAATCCTGATGAAGATTATATTGTTAAGGAATTTTCTGATAATAATGTGTTCGTTGAGAAGTTCGATCTTGAGGCTTATAGAGCCTACTATAGCAGGTCGCTTGTCCAACAATGGTTGCGTATAATGCGGGGCCAGGCAATTCCTGCTCATGATGATCTTGTATTCATAAATGATAAAGCTTCAGAGAGACGTCCGAAAGAGCACCGTAGGCTGGTAAAGTATGCTCTCGATATTGGAATAGCTGTATTAAGACGTAGTACTACCGTGCGTCGGCTGCTCCAACATATCGAGTCCCGCATCTTTCTGGGTACATTTGTTCATGCTCATCTCTTTGAGAAGTATAACCCTGATCTAGTAGTGACATGTTCACCGGGATATTATATCCATGAGGCATATCTCTTACGTGAGACGCGAAAACGTGGGAAACGTACGGCCTCTGTTATTTTTGGTTGGGACAAGGCTGTCAGTCTTGGATTAGCAGGTTTTATGCCTGATAGTGTCGTGGTTTGGAGTAAGGTTATGCGTGAGGAAATGATCAAAATCCAGGAGTTTTCTCCTAAACAATTATATGTTGCTGGGGTCGCGACTTTTGATATTTACCAATCGAAAAAACGGCTTTACTCACGAGACCAGCTTTTCGAAAGACATGGATTGGTTCCGGAACGGAAATTAATAGTGTTCGGTGGTAAGTCGCCCTGGAAATATCCAAACTATGCTATTTTAGACTTGCTGGCTGAAGCGATAGCCGAAAACCGGTTGGAGCACAAGTGTCAGATCATTGCTCGGCTTCATCCCCTTTATTTTAAAATGGGCTCTCAAGTTAGCGAGGAATTGATGAAAAACTACCAGAAAATAAAAGACAAGTATCCCAATATTGTAAAGCTTAGTATACCTAAATTTAGATCGCACAGACTCAGTTTTGATTTGCATCCGGATGAGGCAGTTGAGGTCGGTTCACTTATAAGTAATGCGGATGTATTGGTAACAATGTTTTCAACACTTATGGTGGAGGCTTGCATATGTAATACACCTATCGTAAATGTTGGTTTTGATCCGGTCTTAGCTGATGCAGCGCATTCATTTGATTATAGATCCATAAAAATAGACATGAATCAACCTCACAACTTAAAAGTGAGAGAAAGTGGGGCAACAACCATTGCTTATAATGCTGAGGAACTTGTCGAGTATATTAATCGATACTTGAATAGTCCGGATTTTGAGTCCACTGAACGTTGTCGTTTTGCAGAGACAATATGCGGGCCGCTCGATGGCCAATCAGGTAGAAGAGTAGGGCAATTTTTGCTAAGTATGACAAATGGCAAGTCCAAACAGGTTATATCTGATTTATGATGGGGATAGCTAATACTGTTGACGCGTTACTTAATAAGTTGTTAGCTCTTAGAACACAGAGGGGTCCTTATAAGTTTTTAACTCGTAAATGGGATAAAATTACAGATATAGATTTGGCTATTCAAGTGTTTGGATCCGAATATTTTCGACGTGAGCTAACGCCCATGTCTTTATCCCTGGAGAATGTTGAGTCGATTCTGGTTCTGGCACCCCATCAGGATGATGAGACCATAGGTGCCGGAGGTACACTTCTTATGGCTGCAGAGGCAGGAACAAAAATAGACATTCTTTTCATGTCTGATGGAGCCCAGCAAGCAAAACTTGAAGATTCGATAGAATTATCAGCTAATATACGTTATCAGGAGGCAAAAGAAGTTTGTTCTCGAATTTGTGCCGACATGCATCAACTGAATATTTCAAATCAATGTCTGGATATCCAGAAAGAAGATCTAAAGCATTTGGCTGATTTGATAAAGAGACTCAAACCTCAGGTTGTGATGGTACCCTGGTTATTGGATTTTCCTCCAAAACACAGACTAATGAACCACCTGCTTTATCTATCACATCGTGGCTTTGGCTTACCGGTATTTGAAATATGGGCTTATCAGGTTCATAATACATTATATCCAAATGGTTATGTTGATATAACAAAAGTGGCAGAAGAAAAACGGCGGCTTTTGGAAATCTATCGTTCTCAGAATGAATATTACAAACGATATGATCATTTAGCAATGGGCATGTGTGCCTGGAACTCCCGCTTTTTCCTACAGGAAAGTGCACCGCCAATCGCGCGTTACTTAGAAGTTTTTTTTCGAATTCCAAGTCATGAATACTTTAACCTAATCGAATCTTTTTATTTTTCTGATTTTGATACTACTTATCGTGGGCATAAGGAGGTCATCAAGGGAATCACGGCTATTCATCAGACTATTGTGGGCAATGGGCGATGAATAACATTCGCCATCATCTAGGTCGACTGCGTTTGAAAACCAGGGACTGGTTACGACCAACTGTAGTGTTATTATCCCCCAACTCATGGTTTTCTGAAATACCCCCCGATTTTCTTATCATGGGATTAGGGAAGAGTGGTACATCTGCTTTATCTGCAATACTCGATAATCATCCGGAAATTACTAGCCTACCTGCACGACATGGTCCCGGAGAAGCCGTAAATGAAGGCCATTTTTTTAATAAATTAGCCGAAATGCATGAAAAACGCCAGGACTTTGAGTATTTCTTTAACAATCGCCATGCAGGTTTCTTTCGTGATCTTGTACCGCTAGTAGACAAGCTAGACAGACAAGATTTGCTCAACAGATTTCGAAGGCGATACAATGCCTACTTACAACGACATAAACATCATGATTCCAGACTTGTTGGTGACAAGACACCAGAGTACGTCTTTCACCTGGACCTCATTGAGCAACTCTATCCCGGCGTAAAAAAGATATGTGTTCTACGTAATCATCTAGATCGAATCGTTTCTTTCCATCACATGCAGATACGTAAGCGACGTTGGCATCATAACTCAATCGAAGACTGGGAAGTCGAGTCCTATTGCGAGCGGATTCGGAAAGAGTATAATGCCTTGTTGAGTTATACCGGGACAATCCGGTTCTTGACGTTTGAACAGTTAACAACTTCACCAGAGATGGTATTAACACCAATTTTGGAGTATCTGGAGGTCTCTATCGAGCAAACGTTGATCGATAAAATGATAGAGGCAGGTCGGTTTGAACGACTAGCTGGTCGTCCACGTGGCGTCGAAGATAATAACAGCCATTACCGAAAGGGAATTGCAGGTGAAGGTAGAAAGGAGCTGACTCTAAACCAACAAAAACTCGTACACCAACAAACTGATAGCCTTGCCTGCGAGCTGATGAAAAAGTACAATCTATCTCTAAGTAATTATTTAGAAGAATAATAAAGTTTAGGAGAGCAATCAATGAATGTACCTGTTGAAATCGAACAAACGGATTGTTTATTAATCCGGCGATAAAAGACTTAACATTATGCGGCATATTGGACATATTGAT
>CAZIKB010000037.1:0-50123 GCA_964539665.1 uncultured Cytophagia bacterium
CTTCAATTTCGTATTCTTTTATCTTTCTGTAGAGTGTTCTTTCACTAATACCCAACGATTGGGCTGCTTTTCGTTTACTGCCGTTAAATTTTTCCAGTGTGCGATTGAGCATCAGGCGTTCTAATTCTGCCAGGGTTTTATCCTCTATTGTATTTAAATCATTTGTTACAGGCTCATGTAAAGGTTCGTGCGGTCGAGTTACAACTTCAGAATAATAAGGCAACGATTTTGGATTATTGCCTGAAAATAGAATTTGATAAATATCTTCTCTCAATTTTGATATTTCTGACTTCAAATCTATTAGAGCATGATAAATAAATTCCCGTTCCACCTGTTCTGAAGTACGATGAGTAGGTACTGGCAGATTGCGTTCTTCCGACCTAGCTGGTTTAAGATATTTAGAAAGTGCAAACTCATCTACCATTTTGCCTTTTTCTAAGACAATAATACTTTCGACCAAATTTTTTAGTTCTCGGACATTACCGGGCCATGGATAATATTCTATTGCTCGCAATGCAGATTCAGTAAAACCTTCAAATTCAATGTGATTTTGTTTACTAAAATCATTGGCAAACTCATTAATTAATAATCTAATGTCACCTCTTCTTTCTCTGAGTGGAGGGACATGTATATTTACAGCGTTTAATCTATAATATAAATCCTCACGAAACTCTCCGGATTTTACAGCTTTTTCCAAATTTTTATTTGTCGCAGCAATTACTCTAACATCTACTTTCTCGACAATACTTCCACCAACTCTCATAAATTCTTTGCCTTCTAATACTCTCAACAATTTCACTTGTGTGCTAAGTGGCATCTCGCCTATTTCATCTAAAAAAATCGACCCTTTATCCGCTAATTCAAAATAGCCTTTGCGTGCGCCAATGGCGCCTGTAAACGCTCCTTTATCATGACCAAATAACTCAGATTCCAATATACCTTCTGGAATGGCGCCGCAATTGACAACTACATTCGGATTATTTTTGCGACGACTCTCCCTGTGAATAGCCTCGGCAACTAATTCTTTACCTGTACCGCTTTCACCCAAAATCAGTACCGAGATATCAGTGGGGGCAACTTGCTTAATGGTTAATAGTATCTGTTGTATTGCCTGTGATTGGCCAGTTAGTCCAAATTTTTCATTCATCTTTGAAAATACTCTACGGTCTGTTTGAGACCAAGCTCCAAATTTATTTCTGGTTTCCAACCAAATATTTTTTCAGCTTTTGCTGGTAAAATACAACTTCTTAATTGTTCACCAGCTTTTGCCGGGCCGTGCATTTCTTCTTTATTTGCATTTGTATATTTATTAATGGAATGGAATAGTGCGTTCACATCTGTCTCAATAGCAGTGCCAACATTAAAAATATCACTTTTATTGTATTCAAGGCCCTTAACATTCATGCGTACCAAATCTCCCACATAGATATAATCCCGAGTTTGTTTGCCGTCGCCATTGATTATTGGCTGTTCGCCCCTAAACAATTTTTCAGCAAAGATGGCTACCACGCCAGCTTCGCCGTGAGGATTTTGCCTGGGTCCATATACATTAGCATAACGTAAAATAATGTGCTGTAAATTATAGACCGCTTTATAATAGAACAGATACTTCTCACAGGTCAATTTGGTCACTCCATAGGGTGAAATGGGCCAGGCAGGGTGTTCTTCATCTGCCGGAAAATAATCTTGTTCACCATAAACCGCACCGCCGGTGGATGCGAACATGAATTTTTTCACTTTGTATTTCACACTATTTTCAAGCAAATTCAAAGTGCCAAGCACATTTATCTGAGCGTCAAATTTGGGATCGTTAACTGATTTTCTTACATCCATTTGTGCAGCATGATGATTTACTACATCGAATTTATTTTTCGCAAAAATATCATCCAATTGCTCACTTTGAATATCTAATTCAAAAAATGCCGCTTTTGGATTTATATTCTCCTTCCGTCCGCTCGAAAGATCATCAACAATCGCTACTTCGTGGCCAAGACTTATGTAAGCATCAACGATGTGGGAGCCAATAAAACCAGCTCCACCTGTGACTAAAATTTTCATAAAAATATCCCTTCGATTTAAAGTGCTTGCATTTTGCTTTCCTGCAAAATATCTGATAAGTCGGCTATATTTATCGACGTAAATGCAGCAATGCCTTCGCACCAATATCTTTGCGATAGTATGCTTTATCAAAAGTAATCTTGCCAACCGCCCAATAGACTTTTTCGCGAACAGTGTGAAAATCGTTGGCAATGGCAGTAATCCCTAAAACCCGGCCACCGTTAGTAACCGTTTTGCCGCTGTCATTTTCTTTCGTGCCTGCATGAAAAATAACAATTTCTTTGCCTAAATTCTTCTCTAAACCCAAAATCTGTTTGCCCTTATCATAGCTGCCAGGATAACCTCCAGAAGCAATGACTACACACATTGCCCATTTATTATTAAATAGCTTAATTTGTTTTTCAATTTTTTCACCTTTTGCGATTCCAAACATAGCCTCAACCAAATCTCCCTTTACCAAAGGTAGAATTGCCTGGGTTTCAGGATCGCCAAATCGACAATTATATTCGACAACTTTTGGCCCTTCAGCCGTAATCATTAAGCCAGCATACAATACACCCCGATAAGGTCTGTCTTCTAAAGCTAAAGCCTTTACAGTGGGTTCCATTATTTCGGTTTGAACCCGGGCAAACATCTCCTTGTTGATAATTGGCGCTGGAGCATAGGCTCCCATGCCACCGGTGTTCGGGCCTTCATCGTTGTCGAAAATAGCTTTGTGATCCTGCGCTGTTGGCAAATAAATTAAGTTCTCGCCATCGCATAAGGCCAAAACCGAAGCTTCCTCTCCTGCCATATATTCTTCAATGATGACTTTTTTACCGGCATCTCCAAATATTTTTTCTACCATTATCTTATTTAACGCGTTTTCCGCCTGTTCTTCTGTCTGACAAATAAATGTTCCTTTACCGGCAGCCAGGCCATCCGCCTTCACTACTGTTGGGTAATCATTATTTTTTAAATGATTTTGGGCCAGTTCGTACTTATTGAATACAAAGCATTTAGCCGTTGGAATTTTATATTTATCCAGCAAGTATTTTGTAAATACCTTACTCCCTTCAAGTTCAGCAGCTTTTTTTGTTGGACCAAAAATGTATAAGCCCTGAGATTCGAATTCATCCACGATTCCCATAACCAATGGGACTTCAGGACCTACTACTGTGAAATCTATTTTTTTCTTACGAACAAAATTTAACAGACCATCGATATCAGAATCAGCTATCGCGACGCATTCTGCCAGCTTTTTAATGCCTGCATTTCCAGGTGCGCAATATACTTTTCCAACTAATGGACTCTGCATAATTTTCCAGACGAGTGTATGTTCCCGTGCTCCACCTCCTACGACTAAAATTTTCATCGTTATTTTTACCCCTTCAATTAAATTACAATTTTAGCTCCAGGCAAACTTCTTTTTGCCAGTTAACCGATCAACTTCGTCGCGTAATTCCGCAGCTCTTTCGAAATCTAATTTACTGGCTGCATTGAGCATCTCCTTCTCCAGGCGGTCTAATATTTCTTCTTTTTCCAGTGGTGATAGTTTTTTCCATTTTTGTGAATCGAGACCTGCTCCCTGTCCTTTACCCCATTTTGCAGCTTTAACATCAGCTACACGCGTTGAGCTCAAAACTTGCTCGTATGTTTTATAAATCGATTTTGGTGTAATTCCATGTTCCTCATTATATTTTGCCTGAATTTTCCGGCGGCGCTCAGTTTCATCAATTGTACGCTGCATAGAATCAGTCATCCTGTCAGCATAGAAAATGACTTTACCCGCAACATTACGAGCAGCCCGGCCAGAGATTTGCATTAGTGAACGCGCAGAGCGTAGAAAACCTTCTTTATCTGCATCTAACACCGCAACTAATGAAACCTCAGGTAAATCCAAACCTTCCCGCAATAAATTCACTCCAACCAGAACATCAAATTCTGCCAGGCGAAGATCACGCAGGATCGCCACACGATCTAAAGCCTTGATTTCTGAGTGGAGATATCTAACCCGTATGTCCATGCCGGTCAGATAATCTGTCAAATCTTCAGCCATTCGTTTAGTTAAGGTCGTAACCAGAACACGTTCTTCAAGTTTCACGCATTCACGAATTTCTGCAATTAAATCATCAATTTGATGCTTCACCGGTTTCACAACAATCTCGGGATCCATAAGCCCAGTTGGCCGGATAATCTGCTCGACCACAATCCCTTTACATTTTGCCAATTCATGATCAGCCGGCGTTGCAGACACAAATATCATTTGATTCATCATGGATTGGAATTCATCAAAAGTCAAAGGACGGTTATCAAGGGCAGAAGGCAGGCGAAAGCCATTCTCGACTAAAGTTTCCTTTCTCGAACGATCCCCATGATACATCGCATTTATTTGCGGGATGGTTGCGTGAGATTCATCAATGATGGTCAATAAATCTTTCGGGTAATAATCTATAAGTGTAAATGGCCGCTGGCCCGGCAAACGACCGGAAAGATGCCTGGAGTAATTTTCAATCCCTGAACAATAACCCAGCTCGCGCATCATTTCCAGGTCATATTTAGTACGCATTTCCAGCCGCTGTGCTTCAAGGAGTTTGTTTTGCGATCTAAAGCATTCCAAACGCTCTTCCAGTTCTTGCTGAATGGTTTGCATGGCTTTTTCAACTTTGTGATAAGGTGTAACAAAGTGTTTGGCAGGATAAATAGCTGCCATATCCTGCTCAGAAAGAATTTCGCCGGTCAAGGTGTTAATTACAGATATTTGCTCGATTTCATCCCCAAACATTTCAATCCGAAAGGCCTCTTCTTCATATGCAGGGAAAATCTCTACCACATCGCCACGAACACGAAAAGTGCCGCGGCTGAACTCGAAGTCGTTTCTGGTATAATGGCTGTCAACCAATTGCGATAAAATTCGATCCCTTTCAATCTTTTGGCCACATTTAAGAATGAGCAATTCGTGTTTGTAATCTTCAGGGTTACCTAAACCATATATACAAGATACCGAAGCAACAATTATGACATCATTTCTTGACAGCAATGAACTTGTCGCTTTCAACCTCAAACGGTCAATTTCATCGTTAACAGAAGTATCTTTTTCAATATAAGTATCCGTTACCGCAACGTACGCCTCGGGTTGATAATAATCATAATAACTGATAAAGTATTCAACAGCATTTTTCGGAAAAAAACTCTTAAATTCACCATAGAGTTGAGCTGCAAGTGTTTTATTATGGGAAATGATTAATACTGGTTTCCCGACATTTGCGATCAAATTAGCAATAGTGTATGTTTTACCGCTACCTGTCACCCCTAACAAAGTCTGATGACTATCGCCGCGCAATATGCCATTTGTTAATTCCGCAATTGCAGCTGGTTGATCCCCGGTTGGTTTATATTCTGAATTTATGTGGAATTTTGTCATATTATTAAAGTATAAATATTTAATTTACCTGAAGCAAACATTTGAAATATACACAGGATGTGCCAAAATGTCAAGGCTAAATAATAAAAAGACCTTGCATATTAATCAAAATCGCTTTATATTTTGTCCGTTTAATATTAAAATATTATTAACAGTTTAGACACTGACTGAACTGTTATAAAATCATTAAAGGAGAGATCAAAATATGGCTTTCATGCAAAACATGCGAGAGTATACTAAAGTAATATTGGTGATTCTGATTCTGGCATTCATAGGTACAATTATTTTCGATTGGGGAATGAACGTTTTAGGGATAAGAAGCACTACAGGAATAATTGGCGAAGTTAACGGTACAGAAATAAACGCCAAACAATATGATGAAGCATTTGCAAGGGAGCTTCAGTCATACCGCGATCGAACAGGAGCAAATCCCCCTGATAGCCAATTAGATTTTATCAGAAATCAAGTATGGGAATCACTGATTAGAGATATATTAATTCAAGAAGCTATCCAACAAAAAGGCATTACCGCAAATAATCAAGAAATTGTCTATCACATCTTCAATGACCCACCGGAATTTCTAAAAAGCCAGGAAAGTTTTCAAAACGAACAAAAGCAATTTGATATGGCCTTGTACCAATCGGCCCTAAGTAATCCAAGTTATGCAAATCAATGGCAACCCATCGAAAATTATATAAGATTTACCCTGCCCTATGAAAAATTTCAACAAAGACTGCAGGCAAGTGTCAGAGTTACGGACGATGAGATAAAAAGAGAGTATTTAAAGAAGAACCAAAAAGCAAAGGTGAAATACATATTTATCGAAACTAAAAGATTTTTAAAAGACTCTATCGAGATTTCGGATGACATGGTTGAAGACTATTATGATTCCCATAAAAAAGAGTTCCAGGAAGCGGAAAAAAGGAAAATACAATATGTAATTTTCTCGTCAAATGCGACCGCGGAAGACAGCGCTAATGTGTGGGAGACAGCGAATAGTCTTATTGAACGTGCAAAACAAGGAGAAGATTTTGCAGAATTAGCTGAAATTTATTCCGAAGATACCGGCTCTAAAGATAAAGGCGGAGATCTGGGGTACTTTGGTAAAGGCGCTATGGTGAAACCTTTTGAAGAAGCAGCCTATTCTGCAAAAACAGGAGACATCGTAGGTCCGGTTGTATCTAACTTTGGCATTCACATAATAAAAGTTGCCGATAAAAGGATTCAGGAGGGTAAAGAAGAAGTAAAAGCCAGCCACATCCTTTTGAAGTATGAGGCAACTCAAAAAACTATCAATACAGCTAGAGACGACGCCGTTTATCTCGCTGAAGAAGCCAAAGAACGACCACTTGAAGAGATCGTCACTGGGCTGTCACAAGATATTCAAACGACTGAGTTTTTTTCCAAAGGAAATGGCTTTATTCCCGGGATTGGTTTAAACAAAAGAGCCAGCAATTTTATATTTTCAAACAATCCAGGAAAAGTTAGCAATGCTGAAGATTTCCCCCAGGGTTTTTTTGTATTTAAAATTTCAGAAATTCAAAAAGAACGAATCAAACCTTTGGAAGAAGTCAAACAGGCTATAATAGATAAATCAACGACAGAGAAACGAATGACCATGGCAGGTGAATTAGCACAAAAACTCTATGAAAAAACTCAGGTTGGCGTGGCATTCGAAGAAATCGCTTCACAAGATAGTCTGGAAATTAAAGAAACCAACTTATTTAATAGAACCGGTTATGTGCCTGTGGTGGGTCGTGAAGCCAAATTTATTGGTAATGCTTTCGCTCTGGAAAAAATAAACGATGTAGCCAAACCTGTTGAAGCCACTAGAGGTTACTATCTATTACAATTAATGGAAAAAACCGAGTTTGATTCTACTGATTTTAATTCAAACAAGGACAATTTGGCTGTCCAGCTTCTGCAACAAAAGCAAAATCAAGCATTCGCGAATTGGTATGCGAGTGTCAAAGCAAAAGCCGACATTAAAGATGACAGAGAGAAATATTATTAATACAGGCTACAAAGGTAATTTTTTAAAATTAACCTGACGCAATGCCTTGACAATTTTAGTATCAAATTGTGTACCAGATTTTGCTTCCAATACTTTAATGCCTTCAGCATATCGTCTTCTTTTTCGATAAAGCCGATCTGTGACAATAGTATCAAATGCATCGGCGACCGCAATTATGGCGCCTGCAAGAGGTATTTCGTTGGATTTTAGTCCTCTGGGATAACCTTGCCCATTAAACCATTCATGGTGAGTATACACTGCTTCAACAACAGAGGATAACCTTTTAATATTTTTTAGTATATTATATCCTTTTTCAGTATGAGTTTGAATGATTTGATGTTCCTTTTCAGTCAGTCGTCCTCTTTTTAAGAGGATTGAATCACGAATTCCAATTTTGCCAATATCGTGAAGATGGCCAGCCAACTCTAATTCTTTTAGTTGTTTTTCAGACAGTTTCATGACTTTACCTATCTCAACGGCTATTTGTCCCACACGTTTTGAATGACCATGGGTACATGGATCACGTTCATCCAATGTCATTGCAAGAGATTTAATTGTCTCTAAGAATAAATTTTCTACATCTAAAACCAATTCAGAATTCTGCAAGGCAATTGAAGCCTGAATTGCTAAAATCACCGCTCCATCCACATCAGCCAGGGTGAGAGGTGAGTCATTTTTATATAAACAAAGCACACAACTAATAGAATCATTATATTTTAAAGGTATTCCGATTGCATATTCTGACCAATTTTCCTCTCCAATTGAGATAAAATCTACCATTTTATCCCTCCAGGATTCAATAATTAATGGCGCTTTCAATTTTAAAATATACCCGGGAAGGCCGGCATAATGTTCTATTAAAGTACCATGTTCGATCAATCCACCCAAATTCACACCATAGCGTAGATAAACTTGTTCTGTTTCCGGCTCGATTCCATAAATTGCGCCTCGGAAAGCACCGGTTTCACTAATTGCTGCATCCAATAATAATGTATTTATTTCTATCGGATCATGAAAAGAATTAATTTTTTCACTTAAATTAAAAAAATTCACTTGTGTTTGTAAACGAATTTTTTCACGCATTAATTGTCTGTTTTCAATGGTCCTTCGTACAGTTAAAACTAATTCTTCAATATTAAAAGGTTTGCAAACATAACAATTGGCGCCTTCATTCAGCGCCTCTATAGCTGATTCTACCGTGGGATAGCCAGTCATAATCACAACAGGTATGTCCGGGAATTTCAATTTTAAATGTTTAACCAATTCCAAACCATTCATCCTGGGCATTTTGATATCTGTTAAGACTAAATCAAAGTGATTTTGGGTGAGCTTTTTCATAGCTGTTTTTGGATTGGAGGTCGTTTCAACCATATATCCGGCATGACTTAAACTGTCGTAACAAAGATCACAAATATACTTTTCATCATCGACAACCAGTATAGAACTTACATCAAAATTATTATCAATCGTAGTAGTCATTTTTTTCAAGTGGTAAATATACAATAAACTCTGAGCCTTTATCTTTATTACTTTTCACTTTTACTCCCCCGCCATGCTCAGTCACAATCGCACGTACTGAAGACAACCCTAACCCCAAGCCACCTCCCATAAATTTATTCTTACTGGAACTATGGTATTTACTTTCCTGAACTTCGTAAAATTTGTCAAAAATCTTCCCCAACTCAGAATCATCAATACCGATGCCATTGTCTTTAAATCTAATAACGCAATAATCATTCTCACTACTGGCCATAACCTGAATCTCACCATAATCGGGAGTGAATTTAATCGCATTTTGAATCAACTCTCGTACAATACCTTTAATTTTGCTATAGTCTGCACCTATTGACAAATTATTACAATATTTTTTGAGTGTTAATATCTGATTTCTTTTTTTGGCAATTATTTGAAACTCGTTTACAATTTTTTCAAGAAATGAATTAATTTCGATAGATTCCGTAGTCAGTTCTAATGTACTATTCACAACCTGTTTTAATTCATGCATATTCGTTACGATTTCTTCTAAATCTTTGATCGCATCGAACATAACATTCAGACATTGACGTTTCTCTTCCGCAGAAAGCTGGTGGTATATTACATCATCTAATATTCCTAAATATCCTTTCAAATGGCTTACAGGTGTCCTCAATTCATGACTTGTAATTGCAATGAACTTGTCCTTCATTTTTTCAAGTTCAAGCAATTTTTTGTTAGCTGTCTGCAAAGCTTTATTTTCTTCACCTAACTGAATTTTTTCAAAACATTTTTCGGCGACATGGCGAATCTGGTCAGGCTTAATTGGCTTCAGAATAAAATCGTATGCCCCTTTTTTCATTGCTTCTATCGCGCTTTGTATTGTAGCAAATGCAGTCATAATAATGACTTCGGTATATGGATAATCTCGTTTTATTTCTTCCAGGAGTTCAACACCATGCATAATGGGCATTTTTAAATCTGTGAAAATTATCTCAAATGTTTTATCCCGCATTTGTTCTAAAGCCACGATACCGTTTTCGGCTAATTCTATATGATAGCCTTTTGTTTTCAAGCTTCTATTGCATATATTTCTAATAATCTCTTCGTCGTCAACAATTAAAATGCTTTTGGGTTCTTCTTCCATAGCTAATTTACTGTTACTCCGCTTTCTGATTGAGAGTATCAAAATTATCTGTTTGTGCTAATTGTATAATACTTTGAAAATCAGTTATCAGCTGTTCTAATCTTCTTGCCTGTTTTTGTATTTGCTTTAAGTCGTTATAAATTGGTTCATTTTCTTCGAGATCTTCTTTTATTAAAGCGCAATAGCCACTAATTCCAGTGAGAGGCTGATTCATTTCATGGCTAATCATAGTAGCTAATTCTACAATTGATTGTAAATTATCTTTTTGTAAAACTACTTTTTCATAATCCTTTTGTAAAGAAACTAGCCCGCCGCTTTTTCTATATTCTTCATTTTCTTCTGCTACTTTTAAATTTCTCTCATAGTTGATTTCGCTCTCAATTTTTTTCGCACTTTCCACAGACCCTGCTATTTGCGCGCAAATTATTTTCATAAGTTTAACTTCGGTAGCAGAATACAAATCCGGACTATAACTTTGCACGCTGATCACGCCGACAACCCGCCCTGGAATCATTACTGGAGTAACTATAATTGATTTTGATATTTTCTGTTTATTCCCCACGGTATCGTATTCATCATGATTTAATGATTTTATTTCTGCCTCAGTCCTGTTCAAAACCATGGTTTTTCTGCTTAAAATGGCTTGACTGACAATATCCTTACGGATAGCAACAGAAACTCTTGGATATCGTAATCCTTCATCCATGATTAATTTCAAATCCAACAAGTTTGCTTTTTCCATAAACAAACCAAAATAAAAAATATCCAAAGGAATCACTGAATTTACCAGATTGTAGATATCTAAATCTAAATTTTCCAGTATTTCTCCAGACGAAATGGAACCACATATTTGACAGAGCACGCCTATGCGGTTTATTAGTTTTAATGCTGATTGTTCCATAAATTATTAACACCGGAGATATATAAATATTGTTAGAGGCAAAAAATATGATAAAAATATCAGATGATCTGATTTGCTAAGATGAAGAGTCTATTTTAAATATTATCAATTCGTTCGGTTTCTTAACGCTAATATGGATGATTATACAATCAAAGCTTAATAATGAATATTTGTTTGTTTGTTCTTTTTTTATCGGCACTTTTATTCCCTTCTAAAGCGGCTGTAAAGTATATTTTAAACAAAAATTATTTAAAATCAAGCATTTTTTGATTTAATGGTTATGTTCATCACACTCAAAGTGCTAAAGTTTTGAATTCTTCATATAGCAATAAAACATGCGGTATATAATTACTGGTTCCTGTCCATAGAATTCCTTCTGCTTTATTATTGGCCACCCATATTGCTGCTTTTTTTTCGCCGCCATTGTACGCAGCGAGACCGCCTTCCAAACCATACATGTTTATCAGTGAAGATAGTTTACGGCTACCGATTCTAACATTGTAAATTGGATTGAATAGAATTTCCGTTGCAGAAGTCCAGGTGATATATTCATAATGAGCAATCCACAAGCCTGTAGTAGGCATAATTTGCATTAATCCCATGGCTCCAGCTTCAGATACAATCTCCGGGTCCCAGGAGCCACCACTTTCTTGAGTGATGGTTGCGCACAACAAATCCACATCTAAATTTGTATATTTAACACTCATGTTATAAATTTCTTCAGCTATTTCATATTTCATGCTGGAAGGCATATCATCATTATATTTTCTTATGATGTCCATAACTTTTTGAATATTATATTGACGCACACTATCAACATTCATAGCGGCCCGAATATCTTGTAAAGTTTTTTCTAAGGCCACAAGTTTGGAAGTTTTTTTAACAGGGTTAACAACTACCTTATAATAAAAAGCCACAATCACTATTACGACTACGACCAGGCCTAATCCCTTTAATATCTTTGGGCTTATCGCAATAACTTTATTTATATTATTAGACATTAACTGCCTCCTTTACACCGATAAATAGAAATTTAAATAATCGATCATCAAACGCTTTATAGATTAAATATTACTCAATTTAAGACTTTGCTTAATTTCTTCAATTGACTTGCTGATAACTTTGTTCAAACTTTCACTTATTGCTTTAACAACTTCCAAAGGATCCTTTTTTAATGCAGGAAATTTTTCAGTTATTACATTTTCCCATACAACCTCTGAAGTTTCAGGATGTTGCAACTGAAATTCCAGTGAAACCAGACCATACCAGGCATCGCTTTCATCCCACTCCTCGAACGCCTGGATTCGCCCTTTTAAAACATAATCAATTTTTGAGGTAGAAGGTAATCTAACGACTTTTTGGAAGACGCCTGACGCCCGATATTGTTTAAATAATCTTTCAGTGATAATTTTTTTCGGAGGCGCGATCCACCGGCGGTAGTGATCATAGTGAACTTCATAGACAGAATTACGGTAGACAATTTTATCGCTTTCATAAAGAATATCAGAAGTAATCTGCGCAATGCCAATTGTTAATGGGATAATGTGATTATTCTGAGTATTCATATTCCCCATTTCATAATCAATACGATAATAATTAGTTGGAGGCACTCCTCCACAATTGCATAAAAAAACAATAATTAAGACATACGCAGCATCTAAAATATTATATTTCATTCACTATTCCTCAAAAATAAATTTGAATAAAATTTTACGGAATTTTTCTTTCTGGTTGTGCGACTTTTCTAACCAACAACCACGGCCTTTCTTTTACTATTCGTGTAAATTCTTCTAAATTCTGCGAAGCAAATTGAAAATTCTCCATAATTTCAACAATATTAGTACTATTCGAAGTCATCATGTTATCCAGGATGGACAGAGTTGTTCTAAAGTCAGATATTAGTTGACCTGTTTCTTTCGCGGTTTTTTCTAATTGGATTATTGTCTCATCAAAATTGACTTTGTTATTACTCACCATTTCGTTCATATCGCCGCTTAGATTGGCAAGGTGACCAGTCAGATTTTCCAGGTTTTTCACAATATTCAACAATTCCTTTTGTCCATCTGTAATCAGGCTATCTGTATTTGCAAGTATTGAAGATAGATGAGCCTGATTTTCCACGCTAAAGACCTCAATTGTTCGATTAACTAATTCTTGCACCTGTGCACTGATTTCTCCAAAGGGTTCGGCCATTTGCGTAAAACTCAGAACTTCTTTGCTATCTAATAAACTTCCAGGCCGCAAGTAATTAGCGTCATGTGAGCCGCTGGATATTTCAATGTGTGGATTAGTCATTATTCCAACTGATGTAACATAAGCTTTCGAGTCCACTTTCACCGGGGTTTTATCGTCGATTTTTATTTTAAGTGTAATCTTTGTTCTATTATTTTCAGGCAGCGCCATTTCCGTGACATAGCCAACATCCATTCCTCCATATTTTACTACCGAGCCAATTGAAATTCCGCCAATATATTGCAAATAGGTGTGGTACTCTTTCATGTTATCTCCGAAATCAATTCCGAAAATAGCAAATAAAAATATCATGAAAATAGCAACACTCGCAACTATCATTAAACCTGTCTTAATTTCATTTGTATTATAATCCATGCATCTCTCCTATGTGGCTAAGTTTGACCAGTAAGTGCATTCATAAATTTTTCCCGGTCAATCTCCTCGTTATCAGGTTCACGATTAAAAAACTGCTGAATTGCCGGAACAGGGTTATTTTTAAACTCATCAATGGTTCCGACAGCTAAAATCTTGCCATCATGCATCATGGCAATGCGGTCAGCAATTATTTCTACTGATGCTAATTCATGAGTAACGGCTACTATCGTCATTTTGAAAGCTTTTTTAAGTTTAACAATCAATTGGTCAATACCGGCCGCAACCACCGGGTCTAAGCCCGCGGATGGTTCATCACAAAATAAAATTTCCGGATCCATGGCTAATGAACGCGCCAGACCAGCTCGTTTCTTCATGCCGCCTGACAACTGGGATGGCTTAAATTTTTCGAAACCTGAAAGCCCTACTAAATCTAATTTCATATTTGTCATTATTTTAATAGTGCTTTCTTCCAGTTTGGTGTGTTCTCTTAATGGTAAAGCTACATTATCACCAATGGTCATGGAGTTAAATAATGCTGCGGATTGAAAAAGCATTCCCATTTTTTTTAAAATTTCAACTTTTTCTTGTTCGCTCATCAAGATTATATCACGACCTTTGATGAATATTTTTCCACTGGTTGGATTCGAGAGCCCAATCATATGTCTAAGCAGGGTACTTTTACCACAACCAGATTTCCCCAATATCGCGATAGACTCTCCTTGATAAACATCCAAATTAACGCCATTTAAAATCGTTCTGGCGCCATAATTTACGACTAAGTCTTTTATTTTTATAAGAGGTTCTTCCATAACCAACTAAAAAGCTGAATAAAACAAGCCCGTGAAAAATACATCGGCAGCAATTATTAAAAAGATAGAAGTTACGACAGATTGAGTGGTTGACTTTCCCACACCTTCCGCACCGCCTTCAACATTGAATCCTTCGTAACTGCCAATATTGGCAATAATTAGAGCAAAAAATACACTTTTCACCAGACCGCTCAACACGTCCTTAAATAATAAAGCTTCCGTTGTTTGATTTATATATCGAATACTTGTTAGATCCAGAGTCAACATCGAAATTACATATCCACCCAATATTCCGATGAAATCTGCAATTATTGTGAGACATGGAACCATTATTACCATTGCTAATGTTCTGGGCACAACTAAGAACTTAACGGGATTAAATCCCATAGTCTTGAGTGCATCAATCTCTTCCGAAACCTTCATGGTACCGATTTCTGCTGTAATTGCTGAACCATTCCGCCCGGTGATTATAATAGCTGTTAAAAGTGGGGAGAGTTCTCGGGTTATTGATACAGCAACAAAATTTGCCACATAAATAGTTACTCCAAATTGTGCCAATTGATATGCCGATTGCATTGCAATTATAAGACCCACAAAAAAAGCAATCAGGCAGACAATGGGAATTGACTCATAGCCGATTTTTACCATCTGCTCAATAGTACTCTTCCAGCCGAATCTTTGCCCTTTCATTGGCGCTACAATAGTCCAGTAGAAAGTCTGGCCGCCAAGTTTTATTATACGGTTCAGATGGCCTAAAAAATGAAAGGCTCCCCGACCGATCCTGCCAAAAATTTTAATTACAAATGTCATATTAGTCTATATTTTTCCTGGCTTCTTCAAGAGTAGTATATATATCAAAGACTTTATCTAATCTACTCAGTTCGAAAACATCCTTCACAGCGTCACGCAAATTTGCTAACCTTAATTTACCACTGTATTTTCCAACCTGTTGGAGCGCTTCCACCAGAGTTGCTATCCCCGAACTGTCCATATATTTCACATTACGTAAATCAACTAAAATTGCTTTTTCTTTAACTTTAGTTAATTCGAGCAGTTCTTTCCTTAGTTTAGGCGAAGAATACAAGTCAACTTCACCATCGACTTCGACAATTTTCACCGATTTTTGAGTTTTGATCCTGACATCCATTAGGGCCTCTTCTTTCCTGGCAAATATTTGGCCAAGGTTAATTCATTACACTCTTCGAGAGTGTTGTTATAATAGACTTTATCCATCGTACTTTTTATTATATGCACTCCAAGTCCACCTGGTCTTATATCATTTAATGCCCTGGATTTGATTTTATCCGGATTTACTTTTTCTCCGAAATCCCGTAGGATCACTTCCAAGCGATCATCCAATAATTTGAAAATTATGACTATCGGTTTGTTTTGATCGCTGTTATAGGCATGCTTAATAATATTTGAAGCAGCCTCATCTACCGCAAGAATTACTGCATTTGTATCTTCTTGAGAAAAATTACATATAGTACACAAATGAGAAACTCCGGAGCGAACAATTTTTAATAACTTTGGATTACTTGGTAATTTAATTTCAATTTCATCCACAAAAGTTTCTCCAATTGTATCAAAAATTTATATTAAGAGCAATTTTTTATTGCCATTTAAGAGCAACAATGGTTAAATCATCAAATTGTTCTGTATTTTTGGAAAATCTCAAAACATCACGTATAAGTCCCGAAACGAGTTCATCAACAGATTCTCTCGGTTGAGATAATTTCTCTAAAGTACGTTTTAATGTATATAATTGGTCGGATTCATTTTTTGCATCTGTTATTCCATCAGTAATTAAGACTATATAATCTCCTTTATTTAATTGCACTGATCTTTCTTGAATTTTGATTCCTGGTGCAATTCCAAGAGGTTCAGATTCACCCTCTTTCAATAATTCAAGCTGGCCAGAATTAGCATAGATTCTTATGAATGGAATATGGCCGGCATTTGCATAGGTGAAAGTCCCGTCTGATGCATTTAATATTCCGTATTGAAATGTTACAAACATTCCCCGACGGCTGCGGTCTACCAATATTTTGTTTAAAGCTTTAAGAACCTGGGATGGGTATTTATAAATTTGGGTATTAATGCGAAAGTCACTTACAAATCGAGCCATAAAAAGCGCTGCTGGCACCCCTTTACCAGTTACATCCCCAATTGCCACACCGATAGTATTATCACTAAATTCAATGAAATCGAAGAAATCTCCGCCAACAGAAGCTGCCGGCAGACTTTTCGCCGCTACCGAAAATTTTTGATGTGGAGAATGAGGAAAGGATTCAGGCATAAAACTTTGCTGTATGAATTTTGCGGATTCCAGTTGTTGCTCAAGTTTCTGCCTTTCTAATTTTAATTTATACATGCGAGCATGTTCAATCGCCATGGCAACCTGGCGGCAAAAAGTAGAAAATAATTCTAAGTCATCGTCATTAAATGCCTGACCATCTAATCGATTCAGTACTTCAGCTACACCTATGATTTTGTTTTTTATCATTAGCGGTGCAGCTAATATGGAACTGGTCTTAAATCCAGTATAATTATCAACTTTAGAAGCAAATCGCTCATCACTTAATGCATCCTGAACTATTTGTGGTGTGCCGTGTTGCGCTACCCAACCAGCAACGCCTTCCCCCATTTTTAACTCCATAGTGTTTTTAATTTGCGCACCTACTTTTCCAAGCGCTACTTTGCATTCTAAAACATTCTTTTCTTCGTTTAATAGCATTACAGAGCTGGCTTCAGCTTTCATAACGCTTTGAGCTTTCTCCATTACCAAAACGAGGAGTTTATCCAATTCAACAGTAGAATTGATGATAATGCTAACTTCGATTAAGCTCGAAAGGTCATTAACTTTTGCACGTAAATTATTGAGCTCATTCTTTACATCAGTATAATCGTCAAGTTCGGCAAGCTGCTCTGTTTGGTTTAAATCTGTCATCCTAAAGTATTGATTTTAAAATTATACTATGGAATTATGGTTTAAAAAGATATAATAATCCATTCTCAAATGCAAGGAAAAAAAAGAAACACAAATATTGTATATTTTTAATAAAATTATAAATTGTATAAATATTTACTGAAATAGAAGAGATATTTTGTCCAAATTCCGAACACCTGATTCAAAACGACACAATATGATTTCACCAAATTAAAAATACGCAAATCCTCCCTAACGTATGTAATTGCAATAACATAAGTTGCAATAATTTATTAAGATAGATATTGGCATATAAATTGCGTTTCTACACATGATTTTATTGAGACTAAATTTACAATAATCATCCATCAACTCGCAAAGCTTCATAGGAAATACATCAAATATGACTTTAATGAATAATAAGATACTGGAAGGTAAATACGAAATAATACATGAAATTAAACAAGGCGGATTTGGAATTGTTTATTATGGCATTGATATTAATTTAAATAAACCTGTTGCTATTAAAGAGATTGCGCCAAATCTTCTGGAAGAACCTAAATATTTGGATATGTTTCAGGAGGAAGCGCTAAACATTGCAAAATTAAGTCATAACAACATTGTTCACATCTATGAATTCAATAAAACCCAGGATGGACGTCTATATATCATAATGGAGTTTATAGATGGCAAGGACCTGGAAAAAATAATTAGAGTAGTAAGAAAGACTAATAATCGCATTCCTCCTCATTTAGCTATCTACATTACTGCAGAAATTTGCATGGCCCTCGACTATGCTCATCATCGTCGAGATGCTTTCACCAATAAGCCTCTAAATTTAGTGCATCAGGATATTTCGCCATCTAATATTATGATTTCTCGTTATGGCGGGATTAAGCTAATTGATTTTGGTATTGCAACTGCAAAAAAGCATCAGTCAAAAGAAAAGAAGGACAACAAACTCCGCGGCAAAGTACCTTATATGTCTCCAGAACAACTAATAATGGGCAATCATCCGGATCATCGTTCTGATTTATTTTCACTCGGTCTGGTATTGTATGAATGCCTGCTCGGAGAAAGATTATTTAATTCACAGGAAGAGGTTATTAACGCCGGGAAAAATCCTAAATGGTTCAAAAAAGCAATTAAAGGGAAAAGGCTGCCTACTGCATTAGAAAGAATCTTATCGAAAGCGCTTGAAATAGATATGAGCAGGCGTTATCAAAACGCTAATCACATGTATATAGATTTACTCCAGTATCTTATTTCATGCAACGAGACTGGTGAATTAATGGACGACTTATCAGATTATATAAATACTTTATTTAATAATGGTAAATTTCATTCGCCAGGCAATATTATCAATCCAGGGGCCAGAGACAATCCAGTAGAATCATCAACCTCGTATTCACCAATTCCAAACGCCTGGATACCTGATAATAGTAAACCTAAAGATGAGCTGATCGCATCTGATCCGGAACAAGACTTTTTGTCTGAGATGAACAGGTCCACTCAAAAAAAAGCTCTTTCCACAAATGAGCTCTCAATTGAGGATGAAGAAGAACTTAAAACGGTAATTGATGTAATAAGAATTTCTGCCCGAAACCATAAAAAACGATTTATACAATCTGCTTTCCTCCTGTTGTTTTGTGTAATAAGTTTTGGCGCTTTAGATACTGTTAAAGGCTGGACGAAATTTGGAATCTGGATGTATGACTGGTTATTTCCTCCCGCAATTGAAATTGTCACTGTGCCACCGAATGCCGCGATTTATATAGATGACAGGGAAATTGAAGGTAGAACCCCTCTGGCGATTGAAAAAATTTCACCTGGTGTACATAAACTTCAGCTTGAAGTAGAAGGCTACAAACCAATTGTAAAATCCTTATTTGTACCTCGGGAAGGAGCGATTCACATTCAGGGTGAAGCAGGAAATAATAATCAAAGAAGCTATCTGTTTAATTTCAATACAGAAATTGAAATTAACTCTAATCCTTCCGGAGCGACTGTCTATTTAAATGGCATTCGTTACAATCAGCAAACACCTGTTACGATTAATTGGGAAGTTGGTGATCCCTTATCTATTGAGTTAACACTTGATGGTTTCGATCGACTGTCCGGATTTACTTTAAATACAAAAGAAGGATTTGAAGTTGTAAATGACCGCAGATTTTGGGATATGACGGTATTTAATAATATATATACAAAATATACTATATCTGGATTTTTCAAAAAGGAAATATTATTCGAATCGATTCCAGCAGGCGTAGAAATATTTGACTATGAAAGCAAAAGTGTAATTGGTGTTACCGGCAACAAGATCATTTTGAAGGCAGGTACACATAATCTTGAACTTCGGAAAAATAATTTCATTCGGCAAAAAATTTCTTTAGACATTGATAAAGATTTTAACCGTAAAGTAACTACGGTTCTTTCAAGAAAAGTAAGATTTACAGCATTTGACGAATTAGATTATTCCAAAAAGGACATCGGAGCAAATTTAGAAAGTCTGAAAAATGGAAGAAAAGAATATTTAAGGACAAGTAGAGTTACACCAGTTGAGATAATTTTGCCAGCATATACATATACAGCCATGTTTAATAAAACTGGCTATCAGAACTCAGAAGTTAGAATCAGGCCGGAAACTCGGATAGTCCAGGTGAAATTAGAGCGAATAAAAGCAATTGTCCAGATAAAAGTCTTAGATGCTTTGTCTGAACAACCGATTACTGATGGTGAAATCTATTACAATTTTGTGGATAGACCTGAAGCTCTGGACATTTTCTTCGACCAGACTAATGTCAATGGCAACGGATTTGGACAACTTTTTGCTGGAAATTATAATTTCACAGTTAAAAAATTAGGGTATAATACCTTAAATAAATCTATAAATGTAAGTCCAGGTGAAAACGAAACCATTGTATTTAAACTATATCTATCAAATTAAGCTATTCAGATTATGCCCAAATTAGTAATAAAAAAAGACGACTTATACCTAAAAAAGATTTCAATTCCAGAAGATATTCTGGCATTTACCGTTGGTGCGGAACAAGGTAATGATATAATTATTAAGGATGAAAGTGTCTCTTTCTTTCATTTGCAATTTGAAAAACAAGATAACACATATTATGTGCGTGACCTGCAAAGTCAATGGGGCACCTTTGTGAATGGCCAAAAAATTATCAACAGAACTATTGTGAATAATAATGATGAAATTGGAGTGGGCACACATAATATAATTTTTTCGAATCCAGGGAATAATACTAAATCATCTTTTTATGCTAAATCATTCGATACAAAACAAACCTCCAGCATTAATGATAAAATTTCCGGCGTTCCGGTTCTGGAAAATTTAAACTCATGGATACATAAAGACAATAAGCCCCTTGAAAATAATGAAGACGTTCTGATTGAGACTGAAGAAAACCGGGAATATGATATTGCAAACAGATATTATGATACAATCCCAAGTGATTCTTCTTTTAACATTCCTCAAAAAAACAATGCTCCTGAACAAAACTCTTTACTGAATTTTGCTGATAAAAATGAATCAGATTATCAGGATCCTGTTTTTAATTTTGAGGCAAAGCCTCTTATTAAACCTAAACAGGCAGAATCGCCTGAGAAATATTTGGATGAAAAAATTACTCCAGTACATGAGATTAAAAAAAGTTCGCGATCAGAGGTAGATAATTACTGTCTATTGTGCATTCATGGCTATTATCTGGGCAGAGTGTTTAAACTAAAAGCTTCAGAGACAAGGATAGGTCGGGATCGCAAGCTAAATGATATCGTGATTAAGAAGAACTCCAGGGGTAAAATCGACCAGAGTGTATCGAGAAGACAAGCTACCATTACCAAAAAAAATAATATTTTATATATTTCAGATAAAAGAAGCAAAAGCAGAACTTTTGTAAATCAACAAAAACTCACAAAGCAGGACGAAATTCAGATTAATCCCGGTGATGAAATTGAAATCATAAGTGACCGAAAGAGTCACATCTTCCGATTAGTTCGGAAAGATGAGCTGGATTTTTCATTTCCCCACCAAGCCGGAGCCTGGCACATTAGAAACCGAATAAAAATCCTGAACATATATTCTATTATAATATTATTGCTGGCCTCGTTTATTTTTGGCAAATTTTTTCTTACCCGAAACAAAATTACGCATCGTCCGCTTCCACTCACAGTGAACGAAACCGTTTGGTATTCCGATGCATTCGAGTCCGAAATAATGAGTAAGCAGGCGCCAAGCACCTCATACTATCCAGCCATTGCAGATTTTAACGGTGATAAAATAATTGACTTAATCTTCATAGACGAAGATGGCTTTTTACAATGTATTAACGGGAAATCAAAAGAAATATTGTGGATCAATATTGATTTTCAATCCATGGCAAATTTACCAGTAACGGTTGAAGATTTAAATGAAAACGATATCCCAGATGTAATCGTGGTCTCAGAAGACTCGCGTTTACGAGCCATTGACGGCAAATGGGGGATTGAAATTTGGAAAAGTCCAATATTAGCCGGCCCGCTGATTGGGCCGCCTGTTGTGGGTGATTTTGATGGCGACGGTCTTAAAGATTTGGCGATAACATCATTTGATAATGCAGTATATATCGGTTTCTCAAGTTTAAAAAACTCTCACTGGATAAAAATAGATACCGAAACTCAGGTGCGGTCTGTTGCCACTGCAGCCGATTTAACCGGCAATGGCATTCTCAATGTTTTAATTGGAACAGAATCCGGAAAAATTTTAGTCATTGACGGAATTCAGAAAAAAATATCGGGCGAAATAAATATAAACGAAGAATTCAGCAAAGCAAGTGGAAGTTATTACCAGAACAATCAAATCAGAAATCCAATGGCGTTGGGCGATCTCAACGGCGATTCCACAAACGATTTGATTGTGAGCACCATCCAGGGCAATATTATGGTCTTAAATGGCTCGACACTGGAAAGATTATGGTACGACTTAAATAGCCCGGATTCAATCGTTGAGCAATCTATGAACCACAATATTGCATTGGGCGACTTAGATGGTGATAATCTGCTGGATATCGTAAGCTTAACGCCCGCTGGCCGGTTGCGAGCATTTAAAGGATTGGGGCAAGGCAAAGACAGAAAAATGATTCTATGGGATTTCCCGGCGAAAGAAAATGAATATTTTGTTAGCAGCCCCGTATTAGCCGATTTCAACAAAAACGGCACGATGGATGTGATAACCGCAAACAACCTTGGATATATTTTTATTATAGAAGGAGCAACGGGTAGTATTTTATGGCAAAACAATCAAAATAATTTTACTGTAGTCAGCCCACCATTAATCGGTGACATTGACAGCGACAGCCGCCTTGATATATTAGCCATAAAATCAGATGGAAAAGTTCATAAATTTGATACCAATAGCTTAATTTTAGATAACACAGTCGTTTGGGGGCAAATGTTTGGCAACAGCAGACATACCAGTATATCCTCTTTTAAAGTACAAAGCGGCAATAAGTTTTTCGCCTACATGGTTATTTCATTACTGGTTAATTTGTGTATCATAGTTCTTCATATTGTATTTAGAAATAAGCGTAAAAAGTTAAGTCAGATTCAAGAATTCATTTAATCCCTGTGGAAAAGAGGCGCTGGTAAATATCAACACAACAACGCCATATCACGTTATGAAAAATGACAACAAGATACAAATAAGTACAGCCGCTTACAGCGATGTAGGTAAAGTCAGGAAATCCAATGAAGACAGTTTTTTTGTCTCTAAAGACGAAAACCTGCTGATAGTTTGTGATGGCATGGGAGGACAAGTTGCAGGCGGGCTAGCCAGTAAAATTGCAGTCGAAACCATAAAAGATATTTTTTATGGGATTAGTGAAGAGGTTGTCAATAAAATATTCGCTGATATTGATACCAGCTTAACACTAACAAGCCGTCTTTTAATTGCCGGGGTTAGAATTGCAAATAGAAGGCTTCACAACATGACTATTAAGTTCCCCAAGCTTCAAGGTATGGGGACAACTGTAGTAGCCATAACATTTGATAAAGCCGTTGCCACTATGGTTCATGTAGGTGACAGTCGAATTCTCAGATTTAGTGAAGGAAAGGTTTTACAACTCACAGAAGACCATTCCTGGTTGAATGAGCTTATAGAAGATAATGAAATAAATGAAGAAGAAATAGAAACATTCACACAAAAAAACGTCATCACACGAGCTCTGGGCACTTCTCCTGCTGTTAAGATAGATATTCATTGTGAAAAATATAAAAAAAATGATATCTATATTTTATGTACAGATGGACTCCATAATTCTGTAAAAAATAATGATCTAAAATTGATGTTCAGTAAAAACAATGAACCGATTGACATATTAACCAAGCAACTTATTGAAAAAGCAAAAACTAAAGACGGATCAGATAATATTACGGCTGCGGTTGCTCAAATAAAACAAAGTAGTGTAGATTCAAATATTAGCGGTATTTCCTCCACAATATCTGCAGAAGACGAAAAAATTATTGCCAGGGAAGATAAATTCATTCATGAGAAATATGAAGATACTAAACATAAACTAATGAATATGTCGCAAATGAATAATACGATACAGCAAAAACTGATAACAGGCGGGGTGATTTTAATTACAGCCATGTTTTGCTTTTTTTTAGGTTTGAATTTTAACTCAAACAAACAAAATATGAATAATAAAAGAGCACAATCGCAGAACGCGATTAAAAACACAACAAAGAATAATTCAAACAATTCAACTGAAATACCAGAAAACCATGTACCTAAAAGGATCAATCAGCAAAATCAGGTGCTCAATCAAATACCGCCGATTCAACGAAGTAAGTTAAACAAAAATGCTGTATTAGCATTTGTATTTTTTAACAGCCAGCAGGATTATAAAAAAGCAATGTTAGAGGAAAGGAGTCATGTGCTGGATAAAATGTTTCCTTATTCTAACAATGCACAGTATAACAAATTCTCTATTTTCCTGATTGACTCTACCAATAATGTGATATGGAAAACAGCAGGTATTAAATTACCTGAATTCTAAAAAATGGAAATGAGCTTTTTTATTTTACCCATTGTTTTACTGACTCTGTTTCTTATAGTTGGTATCTTCTGGTTCACTCCAGAGCTCAGGGCTAATTATTTCTTATGGCGTGGGAATGAACACAAAGCAAGGAAACTTTTTGAGTAT
Source organism: uncultured Cytophagia bacterium (assembly GCA_964539665.1). Taxonomy (GTDB): domain Bacteria; phylum Zhuqueibacterota; class Zhuqueibacteria; order Oceanimicrobiales; family Oceanimicrobiaceae; genus CAZIKB01. Next base: position 24,544 of record CAZIKB010000037.1, read on the forward strand.
CTTTTAAATCAAAATCCTGAGAAATTAAACTTATATCGTAAGTTAGCTCAAATTTATTATATGGGGAATCGCAGGGATAAAAAGGCCTTAAAAATATTTGAAATCATACTAAAACTTAAAATTCCTTTTGAATGGAAGGATGAGATTCTACCAGTAATAGCAAAGCACTATATTATAGAAGGCAGAAAAGACTCGGAAGCTATCAAGCTTATTGAAAAAGCTGTTGACAAAGAACTTGAGAATCTGAACAGATAGCCGGACAAATTTATACATGGCAACTTTGGAAGCAAAAAAACACAGAGATCTGATCATAATGATAATGGCGTTAGGAAACGTCTATTTAGAAAAAGGACTTTATGCGGAAGCTGCGAACAGATATCATCAACTTCTTGCCTTTAAAGTAGCCAACAGTCGCATATACACTAATTTAAGCAAGGCTTATATTGGATTAAAAAGATTAGATAAACAGGCTTTAGAAATTTATCAAAAAGCGATTGAGTATGATCCGAATAATACTGAGATATATGGAACGTTAGCGACATCATTTCTGAATGAAGGGCGACAGGATTCTAATGCCATTCAGGTATATGAAATGGCATTAGAAGTTGACACACCTGTTTTCGAAAAATTAGCAAACCATTTGAGCTCGATATATTTCAGGCATAACGAATTTATTAAATGCAAAGAGATAACTGAAAGACTTCTTACTAAATCAGGCTATCAATCCAAAGCATTAACTTTATTTGTAAATAGCTGCTGGAAAACAGACAAATTTAATGACGCTATTATTCAATTAAAAAAGCTAATTGATAATACTGAAAATAACACCCTGTTGTTGAAAAATCTCTGCATTACTTACCTGGAAAAAAAGTTTTATGGTGAAACAAAAAATCAAAAGCAAAGCTTCAGCTATGTTGACAGGCATTTAATCGCAGATTACTTAAACAGAATTAAACATTTTGACAGATTAAAAGATATTAGTCTTTATCTTGAGTTGAAAAGATTTTTTTCAGATAAAGAATACTGGGGCTTGTTAGAACCTTTTACAATTGAAAATAAACAAAGCAAGTACGTTTATCAGGAACAGGAAGAAATTACTGAAAGCGCTGAATCCGGGCAGTACTTAAAACCCGTGGCTTTTAATATTCAGCATGAAGTAATCGATAAGTTAACGCCAATAAATTCTCTGACCGGGAGATCCCCTGGTTCTCATTCTTCTTTAACTTATGAAGATTTCAAAAAGGAAGGCACGGCAATTTTCACGGACGCTGAGAATAAAGCAGATGCGCTGCAAATGCCAGATCAAGCTGAGATTATGCTCGCTATTGCATTTAGTAATTTCGAACAAATGCATTTAAAATACGGTGTAGACCACGTTCAACTGCTCAGAAGTAAATTAAACGTCATTCTGACTGATATTATAGAAAAATATAAAATATCCTACATATTTGGAGTTACAAATGGTTTAATCATTTTAACAAACAATGTTGTCGCGGCTGCTGCCATTGCCGTTGAAATTTTAAATAAATTAAACAGATATAATTATACAACTGACTCGAAGGACGAAATTCATCTGACCCTTGGCATTCATCATTCCCGGCAAGCCTTAGCCGAAAACAGTGAGCAATCATTAAAAGATTTCTCGACGGGCTTAAAAGTAGCAATTGTCAGTGATAAGGATCTTACTACTGAAGACCGTCATATTTATAATAAAATATTTCAAAAAACCGATCGAATCTTTTTAAGCGGAAAAGCCTACCGGGAAATAAAAAGTGCAAACAGATTCAAAATGAATACCATAGGGCAATTTAAGCTAAAATACTTAAAAGAAAATTTGGTTGTACATGAGATTGCCTGGAGAAATCCAATAGATGACTTAAGATTTGGCTATGTAAAAAAACTGGGACGATTTGATTTGATAGCGGAACTTGGTAACAAGGGCTCGATAAAAGTATTCAAAGCTAAAGATGCAGTACTGCAAAGATTTGTAATACTAAAAGTTCTTCAATCTGAAGCATTTAATTCTTTACCATCTATCAACCAGCAAAAAATGGATTTCTACAAACAAGCCAAATCGCAGGGGCAAATGAGTCATCCCAATATTGCTAATATTTATGAAATAGATGAAGACCAGGAATTGACCTACATTGCCAGAGAATATATTGAAGGAGTCACGGTAACCGAAATTTTTAAAAATGGCGAACCTTTCAAACCGGATCGGCTTATTAAAATAATTTACCAGATATGCAAAGGCTTACAATACAGTCACCGAATCGGATTCTGTCACTTAAATTTAAAACCGGAAAATATTCGTGTAGGATTAAACGATGAAATTAAACTAATGGATTTCAGGATCCCCCATCCCCTGTTTAATGACAACGAAAACATAAAAGAAAATTATCAGCAAATTTACTACATGTCGCCAGAACAAATTCAAGGCAGTAAGGTTGACAGCAGAAGTGACATATTTGCCCTGGGAGTTATTTTATATGAATTGGTAACACAGGTTCATCCATTTGCAAGCAAAAATATTGATGACACCATTCACGCGATTTTTAATAAAAAACCATCTCCACCTTCAGAGATGAATAAAAAAATTCCGAAATTCTGTGAAGCGTTTATTCTTAAATGCATGGCAAAAAATCCAGACAACAGGTTTCAGACTGTTGAGCAAATGGTCACTTTGCTGAAAAAAACATTTGAAAACAGTTTATTTTCTAATTTTAATTATCAACTTGCGCAATCAAGGGATTCATATTGATTATTTTGCAAATATGCATAAATTCGTCAAAAAGCATTAAGAGCTATGTAATAAAAATAAATAACTGACTACTAAAATCCGGCAGCCACCGGCCCGGAGAGGAGGTGATACCAGAAAGACCGGGGGAAAGACTTTTGTCTGACATTAAACTAATTATAATAAGTCATTAATTCACACAACGCACATATCAAGGAGAATCTACTATGGGACAACAACAACTTTTACTCATCATTTTGAGCGCTATAATAGTTGGGATATCTATTGTAGTTGGTATTAATATGGTGACCTCGGGCGCGGGACAGGCAAACTATAATGCTGTCATGCAAGACCTTATGACCGTCGGCGAACAGGCACGCGATTTTTACCGAAAACCAGCGCTGGTAGATGGCGGCGGAAATTCATTTGCCCGTTTAGCGGCTACGCAAGACATGGTTGATCTTTTAGGTTGGCCTGCACAAAATGAAAATGGCACCTACACAGTTTCGACAGCCGGTGACGCTAATTCTGTTACTTTTCAGGGTCTTGGAACTGAAGATCTGGACCAGGACGGCACAGATGTAACCCTACAGGTTACTGCCTGGCGAGACAGCCTGACAACAACCGTGGTCAATAGATAAACTTAACTTACAGGGCGGGTATGCATTACTTGCCGCCCGCCCTGAAATATTTCTTAAAACTAAAAAATAATCTATGCGCGAATACAGATACATCGGAGTTAGCGTCACAGGAAAACCTATTCAGGGTGTAGTATATAGTCCGGACGAAAAGACTGTCAGGTCTAGAATCAAAGGGCTGGTCAAAACCAAGGGCGTCCGTATTGACGCCATTCAAAAAAAGGCTGCCTATTTGTATAAAGCTCAAAGGGGAAATGAAAAGCCAATTACAGGCGAACAGAAGGCTTTTACCAAAGAAGAACTGCATAAGGCCCTGGTTAAGATGGGTTACAAGGTCCAATACATCCGAAAAAAATGGTTCGATTTCAAGCTTAAAGTACCCAGCAAAGATCTGGTTTTGTTCATTCGTATTTGTGCAGAACTCCTTAAAGAAAAATTTCCGTATGATGAAATTTTAACACTTGTATGTAATGACACTGAGAATAAAACACTTCGCGAGACTATTCAGGATATTCAAAAAGATTTGAAAGCTGGCCTGGAAGGCCAGGCTGTTTACGCAAAACATGCGGATGTGTTCGGCGCCTTTACTGTTCACATGCTTGCGGTTGCCTCTACAAGCGGTAATATGGCGGTTGTTTATGAAAGTACAGCCAAATTTTTAGAAAGAGAAGAAGAATTTAAAAGTCATTTGAGAAGTATACTACTCATGCCTGTTGTTGTACTGCTAGCAATGGCCGGTTCAGTTGCTTTTTATGTCATGTATATATTCCCCAAACTTACCGGCATGTTGATCAATTACAAGATTAAGATACCGCCAATGACACAATGGACCATGAATTTCAGTGATTTTTTATTAAATAATTATTTGATTATTTTAGTTTTAATAATTGCTCCTGTTTTACTTTTAATTAAATGGGCCCGAACTGAAAAAGGCCGGCATACAATTGACAAAATAAGCATACGCCTGCCTGTCATTGGACAGATACTTCATAAGACCAGCATGGAGATTTTCGCGAGAATATTTTCGGCCTTGTACAGCAGTTCCGGCGAAAACATTACCGCGATCAGAATCGGAGCCGAATCGTGTCGAAACAAATATATTGAAAAACAACTTACTGGTCTGGTTATACCATCAATGTTAAAAGAAGGAAAAAGTTTCGTTGAAAGTCTGGGACGAACAAATTGCTTTACATTAAACGCTATTCGAAGATTAAAAGCCGGAGAAGAATCCGGTACACTTCGTCAAAGTTCATTACAGTTGGCGAATTATTATGAAAAAGAAACTACAAATAAAATGCTAAGATTAGTGGACATAATCAACATATTAGTATCCGTTATTGTTACATTTTTAATAATAGGATTAACACTTATTTCATCCGAAATTGGTTTTGTTAGTCCACCCTCACCTTTATCAAGATAAAGAAAAAATAAAATGGCAGAGAGCAGTTCAATAACAGCAGAAATAAACATAACAGCACCCAATCCAGGACTGGGAAGACTTTCAGAGGTTCTGATTAATCGCGGCACAATCAGTGCAGATATGATCACGAGAGCAGCAGACATTCAAAGCAGAGAGCCTCGGGCAATGAAGAGAAAATTGATTGACATTCTAATTGCAGATTTAAATGTTGATCGACATTCAATTTATCAGGAGATGGCTCGTCTTTATGGATTTCAAATTATTGATTTATCCGCGGACAAAATTGACAAAGATCGAATAGAATTCATAAAAAGTATTATTTACAGCATGCCGGATGAGATTTCCAACGAAATGTTGAATATGAAAATCCTGCCCATTAAATGGCATGAATATAAAAAAAATGTTCTCATTCTGGCTACCGGCGATCCTACAAATCAGTCTATACATGATTTTGTAAAAAGATTAGAAGTCGCTGATGTGGATATAGCCTATGCCCAACTGGAAAGAATTGAAGAACTTATTTATGAGCTTTTTCATTCTAACAACGAATTTCTCCAGAAAATATTTGATGAGTCTCAAGAAATTGAATATTTCGAAGACGAATCAAAACAAATTGATGAAGAAGCCTTAGATGCTGAAATCAATAAAAGTCGTTTGACCAATCTAATTGAAGGCATGTTAGTGGAAGCCGTACGCAAAGGAGCAAGCGATATTCATATTCTTCCGGCTGAAGGTAACGTCACCAATATATTTTTTCGCGTTGACGGCAAGTTGCAGCAATGGTATGCGCAATCAGAAATAAAACCTGAAGCAGTGATAGCTGTAATAAAAGACCGCGCAGTGAATATAGACCGGTTTGACCGGGCTGTGGCTCAGGATGGATATATTCAAAGAAAAATCGATGGCTACTATATTCGGTTCCGAGTTTCAGTAATTCCAATTGTGGGAGTCGAATTCGATCGACGTTTTGAAAGTGTCGTGATCAGGATTCTGGACGACCGCAAAGTCATTACAGAACTGGAGAAACTTGGCCTGCAGCAACAAGCATTAACAGACTTTCAAAAAGCTATTGAACAACCACAAGGGGTAGTCATATTAACCGGGCCGACCGGAAGCGGCAAGAGTACAACTTTAGTAGCCGCACTTAGTCATGTTATAGATCCCAGCAAGAATGTATTAACCGTAGAAGAACCGGTAGAATATTTAATTAACGGCGCGCGGCAGATAAAGCTCAATCCAAAGCTTGATTTTGATTCCGCACTACGTTCTATTTTACGGCATGATCCGGATATTATAATGGTCGGTGAGATTCGGGATTTAAAATCGGCTGAGATTGCAATTTCCCTGGCAAATACCGGGCACTTAACTTTCACAACCTTACACACTAACGATGCACCGAGTGCGGTATCCCGGCTTTTCATGTTAGGCGTTGAGCCATTTCTTATCGCTAATGCTATTAACCTGGTCATGGCCCAGCGTCTGGTCAGATGTCTTTGTGAAGAATGTAAATGTCCGGATGATAAGCCCAATCCGGATCTCCTGTTACGGTTGGGATTTACAAAAAAGGAAATTGCCGAAACTACTTTTTACAAACCAATGGGCTGCAATAACTGTTTTGAAGGCTATAAAGGCAGAGTTGCCATCAGTGAAGCTCTAATGTTCAACAAGGAAATAAGACGTGAGATTATAACCAGTAAAGATGATATAAATGATGAAGCGATTAGAAATCTTGGCATTGAGAATGGCATGCAGTCTTTGAGAGAATCCGGAAAAGAAAGAATTAAGCAAGGGTCCACCTCAATGCAGGAAATTGTAGCAACGACCTTTGAGCAATAAAAGAAATTCTTATTTATAGCATTTGTGTAATAACAGGAGTCTGTAAACATTTTGATTGGGCGATTTAACCTTTGAAAGGTCATCAGAAGGCCTACTTTTTCATAACAGAACCTTTCAAAGGTTTTTTGCAATAGTTTTGTACTAAACTACTTTTTCAATATCAGCGGTTACAGTAATGCCTGAATTGGAAAATTAATTTGATTTTGAGATATAATGGATTTTCAAACTACAAGACAGTATATCCAAAAAATTTCTAAAGAAATAAAGTCTCATCTAATGGGTGAGAACCGATGGGATCACATTAGCAATTTGCTTGAGGATCAACCAGAAGAATCGAAAATCGCCATAAAATTGTTTTTTGACAGCATCCTGCTTAAAATGAGACAATTAGAAGCTTCTGATATTGATATGGGAGGACCGGGATGCAATAATCAGATATGGTTTCGAATATATGGGACTAAAAGACCGGACAGTACTTCGGGTGAATATAGTATCGATGAAACAGACCTGATAATTTTAAATCTGCTGACTGAATCAGAACGCAAACAACTTTTCCAACAACGCCACCTGGATCTTTCTTACAGAATATTTGATAAAGAAATTAACCTGTGGACGCGATTTCGAGTTAACATCTATTTCGATCTCACCCATTTAGCTGTAAACATGCGGCGAATTAATGAGCAAATTATTCCATTTCCAAGGCTCGAATTTAAAGAACAAGCAGCCAAGGCTCTCAGCTTAAAGCACGAAAAATCTGGTTTGATTTTAGTAACCGGAGTTGCTGGCTCAGGTAAAAGCGCTACTTTAGATTCTATCATTGATGCAAACAACAGAACCATGGAATCTCATATCGTTATTATTGCTGATCCGATTGAATATGTCCATAAGCCAATTAAATCGATTGTTAAACACAGAGAAATCGGCCGAGATGTCCACTCATTTAAGGACGGAACCGTTCAAGCATTACGTCAGGATCCGGATATTATTATTATTGGAGAAATGCGGGACGCTGATACAATTATGACAGTCCTGGAAGCCGTTGACAGCGGACACAAAGTTTTTACTACTTTACATACATCGTCAGCCGTGGAAAGCATAGATCGGATTCTGGGTGAAGCGCCGCCCAATGAACAAAATCGTATTCAAACGAGATTAGCAGATGTACTATCATGTGTGATTTCGCAAAGGCTCATACCGAGTCTGGATGGGAAACGGGTATTAGCTAAAGAAATAATGATTACCAACCAATCTGTTAGTTCTTCCATTAGAAACAACAATACCGGAGAACTCTATCAGATTATTCAGCAGTCCGGAGAACAGGGAATGAATACAATGGAACAAGATTTGGCAAGATTATATTCTGAACAAAAAATATCATATTTTGAAGCATACATAAACGCGAACTACAAAAACCGTTTTGAAGAATTAGTTAAATATAACTCATAAGACAACAGATTTATGAAGCCCAAATACGCGATAGGCCTTGCAATAAATGGCAACGAGATCAGAGCTGCTTTTTTAACCCTGGAAAGAGGAAAAGCCTGTATACACGCGCTCGAATCCACCCAGTTGGAAACTAATCTTGAAGATTCCAGGAATTCTGATAATGGCCAGGAATCCTTGAATGATTTAGAAAAAGCCTTTGATATAAATGACCCTCAATTGAACAATGACACGGATTCAGATGAATCTTTAGCGGAATCTGAACAAAACAATAACGTCAGCCTCATCTATTCGTTAGTAGACAAGTTTAAGCAAATAAAAGCAAATGTCGCTGTAAACACCCCGGTACTGACAGTCAAATATGACGTTTTAAATTCTGAGGCTCTCCCTAAAGATAAAAATTTTAAAAAACGAATTAAAGACAAAATTGGCAGATGGAATGATGATGACAATGGTGTACACCGAACGAACTTCATCGATATAAGCGATAATAAAATGCTGCAAATTGACTATGAATATCATCCACCAATTATTGACTTAATCGAGGAAGTCAACCAGTTCAGAGCTGGTAATATGAACCTGGTGCTTATGGACACCAATGAGCTGGCCCTGACTGATCTGGTTATTGAAATTTATAAATTTAAAAAAGATGAAACCACTGCCATTATTTATATAGAGCAAGATTTTTCAAGGATCATTTTTTTAAGAGGACAGAATATCTATCACATTACTCCGATTATTCACAAGGGCAGCATATCTCAGGATGTATTAGAAGTTATTTACAGCAGGATGATCTTTGCTCAGGATCAACATTCCATACCAGAAATAAATAAAATATTAGTAGCTGGTCATTCATCTAAATTGAAAGCCAAGTATTATTTCAGGCAAAAATTTCCCAATGCAATTACAGGATATCTTAATTCCAAAAGAATTCAATCGAAACTCAGGTTTAAAGACAGAGGATTACTATTTTCACGATATGCCATTCCCATTGCCCTGGCCTGGAAAGCCCTGCAAAAAAGAGCCATAAACTCCAAAAGCACCAATTTTTTACCTGAGTATATACTGGAACGCCACAAAATGCCAAAACTGGCTCTTCATGGCTATATGTTACTTTTATTATTAGCTTTAACGGCGTTTTCATTCACCTGGCTGCTAATCTCAAAAAATATTGAGATTAGAAAGGTTACTCGCAGAACAACTCTAATGAAGACACAGGTTGAGAATAATAAATCTTTGACTGACAGAGTTAAATCATTTGATGGACAAATAATTGATCTCGAAAAAAAGATCGCTTTAGTAGACAGCTTTAGCAAAGGCTATGACGAGACCATAGAATTCCTGAACACACTTAGCCAAAGTATCACCAGAACTGGCGGTATCTGGGTGGATGTAATCACAAAACAAGACAACAATTTAAGAATAAATGGCATGGCCAAATATCGCGACACCATTCCCAGACTTGCTAATGCTTTAGGCGGGGCAAATTTAAATAAGGTTACAAGATCTTCGCTGCACGACAATAAAATTTTTTCATTTCAAATGGGAAAAAAGCTTGGTGAGGTTCAAAAATCAAATCAATCAAAAAGATACTCATTTTTAACAAGCAGTAGCGGCACAGACAATTCAAAGCCGAAAAACGATCCTATAATGGCAGATAATTCCAACAACCATTCTTCAGAGCTTTACGCAACTGAAAATTTAAAAAAATTAAGTAATAAAGGCGATCTTGAAATACAGAAACAATTGGCTTATGGCCAGCAAAAGGCCAATGATCAGTCCAATACAGATTCTAATAATAAATTAAGTGAGACTGAAATTAATTATGTTTATGGATTACAGATAGGCGCTTTCGATTCATATAAAGAAGCCACAAATGCATCTCAAAAATTCACGAATAAAGGATATGAAGTTGTTATCTCAAACTTAAAATCATCCACCGAAGAAAAAAAACAAATGACATTGATTGTGGGAGCTTTTGACACACAAAATGAAGCCCAAAAATTATCTGACCTTTTCACAGCCATCTCCGGAGTTGAAAATAAAATTGTAAAATATAAAAATTAAATTGATCATTATCGTTTATAAATTCAATATTTTATTAATAATCAGGTGAATAAGTGTTCGCACAAAGAAACAGCCTAACTTTAGCAATTTTTTGGATATTACTTTTGATAATTGGAGTTTTTTGGTATTTCCAGGACGCCGGAAAATTGGTTAAAGCGGTTGCTGAAGAAGCTAATTATAAAGAATTATTGACCAAATCACAAAATGAAATTAAACGCTTAACCCAGGTTGAAACGATTCATGAGCAACTGAATGAGAAATGGTTGAATGCACCGAAATTGATTATTTCAGCAGATGAACCCTCATTTACGCTCTCTTATATTAATTGGATCATGACCACCTATAATTTACAAATTGACTTCGATTTCGTTTTAAATCAGAACCTGGAAGCAGGCGACTATACAAAATTTATTTATACTTTAACCGGCGAAGGTGCATATAATGATGTGTATAAATTAATCTGGCTTTTGACTTATGAACCTATTTTATATCAAATAAATTATTTTAATCTCGAAAAAAGCACAGTCAATTCTGATTTTATAAAATTTAATTTCAAACTTCAGGGATTTACAGTAGAAAGTCAAACACAAATAAATGACGATTTAACAGATTTCCGGCCTAATAGTCAGCATCAATTGAATTATCAAAAAGATATATTTACTCCGTTGGTGAAACCAAAGCCCGTAGTTGTGCAGAAAGTTGCGGTAGAGAAACCCAGGCTTCCGGCCAAATTGGCGGGACAGATCGATGTTGAAAAAGCCAGTTTAAAAGCAGTCACACAAAGTTCCATTTTTATCACAGATGGTGAGAGCGGATTAATTGAATTAAAAATCGGCGATCCGGTTTATTTAGGCAAGCTTGTAAAAATAAATCAGCAAACCAATCAGGCAGAATTCATAATCAACAAATTTGGAATAAGTCAGAATGTTGTGTTAAGCATCGATCAAAGAAATTAGTAATAAATTTAATTAGTATTATAGCTGCTAACGACAAAAGAGGTTAATAGATATCTTTTATGTTTTATAACAGATTATGTGTAGTAGTTGCTTTTTCACTGTTCATACAATTAAATGTAACCGGACAGGAAACCAGACCACGTGAATTAAGGCAGGAAGAATTTGTGACTTTTGATAACAGTTTGCCTATAAAAACAGCTCTGGATATTTTAAGCCAGTTTAGCTCACGATATGAAAGTAGAATCATAATCGATCCTCAGGGTCATTCCGGAGTGATTGGCGTGATGGTAAACAACATGTATTGGAAGAGAGCTTTGGAATTCATCTTACGTTCAAATTTATTGAAGTATACCGAGCACGATAAGTATTATGAAGTTGTGCCAATGTTGCAATCCGAGGGAACGTCTGTTGAAGAAGAAGCCATAACAACTACAACAAGGGAAGTAGAAATCCATGCTGTTTATTTTGAAGCAGATTATGCAACATTAGTGGAAGCAGGTATAGATTGGTCATTCATAAAAAATGGAAAGGTTCGGGTAAATGGCAATTTTGGCTCTGAAATGACGAATGATATATTCTCCGCCCAATTAACCAACAGTTATCGTTCATGGGATGTTTTTACTTTGCTCCGGGCATTTGAGTCAATGAACAAAGGAGAAGTAATTGCTAATCCGCAAATTAAAGTAATAGATCGGCAAGAGGGAAAAATCAAAGTTGGCACAAATTTCTACCTGACTACACGCGACTTTGCCGGTAATACACGATTCACAGAATATGAATCCGGCGTTATACTAACCGTAACTCCAACAGTTATTGGAAATCATGATTCACTATTTATCCACCTGGATATTCTTGCCGAGCGCAGCAGTGTCATACCTGATCCGGTAGCTGTGACCAAAGCCATTACAGAAAGTAAAACCCAGGTTTTGCTTGTAAATGGTGAAGAAACAGTCATTGCTGGCTTGTTTTCAGACGAAGTGACCAATGTCAGAAAAGGCATACCGTTTTTAAAAGATTTGCCTCCCTGGTTTTTTGGTTTGCGCTATCTTTTTGGATACTCGTCCAAACAATTCAAGAAAAAAGAGTTGATAATTATACTGCAAGCCACGGTGCTTCCTACTATTGCTGAAAGAATAAGTATGAGGTTAACTCAGAAGAATTACATCGATCAAAAAAGGTTGGAATTTAAACGAAAATTGCGACAGCTTAAGACATTAAACAATACAAATAACAATTATTACAGAGGAAGAAAATAAAACTTTGAGTATCCCCTCAATAAATAACGGGAACTCAGCTTTACTAAACTTTGAATGTTTGGTAAAGCTCCATATACCCTTAAATTTTGAGATAAATTAAATGGGACAACGGGAGCTTCTGCTCACAATTGGAGCAATTGTCATTTTTTCTATTACATCATTGTCAATTAACCGGTCAATGCTGAGAAACAGCGAAGCAATTTACAGCCGGCAAGCAGAAATATTTGCCATGAGCGTTGCCCAACAATTTATTGAAGAAGCCAAAACAAAAGCTTTTGATGAAAATACCATAATAGACACAGGGGGCAGCCCGAGTATTTTCACAGGATCACCCTTAGGACCTGGCGGAGGCGAAAACTATCCGTATTTTGATGATATTGATGATTATAACGGTTTTTCAACGACAGACTCCGATATTTTGGGGGAAATGATAACTTCCGTTAATATTTCAGTTAATTATGTTAACGATACAAATCTGGAAGTCGCGGTTTCTTCCAGAACTTATTATAAAAAAATGCGGGTAACTGTTAACAGCGATTATTTTGATAATCCTGTTACGGCAGAGTATGTTTTCGCCTTTCAGAAAAATCCTTAATAAATGAGGATACAATGGACTCAACACTTACACTAATAGGCAGTATTGTGATTGGCGGTATTTTTCTACTGGGATTACTAACCTTTCATGGCGACGTCATCGATCATTCCTATGAAAAAACATTTGAAATGCTTACCCAGGAAACGACCGCATCTTTGATGGAAATTATCGAGCACGACTTTCGTAAAATAGGCAGCGGTCTCACGACGCCGGCATTCGCCATTGCCGACACCAATAAAATCACATTCAGAGGCGATGTAAATGAGGATTCTATCATAGATACTGTGCGATATACATTAAGTGAGCCTTCAGCGGTTTCATCTACTCCCAATCCAAAAGACCGAATTCTCTATCGTTATGAAAACGGCATGAAAACCCTTGAGGCGTCGATTGGAGTGACAGAATTCAATGTAGCCTTTCTTGATTTTTTTGGAAACGCTACAACAGAACTTATGAATATCTGGCAAGTTGAAGTTTCTCTAACAATAGAAAGCCTATTTATGATGAACGGAAAATATGCGAAAACAGTTTGGCGGAAAAGATTTACACCGAATAATCTCTGTCGGAATTCAATAAATAATGCAAATTAAGTTTTTTTAAAAAAAAGGTTGTTAATCATGGGCAGAGCATTACTGATAATCGTGGTGGGTTTTTCTACAATTTTCAGTAGTACTATGTTTACAATAACTTCTAACCAGCAACATTCCTCAGAGACTATTGCAAATCAGTATTACAAATGGATTGCGCGCAATGCGGCGGAAAGTGTTGCTAATGTTTCAGTTTCAAAACTTTACCGGAATATAAACATGACAGAAAGCGACCTCAGCTACACTTTAAATGGAGCCGCATGTAGTGTTACTTTTCAGAATATAACTGGCGATTCAACTACAGAAGCAGAGAAAATTATGGCAATAATTGCCACAAACTACAATAATGTACGCGATACCGTGAGCGTAATACTCATGAAACCTGCATATTCCTATTATTACTTTTTATTGCACAATTGGCCTAATTTTTTAGAATATGGTACAGCTGACACTCTTGAAGGGCCAGTTCACACCAATTCTATGATGAGAGTTAAAGGCAATCCAGTGTTTATCGCAAAATACTCCACTGATCAGAGCAACTTTCAACCAGTGATTGGAGGCGATGATCCCAAATTCTACGGCGGCGCAGAGTTTGGCACCACAACGATTTCGATGCCAGACCTCACACCTTTAGAAAATGTAGTTAATGCTGGCGGGGATGTATTTAATGAGGAATTATGGTTAACATTCCAGGGAATCAGTTACAGATGCTCAACTGCATCATTAGATGATACCAGATTGCTTGCCAATATAAATGGCACCATTATGACAACAAGCAGTAAAAGTATTCACGTCAAAGGAGTTGTGGATGGCCAAATAACTGTGCTCAGTGATCAGGATATTTATATAGAAGACGATATCATATATGCAGTCGACCCCAGAAGCAATCCAAATTCAGATGATTACTTAGGTCTCATTGCCAAACATTATTTCAGGATACCTGATAACACGGCGAATAGCTCTGACGTAGAAATTCATGCAGCAATAATAGCTTATCATGATGAAATCAATGTGGAAAACTATGGTAGTGGCAGTCCGAGAGGCACACTCACTATATTGGGATCACTTGCTGAACATGATGCACTGCCTTACGGCACCTATTCTGGTGCAACGTTAGTAACGGGATATAATGGAAATCACAATTATGATATACGTTTAAGAGAGAAAACACCACCATATTTCCCAAGACTGGATCGCTATGAAGTTTTATTCAGGAGCGATTAAAGTAAAAGCTAATCTTCTTCAAGAAAATTAGCTTTTGAAAATTAACAATTAAGTAATCAAACAGGTATTTAAATGGAGTCCTTAAAAATAATAAATAACCGGTATCAACTGCTCACAATTGTAAAAAAAGGGGGTTTTGGAATAATCTATAAAGGCTATGACAGCGTTTTAGGGAAAGACATCGCGGTAAAAGAAATTAAACCTGAACTCACCAAAGATCCCTGGTTTATTGATCAATTTCAAATTGAGGCGCGTCATGTAGCCAAAATGAATCATCAAAATATTGTGCATATTTTCGATTTAGTGCAGACCGAGGGTAATGAATATTACATTGTAATGGAATACATCAACGGGCTGGATTTAAGTACTCTTATTCAGGAGTGTCGAAAACGAGGCCAACTAATCCCGAAACATCTTGCCATACATATTGTTGCTGAAGTGTGCAAAGCATTGGACTATGCTCACAACTGCAGCAATTCAGAAAATAACGATCCCATAAATTTAGTGCATAAAGATATCTCCCCGAGCAATATCATGATTTCAAGTAATGGCATCGTGAAACTCATTGACTTTGGGATTGCCGGCGTACAAAAAAAATCAATCTCCGATAAAAACTATGTGCCTTTACAGGGAAAAATTCAATATATGTCGCCAGAACATGTTGGCCATAATGTTGATTTAGATAAACGTTCAGATATCTTTTCATTAGGACTGGTACTGTATGAAATATTAGAAGGGAAGAGATTTTTTTCAGGTGATAACATTTACGAAATTCTTGAAACACTTAGAAATGGTAAATTGAAATTAAAAGACCTGAAACAAACCCCCAAACCATTGCAAAATGTTCTGCAAAAAGCGTTAGAAAAATTACCTGAAAAGCGATATCAAAACGCAAATCAGTTCTACATAGACCTTGTAACTTTTTTAGTGTTGAATAAAGACACCTCCAGCATTGATCAGGAAATCAGTGATTTTATTGCAAACATATCTAATAACCAGAACAGTGAAAAAGACGATTTTTTTATCTCGCGAAAATCAGACAAACTGTATGACAATGTATTAGATGAAATTGGTGAAAAATATCCGGAAAACAAAATAGACCGGCAGCAAGCTGATCCCAATGCAACAAAGGAAGACGTTGACAACTTTGAGACAGCATTCAACGAATCCGCGGGCTCTTCATCAGCGCAAGTGGAATTTGATGCTATTACAGTCGATGATGATATCGAAATTATCGAACCTGTTGAGGATGAAATTAAAACTGTGATAGATGTAGTCCGTCTTGCAACACGAGGACACAACAAGTTATTCATGAAATACACAGTGGGAATCCTGAGTTTAAGTTTACTCCTCTTCATCTTTGATATTTCATTCCAATGGACTTCATTTGGCACCAGTATTTATGACTTTCTATTTCCCCCTGCTATTAAAATATCCACTATACCAGCAGGCGCTAAAATATTCCTGGATGATAAACCATTAGCCGGCGTTACACCAATTTCTATTGATAAAATCAATCCGGGTGTTCATGAACTCAAACTTACCACAGACGGATATAGACCTGTTTTTAAATCCATCTATATACCAAGCAAAGGCCAGATAAAAATTAAAGGCGAACCAGTCCGACGTGGAAATCAACCATATATTTTTAGATTTAAAACTACTTTTGAATTGGACTCAATGCCGCAAGGCGCAGAAGTTTATATTAATAATATTAAATATGGTCAAAACACACCCTGTTCGGTTACATGGGAGGTTGGTGAAGAATTCCAAATAGAGTTACGAAAATCAGGTTTCAACAGTTTAAGTGGTTTCGGTTTAGATACAGAAAAAATGATTGAAGATATCGATGACAGGAGGTTATGGGACTTCGAAGTACTAAAAAAGCCAACAACCATTTATAAGATAAAAAGACTATTTGGGAAATTTATCACCATCAAGTCTAATCCTTCAAACGCGTTAATCTATTTAGACGGAAACCCCAATCCAATCGGCGACACTGACAACCCGAACAAGATATTTTTAACAGCCACTTCTCACAATATTCTTCTCAAGAAAAAAGGATACAATCAAAAAACAATTGATCTTGAGGTTAATGAAGATACTCCATCGCAGGTTGTTGCAAACTTGTTCCGGCCAGTGAGATTTTCTGCGTATGACGCCACCAATGGCAACAGTACCGACTTAAATGCCTTTATTACCCAAGTTGTCCGAAATGGCAGGATTGTATTCAGAAAAAAGCGTACACCAATTACATTAAATTTAATTTATGATAATTATTATGCTATTTTCACTAAAGATGGTTATAACGATATTAAGGTTCCGATTTCACCAAGAGACAAAAGAGTTACAGCAAGAATGGAAACATTGAATGCTCAAGTATCGGTAGTCATTATAAATGACGTGACCGGAGCGCCTTTAAGCAATGTAGAAATCAGATTTAAAAGTTTAGATGACCATAATTCATCAGAAGGTCTGTTTAATATTACTGATCTGGATGGCACCTGCAGCAACACCTTGCAGCCAGGATTATATTTATTTCGCACCAGTAAAAATGCTTACAAATACCAGGAGAAATCTGTTATGATTCAATCCACAGGATTGAATTTAATAGAGTTTAATTTAATAGCTCTTTGATTTGGGAAAACAATAATGGCAAAACTAATTCTTAAGAAAAATTCCGTAATTATAAAAGAATTCATCCTTAACGATTCTGAACCAAGTCATACATTTGGTTCTAATGCAAACAATGATTTTGTGATTTCCAATAAAAATGTAGCCGGGAATCACTTCTCTATTAAAAATATGTCCGGCAATTATTACCTGGAAGACCTGGGTAACCCTTATGGTACAAACTTAAATGGCCGGCCTTTATTAGAACGGGAACAAATTGTCCACGGCGATGAAATTTCCGTTGATGAACTTTACCTGTATTTTGATAGTCTTTCCAGCATTTCTGAAAAAGATAAACCTGCTGAGGATGAAATCGAAATAATTGATGAAGATTATTTTAACGACAATGTCAGTGCAAATGAATTGTCAGATTCGAAAGAACAATCCGAAACGCATGAATTTTACGAACTTGATGAACTACCCAAAGAATCGTTGTCACTTGGAGCTGAAATAGATTTTATTCAACCTGAAGATAAATTAAACGGAAAATCATATTATTTGATGGTAATTCATGGACCCTATTTAGGCAAAAAGTATTCTTTGAAATTTGGAGACACTAAAATAGGAAGGGACAACGTTCTGAATGATATCGTTATTCGAAACAATGAAAAAGGCATTCTTGATGCAAGTATATCGCGCCGACATGCCACAATAGCTTATAAAAATGGAAACTTTTTTGTCACAGACAAAAGAAGCAAAACCCGCACTTACGTTAACCAGGTTAAACTAAGCGCTACTGATGAAATTCCGGTTTATGAAGGGGATGAAATTGAAATAGTCAGCGACCAGAAAAGTACAATTCTAAGAATCTTAGCCGATGGAGACTGGGATAGCTCTCCGCCCAAAAAAGCAGGCGTCTGGTGGATTAGAAACAATCTAAGACTGGGCACATACCTGACAATTTTACTTGGCATAATTACGTTCTGTACTCTCGGCTTGTCCTGCATGACACGAATTTCCAACAATAAAAAACCCGGCCAGTTGAAATTTATTGAAGAGACCTGGCTCCAAAGTGAAATCTCAAATGGAAACACAAAGTATGATCAGCAAAGCATGGATGAATACACCAGACAAGCCCATCTTGGCGCAGCAGATCTGAATGGAGATCAAAAAGTAGACCTGACATTCGCGAATAAATCTGGCAGTCTAACAGCCGTTGATGGGGTAACTAAAAAGACTATCTGGATGAATGATCATTTTCAAGTGTTGAGCGACATGGCCCTGGTTCTTTCAGATTTAAATGCTAATGGACTGGAAGATGTTTTAGTGGTAGGCGATGACGTTCGCCTGCGGGCCCTCGATGGTATTAACGGTGTCGAAATATGGCTTAGTCCTATTTTAGGAGTAGATATTTCAGGCCCCCCTGTTGTTGCAGATATGAATGGAGACGGTTTAAAAGATGTTTTGATTTGCACACGATCAGGGAAAATTCACCTGGGTTATGGTTATATTACTCAAATGGATTGGAAAGTCATAGAAACCGGACTGTCCATTCACTCTGTTCCTACTTCAACTGATTGGGATAACGATGGTATCAATGAAATTTTTATCGGCACTGAAGAAGGGAAAGTTTTAATTATTGATGGCCGCTCTGGAAATATAGCAGATACTTTTGACTTTAATGAAGAAATAAGTAAAGCGACCGGAAAACTCACGAACGCTCACAACCTCAGGTATCCCATCGCATTGGCTGATATTGACAGGAACCAGATAAATGATATGTTGATTGGTTCTATAAACGGTAACTATCTCGCCGTAGAAAGCGTGACTCTCACCAGAATATGGCATGATCAAATTCCATTTAAACAAAATTCAATCTCAGAAAATTTGGCGGCAACGGTCGGCAGGTTCAATGACGATGACATTGATGATGTGGTAATCGTGTCGAATCAGGCGATTAAACTTATAACAGGATCAACGGATGCAAATAATCAAAAATTAGTCGAGTGGGAATACAGGTTGAATAATGATACTTTTATTACGCCTGTAACCCTGGCCGATTTTAATAAAGACCGAGTAAATGATATAATCATCGCAAGCAATAAAGGGACGATTTATATCTTAAATGGCAAAAACGGTGAAGTAATTTCACAAATCAAAAATGATAATAATCCAGTAATTTCTCCTTTGTTAGCAGCAGATATTGGCAGCACTGGTTATTTAGATATCATATTGATTCGGGAAGATCAAAATATTTATAAAATTCAATCCAATTCAAAAATAAATAAAAACAGCGTGATTTGGGGACAATCATACAGCAACGCACAACATACTGGCAGATATGAATATACCAGTCCCGAATCAACAGTATATAATATTATTTTGTCAGCGACTGGATTGTTATTTTTAGGTGTAACTATTTTAACCATTTCTGCAAAAAAAAGCAGAACACAACTTTTTGAAAAGAACCAAAATTTCTAATTATTGTGTGAATGACAACTTTAAGTTAAACACTTATTGTTTATTATTTCAGGTTTTAACTATAAATAATCAGAAATTTGAAGATGAAAAAACATACGATTTTAATAATGAAGACACAACTCAGCAATAGAATGAAATATTTCTCTATTGGCTTTGTCTGTGTTTTTTTAACACTAAACATTACCGTTGAATCATTTAGCCAAAACAAAGCCTCCGATTGGTTTAATGCCGGAATTTCATCCTTTTCTACTGAAGAAAAAATACAAGCGTTTAAAAAAGCTATTCAACTTGATCCTAATATCATTGAAGCATATTATCATTTAGGCCTGGCTTACAATATCAAGGGCATGTATGCCGAAGCGGAATTAACATTTAATAAAGCCTACTTTAAAAATCCGTATGCACTGAACAATGAATTAAAAACCAATCTATTATTTGAATTGGGTAAGCTCTACGCGAATGGAGGTAAAATAGAAAAAGCAAGAGCAGCATTGCTCGGGGCCAAAGAATTATCAGAAAATAAGAATCGTGGTAGAATTTGTTATGAGCTTGGACAAGTATATTTAAAAAATGGGCAAATAGAAAAAGCAGTAGATGAATTCTATGAAGGCAAACGACTTTTACCACAAAATGCAAAATTATTTGTTGACCTTATTTCCTTAGCTGAAAGTAAGAAAACTCTAACAGAAAAATATAAACAATGTAACTCGCTATTAATTTCAGAACGTTACAATGAAGCTATCGATCTTTTAAACGAAATTATTCAGATTGATCCTGAATTTAAAGATGTTCAACAGAAGCTGAATGATGCTCAATCTGCTCTAAAGCAGACAAATTTAATTAAGAAACTAATGAATTTGCACAATCTTGCCAGGCAAATGGATAACAGCGGGAAAGTGGAAGAAGCCGTGAGCTTGCTCAGTCAGATTGTGGCAATAGATCCAAATTTCAAAGATTCCCAAATCAGATTACAGGAACTAAGAAGTGAATTAGCAGAAAAGTCCAGGATCAGTTTGAAGAAGGATAGCCAGCAAAAAAAACGCGACACCGAATTGAAAAGTCTTGCTACGAAAGACGCTAAAGAAATCGAAAATAAGGAGGTGGTAGCGAAGCGGCCGATCGCGTCAGCGAAAACAGAGAGACCTAAAAAATCCAGGCCAAATGACATAGAAAAGGAAAGCAAAATTGCAGTAGTCAAAAAGACAGAATCCGATTCAAATTTAATTGTGACAGACATCGAAACACTCTATCAAAAGGGGCTGTTTGCCTTACATAACGGCGACTGGCAGCAAGCGGTATCTGCGTTTGAAAAGATTCAACTCCTTGATACCGAATATAAAGATCTTCGAAATAACCTCGCGGATGCTCGTTTTAATCTAATAAAAAGTCAGATCGTAAAAAACCAGAAAAGTTCTTCGAATGGCAATAGTACATTCCTGGTTGTTGGTTCCACTATTTCAGTTATATTTTTACCAATTTTGGGTCTGCTAATATTATCACCTGTGACTCGGGCAAAAATATTATTTTTACAAGGGAAATATGACAGAGCCGCCACTATTTATGAAAAAAAGCTGCTAAAAAATCCCGGAACGATTAAACTATATGCACTATTGGCGAACATATACTTGCTGACAAACCGAAGTGATGCAAAAGCGCTGAAAGTTTTTGAGATGATCTTGAAGTTAAATATTTTCACTGACAGAAGAAATGAGATTAATTCGATTATGGCAAAACAGTCTCAAATCCAGGGCCGCACTGACGCTAATGCTATTCAAATTATGGAAAGAGAATTAGACACCAAGATGATAAATTTGAATTCGAACAATAATGTTTGACTTCAGTCAGAAGGATGACCAGCAAGTTGCCGGCCTGCTCAAAGCGTTAGGGAAAGCCTATTTAGAAAATGGTGAAAATCAAAAAGCTTCGGAGAAATTTCGTCAGCTTGTCAATAATGGTATTGTAGATCCGGAAATTCTTTTAAATTTTGCCCTGTCATTAGTCAGGGTAGAATCTACAAACGACGAGGCATTGGCCATCTACAGGAACGCTGTCGCTGCCGAGGAAAACAATGAAACGCTTTACCTTTCACTCTCTACCCTCTTTTTAAAAAAAAATATCACTGATGAGCCTGCCCTGAAAATATTCAGGCGATCTTTAAAATTCTCACCTCCTATGCAGGATGAGATTCGCGCTGCTTTAGAAAAAATATTTCACGAAACAACAGACACCATTACCACCCCGGAACTACGAAAAACCCTGCTGGATGGTATTGACAATCCGGACATCCTGAAACTTTACCTGTCAACGGTTTGGAATGATGCTAAATACGATGAAGCAATATATCTGCTGAAGGATTTATATAATCAGTCTAACAAAAATTCGATCTATTTAAAAGCCATTTGCCACACCTTATTAGAAAAAAGAGCCCAGGCAAATGAACATGGTTTGAATTTCAACATTACTGCTTCTGATGTAGAATATTGTTCTAAATATAGAAATATTAATAAGCCAATTAATCGGATCAATGAAATAGAGCTTTATCTGGACCTTAAAAATCTATTTCTAAGTCTGAGCAGACAGGCATATAAACCAAAACCTTCCAATAAAGATGAATTCGAGTTTTTTATTTTAAATAGAACCGTAAACAGTCTTGATGAAAATACAGAACTCAATAACACTCTCTTTGAAATAGACCCGGTTTTTAGCATTGTAAAAGACTTGTTTAAAAAGAAAAATATTAAATCATCTGCTAATGTAAAAGCTCTTCAAAATCACCAGCAAACAGTTGAAAACAATCCATCAAATATGCCTGATTCCGACAATTTACTTAATCGGTTAAATACTCTGGCGATATTTGAAATATGCAATTTTGATTCGAATCCAGCGAATTCAAAACTGCCATTCACAACTTTTATCAATTTAATTTCAGGAGAATTGCTCAAATCGAAAGAGATAGTAATTTGCGCGACGGAAGATGGTCTCTTTACATTTGGCGCCAATCCTAATAAATTACTCAAAACAGCGGTAGAAACCTTACAAAAATTGGACAGATACAATCAGGTTGTGGAAAAGTCTGAAATCATTCATCTGCACGTATCCCTGCATTATAGTGAAATTCCATTTTTGAGCCTGCAAAATGAGGGCTTAAAAGAAATCAGAAAGGGATTTAAGGTACATAATATCAGTAAAAACGCTGAACATATTAACAAGTCCAATCATTCAGATGGCCATTGTTTATACACGACTGAGCCGATTGTAAATAATATTAAAGGCTATTTAGTCAATAGATTAGGAGAAAAAAGACTCGCACATTTTCCACATAAACATCAGATTTATGAACTTTTCTTCAAAAGGCCGGCAAAAAAACACAGCAACAAAAGCACACCGAATTTTGGTAAATATAAAGTATCCGAAACGATTAAAGAAAATCAACTTTGCTCAACCTACCGCGGGTACGATTCACAATTGGAAAGACCGGTAATCATAAAAGCTTATAGATCAAAAGCGTTTTCAGACTTTAAAGAATTCACTCATCTTAGAAAACAATTTTATGAAGAAGTTAGAAAGCTGAATAGAATAAGCCACCCTAATATTGGCGTCATTTATGATGCGGGTGACAATGGTGAGATTTTGTATCTGGTGAGAGAATATAGTGATGGCTGGAAATTACATGATTACTTGCGGCAAAACGGATTGCCTGACATTCATAAAACTTTAGATCTCTACATAAGAATATGTAAAATATTAGCGCTCTACCATAGTGATCAAATTTGGCACAAGAACTTAAAACCAGACAATATTTTCGTGACAAAATACGAAGAGATAAAATTAACAGACGGCGGTTTACTGCAAGTCCGCAATAGAAACGAAATCTACAAAGATGATATGAATACATTAGCCTACTCCTCCCCGGAACAAATTCAAGGCTTAAAATTATCACAAAGCTGCGATATTTTTCAACTGGGAATTATGCTCTATGAAAGCCTTACAGGCGTTCACCCCTGTAGAGGAAACAGCGCCTCTGAAATCAGAATAAAAATCCTCGCGGACGTACCTGTATTAGCTTCAAAAATCAGACACGACGTATCGGCAGATTTAGATGCGATTTTAACCAAAGCCCTTGCTAAAAAGCCAGAAAAACGCTATAAATCGATTCAGTCTTTTGTCCGGGATATACAAAAACTGTATCGTGATCCTCGCGAAGCAACTTCAAAAAGACTGTATTAAGGTTGGCAATTCTATGGAGAGGTCTGTTTCTCTTTTTGCTTTAATTAGTCTCAATGCGCTTCCAGCCAATTCTCCCCTACTCCAACATCCACTTTAATCGGCACTTCCAGTTTAATGGCCCCCTCCATCTCCTCTTTTACTAATTTTTGCACTACATCTAATTCCGATTTTGGCGTCTCAAAAACCAGCTCGTCGTGGACCTGCATAATCATCATTGTCTGCAAGCCGTTTTCTTTTAATTTACGCCAGACATGAATCATCGCTACTTTGATTAAATCGGCTGCCGTCCCCTGAATGGGAGTGTTTATGGCAATGCGTTCCGCAAACTCCCTGCGATTACGATTTTCGCTGTTTATCTCCGGTAAATAGCGACGGCGGTTCAACATGGTGGTCACATAGCCTTTTTCTCTGGCTGCCGATATGGTTTTAATCATGAAATCGTTTACCTGTGGATACTGGATAAAATAGTTCGTAATGAACGCCTGGGCTTGCTCTCTGGATATGTCGAGTCGCGAAGACAAGCCATACACGCCCATACCATAAATAATGCCAAAATTGATTTCTTTAGCTTTTCGTCGTTGTTCGGTGGAAACATTTTCTGGGGCAATGTCAAAAATTAAAGATGCGGTTTTGGTGTGAATATCTTCTTCGTTTTTAAAAGCTTCTATTAAGACTGCATCTTTGGAAAGATGGGCCATTATTCTCAGCTCAATTTGAGAATAATCGGCATCCAAAATTACATGATTTTCATCCTTCGTAATAAACGCCCGCCGAATTTTGCGCCCCATTTCTGTGCGAATCGGGATGTTCTGTAAATTAGGATCGCTGGAAGAAAGCCGCCCGGTTGCAGCCACTGTCTGGTTATACGATGTATGCAATCGTCCCGTCTCTGGATTGACCAACCTGGGAAGGGCGTCAACATAGGTGGATTTCAACTTGGTCAATTCGCGGTATTCCAGCAAGGTCTTGGGGAGCTCATGCAGTTTGGCTAACTGTTCCAAAACATTGGCGTCTGTGGAGTAACCAGTTTTTGTGCGCTTCTTTTTGGGTAATTTCAGTTTGTCAAACAGGATGACAGCTAATTGCTGCGTGGAGTTGATATTGAATTCCTCGCCCGCCATTTCATAAATGACAGCGATTAATTGTTCAAGTTGTGTCTCCATATTTTGGGACATCTCGGAAAGAAAATCCAGATCCAACACTACCCCGGCTTTTTCAACATCTTTTAACACATCAATTAACGGGATTTCCACTACCTGAAAAAGGTCGTAAAGCCCCGACTTTATTAATTGAGGTTCAAATAGTTCCTGCAGCCGAAAAGTGATATCCGCGTCTTCGCAGGCATATTTAGTCACATCTTCTACTGCAATCTCGGCCATGCTTAATTGATTTTTACCTTTACCGATTAAATTCGAAGTAGGGATTTTCACATAATTCAAATGCTCAAGAGCCAGGGCGTCTATATTGTGCTGCCGCAAATTAGGATTAATCAGGTAGGAC
>CAZIKB010000038.1:0-49693 GCA_964539665.1 uncultured Cytophagia bacterium
AAAGCCATGGTAACAATGAAGGAAAGTCTTCTGGCTATGCAAGCCGATTTAAGCGCAACCATTAATGGCCAAAAAAACGGCGATTTTAATGTCAAATGTCATCCGGACAAAGTTAAAGGCGCCTACTCCGAACTCCTGCAGGGCATCAATGATACCCTGGATGCGGTCATCAAACCCATACACGAAAGTATTGAAATCATGCAGGAATATGCCAAAGGCGAACTGCAGAAAGAAATGAGAAAACTCCCGGGAAAACAAATCGAACTCACTGAAGGACTAAACACCATTCGACAAAATCTCCAGGCCCTCATTGACGAAGGCGTCATGCTCGCCAGGGCCGCTGAAGATGGACAATTGCAGACCAGAGGCGAGACCTCTAAGTTTGAAGGTGGCTACCGTGACATCATCCAGGGCATGAACAATACAGTTGAAAATATCCTCAAACCCGTAAATGAAGCTGTGGACTGCCTGGCTGATATGGCGAAAGGTGATTTCACTATGAACGTCACTGGCAATTACCAGGGTGATCATGCCAAAATGAAGGAAGCCATGAATTCCACACTGGCAAGCTTAAACGACCTCCTTGGTCAGTTCAACACCGCTGTGGAACAGGTCTCTAACGGCTCCCGGCAGGTCTCCGACTCCAGTCAGTCTCTGTCACAAGGCGCCACGGAACAGGCCAGCTCATTAGAGGAAATTACCTCCTCTATGGTCGAAATGGGAACCCAGACTAAACAAAACGCCGACAATGCAACCCAGGCCAATCAGCTCGCTTCATCTGCCAGAAACGTCGCGGACCAGGGTAACAATCAAATGCAACAGATGCTCAATGCCATGGGTGAAATCAATGAATCATCCGGCAACATCTCTAAGATCATCAAGGTTATCGACGAAATCGCCTTTCAAACCAATCTCCTGGCCTTGAACGCGGCAGTCGAAGCGGCCCGAGCCGGAGTACATGGCAAGGGTTTTGCTGTAGTCGCAGAAGAAGTCCGGAACCTTGCCCAACGAAGCGCCAAGGCCGCTAAAGAAACCACTGAACTCATTGAAGGCTCGGTGAAAAAAGTCGAAAACGGCACTGAAATCGCTAATGAAACTGCCACAGCCTTAAAGGAAATTGTGGAAGGTGTCTCAAAAGTAAGCGACCTGGTAGGTGAAATTGCCAGTGCTTCTAACGAACAGGCGCAAGGTATTGAGCAGGTCAATCAGAGCCTTGGCCAGATTGACCAAGTGACTCAGAGCAACACGGCTGATGCAGAAGAAAGCGCCTCAGCAGCAGAAGAGCTTTCAAGCCAGGCTGTTCACCTTAAACTCATGTTGAGCAAATTCAAGATTAAAAGCGAGAATGTTCTGAGCTCAGATTTTACAGCACCAATAACTCAAGCAGACGATGATACAACTGAACTTGCTGAATTTTCAGACTGGGGTGAAGTTCAGAAAAAGAACGAACCTAAAATGAATAATCCAACCGAAGTCATCACCTTAGAGGATGATGATTTTGGCAAGTTTTAAATTTAAAAGTAAAGGACCAATTATATGTATGTTAAAAGTGTTTGAGAAGATGTCCATTATTTTCTATAAGGAGTAAGAGATGGATGAAAAAGAAAAACTTGATACAATAATCCAGAAAGAAGAACACAATGAGGAAGATACCCAGGAGGGTAAATTTCTCACTTTCAGCGTGGGAAATGAGGAACACGGAATTGAAATTCGTCATGTAACGGAGATCATTGGACTTCAGGATATCACAGAATTGCCAAATATGCCGCCATTTGTGAAAGGTGTCATCAATCTGCGAGGCAAAGTAATTCCTGTTATAAATGTCAGGTTGCGTTTTGGAATTGAAGAAATACCGTATAACGAGCGTACTTGCATCGTCGTAGTCAACATCAACAATATAACTGTGGGTCTAATTGTAGATACAGTTTCTGAGGTACTTGACATTCCCACCTCTGAAATTGAACCCCCGGCAAATGTAAATAAAAACACTTCCAGCAGATTTATTAAGGCTTTTGGTAAAGTCGGAGAAGATGTGAAAATACTTCTGGACACTCAAAAACTTCTCTTTGATGATAAGCTTGAACCGAATGCAGAAAATATGTCCCTGGATATGAATTAAATCCTTATTGCCTGGGGCTTCCAGGTTCAACAGACAGGAAGCGGAAAAGATGCCACCTCGTTATTAAAGAATTCTTCTGGTAATTTTGATTTAGTAATACTCAATCATGAGATGCCCGAGCGGATGGATTAGAAGTGGCGCGAATGATCCTGGAAGATAGCAAATTTAATCCTGATGGATATTCAGATGCCAGTTATGGATGGGTATACAGCAACAAAGGAAGTTCGAAAATTGGACGAAGAAAGTGAAATTCCAATTATTGCTTTAACCGCTCACCAGGACAAGAAAGTTTTAAATAAATGTATTGATAATGGTTGTTCAACTTATGAATCAAAACCGAGACAGAAAAAAGAGCTCATTAAGTTGATTCATCATTACCTGGAAAAATCCAATAATACACCTAACTCATTTAAGAGTTGAAATTTAATGCCGAAAAATTACTAATGAGATTACCTAAATTAACACCTTTAACAAAGCACGAATATAAGCTCATCAGTAGTCTGGTGTATGACAAATTTGGGATAAACCTGAGTGAGCAAAAAAAATCACTTATTGTCGGCCGTCTCCAAAAAGTCTTACGTGGGCACGGGTTTGACAGCTTTGAAAAATATTATAATTACGTTACTTCAGATTCATCAGGTCAAGCGCTTGATATACTTATTAATAAGATATCAACTAATCATACGTTTTTCTATCGGGAAAACACCCATTTTGAATATTTAAAAACGAAGGTTTTACCAGACATTCGAGCGTCACTAATACAAAAAGGCCATAAGGATCTTCGCATCTGGTGTGCCGGCTGCTCAACTGGAGAGGAGGCCTACACCCTGGCAATTCTTCTTCTGGACTTTTTTGGTTCTGAAATATCATCTTGGGACGTCGGCATTTTAGCCACAGATATTTCAAAAGAAGTATTGGACAAAGCTTCAGCAGGTATATATACCGATGAGAATATTTCAAATTTACCACAGTATCTTAAACAACAATTCTTTACCCTGCATTCAAAAGAGCATTGGATTGTAAAGAATCGTGTGAAAAAATTAATATTATATCGAAGATTCAATCTCATTCGTGAAGAATATCCTTTTAAAGGCAAATTCAACATTATCTTCTGTCGCAATGTGATGATATACTTTGATGTAAATACCAGAAACAAATTGGTCAACCAGTTTTATCGGTTTACTGAAGATGAAGGTTTTCTTTTCATCGGCCATTCTGAATCCCTGGGAAGAAACACCTGTCCTTATCAGTATATTAAACCAGCCGTTTACCGCAAGGAGTTGACGAATTGAGCAAAAAGATTCGAGTGTTGGTTGTTGATGATTCAGCCATGGTGCGAAAAATACTTACCAGCGGGCTATCTCTTGATCATGAGATAGAAGTGGTGGGCAGCGCCAGCGATCCATACGTCGCCCGGGATAAAATAGTTGCTCTTAAGCCCGACGTCCTGACACTTGATGTCGAGATGCCAAGGATGGATGGCGTAGCATTTCTTCGCCGCCTCATGCCACAATATCCGCTGCCGGTGTTAATGGTAAGCTCTCTGACACAAAAAGGTAAAAAAACAACTATGCAAGCGCTTCAAGCCGGTGCGTTGGATTTTGTTACAAAACCCAGTACAAATATTGCTCATGGATTAAATGAAATGCTTTCCGAATTGAGAGACAAAGTAAAAATTGTATCAAAAGCTAATGTTAGTTTCTGGAAAAAGGGAAATCATATACCTGAAACAGCTTCAAAATCAATCAACCAGGCATTATCTGAATCAACAGACAAAGTCATTGCAATTGGAGCCTCAACCGGTGGAACTGAAGCAATTCGAAAAGTAATCACCCAATTCCCTGTAAATATATGCGGAACAGTCATTGTCCAGCATATGCCAGCCGGCTTTACAACTATGTTCGCAGATAGTCTTAATGAACAATGTGAAGTGCTTGTAAAAGAGGCACAATCTGGCGATCAAATAATGCCCGGAAGAATTCTGATTGCTCCAGGAGATTACCACATGACAGTGCATCGTTCAGGTGGCATATATCAGGTTGATTGCAAAAAAGGTGAAAAAGTATGTGGACATCGTCCTTCGGTTGAAGTACTATTTCAATCGGTGGCCAAATATGTAGGTGCGAATGCAGTCGGCGTCATGCTTACTGGTATGGGCTATGATGGTGCAGATGGAATGGTTTCTATGCACAATGCCGGGGCAAAAACTCTGGCGCAGGATG
Organism: uncultured Cytophagia bacterium; assembly: GCA_964539665.1. Taxonomy (GTDB): domain Bacteria; phylum Zhuqueibacterota; class Zhuqueibacteria; order Oceanimicrobiales; family Oceanimicrobiaceae; genus CAZIKB01. The sequence goes on from CAZIKB010000038.1 coordinate 4,342, forward strand.
AAACGACTTCAGTCGTTTTTGGAATGCCAAAAGAAGCTTATGAACGTGGTGGAACTGATAAATTGGTACCGATTCATAATATTGCGAGAAATGTAATAAATTTGCTTAATGAGAAAAATACATGAGTGTGATTTATGTAGGTATTGGCGATTATGCTGCTTCAAAAGTACCTGAACAGACAATTAAGACACTAGCGTTGGGCTCCTGCGTTGCTGTAATTATGTTAGATACGCGGCAAAGAACTGTTGGTATGCTCCATGTAGCTTTGCCCGATTCTTGTATAAATAAAGAAAAAGCTTCAACTAAACCTGGAATGTTTGCAGATACAGGCATCCCAAGATTGATCGAAGAGATGCAGAAATTAGGCTATAATGGCAATAACAGACTAGTGATAAAGCTTGCTGGAGGTGCCAGTATTATGGACCCAAACCAAACTTTCAATATAGGAAAAAGAAATATCCTGGCCGTTCGAAAATGCCTGTGGCAACATAAGTTTGGCGCCATTGCCGAGGATATAGGAGGAAATTTCAGCCGCAGTGTTTCAATAGATATTAAAACAGGCAAAGTCCTCATCACTTCACCTGGTCGAGGAGGTTGGGAATTATGAGTATTCTGGAAACTATTGCAAAACGTGTCAAAGAAAAACCAGTCCCATCGATGGTTGCTTTTCAGTTACTCAAAGTCATTGAAGATGAGGAGCACTCACTAAAAGATATTGTGAAAATAGTGCAAAACGATGCTGCTTTAACGACTGAAGTGCTTAAAGTAGCGAATTCTGCAACATTCTTTCGCGGGCAGCCTGTCACGACAATTAACAGGGCTGTGCTGGTAATGGGCGAAATAATGGTAGTTGGCATAGCAATTTGTGCCGCTTCATCATCACTATATAGTAATCCGCTCGAAGGTTACGAAAGTGCATCTGGTGAAATGTGGGACCATTCCTTACGCTCAGCCATCGGTGCTCGCGAAATTGCGTTATTCAACAGTCAAAATATTGCCAGTGGATTAGCTTTTACTGCTGGACTGTTGCATGACATTGGCAAATTGGTGCTATCTGAATTTTTAAAAGACTATACGAAAAATTTGACCTTTTTATGCGATTCTGGCAAAGTTGAAGATTATCTTGAAGCGGAACGAAAGACAATCGGTACTGATCATGCTCAGGTAGGATATGCAATGGCTTTGGAATGGGGCCTGCCAGAGTCATTATGTATGGTTATTAAGGACCATCATCATCCGTCAGAAACAAAAGAAGAATATCGTAAGCTCGTTTATGCCGTTCATCTCGGGAGTACAATATCCATGATGAGTGGGCCAGGAACGGGTTCAGATAACTTAGCTTATCAAATGGACAGTGGATTTAAAGAGTATTTTCATATCAGAAAAATAGATTTTGAGAAAATAATCTTGAAAGTCCAGGAAGATTTTACTTCCACTAAAGAATCAATAATGCTTTAAAGGGATCACCAAATGATAAATAATATAATTATTGCAGACGATTCAAGTACTGCTCGGATGATTATCAAACGATGCCTTGAAATAGCCGGATGTTTCGAAGTAAACTTTTATGAAGCCCGGGACGGAAAAGAGGCGCTCGAAATTGTCAGAAATAATCAAATCGATCTCCTGTTAACTGACTTAAATATGCCTAATATGGATGGTGAGACGCTGCTTAAACATGTAAAGTCGAGTCCGCGTCTGACAGATATTCCAGTAATCGTCATTTCAAGCGCGAGCCATCCTGCGAAGGACACTGAATTATTAAACTTCGGCGCATTAGCAGTACTTAGTAAGCCAATCTCTCCAGCAAGCTTGTCCATAGCAATACAAAACTTAACTAAAGAAAACGAGTGGGGTTAAGAATGACCGAAACTACTGATATTCTGACTTCAACTTTAACATTAGCAATTGCACAAACAATTGAAAATATGACATTTGAGGAAGTAGATGATGAAATGGAAGAAATTGATAATTATTATCATGCAGAAGAAATGTGCTGGTCCATTCTTCCCATTTTGAAGCCGGTTAATGGCAAGTTAGCCCTTGTGGTATCAAATGAATGTGCAAAATTATTAATTAATAATGTGTATGATGAAATACAAGAGGAAGAGATATCAGACAATGCAATAAATGATATGCTTTCTGAAATCATCAATACCATTGGTGGACGATTTATGGATTCTGTACTTGCTTCTGACCAGGAATTCGAGTTAGGAATACCTACTGCAGGAAGAGGGCCATTACCTGAACACAATAATATAATAATTTCAAAATCAACGAGTGTAGGGCAAAATATTGTAACAGTAACTTTGAGTGGGGATGGCTTTATTAAATTGAAAACATAATGGAGTTTTTTTTTGAAAATATTAGTTGTTGACGATTCCGCAGTTATGCGCAAAATTGTAATAAAAGCAATACTCGAAACCGGTGAATTTGAAGTTATTGAAGCAGGTAACGGGAAAGATGCGATGGAAAAATTAGATGGGGTGGGTCTTGTTTTACTTGATTGGAATATGCCTGTTATGGACGGTTTAACTTTCGTGAAGGAAGTGCGAAAAATTAGTGACGTTCCTATTGTTATGGTAACCACTGAAGGCGGACAGAGAGAGGTGTTGGAAGCCATGAAAGCAGGAGTAAATAATTATGTTGTTAAACCTTTCACACTTGGAGTTTTTCGAAATAAAATAAAATCCGTACTTGATTAACTAAATAGAAATTCGCACTAATCTTCACAGTGAAGAGGCACTTATTGCATGTCCGAAAATATCATACAGAAAAATAATTTAATTCATGATTTTATTGACGCAACTACCGAAGCGCTTGGTACTATGGCGTCTATGAGCATAAATATCAAAAATATTACAGAAATAAATGGTGATTCCGATTATGTGGATATTACCAATTGCAAAGATATTACAGTAATAATGGGATTTTCAGGTGGCAGAAAGGGCTCCATTTTAGTTTCTTTCCCAACCGGCGTAGCATTAAATACTGTTGGTGGGATGTTAGGTATAGAATTTACTGAAGTAGATGCCGATGTTCGTGATGGCATTGGAGAAATGGTCAATGTAATTGCAGGCGGCGCAAAGTCAAAGCTTCAAAACAAGAATATTGATTTTGAACTTTCTATACCCAATATTGTTATGGGTGCAAATCATCATATTTCAGCCCCTTCTTCCACTTCAAGAACTCGCGTTGAATTTGAAACCGAATGTGGTGACTTTTTTTTAGAATTTTATCTTAAACTCGGCTAACACAATTATTATTATGAGCACAAACAGTAAAATATTGATCGTTGATGATGATTCTTCAACAAGAATATTATTATCAACAACAATTCGTAAAAACTTCAAAATTAACATAATTGAAGCAGAAGAGGGTTCCAGGGCATTACGTATGATGCTTCTGGAACAACCCGATCTTGTTATATTGGATATTCAAATGCCAATTATGAGCGGCATAGAAGTTCTCAAGACTATGCAAGGTAATAATCAACTGAACCAAATAAAAGTACTGGCCTGTACGTCTATTTCAGATCAAGAAAGTGTGCAAGCAATATTAAGTTATGGCGTGCGGGATTATGTCCTTAAACCTATAAAAAAGAAGATACTTATAAACAAGATATCAAATATCTTGCAGGTAAATCCTCAGTCATAGCAACTTAATTTGAAATTAATATAAAGCACCTAAGATGACCCAAGATAGTTTATCTCAACAAGAAATTGATGCTCTATTATCTCAGCGCGTTTCTAAAACTGAAAAAAAAGATAAAACCACCCCAGCTTTAAAGAAGGTCGCATTTTGTTATAATTTTCGAAAACAAAGAAGAATAAGCAAAGAACAATTTGTATTATTGGAAAGCATTCATAAAAAATTTCTACGAAATTTAGAGGCGACTTTAACAAATCTATTAAACACAGCTATTTTGGCAAATCTTGCGGCCGCCACTGAACTATCTTATGGTGATTTTACTGATTCTATGTCAAGTCCTGCTTGCCTTTTTCTATTGAATTTAAACAAAGATGTAGGCAAATTTTTACTTGAATTAGACCCCAAATTCGCGTCCTATATCATAGAAAAAATATTAGGCGGTTCTGGTAGAGACATTTCTACCCTAAACAGGGAGTTAAGTCTAATTGAAGAAAAAATCATGAGCCGTGTAGTAAATATGCTTTTACTGGATTTGGTTAAAGCCTGGGAAAAAGTTGTAGAATTGGATCCAAAAATAGAGGGATTCTATGCTCAATCAGATTTTGTTCAATTCATAGGTAAAAATGAATCAGTAATATTAATCTCAATCGATCTTAGTAAAGCTGATAATTCAATCGGTTTTCTAAACCTGTGTTTACCCAGTGCCTTATTAGAATCCTTCTTTATAAAATACGATAAAAAATCTGTTGAATTAAAACATACTCAGGTCCAGGATACTCAAACCAAATCCAGCATTGAAAAGAGAATAAGACAAGCAATCCTGCCTGTTAAGGTCGTTTTGGGGAAGACTAAAATCTCAGTTTCTGATTTGTTGCACATAGAAGAAGATGATGTGCTACTTTTACAAAAAGAAGCTAACAATTCTGTTGATGTTTATATAGGTAATATGAAAATGTATAAAGGTTTACCTGTAAATAAAGAAAATTCTCTCGTAGTTAAGATTTCCGATATTATCAGACGATAATAATCATCCCCAGATGTAATCCATAATCGAACCATTTGAATACTATGGCTCCGCAGATAACAGCGATGTTTGTTGGCACAGTAAAGGCCAGGAAAGCATAAACCGCATCTGGAATATTGAAGGTACAACAAAGAATGAGTATAGCACGTTTTAATCCACGGTTCGAGACGAAGTCCCCCCCCCATTTGCTCAAAGCCGCATAGTTTTCATGACTAATTAACCACACTAAATTCCTCCCAACTCTATTTGTTAATTGAATTACTGGTTTCGTTCGTCACGTGTCGAATCAAATACATGTCTGAATATTTTCTCGTATGTTGAGCTGAGATCTTTTTTCCGCCTGACCATTACCCTTCGCGCCGTTTCCAATGCTTTTTCAAAATCATGTTCAACAATACCATCGCTGCCGCCCCATGAGAATGATGGAATAAACTTTGGAGGAAAACCGGCGCCATAAACATTGCACATCGTGCCAACAGCCGTGCCGGAATTGAACATGGTGTTGATGCCGGACTTAGAGTGATCCCCCATGAATAAACCTACAAACATGGAACCGCTGTCAATCATACTGCCATTCACAAATACTTTGATGTTGCCATAATTATTGTTTAAATCACTATTATTGGTGTCTGCGCCTAAGTTTACCCACTGGCCTAAATAAGCATGTCCTAAAAATCCGTCGTGCTGTTTATTACTATAGGAATGAATGATAGACTCCCCTACTTCTCCGCCAACTTTACAGACCTCGCCAATAGAAGTACCCGCATAAATTTTCGTTGCAATTTTAATAACAGAACGATTCCCGACGAAAGCTGGCCCTTCAATTACCGCATTATGCATTATCGACGCACCTTCACCAATAAAAACAGGCCCTTCGTCTGCATCCAAAATGGCGCCAGGTTTAATAACCGAATCCCTACCAATGTAGATATGGCTTTTGTTCACCAAAACAGCGTGTTCAGAAAGGCTTCCCTCAATTATACCTCCTTTGCTGAAATAATTAAAATCCTTTGCAATTTCAGAAGGGTTTTCATTTACCAAATCCCAGGGATAATTGATTAAGTGGATATTCTCCAATTCAACTTGAGAAACACTGCTAAATTTTAATAAATCAGAATTGCTTTCTAACAACTTGACAAATTCTGCCATATTTGCTCCTTTAAGCAACGCTGCGACAACCTGCCCTTTATATAAATATACTTTTTCATCAGAGGTGTCAAAAAGTTTTTCTGAATTAGAGTCGACGATTAATCGACCATTAATAAATAAGCACACATCTGCATCGACTTTATTGACCTGCCTATCCGGATTATCTTGCTGAACTAAATCCTTCAAATAATTTCGGCAAAACAAACCTACAGAATTATCCAAAAATTGATTAATCACTTTCTCTTTCAATGTTAAAATACCACAACGCAAATCAAAAACCGGCCGGGTTAATGAAAGTGGAAATAGTTGAGAATAATGACTATCTTCAAAAATACAAATAGGATGTGCCATGCCTTCCTCTCATTTGGTTTAGTTTTAAATAAATATACAAAATTATTATTTGTAATAATAATACTTTTTACAACTTTTAATTTTCCTTGATTATTTGGCAAAATTTACCATATTAGTATCTGAAAAAACAGTAGTGCAAGAGGCTACCTTAATGAATAAAAAATTCGCGAAAGCTAAGAACCGAACAATTTAAAATTAACATGGTTCAATTAAATTATGACAAGACCCATCATAGACTCACACTTAGACATTGCCTGGAATGCCGTATCGTTCAATCGTGATTTAACTCTTAGTGTCACCGAAATCCGTGACTTTGAAAAACACATGACCGACGAACCTTGCCGCGGCCATAGTACTACCAGTCTGCCGGAACTACGTTTAGCTGGTATGGCTATTTGTGTTGGAACTCTGCTGGCCAGAAGTGGTCCCGATCAACAATCACACAAATTTAATAAACGCACGGATTTAGACTACACCAACCAGTCCATCGCTTACGCCACCGCACAGGGGCAGCTCGCATATTATAAGTTACTTGAGCAACAGGGCGAGATTCGCATTATACATACCCGGAACGATCTGGAAAAGCATTGGCAGCAGTGGTTGGAAAATAATGGTAAAGATGTCCCCATTGGCGTCATCCTCAGTTTGGAGGGCACGGACCCTATTATTTCACCTGACAAAACTGAAACCTGGTGGAATGATGGATTGCGGGCAGCAGGCCTGGCTCATTATGGACGCAGCCACTATGCATACGGCACGAATACGAATGGCGGCCTCAGTAAAAAAGGAATCGATATTTTGAAAGAATTTAGCCGGCTTCAAATTGTACTCGACGTCACGCACCTTTGCGATGAAAGCATGTATCAGGCCCTCGACCTGTTTACTGGCCGGGTGCTGGCGAGCCATCACAATTGTCGGTCCTTGGTGCCTGGTGATCGTCAATTGACTGATCAGCAAATAAGATTATTGATTGAGCGTGAAGCAGTTATCGGGATAGCGCTGGATGCCTGGATGCTTTACCCGGGTTGGGAACGCGGTAAAACCTCCCCTTCGGTAGTTAGTCTGGAAGCGATCATCGATCACATCGACCACATCTGCCAGATCGCTGGCAATGTCAAACATTGCGGCATCGGCAGCGATCTCGACGGGGGTTTTGGTTTTGAGAAAACACCCCATGATGTAAAATCAATTGCTGACCTGCAAAAATTATCCGGACTGCTGGATAAGCGCGGATACAGCAATGATAATATCGACGCAATCTTCTATGGCAACTGGTTAAGTTTTTTTAAGGAAGCATTACCAGAACTCCAATAATTCATTGTTTTTTTTACTATAATCAAGATAAGATTTGCTCATAACTACAACATATCGCCGATAAGGCCACTGGGATTCGATACTTTGATTTGGGGATTCATTGCCTCATTGGCCTTTGCCATAATTGAGAAATTCTCAACAGCGTCGCCAAATCAGCAATAGTTAAAAAAATACTTTCATCGTTAACAAAACATTCCTTGAATTTTCTGATGAAAATTATGGTTTTAAAATCCCGTCGATAGTTTTTAATTCCTCGGTAGTAAATTCAAGATTATTCAGAGTCGCTACTAATTCCTCGATTTGACTCACCCGACTTGCTCCGACGAGCGCCGAAGTCATACTGGAGTGCGCAACACCCAGGCAATGGCCATCTGCGCCAGAGTCTGATTCCTGTCAATTGCGATCTGATTCAAACTTCTTACTTGCGAAAGTTTTTCATCAGTAAGGTCATCCCGGTTAAGAAATCGGCCTGGTTTTGCTGCACGTGAATCCTCAGGTATGCTGGTTATATATTTGTTGCTCAGAATGCCTTGCGCCAGCGGAGAAAAAACAATACAGCCAATGCCTTCATCTTTCAGCACGTTGAGCAGTTTGTCTTCGATCCAACGGTTAAACAGGTTATAAACGGGTTGATGAATAAGACACGGAGTACCGAGCTGGAGCAGGATTTTAGCCGCTTGTCGCGTTTGGCCGGCGTCATAAGACGAAATACCCGCATACAGAGCCTTGCCACTGCGAACAATTTGATCGAGGGCGCCCACGGTCTCCTCCATTGGCGTCTCAGGGTCAGGACGATGATGATAAAATATATCAACATAGTCCAGCCCCATTCGCCTGAGGCTCTGATCAAGGCTGGCGATGAGGTACTTGCGCGAGCCAAAATCACCATAAGGACCAGGCCACATGTCCCAGCCTGCTTTGGTAGATATCACCATCTCATCCCGATAACCAGCCAGATCTTTTTTCAAAATTCTTCCAAAATTCTCTTCTGCGGAGCCATACGGGGGTCCGTAATTATTTGCCAGGTCGAAATGAGTGATGCCCAGGTCAAAAGCGCGATGAATCATCTCCCGGCCATTTTCAAAAGAATCCACACCACCCCAATTGTGCCACAGGCCAAGTGAAATAGCCGGAAGCTTCAAACCGCTTCGACCGCAGCGGTTGTAATGCATGGAATCGTAACGGGCACTTGATGCAAGGTATGTCACTTTATTCTCCTTTTTTATTGTTAGTACTACACTCATCGGATGACCTGGAGTCATCCGATGAATATCAGTTAATCACAAATTAATCTACCATTAATTTCAGGCCTTCCACAATAGGTGAAAATCCAGTTAACTTTTCCTTTGTTACCGACCAGGTTGTGAAAAGATGCCCCAGCATCTTCGGGCTTTTTTGCTTTTGGCTGTATTGCATCAGGGCTTTAGTTGCATCCACCTTCCTCCAACTCACTGCCGAGCGTATACTTGTGATAGCGGCTGAAATTGCGTACGACCTTCTCACAATACAGCGCAAAATCGTATGCCTTCTTGTAAATAGGCAGGTGTTCATATATAGCCATGATGAGCCTCAATTAAAAATTTCATCCCCCTACCTCGCCCTTAAAAAGAACCAAATAACTCAAAGTCCCAAAGAACCCATGATTGCCCTCAGCGTACTGCCCGAACGTAGAAGCTGCCGTAGCTGCTGAAGTCGTAGCTGACGCAATAGCCATCGAAGAAAATGACAACCCACACCGCCGAAGCGGCTCCCTTGTCCGCAGTCCAAATCCACCTCTGCTTGCGATCAAAGATCGGGTCGATATACAAATCGCCGTTCTTTTTCGCTGGCTCCATCAACGACATGGCTTCCTCCAGCGTTGGTAAACACCAGTTTTTTGAATCACCAAAATTTCGATTATTTAAATAAGCAACATATGTTTTAGCATCATTGTAACTTATTCTTTGCTCAGATCCCGACTTCTGCCAGTACAGCCCGGTAGTAGCGTCATAGACGACGCTCTCTCCAGGCTGAATTGAAAATTTATTCTCTACACCCACACCCTGAGGATTAAAAGAACGATCATAATATTTGTTTGATTTAATCATGAGTTTTGCTTCATCTACTGTTAAATATGGCGATGCGGCTATGTTCTTAATTTGTTCTTTTTCATTTTTGGTGTTTTTGATGTCTTTTTGTAAGGTCGATACTTGCATTGTCAAATCGTTTATTTTTTTCTGATCGCTCTCGCTTTTTGCTTGCTCTTTTTTGAGTGCGTTGTTAACTAACCTCAATTCATCTTGTTTGCGTTTAGTAGTTGAGTCAAGTCGGGCTGTAATCATTTGTACCTTCTTTTCAAGTTCAATTTTCTGGGCCTCCAGCTCTCTATTAGAGGAATCAAGACGTGCTCGCTCAAGTTTATTTTCAATATTTAAAAGCTCCGCCTTTCTTTTCGCGATCTCCGCGTCTTTATTGAGAACCGGCGTCAAAAACGTCCAGGAAAAGGTGATAATAAACACCCCAGCAACGATGCCACCGACAATGGTCTGATAGACCGGAATGCCAAATATCTTTTTCTGGTTCAGTCGTTTTTTGATTTCCGCGGCCTCGTTTCTGGCTTTCTCTTCTTCAGCCCTCAGTTTTCCAAGCTGAGCCTCCTTAATCTGCTCTTCAAGAGACCTGTCTTTTGGTTTTTGCATGTCCCATTATTCCTGTTTTAAATGATCAAATAACTCAAATAATCAAATGACCGATTGTCCTCAGCGTACTGCCCGAACGTAGATGCCGAAGTTGATGATGCCGAAGTTGATGATGCCGTCGTCGTTGCAATCGCCACCGTCGAAAATGACGCTCCACGCCGCCGAAACGGACCCCTTGTCCGATGTCCAAATCCACTCTTGCTTACTGTCGAAGACCGGGTGGATAAACAAACCATTCGCACGCTTCGGTTCCATCAGCGACATGGCCTCCTCCAAAGTCGGCAAGCGCCAGCCGGTAGAATCCCCATATTCCGCGACATTCAGACTGTCAACATAGGACAGCGCTTGAGCAAAAGTTAAGCGATTAGGCGAACCCGACTGCTGCCAAAAAAGTCCCGTGGTCGAATCATGCACAACGCTGTCGCCCCGCACTAACGCAAAATCATTTTCGATTCCACTTCCACGAACGTTTTTAAAGACATCAAAATAATCGTAGCTTCTAATCATGTCAGTCGCATCCTCATGGGAAAGCTCAATGCCAACAGATCGCAGGTCATCGAGGCTCTTTCGCTCCGCCACCGGACCGCCTCCAATCCCAGGCAAAAACGATATGCATAAGTAGCCCACAGTCACAATGGAAATCACCATCGCACCCAGATAAGTCAACGGCTTCTCATCCAGCTTCACTTTGGACTTGGCAAATTCCCACATGGCCAACAGCTTCATTAACAGACCGGACAGTGCGTAAAGCCATATCCATACCGACGTCAGAAAAGAGGTGTAAAAGCAAATGGCAAGGAACGGCGCACCGATGCTGTCCAATATTAGAGAATTGCCTGTGAGTGGAAGCACTTCAGTCAAATAAGTTTTCAATGATATAGGCTCGGAAGAAACAAAAGAGAAGGAGAGAAGCGCCAAAATGAGTGGCAGCACGGCGGCAATAATCAGTGTAACTATGGCATCTAAAATGAGCAGAGTGATGTGCCAGAGAAACGAATCACTCTTTCCCATCAGCTTGATGACATATCTTGTTTCGAGCAATGAAACATAGTCAGGAAGCAAGTTCAGGGCCAGAAAGTACAATAATATATTCTGAATCAGGCCTATTTCCGAAGGAGCCCGCCAGAAACCGCGCAGTATTAACCTGAGTTCATCCGGGCGCAAAGCTGCCCAAACCAGTGTCACCAAAAGAACCGCAGCGAGAGACGCAATGCATGACCTGAAGAAGCATTTCCAGGACAGGTGTTTTTCACCAAACACGCGGTCAAACCAGTGTGCAAACATTGTGGGCCAGTTTTGCATCCTCTCTGGTGCTTTGAGATTCAAGAGCCATACGGCAATCTGCAGCTTGGCATCATCATTAATCAGTACGTCACCTTTTTCGAAAAGCTTGTAAATAAAGCCGCAAATAGCCAAGAAAGTACCTAAACTTACGATTTGAGGAAGCGAATCCATACCTGGACTCCAATGATATCAATTCATAATAACAGTTTGTTTGTATGTTCGAAAAAGATACTTGTTTTTTGAAATCCTACCTAACCTCATCCAAAAAAGAACCAAATAACTCAAATAATCAAATGACCGATTGTCCTCAGCGTACTGCCCGAACGTAGTAGATGTTGAAGAAGTCGTTGAGGCTGCAACCGCCATCGTAGAAATCGACACCCCACGCCGCCGAAGCGGGTGTCTTGTCCGCGTAAAAATAACGTTTGAGCATAAATACTAATATTTAGACAATAACATGTGTATTAAATCCACGCCTATTATACATCTAAACTACGGCTCACAACAATTATGGGAATGAAGCAAAGTAAAAAAACGCACTCGCATTAGCAAGGGAAAAGTTAACAAAAGACCGAGAAAATTATAGACAAATTATTAGTTTACTTCAAGAGAGACTGTGAATTTATAAAATAGCGAGAGAATAATAAAATCACTCCGTTATGGTAACGTTTTGGTGTCTTTTCAAAATAAAACAAAAAAAGCCCACTAAATTAGTGAGCTTTTTAAGTGTGGGCCCTCAGGGACTCGAACCCCGGACCAACGGATTATGAGTCCGCTGCTCTAACCAACTGAGCTAAGGGCCCCACTATTTTTTTCAAACAACGCAAAATATAAGGTTTAAATTACAAACAATCAAGTTTTTTTATTATCAATTTGGAAACTTTTTGCGTTTAATTCCTGTTTCTGTTGTTCGAGTTCTATACAAGTTTGCAGCAACTCCTTGACCGGCTGACCGTTTTTTTGCGCCAGGCGAATATCTTCTCTAATGCCGTTCAGTCTGATTTGAATCTTTTCTTTTAAAATTGTCAAAATGCAATCCAAAGCCCAGCGTTTTAGTTCCAGTCCTTCCCATTTTTCACTCAGGGTATTAACAATAAATGAAGTTAATTCAATTTCATTAAAGTGGTTAATGAGCGCAGATTCATCTGGATGCCGTCCAGCTTTATGCCTGTTTTTTAGATAACTTAAAACAGGCGTCATTTTCGAATCGCTGATTAATTTAAAATCGAGATTGCTAAATACAAAGTCTGCTAAAGTCCAATCATGAATTAATATTCTGACTAAATCTCTTATTGCTACCTCTACTTTGGCAATTTTAGAGATTTTGCTTACTTCATTTAGTTTTTTTCCAATACCCGAACTTCGTGCCTCGCCTCTTTTTGTTTTACGCACGATAGATTCTAATTCGCTCCACAGAATTTTTTCGCTAATTTCCAGCTTTTCAGATATCTTACTCAACAAAATACTGCGTTGAATATTATCCTTTATTTTGGCCAAAGATTCTAATAAGGAGCGAATTAAATCATTTCGTTCTTCAGGCGGCTGTTTGAGTAATTGATTCAATTTAAAATCGAACAAATTTACAGCGCTTTTCAAATGCGTAATTACTCCTGCCGCCCCCTCTTTTTTTAAAAAGCTGTCTGGATCATGACCCGGCGGCAGGCTGGCAATGAACACATCCAGCCCAATCGCGAGCAATATATCCGCACCGCGCAGGGTAGCGGCTGAACCGGCGGTGTCGCTGTCGTACATTAATACAACATTTTTGGTATAGCGGTGTATCAATCTCGCATGGTCTTCAGTTAAAGCCGTTCCGGAAGTGGCCGCCACATTTTTTATTCCTCCACATACCATACTCATTAAATCTGTGTAACCCTCTACAAATATGACCTTATCTAATTTGCGAATTTCATCGCGGTTTTGATAAAGCCCGTAAAGCAGTTTGCCCTTTTCATAAACCGGACTTTCAGGCGAGTTGATGTATTTGGGCGAGTCGTCTTGAGCACTTAATTTACGGCCGCCAAAAGCCACAACCCGGCCAGACAAATTCCAGATAGTAAACATGACGCGATCCCGAAAACGATCGTAGTAGCCCCCGCCGTCTTTCTTTAAAATCAGACCCGCGCGAAGCAGAAGCTCTATATCAACTGATTCCTTTCTGGCATGATTTATTAAATTATCCCAACCAGGCGGGGCAAAGCCTAAACCGAAAGCTTTGATGGCATCTGAATTAAAACCTCTGTCTTTTAAATAAGTCACAGAGTTTTTCCCTGCTGGCGCCAAAAGAGATTCCTGGTAAAAACGAGCGGCAAATTCATTAATATGATATAGCGTTTCATTTTCTTGATGCGAGCTATCATCCTTTTCTTCAAAATCCAATTGAATGCTGGCACGACGGGCCAGGAATTTAATCGACTCTGGAAAATTTATGCCTTCAAGGCGCATGAGGAAAGTAAAAACATTACCGCCAACGCCACAGCCAAAACAGTGAAATATTTGTTTATCAGGATTCACACTAAACGAGGGTGTTTTTTCAGGATGAAACGGACAAAGCCCAAAAAAATTTTGTCCGCTTTTCTTCAAAGTCACATAGCCCGAAACCAGATCAACCACATCTACGGCTTCTCGAACCTCTTGAATCTTGTGTTCTGGAATGGAAGTAGGCAAGTATCTTCTCTTTGCTTAAATTACAGGTTTACCGTTATTAACTATCACAACTCTGGTTATTGAGCTGCATCCTCTTTTCCTCAAATCCCTGTTTCCTTATACCCCAATTACCGCACTTCCTCATTCCCTTCTGCCCCTATTCCTCGATCTTCCACTCAATTTCAATCCTCATCAGCATCCTGAGCCGGCAGCGCATAAAGTTCTTTTTTAATAAACAGTTCAACTAAATCACCGTCCAGTTTACCAGCTCTAACTTCTTCTCTTAAAATAACCAATGCCTTTTCTATTGGAATGCCTTCTTTATAAGGCCGGTCAGGGGAGCTCAAAGCATCAAAAATATCCGCGATACACATTATCCTCGATTGATAGGAAATCTCTTCTCCCTTTAATCCTTTAGGATAGCCACTCCCATCGAGATATTCATGGTGAGCAGCAGCATGTCGTGGAATGTTCTCTAAGTCCTTGGTAAATGGTATTTTATTTAAGATACTCAAAGTATGCTCAACATGCGACTGGACTTCTTTATACTCGTAGTCAGTCAGGTTTCCTTTTTTAATAGACAGATATTCATATTCAGTATGATTCAGAAAATTGCAAAGTTCTTTCTTACTATTCAAGTATGATTTTTTCGTAATGCTCTGAAGCCTCCTCTTGTCTTCATGTTTCAAAAATCCGGGTATGTTTACTCGCCGAATAAATTCTAAATCATCATCCATTGCGGATAATTGCTGGTCTTTTTCAGACTCTAATTCCTGAATATTAATAGATTTATCCTGGCCATTTAAAATCAGTCCAATTTTCTTTTCTAAAAATTGGTTTATCATCCCTTTTTTAATACTCTCGAACCTTTCTGTTATGGTTTCCAACTGTTCATCAGTCAGTTTATTTGACTTTTCAAGCACATTCTCTTTTATCCCAATCTTACCAATATCATGCAGCCATGCCGCCATACGCAATTCTTCAATCTCTTCCTGGGAAAAATTAATTTTTTCCAGACAGCCTTCGGTTTCTTCGTTTACTGCCTGAGCAATTCGCACTGAAAATTGAGCGACTCGTCCGGAATGTCCAGCCGTATGTGGACTACGAGCATCAATGGCTTTAGCGGAATAACGTATTACCGAGCGAAAAAGCCGTTTAATTTCCGCAATCAGCTTAACATTTCTGATAGCCACCGCCGCCTGAGAAGCTAAAGACGAAATGAGACTTTCATATTCTGGATTAAAAGGTATGACCTGATCATATCCATTCAGTGAATTGATCAGTTGCAAAACGCCAATTATTTCATTGGCAAGATCACGCAATGGAACAACCAGCATAGATTTTGAACGGTACCCCGTCCGGATGTCGAATTGTTTGTTAACGCGGTATTCAACGGTTGGAGCGATGTCATAAACGTCTTGAATATTT
Source organism: uncultured Cytophagia bacterium (assembly GCA_964539665.1). GTDB lineage: Bacteria > Zhuqueibacterota > Zhuqueibacteria > Oceanimicrobiales > Oceanimicrobiaceae > CAZIKB01. Next base: position 19,867 of record CAZIKB010000038.1, read on the forward strand.
AACAGCTCCCCGGTGACGGCCACATATCCGGCAATACTGTCCTTAGATAACGGCAACCGGAAAGTTGTAAACGATTGCTTTTCACCCGTACGCTTTTCCAGAGATTCGGTTTGAGCAATTACAAAATTAAGCTTACCCTTTTCTTTAATATAGAGACTGCCGCCATCAGCATTGGTGAAATTTCTTGCCTCCTTCACAATCAGCTCGAGCAATTTATTCAGATTTTGTTCACTGGAAAGGGCAATGCCAATAGCGTTGAGTTTATGAATTTGTTCCCGTAAATCTACATCCTGTTTCGTGTGCATGCGAACAGTTATTATTTTTAGCTTTCAATTCAAACAATATTTCAAAATTGAACTATCTAAATATAACAAACTGTGGGTCTTGATTCAAGTCATTTCTTTAACAATCAAATGCTCAGATGACGTCCTGTGTTCTGATTATTAAATTACTTTTATGAACAAATGAGAGGATTTGTTATGTTTGAGTTATATTGACTGAATCATAATGGAGCGTAAAATACAGTAATTATTCAGAGCTTTGATATTATGGTAATAATGTGAGTGATTTCGAGGGGCGGGAAGCGAGTTTCAATTCGCTCCCCGCTCTTCGAAAAATAATTATTTCAAAAAGTCTGAACAGTTATAAATCACCTAAAAACTTCCCCTACAAAAACTCTTCTTCATCAGTATGTAAAGAACTCATCATAGTGTTAAGCATATCCTTGTAAGATGTTTTATTGTCGAAGTCGTCTTTACTTAACATTGAGTTCTGGTGTAAACCCTCCAAAATCAGTTCCATTGCTGCGCCTAATTCGGTCTGTTTTCCGTTACCTTCAAATTCCATATAACTTGTTGCAAGCGGTTTTAAGCCTTTAACTTGATTCAACGCATCTAAATAATCATTGGTCTTCATTTCATCCGATAAATCGATGGCATGGTTACTCTTAAACCAATTCACCACATCCGCGTACACACGCTCACCTTTTTTTATTGATGCATAAGGTTCCGGGAAGTACGTATGGAAAATAGCTTTAACAGCCTTGCCAATTAAGGCTTTTGCTACATTGGTTTCTCCCTCTTGTTCCCCTTCATAAACCAGCTCAATTTTTCCGATTATAGAATTCAGGGTGGCGTATAAATCACAAATCCTGGGAACTACCATAACTTCGTTATTCATGATGGCCCGGCGTTCGGCATTGCTGATTAAGTTTTCTAAACTGGTGATCGTCATTCTTACGCTGACTCCGGATTTTTGGTCTACAAATTCACTTTTTCGAGCCTCAATAGCAACCTGCTCAACTATCTCTCGGAATATTTGCGGCAGATAAATTTCCAGACCACCGTCCCGTTTTTCCCGGGCTTCCTGTGCAGTAATCATTAAACCAGCATCTAAATCAGTTGGATAATGGGTCATAATCTGGGAACCAATTCGGTCTTTTAACGGCGTAATAATGTTGCCGCGATTAGTATAATCTTCCGGATTAGCTGAATAAACAATAACAACATCCAGGGGTATTCGCACAGGAAATCCGCGTATTTGAATGTCTTTTTCCTGCATTATATTGAACAGACCGACCTGGATACGCGGCTGCAAATCCGGAAGTTCATTGATGGCAAATATCCCCCGGTTAGTTCGCGGGATGATGCCAAAATGGATAACGCCTTCATGTGCATAGTGCAATCGCTGGGCAGCAGCCTTAATGGGATCGATATCACCTATTAAATCTGCAATCGTTACATCCGGAGTGGCCAGCTTTTCGCCATACCTTTCTTCCCGATGCAGCCACTCGATTTCTACTTCGTCTCCATGTTCATGGACTTTATCATTGCAAGCTTTACAAACTGGTTGGAACGGATTGTCGTTAATTTCGCAATCTTTGATGATGGGAATGTACTCATCCAACAAACCCGGCAGAGCACGTAGTATTCGAGTTTTAGCCTGTCCGCGCAGTCCCAACAAAATTAAATCATGAAAGGATAAAATGGCATTACATAAGCCAGGTATCACGGTATCATCATACCCTATAATTCCAGGAAAGAGCTTTTCCTTATTTTTGAGTTTAATTATTAAATTATGGCGCATTTCCTGTTTAACAGGAATGACCTGATAGCCAGAATTTTTAAGCTCTGCTATTGTTTTTGCTTCGTACATACGTCTCCTCATTTAAATGGAACCTGGTAGGGATTTAATATATTAAATCCCTACATAGCACGTTTGAAAATCATCTCAATCGTTGTTTTCGGTTGCGAATATAATCCACAAAGATATACTCGCCTAATTTATTTAGTGACGAATAATACGCCCGCCCTTTGTTCACCTCCGTTAATTTTTTTACAAAATCCACTAACCAGGAATCACGCGCAACCATGAAAGTGGTAATGGCAATTTTATTTTTTCGACAATCACGCGCTGAATTCAGGGTTTGATTTACAATTCTACGGTCCAGGCCATAAGGATTCTTATAAAGCCGGCCACGATCAAAAATCGCTGAAGGTTTACCGTCGGTTATCATGAAAATTTGCTTGTTAACGTTGCGTTTCTTTTTCAAAATACGCAAGCCCAATTCCAGAGCATCTTTGGTGTTGGTGTGATAAGGTCCGACTGCAATCATTGGAATGTCCTCCAAAGCAACCTCCACGGCTTTGTCGCCAAACACAATGACGTCAAGACTGTCTTTTGGGTAACGCGTGATGATCATCTCCAAAAGCGCCAAAGCTACTTTCTTGGCTGGTGTGATTCGATCTTCTCCATACAGAATCATGCTGTGACTGATGTCGAGCATCAAAACCGTGGCGCAGGACGTGAGGTGTTCGGTCTCGTATACCTCGAAATCTTCTTCTTTTAAATTGAAGTCGTCCAGGCCTTCCCGCTTAATCGCGTTGCTGATGGTGGAAGTAAAATCGATATTTGAGGGCTGGTCGCCAAATTTGAACGGCTTGGTTTCACTCAATCTTTCAATGCCTTCACCCGAAAAGGGCGATTCGTGTTCTCCCATCGGGCTTTTTCGCAAGGATGAAAATATTTCATTCAAAGCCTCCTGGCGAATTCTGCGCGAGCCTTTGTGGGTCAGGGCTAAAATGTCGTCAAATTCCTCGATGTAGCCTTCTTCCTTCAGCCACTCCAGAAACTCGTCAAAGCCCACTCCCTCTTCATCATCAAATAATTCATATTCATTATCGAGATCTGTCAACCACTGCAGAGCCTCGTGAATGTTGCCGTTGCTGTGCAAAAGCAGTTGACTGAACAAACGCATGAGCTCGTCAAACGTGAGTTTGCTTTTGTCCTGATCATCGCGCCATTCTGAGTATCGAAATATCATGATAAAATATTATTCAATATATTGAAAATAAAACATTAACTGCGCACTTTCATTTTACACACACATTATATTTATACTTTAAAAATCACATCAATTTATAATTTTAATATGACCATTTGCAAACTCAAAAGCAATACCAAATTCAAAAAAATGCCACCGTTCGATGGTCCAGTCTTTCCACTCCTTCTTCTTCAGCAATCTTGATGGCCTGCCGAAATTCAGTAGAATTCATTGGACGATTAATTTCTGGATAACGGACGGCTTTATATGCAGGGCGGTACTGACTCATCACATTGACATAAGTATTTGGGGACAGCTCATTAGCAATCCAGCGCATGATTGACCGCGTACCCTCCAAATCTCCAGGCATGACCAGGTGTCGCAACAGCACACCCTGTTGAGCCACGCCGTGCTCATCGATTATTAAATCTCCTACCTGGCGGTGCATTTCTATTATAATCCCTTTCGCAGTTTCTGGATAGTCTTCGGCTTTCAAATATCTTTTTGCTTTTTGTATATCCCAGAATTTAAAATCCGGCATATAAATATCTACCACCCCATCTAATAAATTCATGCTGTCCATCGAATCGTATGCACTAGTATTATAAACAATAGGTAGATGCAAACCATTCCCAACAGCTAAAAGCAATGCTTCTAAAATTTGCGGAACCACGTGTTCGGGCGTGACAAAGTTGATGTTGTGACAGCCTTCGGCTTGCAGATCCAACATCATCTGAGCCAGTTTTTCAGGCTGCACTCCCCGGCCTCTCCCCTGCTGGCTAATGTCGTAATTCTGGCAAAACACGCATTTTAAATTGCAATTCTCAAAAAAGATCGTCCCTGAACCCTTCCAGCCACGTAAGCAATTTTCTTCTCCAAAATGCGGGGAATACGAACTCACCAACGCATATCTGCTGGTTCGACAAACGGCGTACTCATCTTGTAGTCGATTAATTTTACAATCGCGTGGGCAGACTGTGCAGGATTCCAACAATTTGAGGGCTTGTTGGACTTTCTCTTGCAGCAGTCCTGACTCATAATTTTTTAAACAAACAGGCTCGGATTTCATATTGCATTTACGGCCAATACCAAGCTACGGTTTTTGCTTTTCCCAGGCAGCAACAACTTCCCGGTTTTCCCTAATCTTGTTTAAAAACGTTTCACGAGCTTTTGAATCTACAAACTCATTAGCCTTCTTTATCACCGCATCATGAGCCAGCTCGAGAAATTTTTCTGATTTCTCTTGTTCTCCAAGTCCAGCATAAACCTGCGAGAGATTCCAGTTGACTATGATCACATCGTTTGCGTGAGGTTTCGTTTCCTCCATTATTTTTTCTGTCTGCTGCGCTTTCGTTTTTGCTGCTTCCAGATTTCCTAATTTTAGTTGTGAAATTGACCACCATGATAATGTCCACAAATTTTGTTTCTCGTCCCCAATATCAGTCCATATCTCGCTAGCTTTCTCAAAATATTCAGATGCTTCAAGGTAATCACCCATCAAAAATCGGATTTCTCCCAATGCGTGTAAAACCACGCCTTGCCCAGCTTTGTTACCTTCCTCTCGATATATCGCTAACCTCCTGTTGCCGTAATGCAGTGCCTTCAAGTATTCCTCTTTATGCGTGTATATCCTACTAAGCCCATGTAGTGGATAAATAATATCTGGGTCATCTACTTTAATGGCCATCTCAAAAGCTCTTTCAAAATGAACGAGGGCTGCATCATACTCACCTATTTTCTCATATGTCCAACCTATGCGTTCGGTCGATAGCATCTCCGCTGGGTTTCCAGTTCGTTTATGTATTTCATTCTCTCTATTAAAATAATACATTGCCTCCTGATATCGACCTTGATCAAAATAATAATATCCCATATTTACATAACAAATCCACACGGTATACAATGCTATTGGGTCGTTTGGTGTCGCCCTAAGAATTCGTTCTGAGGCTTCAATCGCTTTATTGTAATGGGAAACCATCATTCGTGACACATTTTCCTGATTAACAGGCAGCTTTGTGCGGTACAATCTCCTGTAATATCCTCCGATAACCGAATTTGCAACTGCTGATTCAGGATAGAGTTCAACTAATCTGTTTATTTGTATCTTTACTCTTCGATAAAGTAACGGATCAGATAATTTCCATCCACCCGAACGTCCGGTGGCTTTTATCATCAGAGCTATTGGAATAATAGTCAAGGCCAATTCGTTTTCAGGGTCAAGAATCAGAGTTTGTTCAGCAGCTGACAATGCCTTCTTCAATAGACGATCCTTTTCTTGAGTATCCACTGAGGATTTTTTCATATCTAAATGAACTAAATAACTTCCGCTCAAAGCACTTCGCGCATCGACAAAGCTGGGATCCAACCCCACAGCTCTTTCAAGCATCGAATGAATATCCTCGAAAACGCTAGTTGGTGTGCTAAAGTTCAAACGGGACAATTTCGATTTGGTGCGTAATACAAGCTCATAAGCTTCCAGATTTTCAGTAGGTCTTTTTGCGATTGCAGATCGATCACTGTTTGATATCTCTATATCCAGACCTTGGGCGATATTGTTAGCAACGTCATCCTGGACCGCAAAAATATCGCTAGATTCTCGATCGTAAGTTTCTGTCCAGCGGTGAAATCCATCGCTGGTATTGATCAACTGCGCTGTAATGCGAATTCTATCCCCAGCCTTGCGTACACTCCCTTCCACCACATAATCCACATTCAACTCCTCGCCAATCTTCGTGATTGAAGCAGGCTCTGATTTGAAGATTCTAACATCTGTACGAGAAGCGACTTTTAAATTCTGAATGCGAGCGAGACGTGAAATCAACTCCTCAGTCAAGCCATCAGAAAAATATTCATCTTCTTCACGGCTCATGTTGTCAAAATACAAAACCGCAATCGCCTTGTCGTGCTGCTTTTGAATCGGTTCGGGAACATACAAAAATGGATAGATGTACCAGGCTAATCCCCCAAGCAGCGCCAGCATGAATCCACCAAAACCTAATAAGACCTTTTTCACCAATGAAGCTTTTTTTTTCGCCGGTTTTGTTGATGGCACCGATGTACCGGTTTGGAGGTTGCGAAGATCTTTGGCAAGTTCACTGACGTTTTGGTAACGCTCTTCGGGCTTCTTAACAAGTGCTTTGCTCACAAGCGGCTGTAATTGCTCCGCAACTACAGCGTCAGATTCAGAAATCGGTGCCGGTTCCTCATTGAGGACTGAATACATCACTGCGGCTTCGTAATCCCCTTCAAACGGGACTTTGCCGGTGAGCATTTCGTACAAAATAACACCCACCGCCCAGATATCGGAGCGATGATCCAACTCCAAAGCCTGGAAATGCTCCGGTGACATATAATGCAGCGTGCCCAGAGTTGAAGACTCGCGCGTGAGTCTGGTCGCGCCACCGAGGCGGGCAAGTCCAAAGTCGACGATACGCACCCGGCCATCTTTATCGATTAATATATTCTCCGGTTTCAGGTCGCGATGAATGATGTCCGCCTCATGAGCCTTTTGCAAACCTTCGCACACCTGTCGGATTATTTCGATTGCTTCCTCTGAGGACAGCGCCCCTGTTTTAAGACGTGTACGCAAGGTATCCCCTTCCACATGTTCCATTGCGATATAGGTTTGTCCTTCAAACTCGCCAATTTCGTGTACGGTCACGATGTTGGGGTGGTTCAAGGCTGCGGCAGCTTTGGCCTCCTGTCGAAAACGTGCCTGAAGTTCAGGATCCGATTTCAGGTTGAGTGGCAGAAATTTCAAAGCGACTTCGCGGTCCAGCTTTGTATCTTCGGCGAGATAAACTTCACCCATGCCGCCTGCGCCGATTTTTTCGAGGATTTTGAAATGGGAAATTGATTTACCTTTCATGGATTGTCCCTCCAATTTTTTGGATTTTCTTTGTCTTCCTCCCATTTTGCAGGATTGTTTAGGACGTACTCACTAATTCGAATTAATTCTTTCTCGTTTCGTATTACCCTTTCATGAAAATTTCGCTGCCATTTGAAATGTTTGTTTCCATTGTCGTTACACCATCGGGTTACAGCAGCTTTAAATGACCGTACGATTGAGCCTATTGATTTGGGGATAATTTTTTGGTATTCATGTTTTTGGGACGGTTGGGATTCAATTCGTTGTTGGGGTTCAATGTGTCGGGGTAGCGGTTCAATGGATTGTAGGGGTTCAATATATTGAACCCCTACATCCAATATATTTAATATTCCATGCAAATGATTCGGCATAACAATGAACGCACCCAATTCTACATTTTCAAAATGTTGTGGGATTTCCAGCCAATAATCTTGTACGATTTTTCCAATTGGTGACAGTATCATCGCGGCATTGTTCACTTCGCCAAACAAACATGCCTTCTCATGCAGACAAATTGTTACAAAATATGCACCTGCACTGGAATAATCATAACCTTTCAAACGAATGGAACGGCGGTGGTGGTATTCTGGATTATATTTCATAATATAGGTTAAATATTATAAATACAAATGATTACATACCCGTATGGATTCAATTTATTGAATCCCAAATTGTACGGGTTTAATATATTAAACCCTACGCCGATTTTAACGGTTTTGATGTCACCAAAATCAAATTAACGCCTTCCGGTTCGGCCATGACAAAATGCCGACCATCGGGAGCGCCAGCTTTGCCTAAGGCAAGCAATTCCTCCTCGGTGTGATAGATGAAAAACCACTCCGTTGCACATTGAAGATTTAAATTATTGAGAATTGATTTTGAAATAAAGATATTGTATTACAATAGTATACAATTCGCGTATAAATTAATCAACAAGACTTTTATACTTTACCTTTTTTAACCACACTTTTTCCTACTTTCAACAAATCCAACAATTTCCCTACCTGATATTCAGACGCCTTCTCAGCTTTCAACCATTTTGGGATGATTCCGAAAACATCAGAGATCTCATTGGCAACTTTATTTGTTGCGGTCTTCTGCTGGGCAGTAATCTTTACCACTGCCGTCACAAATAGCCACCACACCAGTTTTTCGAAGTTCTCCTTGTTAAACCATAGGATATCTTCAAAACGATTCACTTGAAGAAACTGTTGTAGCTCCTTAGACTTGAATAAATTATTGAGAGTTCTAAACTCCACTCCCTTTTTCGGTTTTTTATCAAGAAACCAATCCTGTTGAATTGTCAGGATATTGACAAGTAAATGCGCCTGCCAAACTTCAGCATCATTTCCTCCTGACGCAAAAAACAGATTTCTAATCCTTTTGCCCAACAGCCAGTCATCGAGCCAGCTTCTACTGTGTTCTGCATAATTTGATTCAGCCATTATTTCCCCCAAACCGTGAACAATTAACCAGGCATAGCCTGTTCCCCAAAACATATCTTCCTCTGTTGCCTGACTTTTCAGATACTTCATTGCAGCCTGGTATTTTCGGGACTTTGGCAGTGGAAATTCGTTTTCGATTGTCTCCAACCTCAGGATTGCTTTCAGCTTAGATCGAGTTTCTTTAACTAACTCAGTTTCATCCTTTTCGCCGGTAGAACAGGTTTTGACCTGCTTAAATAATGCCAAGCATTTTTCATCAAATTCCTTCAAAAAGGTTTTATCCAGTTTGTTATTATTTGTGGTCAATCTATTAGCTTTAAACTGCTGCAGCATGTTTACATTGAAAAGAGCATCAAATGCTTCAAGCACGGGTTTATAAGCTAATTCTTTTAATTCCTCATCGATGCTGGGTACACCACGCCCATTTAAATTTGTAGCCAACTGTGCATAATGGCGCCACTGGTTATCCTCAATTTGGCGAAAATCTAAATATACCCGGTGCTGGTAAGCGCCCAATTCCACATATAAACCATTTTCACATATTTCTTTGCAATTACGAATATACTCTAATCCGCTAATCTGGTCACGGAAAATACAGAAATAGTTATCCTGATTTTTAAGCGCCAGGCCTTCTCCCAGAGTTTTTTGTTCAAGCCTGATTTCACTGCCATTGCCAGTTTTTACTGCAAAAGCCGATGAAGTTCGAATCCAGCCGCAGGCATTTTCGGATTTGTTGTGGTAAAGCACTAAGCCCCTTTCATTGCCAAACCGATTCGAATATGCAAATACATTCTCGTTAACATGTCCTTCCGAAGCAAAAAAATCATACAACAAAAAGTTTTCGACTTCAGCGAACAAATAGCGCTTTTTCATAAGGGGGAAAACTTCCCGTTCGTGACGCTGCATCAGTCCCGAATTCACCTGCTCATCCCAATACGCACGTCGATATTCCATACCGTACTTTTCTGAAAATCCCTCAATTTGTCCATGTCCAAACATCGGTAAACCCGGCATGGTAACCATCATGATACAAACACCAAAATACTTGTCGCCGTCACCGAATTGCGCCAGAGCGGTTTCTTCGTCCGGGTTATTCATAAAATTCACGTAGCGCTTTAGTATTTCCGGATTAAACTGGATGGTATTTTTAATAGTATTGCGATATTTTTCGTTTTCTTCAAGTTTCAACATATTCATAAACGCACTGTTATAGACCCGGTGCATGCCTAATGATCTCACAAAATATCCTTCCATGAGCCAGAAGGCTTCGGCTAACAACAAAGTATCCGGAGCTTCCCTGGCAACCCGATCCACTACTTCCCGCCAAAACTCATTTGCTAATTGCTGGTGAAAGTCAGCCTTCGTGAGTCCATGTTCAGCCCTGGAAGGAATATCTCCCCCACTCCCTGGTTCCGGGAACCACAGTCGTTGATAATGCTTCTTAGCAAGCGTCATCGCGGCGTCAAAGCGGATAACAGGAAACATGCTTGCAACTTGCAGAATTTTCTGAATTACGGCTTCACGAACTTCTGGATTAAGAAAATTTAATTGAGCAGTATCATTCCAGGGCATGTGGGTGCCATCATTGCCGTGGTAAATATATCTGACATCGCCTGTCCAGTAATCGTGTCTTTTAAATACCACAGCCGCATCGGTTTTGGTAAAATATTTATCCTCAATAAATACCCCGTAGCGCTGATCCCCGGAAATATTTGGTCCATCGAATGTATAAGAAGGGAAAGGGCTGTATGGTAAAGATATGAACCAATCAGGATGTTCCCGGACCCACTTCGAGTCAATCCCCGTGTGGTTTGGCACCATATCACTGGTCAGTCTTATGCCCCGCTGCCAGCAACGATCGCGAAGATTTTTCAAAGCTTCATTGCCGCCAATATCATTGGAGATCTCATAATCGAATAAAGAATAGGCAGAAGATTCAGCTTCTGGATTCCCGCACATTTGTTTGATTTTTTTTGAAGACGGACAGCGTTCCCAGACTCCAATTAACCACAAACCTGTAAAGCCCCAGCGAGCTAAAACATCCAATTCTTCATCTGGAATTTGGTCTAATTTGTGTATCGAACGCTGGTATTTTTTCGATAGCTGGTCCATCCAAACCAGGGTACTTTTTGCCATCAATACCAGACGCGGCATCCAATGGAGGTCTGTGCTGAATCGTTCGGGTTCTTCTTCCACGCCAGAATATTCCGGAACAAATGTCATTGGCGGTCCCCCAAATATGGCTCTGTCCTCTTCTTTGATAAAACCTAATCCTTTGAGCAGACGTGAAAGAAAATCTCCCATAAACATGCCCCAGTCTTGACGGATAAAAATTAATTGTTCTTCCAGGGAATACGGTTTCCTGATAGCAGGAGTTCGAAGTAATTCAATTAGATTTTGATTTTCCGAGCCAAATCGCGGTTGCGTTTCAAAAAAATGACCTAAACTTTCAAGGATTTTTGAATAGGCGGTTTCCTTTTTCAGATTTGTATCATCAAATAATTCAATGTACGGCGAGCAAGCAGGATTCATGTTTGCCAGCGACAACATCAGCATTTCTTCCAGAGCTATCTGGCGATTAGCAACGCCATTGGTGGATTCTGCGAGATAGGCTGAAACATCCATCCTGTTTTTATATACTTCAACCGGTGGAAATTCTTCTACAAATTTAATTAGAGTCAGGTCTACTTGTTCTGAGCTAAAATTAGTATTTAGCCAGGATAGAGCTTTCTCCATAGTTTTCGGATTAACCTGTTGACGGTAAAGTGCAACTACATAGTGCAAAATTTCATCGATTAAACCCATGGCATTAATATGCCCGGATTTTATCATTTGTTCTGGATACTTCACCAGATCGCGCTTGTCGTTTATTTTATTAGCAAACACCCTGGCTGCAGTGAAATCTGCAAATATCACATTGCCATTCAAAGCAAACAGGGAATCGTCAAACTGATATTTGTCCCGTACCTGTCGAGAAACATGAAACTCAAACTCAACATGACGATGAATGTGAAAGTCATCGGTTTTGTCTTCAAATTTACTCAAAAACACTTTCAAACACTTTGTTGGAAAATTAAACAAATTGTCCTCCAAACACTTACGGGTTATATCATTAATTAAAATGTCTATCATTCGTTGAAACTTACAAAAACAGGCAAGATAAACAGATATTACAAGTTCGAATATCAAACTTAGCTTTTAAATGCACCCAAATTGTGAATAAAACGAGGTGGCATTATTTTATATTCACAAAACTCTTTTTAATTTTTTCGTTATCTGTTTCCATCCTGTGGCATAAAGTTTGAATTGTTGCTTCGGATAGATCATCCTCATAACAGCTTATACGTGTGAGTAAGGTACCATCTTGCAGTGGTTTTAATTGAAATACTCCTTTACCTGATAATGGCCCGCCATACCGCTTGTAAGCTATTTTTTCATTCTCTACAAATTCGGTGATTTCGACATTGTACTTAACAGCCAGCTCTTGATTTTCACCCGCTACAACCATAGCCTGAGTTCCGACTCCTGGCTTGCCATCCTGATTTCCAATCACATCTTGAACGAAGTCAAATATATTTGTCCAATTTTGGGGATTAATATGTTTCCAAACCTGACCAATTGGTTCTAAAATTTCTATTGAACGGGTAATTTCCGTCATAATTAAAAACTCCTTACATAGCTAAAATCTAACCATTATTTGTATTTATTAACGCGCTAAAAATAGCAAGAATCCTGAGGAAAAGCAAGGGAAATGTTAAGTAAAAGTCCCATAATAATATGTGATTTTCAACAATATCATAATACTGTTATTATCACACATCTTAAAACGGAAACCTCGATTCATCAAGGTACCTCCCAAATGAATTTGGACTTCCGGATGTCACTATTTCATAAACATCATTTTGTATGACTTCACAAAATCTCCTGCTTCTAATCGATACACATAGAGTCCGCTGGAGGATGCTCTTCCTAAATCATTAGCGCCATCCCACAGGATTGAATACGCGCCTGCCGATTGTTGTTTATTCTGCAGCAGGCTTCGAACTTTTTGGCCAAGGACATTAAAAATGCTTAAAGTCACATCGGTGGTTCGTGGTAACGTATAATTTATCCGAGTGGTTGGATTAAATGGATTTGGGTAATTTTGAGACAGGCTATAAATCACAGGTAATATTTCATTCTTCGCAACAGAAGTTGGCGCCATTTGAATAAACAAATTATCAATTACCCATCCCCATCCGTTCACATTCTGATCTGCAAACAATCGAAACCTGATTAATATCTCTTCACCAGCAGAGAAGGTATTTAATAAATCTATGGTATGCGTCCTGAATAATACAGATTCACCGGCATTTCCTTTATTGTAGGCTGTCAACCAGTCCTCATCATAGCTCGCATCATATCCATCTGCCAGTGGTATCCAGTTAGCGCCATTATCTTTACTGCCCTCCAAGATGACATAATCCCAGAATTCTTCATCACCAAATACTGTTCCAGTAGCGCCTGGCTCAATAATAGCTACATCGTCATATTTTATCATGGCATTTTCAGAGGCTACTATTATCGGAACTTTAAGCATATATTTAAGAGTGGTATTGTCCCAATAATTATGCGGTGAATGAACAGCATTATTATCGAAATTAGAATACCTGGTTATTACAAATCCGTTATTCATAAAATCGGCGGTTGCTGCATTAAATTCATTTGAGTACGATGGTTGTGCTGCAAATAAAGGATAAACGATAATATCATTTGCTTTTGAGCTCAGAGCTTTACCATTTTTATATGATGTTAAAGCTACAGAAATTGTAGCGATTTCACTGACTGAAACGCTCAACACAATCACAGTGTCTAATGCCGCTCTGTTTTCTGGTAGTTTTAACATCTTTTCGTCATCGACAATTACAACGGTCGAATCATATTGAGAACGGAGGGCTATTTCTGCATGAACAATCCCATTGCCTCCTCCTCCAATTTGAGTTATCATGGGTGATAAAAGCACAACCGGAGGTTCATAACCTGCTAATTCCGGTAAAGTCACAGACCAGACGCCTCTACCATGAGTGGCAACCACAACCTGATCGTTGACAATAAGCATCTCATAGATTAAAGTTGCTGGCAAACCATTATCGGCGTAAGCCCAGTTAGCACCACCATCTTTTGATTCAAAAAGTCCAATTTCAGTGCCGGCCCAAATTATGCTGGTATCGTAAGGCATCACCAGCAAACTGTAAACAGCGACATCGGGAAACCCACTGGAGCTGGATGATCCTGTACCAAACCCGGAGATATCTTCCCAGGTTTGCCCTAAATCAGTTGTTCGTAATATTTTGGGAGCCCTTGCAAATGAAAAAAGCGCATAAGCGGTACTATCATCTGTTGGATGAGTTTCTAATCCGGATATCACACCTAAAGAGACGTCGCTAAAAACGTTAGTTTTAACAAAAGACAATCCACCATCTTTTGATACATATAGTGGGCTGCCCGGTAGCATGTTACTGCCAGTCCAGACAATTTGTGGATTCACTAATGATATTTTCACCTGGGAATAACTGCTTGCACCATCCCAGCCATCCGGCATGGGTGTTAATGCCCAATTCTGGGTAAAATCATCCGATCTCCAAACGCCTGAACGACCCACAGTAAAAACCAAATCCGGGTCTTGTTTGGACTTCGCGATTTTTGTAAAAAATGGGGCCAGGCTTTGGCCAACATCGGTTAATCCACTATTCGAATTAGCATTAGACCAGGCCCCTCCACCATTCACAGACCGACGGATAGAATTGAATTGCGACGCACCTAACAATTTGTTTGGGTCGGTGTAATGCCAGACACAGTCAAAACCATCTCCACCAAATTGCTGAGTCCATTGAGACCGGGCATTTGCATTTTTACCTTTTGGTGAACGCCAGGTGCTGTTGTCCTGCATGCCGCCGAAATATTCATTAGCGCCATTCTTTTTATCAACTCCATAAAATTGTGTCGTATTGTAGCCGTTTAAAGGTTGAGTAAAGGAAGCGCCGCCATTGTCGGAGAATGCTACACCGCCATCGTTTGCATTTAACAACCGAAAGCTTTCGGTTTGTGCATCGGTTGACACAAGCACAATATTGTGATGATCAACATGCACGTCTTTTGGTGAACCACCATGCCAACCATATCCATCAGTAATATTTGTGGTAGCGATTCGCCTCGTTAGAGTAAAGTGTGCCCACTTAATTCTTACAGTGGCTTCGGGTAAATTATTTGGCTGCCAAATTTCGTCCGCAGGTAATACCGGCCAAATGAAATACATTTGCTTAAATGTATGACCAGCATTTCGAGCAATACCGAAAACCGGAGTTTCTGAATAAGGAACAGCATGCAGAAAAATATATTCTCGGGTTGTATTTGTATTAAATTCTGCTAACTCAAATTCACCATTGTTTGTTTGATCCCGAAACGAAACCATGAGCTGTACATTATTTTCAATGTCCCATAACTCAAACGGTACATCGACATAGTCCTGATAAGAATATCGATATTCAGGCACACCATTGGTCATACCGGAGGGTACGGTAAAACGATGCGCTTTTTGAGATCTACCAGGACCGAAACGTACTTCGATAGAGGTATACTCGCTTTTATCAGCGTCGCCATAGTCTATTCCACCACCTGCCAGGGCGCCGCCAAAGTTATATAATAGCAGGAACGAAGATGTTTCCTCGAAATCAATACCAGAAACCTGTCCTTCGCTTGTATCGATTCCGGCAATTACATTTAGCTTCCATAGGTTTACTCCGCCAACGAAAATAATACTTTCATTAAAAGGATGTACTGCTATGGTATTGTCATACCACCCCTGGCCTGCTAACCAGTGGATATCGAACCCATTGTTGGCTCTTGCGCCTAACCAGTCCACACCGCCATCATTAGAAATATATAAAATTGAACCGGATTCCCCACCCTGAGCGGAAATATAAAGAGTTGAGGTGTCTGTTGGTGCAATAGCTATTTCCATACGCTGCACTCCCACGATACCGTTTGAGGCCGCTTTCCAGGTCAGGCCGCCATTGATTGACTTTATCACACCAATGCTATTAATAGTAGCATATTGCGTATTGAAGTTTTCAGGATTTGCAATGATATGTTCAACGTTATATGCGCCGGCGTCATGTACTTTTACCCAGGTATCACCACCATTGGTTGATCTAAAAATACCCGATGTCGCTCTGGTCCCAGGCAAATAGTAGAATCCCGGAGCCGTAGCAACAAGCAGAACATCCTCATCCACCGGATCGACAATAATGCGCATAATATTTTGAAATTCTGGATTATCAGCTGTGCTGGCGAGCTGGTCCCAGGTTGCACCGCGATCAATCGTTTTCCATATACCACTACCGTCTATTTGATCGAGATTACCAAATCCTTCGCCAGTGCCAGCATAAATCACATCAGGATTTGAAGGGGCCATCGCCAAAGCACTGGTTGCTAAATTAGGAAGGCCGGTAGTTAGTTCAAACCAGTCCTGTCCGGCGTTTTCTGTTTTCCAGACTCCACCACCAACTGAACCGGCATACCAGGTATTATGCTCCGGATCATCCGGATCAACAAGCAATCCCCTGGTTCTTCCACTAACATTACCCGGGCCTCGTTCAATCCAATCTGCCTGGTTGTTACTCCGGCTTTTACTTAACGATTTGGCTGTTTCCAATGATCTTGCTTTTAAAAGTTCTTTAATCCGATAATTTGTTGGATAACCGGTACCTGATTCATTGTGGCGTTTTCGAATATCATGGTGATATTTTGCAAATAAATCAGGGCTATCTTTTTTTACTAATCCTTTAATTTTCTTTTTTCGTTCTGAAAGAGGCGCACTAAGTTTTCTTGAATGTTCAGAAGAACTTACCTTTACCCCGTGTGTATTATCATGAAAAGTGGATGTTAAATTCACCAGGATTTTGTTACTTTTATCTGATATTAAAGAAAATACAGTTAACACAGATATTACTAACATCACTGTTGTTTTTGATATTTTATTTCTCATTAATTCCTCCAGAGGTGAATTAAATACTACTTATCAGCTGATCGAAAACTGGTTAAAAATGTCATTTCAAACGAAAGAGAAATATTGTTTAAATGAAAATATTGTAGTTACAGGTTTATCCTTTCAGTCGATATGATAAAATGGAATGTTTCCGGGCAAACACTCTTTATTTTTTTTGATCTACTGGATTCGAATTATAGATTTTTTTATGATGCACTAAATCATAAATATATCCATAGAATTTCTGGCTTTGTTTTTCATCGCCTTTAATAATACCAGGTATAAGAAATACTTGTAATTGATGATTGTTTAACCATTTAACATGACCACGACCTAAAGATTCTTCAAATACAATCTGCATGCTCTTCAAGTGATAAACAAAAAAATTCAACTTTAGAAATGGAGTCTGGTTGGTTGGCTTAAATTGTTTAATACACAGCACATATGACGTGTCAGCATTAAAGATATATTCAATATTTTCGTTATATTTTGCTTCTGCTATATCTTGATAAGATTCCGCTTTGTGCAACACTCCTGGCCTTGTATCGGAAACAGCACATGAATTCAGGAATATCAAGGTGAAGCTGTAAAACAATACTAAATAGCAAAATTTCATAATTATTGATGTGATACTTAAAACCCCGTTCAACTACATCAGTTTAAAATCGGCAAGAATTACTGTATAAATAATCAACCTTAACTAAACTTCATAATTTAGTAAAGGTGTGGCATCCAGTATCGATTTAAATATCGTTTATTTTCATCCATAATTACAAGTAAACATTGGTTGCAGCGTCGCGCCAGTTAGCGTAAAAATTTTAAATTATAGCCCACAAATCCTGAATTCGTTTAAGGAGGTCATCGGGTTCAGTAGAATGGGGCGCTCCTGGCGGATTGAGAATATCAAGTTGAGCCGCGGCATTTGTAAAATCACCTGCCGAATAATATGACTGAGCAAGCACCAGGCGAATACTCTTATGAAAGACCTGAATATCATGCTCAAATATGTAGTTTGGAGCATCGTTTAAAACTTGCAGGGCATGCTGAATCGCTAAACTATAATCATTTAAAGCATGGCTGACAAAAGCAAGTCCGGCATTTGAATTCAAATCTGTACTTGCTTCACGGCTTGCACGAGCAAGTGAATTCATAAATAAATTTTTTGCAGTAGAAAAATTTCTCTTTTTAGCCAATGTCCAACCATGTCCACTTTCTGCTTCTGCTTGCATACTTTCATAAAATGGAGAAAAATTGGCCAGAACAACCGCAGAATCAAATTTTACATCCGCACCATCAAAATCCTGGGCTTCAAATAGTTGCCAACCGGATTGAATAAGCCTGGTAATTTCCACGGAACGGTTATCTACTGAGCCTTTAAGTTGTACATTATTAGGACTGGTTTGATTGGTTGCATTATGACCGATAGTTAGTGTACCAGTAAAGGAACCATTAGCATTTGCTGAAAATTTTACTTCAACTATTTCAGATTCGCCTGGTTGTAAATTAAAAGAAGTGTTGGCGCCTTGACTTGAAAAATTTGCTCCTGAAATACTTAACTCTGCGCTTAATTCATCATTAGATTCTACACCATTAGTTATTGTAACCTGTACGTCTTTATCTTCTCCGATAACTATCTCTCCGAAATCTACTGCTGAAGGGATAATGATCATATTTATCACCTTCTCTTCCGGTCCGGTTGAATCACCGCCACATGCGCAAAAGAAAACAATTACTATAACTAAATACTTAAGCTTCATAAAAAATCTCCTGTTTTATTCCAATCGGGTCAGACGTTTGCTGCGCCTAATTGGAAGCCTCGATTTATCGAGGTTAAATCCCAAATGAATTTGGGCTTCCGGATGATACTATTTGATTAAAATCATTTTCATGGTTTTTGTAAAATCACCAGCAGCCACTCTATAGAAATAGATTCCGCTGTTAACCAATTTGCCCTCGTCGTCCCGCCCATCCCAGGTGATTTGAAATACTCCTGCTGACCGATCTTCCATTAGAAGAGTTCGAACACTTCTACCAAGAAGATCATAAATAAATAATTCAGTAAAAGATTCCTCAGGCAACTCAATTCTGATATTCGTTGATGGATTAAATGGATTTGGATAATTTTGATGAAGTCCAAAATTAGTGGGCATCTCTGGATTATGAGAATAAACATCAGTGACAGCGCTACCGCCAATGATTACAAAATGTCCCAATGCCGAGACTTCCGCAGATATGGTATTTTCAGAATTAGAAAGTGTTGACTCAAGCGCAACCCACTTATCTGAATCCCAAAAGGCAATCGTGATTTCTTCAGGACTTAAAGCGCCAAGCTCAAGGGGATCAAACTGAATCTTTAATCCGGCTGGTTTGTTTAAATTATAGCCCAAAGGACTAATTGTATAAATATGACTCAATCTCTTTGTCGGGGAATTATCAATTTCTTTATTCAGAACATTGGAATTCCCAACCGATGAAATGAGATACATATCTTTCCTGAGCGAATTTTCCGGTATTTCCAATTTCAATTGACCGTCCGTAGTGCTCAGCAATCCTCCATTTACCGAACTCAGAAATTCAACATTGAATGTAAAAGTTGAATCATTCACAAGAGAGCCATATTTTGTCGTACCCTCCACCTCAATGCTGATGGCTCCACTGGTAGACAAAGTAACGTCATCGTCGACAAACACCAGGCAGTCGGTATTTGGTACAGCCGACATCACCAGGGGAGTTATCCTGGAGCCCTGGGTAAACGTGGCCTTTAAATTTTCAGCGCTAAGTTTTGCTGAACCAACCACAAATATATCGAGCTGCTCGCTGAAAATGGGATTTTGGAAAAAACCAGCCACGAACTCTGGAGATGTATTATCAACATATGAAAAAGCTGCTCTCATCATCATGTTCCAGCCGGTAAGGGGCACATCATTTACCAGAAGATCGGACATTGGGTGCCATTGTTGGGTGGAACTAAAAAATGCGTACGTATAGTTATCAGTTGTTGTGCTATCCATACCAACAAAAGTTTGAACAGTATCATTTTCTGTAAAACCAATGTACAATGTATCGTGATTAGTTAATTCAGATTCATAGCTGGATAAATCTATGTCTAAAAATTCTCCAGCAAAACTTTGTCTATTTGTCGAAACAATAAACGGTGAAATTATATCATCTCCCGGTAAGCCATTTTTACTGTCCCAGACATGAAATATAAAATCTTTCGGCGCGTCGGCAGGCGCATGTGCATCATTAAATTCTGGATCAAATGCCGCCAATATTTTGCTACTCACCAGAGTGTTTTTCGGAACCTCAGGAACAAATTTAACCGCCCAGCCCCAACCAACCGAATTAGGCGGGTAACCAAGGAAAGCCGCACTACCTGTGAATACATCCGCACTACCATCATCATAAACTGTTTCCGCAAAAATTCCAGTTAGTTTTCCTGTAGAATTGTATGAATAGAAAGCAGGAGAAGCTCCCGTATTAATGATTGCAAATACAATGGTCCTAATTGTGTTTCCAAATTCAGGTATTGAATAATTAATGCCTGTTGGAACATTTTCAATTTCAGTTAATCCTGAGCCAAGTTTAATCGCCGATATATTGAGGGCGCTGGCGCTATTAAAAGTTATGTTAAGCGAATCGCCAAATGAATAAATAATATAATCGACAGCTAATGAGTTAACGGTCTGATTTCTGATATCCTGGTTTGGATCTGAATGATTAAATTCGCCAGTTGGACGTCCACTGACAGGATATGTATAGCCAAATTTTGAATCAAATGTTTTGTCATTTACATAATTTGCCAGACTGAAATTCTCAAAAAATTGATTAAAATCATATCCAACACCCTGTTGTGAAAACACATAAGCTATACCAAAGTCACCATTTGCTTCCTCCTGGACAATTTGTTTAAAAATCGCGTCGCCAACTTGTTCATTTAAATAGAGCAGCAACAAGCCGCCGCGTGAACGATCTTTGAACTCATCCGTGCTAACCGAATTATTAAAACGAAACAGCGAAACATCGGTATCGCTGAAATGGTACGATGGGGAAATTAAGCCATAGCCGCATATAGCCTCAGCCACATGCGAAAACCCTTCATTAATAAAAAGCAATTCATCTTGATCAAAATTATGCTGAATCAAATGTTGTAGTTCATGAGCAAGTGTAGGCAGAACCACTCTTAATTTTCTATTATCATCAAAAAATATTGAAGGATAGGAATCGACATAGAGGATATCCCTCCTATTACTCCCCGTACCAGAGGATTGGTCCCGATTTGTAAAAAATCCAGAAACAAAGGATGGAGCGCCTGGTTCCCAGCCGTCCTGAATATCTGTGATCAGAAAATCCGTTATGCCATCACCATCATAATTTGGCTGTTCACCAAAAAAATCGACATCAAGCTCAACAATACCCTTTTGGGGGTCTCTTGAAGCCGAAGGTGTTTGATCTTCAAGCGCTTCCAGCATGGCGTCTACTTCTGTCATTGTTACATGCCCGTTTGCTGTTTCGGTTGTATCTACCCATACTTGTGACAAGGTTCCTTTAGCTAATAGTTCAGCGGTAACTTCATCGAAATCCTGGCTCTGCCTGTTCAAAACGAAAAAATTCCGGATTGCGCCAACATCATCTCTGCTTACTTTGAATAATGATTGTTGTAACTTCATCTTTTGCATGGATTCATAAACATCAGGTTTGTATAACCTTGTATTTTCAATTGCTCTCAGTATTATCTCTTCCGTTATCAAAGGCGTTCCACAAATAGGTGTCCCTGATTTTTCCTGCTTATTTTCTGCCAAAGTTGTTTTCATTTCAGAGGGTAGTTTTTGCACACTTTGTGAAAAAGCAAATTTTGACAAAAGGAATAGAACAAAAAATATTTTTACAAGCATCTTATGCTCCTGAATGAAATTGTCTTAGAATTATTGATTTGGAAGGCTTACACATGTATTAAAGAATCGTTAAACGCTCATAAACCTGATTTGCCTTTGAACTGAAAATTAAGTAAAACCATGACAAATAGCAATGAAAAATCAAGTAAAAAACAAAATGATAATTAGATAATGCGCTGTTGCATAACAATCACCCCCAAATATAACCACCCTTCCCACATATCCTGCCATCCGTCGCTAAATGATAATCATTATCATCTACATATCGTAAATTCATAATGAAAAAAACAGGAGGTAAAATGAAAAGATATTTCAGTGAAATAAGCACCATCGCTAACCGCATTTTTATCGAATTGCTCAGGAACCGCCGCAGTCTTATTTTCTGGGTGGTTTTTCCAACTCTAATGCTTTTGCTGTTCGGGCTCATTTATACAGGCGGGCAAAGGCCAGGGAGATCATTTGATTTTACGGCGCCCGGAATTCTTATCGGCGCTGCGCTATTTTTTAGTTGTATGGGCGGTCCCATAGCTCTCATTGTCACTGAACGCGAGCGTCGCACCCTGCGTCGGCTTCTGCTGTCACCACTCAGGCCTAGCTCATACTTTTTGGGAATCGTACTGGCCTACATCATGATTGCCTTTGGTCAGGCCCTGATTGTTTATGGAATTGCCTTTGGTTTTGGAGCTCGATTTCATGGTTCGCTGTGGCTAGGTTTGTTCATTCTATGTTTAAGCGTAATTTCTTATGTGGGCATGGGATTCTTCTTTGGCGCACGATTCACAAAGCGGACTGAAGATGTAAATGGCCCGGTAGCAGCATTCGGTGTGCCTTTACTGGTTTTAGCTGGAACATTCTTTCCAGTTTCAATTCTACCACCTTATCTTCTGAAACTGGCATATTTAGATCCAATTTTCCACATGAATCAAGCGCTCAAAGGCGTATCGGCCCAGGGTAAAGGAGTTGAGGATATTTTGACACATCTATTTTTTTTAATTGCTTTCACATTAGGTGCGCTGGCGCTTGGTGTGCGTTCATATAAATTAATGTTGGTACAAGAAAAGAAAGGATAAAAATGATTGAGATTAGTGGTCTTAGAAAATCGTTTCAAGACAAAGTCGTCCTTGACGGGCTGACTTTTTCCATCGCACCCGGTGAAATTTATGGGCTCCTTGGACCAAATGGTGCCGGCAAGACAACCGCGATAAATATACTCTGTAGATTGCTCGACGCCGCTGCCGGTAAGGTTATGGTCAAAGGAGAGCCGGTTTCTGAAAAAACAAAGTACCTTCTCGGGATTGTTCCACAAGAAATTTCAATTTACAAAGATTTGACCTGCCGTGAAAATTTACTGTTTTTTGCCAGAGTATATGGTCTGCAAAAATCGCAAAGGAATGACCGGGTTTATGAACTGATTCAGAAATTCAAACTTGAGGAATATGCAAACACAGAAGTTTCTAAATTGAGCGGCGGCTGGCAGCGTCGGATTAATATTGCGGTCGCGCTCGTGCACTCCCCTGCAGCCTTAATACTTGACGAGCCAACAGCCGGTCTTGATATCGAGGCCCGGTATGAGCTCTGGGAATTGATTGAAAATTTGAGAAGTAGCGGTGTGACTATTTTGTTAACTACCCATCAACTCGAAGAAGCTGAAAGACTTTGCACGCGAATCGGAATTTTGCAGCACGGCCGCATCGTGGCTGAAGGTTCCCTGAATGAGCTTTGTGCTAAAATTCCTGCAAAGCAGCTTGCATTTGTAGAAACAGACGATAAGAACGGTATCTGCAAAAAGGCGGATTCATTCGGCTGGGATTATCGATATTATGGCGGCAAACTTTCGTTTTTACTGCCACGTTGCTTCCCGCTCAAGGAGATTGTCGATATGTTCGAAGGCGTTCCGCTATCATCTGTTTCGTTGCAGCAGGTACGTCTTGAACATGTATATATTGAAGTAACCCGCTGTTAAATCAATTATAATAAATAAAGATCATCTACTTGATTATCTTTTATTGAATTTGTACTTTCATTTTTAACTATTTCTCAGTCAAGAGCTGCATAAAAGAAGACAATGCATACCAAACGTAGTAAGTTGAAAGAAAATCTTATTGAAAGTTTACAATGGCGAAACTATAAAATTCTCTTTATGGTTAATACTTTAATTGCCGTGCTTTTATCTCTTTTCTCCTACAACCCTGAATTAAATATATGGTTGCCGCGTGCTGCCAGACATTTTGTTTTTGCCCAGTGTATTGGCAATTGCATTTATTTCCCGGCCTTTATCGCGGATGTAGACAGGATTCACAATAATTTGCTCAGACTTTTGGGATTAACTGGTATTTTTATAATCGGCGGCTGGATTGGTACTTCGATTGCTATTGGAATCAATGCTGTGCTTTTCAATTTTAGTGTAAACCCCAATTATACAAAATCATTTGTCATTGGAATTACTATTTTTACTTTATTTGCCGCTTCGATTGCCTATAGTTTTTTCGTGCTAAGAAACAAGTTACAGGAAACAGTTGCCAGGTTGTCAACGAAAGAAATCAACGAACAACGTCTATTGCGTATGAAAACGAAAGCCGAGTTGGAAGCCTTGCGAGCAAAGGTTAATCCGCACTTTCTCTTTAACACTTTGAATTCTATCTCCAGTCTGATTCCAGTTGATCCAGCAAAAGCTGAAGAAATGGTTCAAAAATTATCGCACCTTTTTCGTTATATTCTGGACGCCAGTAATCATGAATTTATGAAATTAATTGAAGAGGTGGAATTTATTGAAGAATATTTGGAAATCGAGAAAGTCCGCTTGGGTGAGCGGTTATCTTACAATATTGAGTTAGATAATAAATTAGCTGATTTTTCTATTCCAGGTCTGCTCCTTCAGCCATTGGTTGAAAATAGCGTAAAGCATGGAATTGCTACCACCGAAACTGGTGGCAATATTCAAGTTAAATGTGCTACGAATAATGGATTCTGTGAAATCAAAATAGATGACAACGGCAAAGGATTTAATACTTTAAGTAACCATGAAGGATTTGGATTAAATGCAGTTAGAGAAAGGTTAGCCTTATATTATGGCGCTGAATACGAACTGCTAATATCCAACAAAAATGGCGTGCAAATTTTAATGCGCATCCCCATTCAAAGTATGCAGGAAAAATAGGTGATTTTTAAAACCATACTTATCGATGACGAATCCCTGGCCTTGCAGAGATTAGAACGTTTATTAAAACCATATACTGGTTTCATTGAAATCGTCGAAACAGCTTCACACGGTCTCGAGGCGGTTGATAAAATAAACACCGTCAAGCCAGACTTGATTTTTTTAGATATTCAAATGCCGGAACTTACCGGTTTTGAAGTGTTGGCACGAATTGAACAATCACCGCTAATTATATTTACTACAGCTTACGATGAATATGCCCTCAAAGCGTTTGAGACCAATTCCATAGATTATTTGCTCAAACCTATTGACCCGAAACGCCTCAAGAAATCCCTGGAAAAACTACAAAGACTCACCAATGATGAAAAGAGCAGTTTACACGATCAGGTACAAGGCTTACTTTTAAATTTAAAGAAAACGACTACAAAACGCATCCAGGTGCGAGTGGGCGACTACATTCGATTTGTCAAGCTGCAGGACATTTACTTTTTTAGGGCAGAAGATAAATACGTGGAAGTTTGCACCTTCGATAAATCCTACCTGCTGAGTCAATCTCTGAATCAATTAGAAACCCAGCTCCCAGAAGATGACTTTGTGCGCATTCATCGTTCTGCCATCATTAACTTAAATCACCTGGTTGAAATGAAAAAATGGTTCAGTGGGACTTATCGTGTGCGGATGCGGGACAACAAGAAAACTGAACTGCCTGTTAGTCGCCGCTTCAAAACGAAATTGGTATTTGGCCTGAAGTAAATAAAAAAGTGGGGAAAAAAGAGCAGATACTGCAATGCTCTGAGAGATTTTTTCCCCACCTATTTCGTATGATTGTCACTATTTCACAAAAACCATTCTGCGCGTTTCGGAAAAATGCTCAGATTGCAATCGATATAAATAAATGCCGCTCGGCACGGGATCGCCAAAATCATTTCTTCCATCCCATTGCATTTTATAATTACCAAACTGAAGGGGTTGACTTAACAAGGTCCTGACAGTCTGACCAAGAATATTATAAATTATCAAACTTACCTGTGCTTGCGCAGCACCTGAAGTATTCGAATAGATAAATTCAATAGTTGTCGTGGGATTAAATGGATTCGGATAATTTTGATCCAACGTGAAGTCTTCGGGTAAAGTGTTTCTCTCATTTGAATCACCAACACCGGTAACTGATTCAATATTTAATAGTTTGATTTTAGAAGCCAGCAACGTACCGTCAACTTGCTTGATGGCGCGCGCTTCAACAGTCTGACCTGCATACAGATCATCAAATGATAGTGGCAGGTTTTGAGCGCCCAATACAAGCGTGTTCTCATCAGTAAGCATCTCAGAATTAAACATAACAAAACTATTTGTTGCAATTTCACTTACGGAACCCAGAATCACGACCACATCCTCAACTTTAATTTTCGTAGCTATGAAGCCGTCATCAAGCTGTTTTTGAGCATGGGCCTCAACAAATTGACCGATCCTTAAATCTGATAAATTAATAGGTTTTTTCTTCTTATCTAATATTTCGGTGTTGCTGTCAATCTGAAGATCGAATCCTAATACAAAAACAGAATTAATATCCAAAGAATCTATCGGACCTTTCACTTCCAGTTGATTTTGGTTTTTATCCTCAACCTTAATCCTAATTGCGATTAGAGTGCCGCCAGGTAATAGTTCCCCGCGAACTTTAACAACCATTCCTCCGGAAAGGTCAGATAATGAAATTGGATTCTTGTTATTATCTAAAACAACCGTATTCTCTGTCACATTAAATGTGAGTCCTAAAACTGTAATCGTGTCGTCAGTAAAATCATCGACAGAGCCAACAACTTCAACCTCATCTTCCATGCGGTCTTCGATTTTTATTTCATAAGCTAAAAAGGTTTCATCCAGCTGTCGGCTGCCTTTAATTTCAACAATTTGTCCAACCAACAATGCAGAGAAGTCTATGGGATTCTTTTTGTTGTCCAAAATCTGTGTTGAAGCATCGACCAAAAACTCCAGGCCTGACACCCATACATTAGCTACTCCAAGACTGTCAATGGTGCCGGTTAACTCGATTTCGTTTTCATCATTCTCTTCAATTTCGAGTTTCGTTACTAAATGCGTGCCATCAATCAAAATCTGTGCATGGATTTCGACAGTCATACCGACTGACAGTTGCGAGAAGCTAATCGGATTCTTATGATGGTCAAATAATACCGAGTTTTCACTGATCGTAAATTGTAAATTATTAACAACTAACACAGAATCACCAAGACTGTCTACTAAGCCGGTTATTTCTATTTCGTTATGAAATCGGTCTTCGATTTGAATTCTAACAGCAAGGAAACTTCCGTCAGTTTGAACCAGGGCTTTTACTTCAACAACTATCCCACCCTGCAAATCGGTCAAGGCAATCAACCTTTTATGTTCATCAAAAATCATCGTGTTTTCATCAACAAAAAAGGCAATATCAGATACGATTAATTTATTTTCACCAATCTCCTTAATCATTCCTGTGACTTCAATTTCATCATTATCCGGCACTTCATCTTCAATCTTAATCTCAGTCACAGTTAAATTCCCATCTAAAAGATATTCTCCTTTAATTTTAACCAATAATCCCACATAAAGCTCATTCAATGAAATGGGATTGTCTTGAGTGTCATGAATTTCAGTGGAATGAATTACCATAAATGTTATTTCTGATATTGTAAGACTACTATCTGCTAAGGCTTGAATTATACCAGTCAATTCAATTTCATTATCGTCATTGTCTTCCACCTTGACACTCGTTGCCATTAAGGTACTATCCGATTGAGGCTGGGCTTTAATTTCAACGAATTGCCCTACTATTAAATCTGTTAGTGATATAGAGTTTTCATATTCGCCCTGAATTGAAGTCCTTTCATCTACAAAGAAAGTAATTCCTAACACAACTAAATGGTCCGTACCAAGGCTGTCTATTCGGCCTTTAACCTCCAATTCTCCCTTGTTTCTACTTCTTAAATCAATGAACAGGGCCAGCAAATCTCCATTCCCTTGTCTCACTGCTTTAATTTCAACATTCTCTCCTATCTCTAAATCAGTGAATGAAAGGTTGACGTCATTTTTGTCCGTGATAATTGTAGAATCATCAAGAAAAATTGTAGCACCTTTTACTACAAGAGTGTTTGTACCCAGGTCTTCAATTTTCCCTTTAATTATAAGCTCTTCCACGTGGGCGCCGCCTAAAATTGAAATTTCTACTTCGACCCTGAATTCGTGTCCACTATCATCCCGTATTCTCGCTTTCCACCGCCAGTTTTCTTCTGATGAATTCAAATATCGCAAAGGTAAGCTGGCTGTATAAAATGTATTTAATTCATTTGTAAATGCGGCTTCAATATCATCTCCTCCGTCTTCAGCTTTTAATTCATATTCATTTTCATCGATATCGGTATAATCAATTTCCGGAGCAATTACCTGCATGAATAATGTGTCATCATGCATGAAAATACGATCATCCGTAGATAAATCGGAATGTTTGGAAAGGATATAACTACTCTGTGCCCAAAGATGGCCTCCATTTATTGTTAATAAAAGCGTGACTAAAATTAATAAATTAAAAGTACGTGTTGTAAAAAGTCCTCCGTTCATTTTTTTCTCCCTCTTAATTCTGAAAAATTTAGTTAATTAAGGCTGCGGTTTTGCAAGATAAATGCCAAACTAACATTGGCTTTTTTATTGTCCTCTCGACTTCATTCAAGCATCTGTTAATAATAAAGTTAAGTTCCTGGTTAAATATCCACTCTATTTTTACAAATCATCACTTATATTTTTTAAAGCGCAAAGAATGCATACGATTGTGAAATGATTGCGCAAATATATTTTCTTTGAATTTCTCACAACAACCTCTTAAAACGAAAAATGCAGAATGCTGGTATCATTCTGCTTTTCAATTGAATGTAGCTGTGTAAATCAATTAAGTGTCAAATTTCCTTGTCATCATCATCGTCGTCGTCATCATCTTCTTCACCATCGTCGTCTTCATCTTCGAAAACATCTATAGAATTTTTAACCTTATTTTCTATTTTACTTCTGTTGGTTTCCAGACGAGGGTCTAAATAATTACCGTTGTCATCAACAAACCAACTATCCACATTAATGGTTAAGACAATATTTGTGTTGGGAAAATTTTCATCCAAGATTAGTGGCGGCTCAAACTCCTGTTCCTGTTCTACATCAAGATCACTTGTAAAAGTAAAAGTTTGATTCGTATCGCCATCTAAGAAACCCTGTACAAGAATACTTCGATTTTGCAGACCGGGATTTTGAGTGTAAACCACACCATCCCCTGAATTCAATTCATCGATTTCAATTTCACTTTCTTTGTATTGTCCAAAAGGCACTTGAATTGTTTCAATTTCATGAAGACTCGAACCAACAACTAAATCCATGACAAAAGGCGCGCTGAGCTCAAAATCCAGGGTGTCCTCGAAGATGCTTTCAAATTCTATTTCCTTTATTACTACCCGTGCACTGGTAATTGTAACAGACCCCAATGTTTTACCTAACGCCGTCCCCGAAGCTTTTGCTGCACCAGGGCTTACCGTTTTAATGCTGATTTTGACTGAGCCAATGTTTTGGTTAGATGATACAGGAGAGTTACTACAACCAATTTTGGCTAACAGTATTATCAGACTAAAACCAGTAGCAATTTCATATATTGACTTCATTATTTACCTCCATTTGATGATTAATTTACTACCATGTTTCTATTATAACTTCAAAATCCATCACAAAATAAGTGCCAGACCTTAAAACACCCATGAATAAATAAAACAGACAGTCTATATAACATATTCTGCAGTCAATAATCCAATTAATCAGGAGCTATCAATTTGTGATGAAAATGTGCATTGTGTGCACAAATCTGAGCAAAGCATTCACAAACATTTCGTGAGCTAGCAGAATTTTCGTAAAAGAAGATTTACCTGATTTTGGATTTCTCTAAGCACACGCAGGAACAGATTTATGTTCAAATAGTTAAAAATGTTGCATGGCACAATGCTTGCAATAAATATAACATTGTTCATCGAGAATCAACAATTATTTCATTATGGCAAAGCCCGACTCAGAAAATTCAATCTACCTGATTAAAG
>CAZIKB010000039.1:0-49556 GCA_964539665.1 uncultured Cytophagia bacterium
AATTATTTCATTATGGCAAAGCCCGACTCAGAAAATTCAATCTACCTGATTAAAGGAAAAATTCTCATTATGGATGATGAACAAGTAGTCAGAGAAGTTACAAGTCGATTGCTCAATCGAATTGGATATGAGGTAATTTGTGCAAAGAATGGTAGTGAAGCAATTGAACTTTACAGTATTGCCAAAACCACCAATCATCCGTTTGATTTTGTTTTTGTAGACTTACATATTCAAAATGGAATGGATGGAAAAGATACTATTACTAAATTATTAGAGATGGACCCACTGGTGAAAGCCATTGTGATCAGCAGCGACATTCATAATCCTTTGATGGTTGATTTCAGCAGATATGGTTTCATTGGCGCCATTCCAAAACCATTTAGTCTTAAAAACTTAGCGAGTACTTTAGCAATAATTGACAGTGATTTTGAGAATTAAATAAACCGAGCTGTTTAAAGATTCATCAACAAAGTAAGGTTGGCACGATTTGATGAGAACGATGGAAGAATTAACAGTGCTTTTTCAGAAGATGAAGTATTTAATTTATTTGAGCCTTTTTTCAAAACAGCATCTATGTAGCTGTAAAGCCAAACACCTGCAGAAAATATTAATACATTGTTCCTCAGTTTGTGCAATCTGTTATAACTATTATAGCACGATTCAATTTTTGCAGGGCTGGTCTCTGATAAATATTTATTCTTTGCGTTATTCCGTGCCAGGTACGTAATCACCGATCCGCTCAAGCCGACCGTCCACATTGCTAATAAAACTTTGCCCTTTGTTTTCTCCTTTTTATAGAGTTGCCCCCATCCCGGTAAAATCATAGACCGCAGCGCCGCAGATGGCCGTAGATCTTGCACAAGAACGTAACGAAATCCTGAGTCTGAATGGATGCTCTGTCTTGATTTAAGTTCCTGATCTACTTTGATCTGTTTAAAAAAGTTCAGAATTTTGGGCGAAACATATAAGGGATCCAATTGTAATTCAGGAGTTATTGAGAGTGCATATTCAAATTGAAGACGCGCTTCAGCTTGCTTGTTTTGAGAATAATAAATAAACGCCAGTATTTTGTGAATTTCTGTCAATTGCTGAGATGTAAAGTTCTGGTAATTCTTGAGAACAGCTCTCGCTTTAATTTCAGCTTCAGAATAGTTTAACTGATTATACGCACTGCTAATCTCTTCGACAAGCTGGACTTCTTTGTTCTGTGATTTTCCTGAAGAAGGCCAACCGAGTAAAAGTATTGTTAGAATGCAGACTACGTGTTTTACCTTGAAATTCATAATTTATCGAATGAGTAACATTTACCTGCGCAGGCAGTGGGCATGCTTGTCCGAAATGTCCAACTTTCTTGCGCAAATATAAAATTTGGGTAAAGGATTAAGTATATTAGTGCTAAATAAATATATTTTAAGCATGGTCTTAATGCGAATCGTGCAAAGTTTTCACTACTCTCTTATTTTTCTCTGTTACAAAAATATAATGGGCAATTGGTGATCCAACTATTTAGACAAAAGTGTTCTAAGATTGAATTTTAATTCCATTGACTTGCCCGCAATGACTTCAACTGTAGTTTCCCAGCTTCCCAACTGAGGATGTTTTAAAGTAAGCAGATGGCTGCCTGGCAATAAAATTAACGGCCGATCCTGTGGCGGTACCGTATCGCGATATTCTCCATCAATATGAACCTCTGCCCAGGGACTCACTTCAAGTTTCAAGTTTCCAACCAATGACCAGAGTGAAAATTCAATTTTTTTTACCGTACTATTGGCAATTTCAATCTCGGTTGAATAATTTGGAAAATCTGGATTTTTTAATAAAACTTCATGTCTTCCAGCAGTCAATTCCAGGGCGTTTTTTAAAGGGGTAGTGCCAATGGAGTCTCCATCAATATAAATAACTGCCCAGGGTTTACAGGAAATTTGTAAATATCCAACGTTCATTAATAAATTCTCTTTAATATCCTCAGACTCTTTAACCGAAAACTGCGACTTTGAGACAGGCTGCTCGTCAACTTTTTTTACTTGTAAAGTTTCGTTTTGAGCAGACTTTTTTTCTGGACTCATCTTGTTAGATATTGAATCTGAGCTTAATTCAATTGAGTTTAACTGTCCACTATTTTGTGAAGGGGCGTTTTGCGGTGAATCTGTTAATGAATTAATCCTTTCAGTTTTTCGAGAATTATCATTTTTATTGAAAAATGATATTAAGAAGCCTGATAATAAAAAGACAGCAACTATCGCAGAAAAAAAATACAGGTATCGAAAATTCAACCTTTTATCAGCTCGATTAATTTGAATTTCAGGCGCCATTATTTTTGAATTATACGACACAGGTTCTTTAATGAATCTACATAAATCAGCGGAATCCACGGTGAAGATTTGGTTCAATTCAGGAGCCTCCAATTCCTGGATCAGCTCTTCACAGCCAGGATAACGATGAGCCGCTTTTTTCGCCAACATTTTTTCGCAAATTCGAATCAATTCATGCGGAATATTTCCATGCTTGCTTAGATTGATTGTTGGTTCATCATTAAGAATGGCATGAAAATATTCGCTCATGTTATTTTCCTGAAATGCTTGCACACCCGTCAACATTTCAAAAAAGGTCGCGCCTAATGAAAAAATATCAGAGCGCGTGTTTATTGGTTCGCCCAAAATTTGTTCTGGTGAAAAGTATGCTATTGTTCCTTTAACCTCTCCATCCATATCCCGCTCAGTAGATGAGTTCAAGTCAGCCATGCCAAAATCAGTGATTTTTGCCTGCCCATCATTTGAAATTAGTATGTTTGATGGTTTTATATCTTTATGAAGAATCTTTTTATCGTGTGCAGCCTTCAATCCTTTGGAAATCTCAAGCAGGACAAACCAAGCCAGTTCAGGAGGCAGCTTCTTAATTTTGATAAGCTCTCGCAAAGTCATGCCTTCAACATATTCTGCTGCGAAATAAATCCATTGTTCGAAACGACCATACTCATAAACCGTCACAACATTGGGATGCTGCACCCGGGCGATGAGCCTGGCTTCTTCCTGAAATTGCTGGTTCAAACGTTCGTCCTGACTGAACTCCAGTCGCAAAACCTTTAAAAGCACAACCCGTTCTAAAGATGATTGATAACCCTTGTAAACTACGGTTGTTGCTCCCTGATAAAGCTCAGCGAATATTTGGATGTCACCTATGTTTTTTAAAGCTGCCATTCTTTGATTTTATAATGTAACCATCTTCTCGAAACCCCTAAAATACGCGCAGTTTCAGAGATATTGTTGTTTTGTTCCTGTAAAGTTTGTTGAATCAAACGCTTTTCGATTTCTTTTAAAGGAATCCCGGTCTCAATCAAATCAGAAACTTCAGTCTGATTTAATTGAAGGTCTTCTACAACAATGAATTCCTTTCTGGCCAACACTACTGCCCGTTCAATAGTATTCTGCAATTCACGCACGTTACCAGGCCAGGAGTAAGCGAGTAAAGCATTGAGTGTTTTCTTCTCAAATCCTTTGATTTTTTCTTTCTTTGATACAGCAAATTTATCCAGAAAGTGATGTGCTAACAAAGGGATATCTGATTGGCGCTGCCGCAATGGCGGCAGCTTAATTCTAATTGTATTTAAGCGATAGTAAAGATCTTCTCGAAAGAGCCCTTGCTTAACAAGTCCCAACAATTTTTTGTTTGTAGCAGAGATAATTCTTACATCTACTTTGCGAATTTGATTTTCACCAACTCGTTTTATTTCCCCTTCCTGGAGAACTCTTAAAAGCCTGGTTTGAATGTTTGAACTCAATTCACCAATCTCGTCCAGGAAAAATGTACCAGCGTCTACAGACTCAAACAATCCTCGTTTATCCGAGATGGCGCCGGTAAATGCACCTCTTTTATGACCAAAAAGCTCACTTTCTAAAAGGTTGTCTGGCAGCGATCCGCAAAAAAGCGCCATAAAAGGCTTGTCCTTTCTGTGTCCATTGTAATGGATGGCTCTTGCTACCAGCTCTTTGCCGGTACCACTCTCGCCTTCTATTAAGACCGTTGCGTCCGAATCCAGTACTCTTGACATAACATCAAACACGTTCTGCATTTTGGGGCTTTGACCAATTATTTCGTTAAAACCGTGAATGCGTTGAACCTCATGCCGTAACCGCCGATTTTCTTCCCGCAAGGTTTGATAGAGTTGAGCGTTTTCTATGGCAATGGCCGCCTGATTTGCGAATGCGGTTAGAAAAGGCAGGCTGTCTTTCGTAAACCGGCTGCGCCTGGTTAAACTGTCTAAATAAATAGCCCCAATTTCACGATTTTTTAGGCTCAAGGGAACACAGGCAATGGACTGAATTTTTTGAATAACAATGCTTTCTGCCTCGCTGTATTTCGGATCTTTTTGAGCATCAAAAAGTAAAATGGGAACACCCTGGTCAAGAACTTCGTGTACAACACTGCTGGAGATGTGCGGGATGTCTGCAATTTGGTGATCAGAAAAATTATGGCTGTATTTAATTTCAAAGCCATCAGGAGTTTTTGAAGATTTCAATAAAACAAATCCACGCTCTGCAGCAAGCGTCTCCATCGCAATTTCCAGAACCTTTTTGAGGAGAGGTTCGATTTCCTGGATACTATTTACAATTTGGGCAATTTCCGATAGTGCAGCAACTGATGCAAGCGGATTATTTTCAGATGTTTTTTCCATTTAATGACCTTAATTTATGCGAAATGACCTCTCTTTGTCCCGGCTCAAATTGCCAAAATCATCAACAATTGCGACTCTCCAAAAATATATACCATCAATTAATGAATCAGGTACGGCGATAGATTTTTCTGTTTTATTTATATCTGGTTGAAACCAAATCAAATCGTTTATCACTCCCCCATACACTTGCAACAACTCAACTGAAAAAGTATAATTAAAAGATAAAGTATTCGCTTTCCAAATTAAGACAGGTCTTGGTTTGGTTAGTACGACTAATCCCTGCGGGAATACAGCTTCAGGTAGGACGTCAATCACTCTTGCTAAGAAATTCGGCTGTGATTTACATTCGAATCCTGCTTGATCTTGTACTTTTAAATATAATTGGCGGCCCAAAATGTCGTGCAACGAGCTGTTCGGCAACTGTGTTTGTAATACTTGTTTACTGTATGTATTCAGTGATTGATTGATTTCTAAAGTGTCTGTGAAACTAAGATCAGGAATTTCAAATGTAACTAATTTTATGTCACTAAAACCATTGGGATCATCAACCCGGGCCTGAACATCCAATAACAGCAAATCCTCTTCCGGAAACCAACGACTAATACGACTTGAGCTAACGGAAAAAGACAAAATAAAAGGCAGACCGTCTAAATTCAATTCTACTGTGGTTGTTTGGTTTAATTTTACGCCAATAGAATTTTCTACTAATGCGTAATTTTCTTTCTGAGCAGTAATTATATAACTTCCAGCCGGAACATTTTCAAACAGAAATTTGCCTGAAGAATTCGAATTAGTAATAAAAGATCCCGGCTCCATTCGAATTTCAACATCGGATATAGGTGAACTCGGGGGATAATACGTCCGCGTCTCCCCTGTCACCATTCCAACATTATTAAAATTTTCTGATTTTGGATCCAGCGGATTGCTGCGGTCAGCATTACTCACACAGGACCATTGTGCAATTATGCTACTCAATAGTATTGAAAATAAAATTAAAGGATTCATTTTCATGAGTGTGGCATTTTAGAATAACAATAATTCTTCGATTATTTTTTTAGATTATCTAATTCTTTTCGCAAAATTTCATTCACTATTTTGGGATTAGCTTTTCCGCGTGTTACCCTCATAATCTGGCCTACCAGGAAACCCAAAATCTGTTCTTTACCGTCCAAATACCTTTTCACTTCCGATGGATTTTCTGCAAGCACGGTTTGTACCTGTTTTTCAAGCTCGCCAGTGTCAGATATTTGCACCAGTCCTTTTTCTTTGACAATTACATCAGGAGCTTTGCCCGTCTTCATCATCTCCTCGAAAACCGACTTGGCTATTTTACCGCTGATTGTACCGTTGTTTATGAGCTTAATCATATCCGCCAGATCGGAAGGCTGAACCTTAAAATCGGTGATTTCGATTTGCTCGCCTTTTAATGCCCTGAGTACCTCACTCATGATCCAGTTACTGGCTGATTTGGCATCGCATGAACTTCTGGCAACTTCTTCAAAATAGTCAGCTAATTCTCTTGTATCTATTAGTATCTCAGCGTCGTATGGAGGGATTTCATACTGCTCAACCAGACGATTTTTTCGCGCCTGTGGCAATTCTGGTATAGACTTTTTGATTTCGGTGATCCATTCAGAATTGACCTCCACCGGCAATAAATCCGGTTCGGGAAAATATCGATAATCATGAGCAAATTCTTTACTGCGCATTGGAAAGGATTCGTTTTTATTTGCATCCCACAACAGTGTTTCCTGGACTATTGCCCCTCCGCTCTCTAATATTCCTGATTGGCGCTTGACTTCAAAATCCAGGGCTTTTTCCACCCCTCGAAAGGAATTCATATTTTTCACTTCAGTTTTAACACCAAACTCCTTCGTGCCAAC
Organism: uncultured Cytophagia bacterium; assembly: GCA_964539665.1. Lineage (GTDB taxonomy): Bacteria > Zhuqueibacterota > Zhuqueibacteria > Oceanimicrobiales > Oceanimicrobiaceae > CAZIKB01. The sequence continues at coordinate 6,556 of CAZIKB010000039.1, forward strand.
CGGCCGAACAGAAATGTTGGCGTCACACCGAAGGCTGCCTTCTTCCATGTTGCCATCACAAATACCAAGATACTGAACAACTTGCCTTAACTGGGTTAAATACAAGTAGGCTTCTTTTGAAGAACAAATGTCTGGTTCACTTACGATCTCAATTAAAGGAACACCGCAGCGATTGACATCAACCAAAGTTTCATTCAAGTCCACAAATTCCTCAGCATGAATTGATTTGCCCGCATCCTCTTCCAGGTGAATACGGGTAATGCCGATGCGTTTTCGTTGACCATCAAGTTCTATTTCAATATAGCCCTTTTCGCAGAAAGGCTCTTCGTATTGAGAAATCTGGTATCCTTTGGGCAAATCCGGGTAGAAATAATTTTTTCTCGCGAAAATAGAATGGGGTGCGATGCGGCAATTTGTTGCCAAACCCATTCGTAAAGCAAACACGACGGCTTGTTTATTTAACACCGGCAATACTCCAGGCATTCCAAGGCAAACCGGGCACACCTGGGTATTTTGTTCACCGCCAAATTTCGCGCTGCAGCGGCAAAATATTTTTGAATTTGTCAGTAACTGGGCGTGTACTTCCAGTCCGATTACGGGTTCGTAGTCCATTTCAAATTCTATTTTGGTTTACTTTTTTGTGTATAAATATTCAATTTAATATTTATACTAATAAGTATAAGTGAAAAGCTGTGGAACATTATTCCTGAAACCAATAAAATATCTTCTATGTTATCATTCCCGCGATCTTTAAATGCGGGAATCCAGTGGAGTTATGGAGCCTCGATAAAAGCATTCGGGCATGACAGATAGGATAATATCTGTGCAAATCGCTATAAGCAAACATTAGCTTTGTCCATATTCAGATTCAAATTTATGAAATAAGCGTATAATAAAACGACTTACTATTTACTTCTTTCTACAAATATTGAATTCTTCTCAATAAAATCCGCGACTCTCAGCACCATTTCTTCATCAAAGTGTTTGCCAATGATTTGCACGCCAATCGGGAGATTGTTCGAATCAACTCCACACGGCACCGATATTCCTGGCAAACCGGCTAAATTAACAGACACCGTGTAAATATCAGACAGATACATTGCCAGCGGATCATCTACTTTTTCGCCTAATTTAAAAGCGGTTGTCGGAGATGTAGGCGTAAGCAAACAATCACACTGTTCGAATGCCTGTTCAAAATCCTGTTTAACAAGAGTTCTGACTTTCTGGGCTTTTTTATAATAAGCATCATAATAACCGGCGGAAAGCACATAAGTTCCGAGCATGATTCTTCGTTTTACTTCCTCGCCAAATCCCTGGCTGCGACTCTTCACATACATTTCTTCCAAATCTGCCGGCTCTTCGGCTCTGAGGCCATAACGCGCCGCATCATATCGGGCAAGATTTGCAGAAGCTTCAGCGTTAGCCAAAATGTAATATGTGGCGATGGCGTATTCTGTGTGAGGCAAAGAAACCTCCTTAAAAAGAGCACCGTTGTCTTTTAACATATCAATAGTTTTTCCAATCGAGATTCTAACTTCTGCACTCAGTCCTTCTGCAAAGTACTCTTTTGGTAAGCCAATTTTCAAACCCTGAACGTCTTTGCCAATCTTTTTGGAAAATGCCGGAACATGCCTGGATACCGAGGTAGAATCTCTTTCATCCTGTCCGGAAATCACTTCAAGAATTAAAGCGGCATCTTCTGAGGTGTTGGTAATTGGACCAATTTGATCAAGAGATGAAGCAAAGGCCACTAAACCAAAACGAGATATCCGGCCATAAGTGGGCTTGAGACCGATGACTCCACAAAATGAAGCAGGCTGACGAATGGAGCCGCCGGTATCGGAACCCAATGCCGCCATGGCCATATCGGCAGCCACAGCCACACAGGAACCACCCGAGGAACCGCCTGGCACTCGCTCTATACTGTTGGGATTTTTAGCAGGTCCAAAACAGGAATTCTCGTTGGAACTGCCCATGGCAAATTCATCCATGTTGGTTTTGCCAATAATTATAGCATCGGCATTTTCCAACTTTCTGATAACGGTCGCGTCATAGAGTGAGACAAATTTTTCCAAAATTCGTGACCCGCACGTTACCCGTTCGTTTTTTATGGCTAAATTATCTTTCACGGCAATAACAAGTCCGGCTAACTTGCCTGCCTGTTTTTTTTTGATCTTCCTATCCACTTCAAGCGCTTTTTTTTGCGCCCTTTCCTCTAAAACAGAAATGAAGGCATTGAATTGAGTGCCTTCATTTATTTTTGTTAGATAATGTTCAACTAAGCCTTTGCACGTCCAGTCACCCTGGAAAAGCTTTGCTTGAATTTTATTTATGTTTACTTTTTCTATATCCAATAAGCGCTCCAAAATTTATCAATAATTTGACCGAACTTAAATCCACACTTCTTCCTATATTTGATTATCTATATTTTGAGAATTATTCAATCCTCATCTTTTGCAGATTTGATTTTCGATTGATTTTCCTCATTTTCAGGTTCTTTAACAGATTTCTTAAATTCCCTCAGGCCCTTACCCAAACCTTTGGCCAATTCAGGAAATTTCTTGCCCCCGAACAGAAGAAGTATAATGAAAACTATTATTATGATTTCCCACGGTCCCGGACTCATATTTTGTCTCCTTAAATTTAATAATGTCGAAGATAATTTACTTTGAGATTTATTTTAATTTCAGATCCTTGACTTCTTTCTTAATATCATCTTCGATTTCACTTATATCGAGCTCGCCTTTAATTTCACTCGTTGCTTTCTTAAATTCTCTTATTCCCTTGCCTAAACCACGCGCCAATTCCGGAAGTTTTTTAGAACCAAAGAGTAGCAGAATTACTAAAAAAATTATTAAAAGCTCTTGCATGCCTATGGCGCCCATAAATAATACCTCCTACAAAAAAATATTTAATCTATAAACAGTTTTATAATAAATTATTTACTCAAAAAAGCTAATACCATCTGAGGACGTAAATCGATATACCTATACCTATCAGGCCAACGATATTGAGTATTACTTTAAAACCCAGAGTAATGGCAAAAAGTCCTGCATTGATTGTTGCAGGGCCAATCTCAAAATTGGCTTCTTTTAAAAAAAATTCCTTCACTACTCCATCTGGCAAGACAAAACCTATTAGTTTACCAAACAATGTTCCGATCATCGCTCCTAAAACAATCACTAATACGATATATCCCAAAGATTTTCTCGCCATTTACACTCCTCTTTCATTAAAATTACAAATTAAATAGAATAAACCATCTCCAAAATATTCATCAGCTAACAATCGTTCCCAGTTGTACAGAGTGTGTAAAAAAACCGTCAGGGAATAACGTTGATCTTACATGGTAATGAAAAACAATACCACCAAATATCACTCTGTTAATCTGGCAACGAGCGATCATGCGAAAACGTTAGCAAATTTTTCCCTAATAACAGAGTCAAAAATTTTCATACCATCAGCCGAAGTTAAAATATCTTCCGTACATCGCTCAGGATGTGGCATCATTCCCATGACATTACCGGCTTTGTTTATGACTCCGGCAATATTTTCTAATGAGCCATTGGGATTCGCCAGCTGGTTAGTATTTCCTTCAACGTCACAATATCTAAAGAGAATTTGATGATTCTGATTTAATTCTTCAAGCGTCCTTTGATCAGCATAATAAAGCCCTTCTGCATGCGCGACGGGGATATTCAAAATCTCTCCGGAGTTACAAGCGTTTGTAAACATCGTTTCATTATTTTCCACTTTAATATTAACGAATTTACAAACAAAACGCATGCTCTGGTTTCGCATTAAAGCGCCCGGCAACAAACCTGATTCACATAGAATTTGAAAACCGTTGCATATTCCAATCACGATTCCCTGATTTTTTGCGAAATCTACCACTGCATTCATAACCGGAGAAAATCGAGCGATAGCTCCTGTTCTCAAATAATCCCCATAAGAGAAACCGCCAGGCAGCAGGATAACATCATAATTACTCAGGTTTTCTTCTTTATGCCAGATGTACTCAACCTTTTGTTTCAGGACATGCTTCAAAACATAATAGCAGTCATGATCACAGTTTGAGCCAGGGAAAACAATCACACCGAATTTCATTTTGAAGCATTCTCATTTTCTTCGAGTTTTCCATCAATTAACTCGAAATTAAATTCTTCAATAGTTGGATTAGATAAAAGTTTCTCGCATGCTTCAATAGTTAAACGCTCGGCATCTTCTTTTGATACATCATTAAACGTGAGGTGAATTAATTTCCCCATTCTAACTTGATGAATGCCATTAAATCCTAAATTCTCCAAAGCATGATGAACCGTTTTACCCTGCGGATCTAAAATACCGTTTTTAAGTGTAATATAGATTTTAGCAATTATCATATTTTATCTACACATTTTAATTATTCTGGAAATGAGATATCAAATACTTCATCTTCATCTTCTTTATGACCATGCAAAATGGAACGAACAAGATAAAATAACACAAAAAAGAATGACATTGGAAACAGAGTCTTTTGGCGAAACACAACCGCGAAGGCAATTCCAATGATTAAAAGCGCCAGTAGAATAGAATTCTTTTTATTCTCGCGAAATGAAAATTTAGGCACTGTTTCGTATTCCACATTACTCACCATCAGTACACAAAGGAATAGAACTAAAGGTATCAGTAATGGATCAAACTTTAATCCTTCCCACAGGTCATAACTGAAAATCACATAAGTAGATAAGGTAACAGCCATGGCAGGTATTGGTAATCCTGAGAAATTTTCTTTTTCAAAACTTTCCTGCGTGGTATTAAACCTGGCTAACCGGATTGCACCAAACAGCAATGGGGAAAAACTTAGAATAATTCCAGGAACTCCCAATTTATAAAAAAACACCTGAAACATCAAAATTGATGGCGCCGCACCAAATGATACCATATCAGACAAAGAATCGAATTGTATGCCAAACTCACTATAAGTGTGCGTTATTCTGGCAATTTTCCCATCCAGAGCATCCCAAATAGCCGCCAGGATAATCATCCATGATGCTGTGACAAATTTTCCCTGCAATGCATTAACTATCGCAAGAAATCCAAAAAATAAATTCAATGTTGTAAACACACTGGGAACTAAATTCCTTTTAAGAATCATTGGTTATTACTCCTAATATACTTTCGCCACCCTTAATTTTTTGATTTAATTGCACTTTAATTTCAATATTTTTAGGTAAAAAGATATCCATTCGTGAACCGAACTTAATAATTCCAAATCTTTCACCAGATTTTACTACATTTCCTTCCCTAATATTACAAACAATTCTTCTGGCTAAAAGTCCTGCGATTTGTTTAAATAAAATCTTTTGGTTTTTGTTTTCAATTCCGATAACTGTTTGTTCATTTATACCGGAAGCCTCACTTTTGTATGCCTGAACAAACGCTCCCCGTTGATAACGAAAATATGCCACTTGACCATCCATTGGAATCCGATTAACGTGAACATTAAAAATGGATAAAAATATACTAACCCGGGTTGCAGGCGTCTTGAGATATTCATTTTCATTTTCATCACAAATTTCAATAACTTTGCCATCAGCCGGGGCCAACACTAAATTTGCTCCCACCGGTATGCTTCGATCAGGATCACGAAAGAAATAAAATGAAAAACCAGAAAAGATAACACCTAATACCGCGAATACTGTCAGGTATATATGTGGCGTTAGTATAGCGCCTGTTATTATGATTCCATTAAACAAAATTGAACCAAAAATAATTCCAAGTCCTTCTTTACTCAAATTTTCTCCTTTACACTAATTAGAATCAGATCTTAGATTTTTTCATGAATCCTTAAATACACGCTTTATAACTTCTGCATAAGCCTCTTCTGCTTTCCCTAAGTCCTCTCGAAACCTGTCCTTATCAAATTTTTCTTTAGTCTCAATATCCAATAATCGGCAGGTTTCTGGTGAAATTTCATCTCCTAATGTGATTTTATTTGATTTACTCCGGCCAAATTCTATTTTGAAATCAACTAACAATAAATTTCTACGTTGAAAAAATGATTTTAAAACAGCATTAGTTTTTTTTGCGAGTCGTTCTGTCTGCTTTAGTTCTTCAGAAGTTGCATACTCAAAAGCTAAAATATGATTCTCATCAACCATGGGATCAGGCTTGTCATCATTTTTGAGGTAATATTCCAGAACCGGCTGCTCCAACTCTTGTCCTTCCTTAATTCCGGACCGTTTTACCAGACTGCCAGTTGCAATATTTCGCATCACTACTTCTACCGGAATCATATTCAATTTCTTAATAATCATCGAATTTTTTGATTGTACTTTTACAAAATGAGTGGGTATATGATAGCTGTCTAAATAATTAAAAAGATGTGCTGACAACTGATTGTTGATGTTGCCCTTGGATTTCATTTTTCCCTTTTTGGTGCCATCGAAAGTAATGGCATCGTCTTTAAATTCCTGAATCAGCAAATCTTCATTATCAGTTTCGTGAAGAATTTTAGTCTTGCCTTCGTACAGTTTCTTTTTCTTTTTAACATTAACCTCTTTCAATTTTCCCTTGCTCCCTTTTTGTTCTTATTTTAGTTGCCTAATCCAATTCTCTTAAAGATAAAATCGACATTTCTCAGATTATTTTTTAAATCAAAACATTTATCGATTTCTTCTTCAGATAACCATTTGCGAATCTGGTCATCCGATAAAACAACAGATTTAAAATCACCACCTGAATTCCAGACTTCTAATGAACGATTTTGTACCAATTCGTAAGCTTCTTCTCGAGTAATGCCCTTTTTAGTCAGAGCTAAAAGTAATCCTTGTGAATATACCAGTCCAAACGTTTTTTCTATATTTTTTACCATGTTTTGTGGATAAACTATCAGGTTTGTAATTATATTTGTCATTTTATGCAACATATAGTCAAGTGCGGTTGTACTATCCGGAATAATAATCCGTTCCACAGATGAATGGGAAATATCGCGCTCGTGCCAGAGTGCAACATTTTCTAATGCAGCAATTGCATTTGCTCTCAGCATCCGGGCCAGACCTGTAACCCGCTCACAGGTTATAGGATTGCGTTTGTGAGGCATACACGATGAACCTTTTTGACCCTTGCTAAAAGATTCTTCAACTTCAAGAATTTCAGTGCGTTGCAAATTCCTAATTTCTACTGCGAACTTCTCCAGAGAACAGCCGATTAAACTCAACGCCGTTAAATATTCAGCATGTCGATCCCTTTGCACAATTTGTGTAGAAACTGGCGCCGGCTTTAAATCCAATTTAGCACAAACATACGATTCTACCCATGGATTTATGTGTGCAAACGTACCTACTGCTCCGGAGATTTTTCCAACAGAAATAGTTTCAATAGCGCTCTCCAGCCGATTGATTCCTCGCCCGATTTCTTCATACCATAAAGCTAATTTTAATCCAAAAGTGCTGGGTTCGGCATGGATACCGTGAGATCGTCCAATGCAGACCGTGTTTTTAAATTCAATAGCACGCTTACCTAACGCTTCTTTCAGTCTCTTTAAATCCTCTACAAGAAAAAGACCAGCCTGCCGCATCATACTTGACAATGCTGTGTCTAATAAGTCAGAAGAAGTCATACCCAGATGAATATATCTGCTATCTGGCCCGACATATTCAGCCACATTCGTCAGAAAAGCGATGACATCATGTTTGACTGTGTCTTCAATCTCAAGAATTCTCTTTACTTCAAAATTCGCTTTCTTCTTAATAATTTCTAACGACTCTTTCGGAATTTCGCCGAGTTCAGACATGGCTTCGCATGCTAATATTTCAACCTTCAGCCAGGTTTGAAACTTATTCTCATCACTCCAAATACGTTCCATCTCTTGACGGCTATATCTCTTAATCATCGTTATATTCTGTTTTCAACTCGACTAAATTTACTGAAAAATGCAATCATTTAATTGATTTCTATTCTTAAATATGCAACACGAATTAATTTGATATTTCCTCTAATTTTAATTCTATATTTAAATTCTTTTTATCTCGAATAGCCACAAGTTCTAACTTATCACCGCCGCGTAAATCAGAATCTTCAATTACTCGCCAAATATCGCTTCGATTTTTTATTTTTTGACTATTTACTTCAACTATGATATCACCAACTTCTAATCCCGCCTTGGCAGCGGGGCTTTCCTTGTTAACATTTGTTACAATAACTCCATCCTGCGATTCAAGTCGAAAATAGCGTGCTACCATATGGGTAATATCATCAACTTCCAGTCCCGACCAAAATCTGCGATTTACTTCGCCATATTTTTTAATTTCTTTCAAGACACGTTTAATGCGATTAACAGGAATAGCAAAACCAAGTCCAATTGAACCAGCATTAGAATTACTACCAGTAAAGATGAATGTATTTAAACCAACAACTTCACCTAAACTATTTACCAGTGGGCCGCCGCTATTCCCCTGGTTAATGGCAGCATCGGTTTGAATCATATCCTGATAAACTTTGTCGTTCTTCTGTTTGCCGAAATCTCGATCTACAGCGCTAACAACGCCAACCGTAACAGTAGGCTTGGCATTTATCTCGAACAAACCAAAAGGATTGCCAAGAGCAATCACCCATTCACCAATAATTACGTCATTTGAATTACCGAATTTAATAGAAGGAAAATTGCTGCCCTCGATTTTTAGTAAAGCAAGATCAGTTATGTAATCAGAACCGATCAGCTCCGCATTATTCGTAGAACCATCAGATAAAACAACAACAATCTCTGTAGCGTTATGCACAACATGTTCATTCGTCAGGATGAATCCATCAGGTGATACGATAAAACCAGAACCTAAACTTTTTACAGGCTGCCGAAATCCGCGGTCTGGAAACAATAAACGAAAAAATGGGTCATCATACGCAGGCGACCGGCGATATTCTCGAATCTGGGTAACATTAATGCCACACACAGCGTCACTCACCATTTCAACAGCACGAGTTATGGCATTTTGTCTACTGTTTGATATCTGGTCATTTAAATTTCCTCCACTTTGAAGGGCGACAGGTTGAGGTGTACTGCTTGTAAATTCAAAGTCATTCCGAGGTGCATCTGTGTCACCTGTATTACAATTACTAAAAATTAGAACCATTAAAGGTATTGTAAAAATCAACTGATACTTCTTCATCATTATACCTCTTAACATTATTTAAAACAGCTCTATTAATAATCCAATATAATTACTCAACTTTGCTCCATCACTTCAGCACCTGTTACATCACCCGATCTTTTACTTTTTCCCAATCATCTAAAAATCGTTTTAAACCGATATCCGTTAGAGGATGATTGAATAATTGGTCAAAAACCTTGTAAGGCATGGTTGCTATGTCAGCTCCTATAAGAGCCGATTCAACTACATGAAGCGGATGCCTGAGACTGGCTGACAATATTTCAGTGTCAAAGTTATAATTATTAAAAATTGTTCGTATATCAGAAATGAGATCCATTCCCACTCCGCTGATATCATCAATACGACCCACAAATGGACTCACAAATGTAGCGCCGGCTTTGGCGGCCATGAGCGCCTGACTCGGACTAAAACAAAGCGTCACATTCACATGAATCCCTTCAGTCGAGAGTGCCTTGACCGCTTTTAGTCCTTCGCGTGTAATGGGTATCTTTATGTAAATATTGCTATGCAGAGAAGCTAAATCGCGGGCTTCTTTCATCATACCATCAAACTCGGTCGCTACAACTTCAGCGCTCACAGGTCCATCTACAATTTCACATATATTAATAAGATTATCCTTGAATTTTCCCTTTTCTCTGGCTACTAACGTAGGATTCGTGGTAACTCCATTGAGAATTCCCATACTGGCAGCTTGCTTAATTTCGTCAATGTTTGCAGTGTCTAAGAAGAATTTCATGATTAAACTCCTTTTTTACATGTTTAAAATTGTAAATAATTTTATAATATTTAATAGTAAATTTTTTCTAAAAACAAACCCTGAGGCGGTACATTATTTCCTGCTTTATCTCTATCCTTTGTACCCAGGATATTTTTAATTACCTCTGGTTTCAATCTCCCGCGACCGACCTCCACCATCGTTCCTACAATGATTCTAACCATATTATGAAGGAATCGATTAGCACAGATTTCCATAATTATTTCATCATGCGTATCCTGCCAATCTACACTTTCAACATTGGATAAATAATGTGATTCATCTTCGATTTTTTTACTAAATGCAGCAAAAACATGCTCTCCTATCAAGTAACCTGAAGCCGTTTTAATTTTATCTAAGTCTAATGAATATTTACAATACCATGAATATTGTCTGCCAATTGCACGAGGTCTTTTTGAAATTACATATCGGTACTTTCTTTTAATTGCAGCAAACCGGGCATGAAATTTCTCATCAACTTCTTCAGTTTTTATAACAATACTTTCGTTCGGGAGATAACTATTCAAACCTAAACGTATAGAATTCAAGTCAAGTGTGCTTTCTGTTTTGAAATTCACCACCTGACCCAGCGCATGGACTCCAGCATCGGTTCGTCCAGCAGCAATAATCTTTGGTTTTTCTTGCAGTAACTTTTCAATAGCGTTTTCTAAAGCTCCCTGTATTGTTCTGCCTGTAGGCTGCCATTGCCAGCCGCAAAAATGGGCGCCATCATATTCAAGAGTAAGTTTAATATTTCGCATGAATTGAATGAAATTCAACTATTTCAGGAGAAAAAATCCACACAAAAAGGCACCTGAAAAAATGATCAATCCAAAATCACCTCGCTTAAGCACAAGCTGATTATAATTAGTACGTCCGGTCCCGCCCATATAGTTACGAGCCTCCATCGCCACCGCCAATTCATCTGCCTTGCGAATCGCCGAGATAAACAAGGGTATTAACATCGGGATGATGTTCTGTACTCGTTGAAGCAATCTACCTTCAAGCGAAGCTCCTCGAGACAGTTGTGCATTTTTAATCCTTTCCGTCTCGTAAATCAAAATTGGAATAAATCTCAGAGAAAGCGTCATCATTAAAGTAAATTCGTGCACAGGTAATTTAAAGCGTTTTAACGGTGAAAATAATTTCTCCAGACTATCTGTAAGTTCGATTGGTGTTGTGGTTAACGTAAATAAAGCAGCAAAAACAATTAACAATACTAACCGCAAAGTGTAAACCAGTCCAATTAAAATACCCTGCTCTGTAACTTTGAAATTCAAAAAAGGGAAGCTATGACTTAAATTAAATTCAAAAATATGGATGCAAAAGGTAATCAAAAAGAGCCAGAAAAAACATTTCAAATTTTTCGTGATAACTTTCGCCGGAATTTTCGATAGATACGTCGCTAAAATGAACACGCAACCCTGTATTAATATTAAGAGAATATCATTTGTAAGGAGAAAACAGAACATAAAAATTAAACTTGCAAAAAGTTTACTCCTTGGATCCAGGCGGTGTAAAAACGAATTCCCTGGATAATATTGACCAAGCGTAATATCATTTAAAAATGCCATTAACAAGTCCAATAGTTTGTGTTTAATATACTATTTATTTTACAAAAATCAAACAAAAAAGAAATTGAGCGCTTAAAGAACTAAATTTTTCACTTGACTTTTTTAATTATTTCTTTTATGTTGACAACAAGTTGTGGGGAGATGATTTAAAGCAGTAGTAATCAAAATTCTAATTGTTTAATCGGAAAACTTACCATTTTCGAAGGGAGGAATAATGAGTAATCCGGAATTCAAGCCTTATGTACCCGCAGATTCAGACTTAAAAGAATTCACATTTAAAGCCGTATTCCTTGGCGTCATCATGGCAATAGTCCTGGGGGCAGCTAACGCTTATCTTGGTATGAAAGCCGGCCTGACGGTAGCCGCAACATTTCCTGCCGCGGTTGTGGCCATGGCAGCGTTAAGACTATTCAAAGGCACCATTTTAGAAGAGAATGTTGCCCGTACCACAGCATCAGTTGGCGAAGCCCTTGTAGCTGGAGCCATTTTTACAATACCAGCTTTTGTTCTGGTTGAATTTGAAGATGGCAGTAAATTGTGGGATTCTCTTTGGACTTTTGAACACTTAATTGAGGGTACTCTTATCATGCTGATTGGGGGCACACTCGGAGTTCTGTTCATTGTCTTGCTCAGACGTACCATGGTAGAAGAAGCTGATCTGCCGTTTCCAGAAAGCGTAGCAGCCGCCCAAATTGTTAAAGCCGGACAGGGGGGAGCAACCGGGGCCAACTATGTGTTTGGAGCAATGGGACTTGCCGCACTATTTGAACTTTTTAAAAATAGTAATGGTATTCAAATAATAACAGGTTATGTAAACAAGTTTTACCAATTTGCAGAATCCAAAATACAAATTGGCGGCTCAACAACGGCATATTCAGGCGGCATGCTGATTGAATCACCGGCGGCTTATCCAGCGTTGATGGGAGTCGGATATATCGTTGGTTTTAGAATATCTGCTGTACTATTTGCGGGAGCAGTGATGGGGCACCTTATGCTGGTTCCCTTAGCCACATTTTTAAATCCAACTCTTCAGGGAATGGTCGGACAAAGTCTGGAAAATATCAGCTCTGACATCTGGAGAAATCAAATAAGGCCGTTAGCTGTAGGAACCATGATTGTTGCGGCTTTTTATACCCTCTACAATCTTCGAAAATCTCTGATTCAAGGTATTGGCAAGGCCTTTAAAAACATTCAGAAATTGAAAGCACATGCAGGCCCGGTTTCCCGACTTGAAATTGACCTTGATTTTAAAAAAATAATTACCGCAATCCTGATTCTTGCTGTGCCTCAATTTATTCTTTACCATTATTTCAGCGGTTCTTTTTTAGGCTCCATACTATTAACAGTAGTTCTACTCGTTATTGGATTTCTTTTTTCGGCGGTTGCAGGCTACTTAGTGGGACTCATCGGTAGTTCTAATAATCCCATTAGTGGTCTCACCCTTAGCACACTTCTTATATCAGCTATTTTAATGGTAGCAATTGGAGTGACCGGGCCTAAAGGCGTGGCTGCTGTTTTGGGCGTCGCCGGAGTTATTTGCTGCGCAGCAGGTGTCGCCGGTGACATGACACAGGATTTGAAAGTCGGTCACATTTTAGGAGGCACGCCCTGGCGTATGCAAATGGGAGAAATAATTGGCGTAGTCGTTGCCGCTGCATTTCTCATGCCTATTATTGCTCTTTTGGATAAGGTTTATGTTATAGGCAGCGTGGAGCTTCCAGCCCCTCAGGCAGGTCTAATGGCGCTTATGGCTAAAGGTATCGTTGGCGGTGAAATGGCCTGGCCTCTGGTAATAGTAGGAATAGTATTTGCAATTGGTTTAATTCTTATTAAAGCCCCTTCACCAATGCTAATCGCTGTTGGTATGTATTTACCGTTTCATTCCACATCCGCTATTTTTGTCGGCGGTATTATCAAATGGATTCTCGATCGAAATATGGAAAAGAAACAACTCAACGATGCACAAAAATCTCGCGCTGACAATACAGGCGTTTTATTAGCATCCGGACTTATAGCAGGCGAATCGCTTATGGCAGTTATCCTGGCATTCGTTGTGCTGGGTTTAAACTTCAGTGAAAGTTCGTTTTCTTTAACACAACTGGCTCCGTTTAACTCTGCCTGGTTGAGTTTATTGATTTTTGCAGCGGTTATCTATATGTTAATCAAGGTTCCTATGACCAGCGCTACAAAACAGGAATAACCAGGCGCCAAAATAGAGAATAATCATAGCCCGGTCAGGAACCAAATTTGTACAGGGTAGATGAGGAAATATGGTACAGGGTAAATCACTTTGTACCACATTTCCTTGCTCCCGAAATATCTGACTACCTGTTTTATTAATTCAAAATATAAATCAAACAGATCATCCTTTATGGTTACTGGTATTATAAATTCATCTCTGAAATGGCAAAGCAAATTGTTGAAAAAAATCTCCTGATTTTACGCCCAAAATGGAACCATCATTGGGAAAAAGCTGACAATGGTCTGACTGTCATACTAATTCCGAAATTTGGAAATCATTTCTTTGGAAATTGGCTGAAACCAATACTCAAAAACCCAGATTATCGCATGAAGTTAGATGAGATAGGCAGTTTTGTTTGGGAGCAATGTAACGGCTTAAAAAACGTTCAGGAGATTGGCTCAAAATTGCATAATAAATTCGGAGAAAAAGTTGACCCGGTCTATGACAGGCTTAGTCTCTTTTTTAAAAGTCTCGAAAAAAGCAAATCTATAACGTGGGTATAAAATCAGGAGCAAAGTCTTGGATACAACGCTTCTCGAAAAAATATGTAAACAGATCGACACCTATCAAAACGAAACAATCCGTTTACAAAAAGAGCTAACAGCTATTCCCGCAATCTCTCCTGAAAATGACGGCGAAGGAGAGCAAAAGAAATCCGCATTCATTCAATCATATCTGGAAAAAGAATTAAAGTGTGATGAAGTAACTCTCTACAAGGCCCCTGATGACCGGGCGCCATCCGGATACCGGCCAAATTTGGTGGCAAAAGTTCTGGGGAAAGACCAGTCCCGGACTATCTGGATCATGTCACACGTGGATGTCGTTCCTCCAGGTAATTTAAGTAAATGGCATAGCGATCCCTGGACGATCAGGATTGAAAATGGTAAAATTTATGGCAGGGGCACAGAAGACAACCAACAAGGCATAGTTTCTTCTTTGCTAACAATAAAAGCATTTCGGGAAGAAGGTGTTCAACCTGAACATAACATTGGCCTGGTTCTGGTTGCTGATGAAGAAACAGGCAGCAAATACGGCATCCAATATCTGCTCGAAAATCATTCCAGCATATTCAAGAATGAGGATTTTATAATAATCCCGGATGCCGGCATTGAAGATGGTACAATGATTGAGGTCGCTGAAAAAAGTATTGTCTGGTTTAAATTTCGAGTATTAGGCAAGCAAACACACGGCTCCACTCCTGATAAAGGAATAAATGCACTAACAGCCGGGGCTAATTTAATCGTAAAATTAAGCAATCTTTACTCAATATTTAATGCTGCTGACCCTGTTTTTGATCCTCCAACCAGTACATTTGAACCCACGAAAAAAGATCCAAATGTACCTAACATTAACACCATACCAGGTGAGGATATCTTTTATTTAGATTGCCGTTTGTTACCCACTTATGACGTTGATCTATTGTGGAGAGATGTTAAAAGAATTTGCAAAGATGTTGAAAATGAGCACAAAGTAACAATTGAAATTACTTCTGAGCAGGAAGTCAGGGCGGCGCCTCCCACACCTTCAGATGCGCCGGTTGTGAAATCATTAGAAAAAGCCATAACCGATATTCGAGGAGTCCAGCCTCAGCCGATGGGAATTGGCGGAGGAACAGTTGCAGCTTATTTCCGCAATGCAGGCTTTAATGTTGTTGTATGGGCAACCCAGGATGAAACGCTGCACGAACCGAATGAATATGTTAAAATCGATAATATCATTAAGGATTCAAAAGTATTTGCCCACTTAGGATTACAAATTGAGTAACTAAATAATAGCCGCTAATCCTGGATAATAGCAAATTGTACTTTGTATCCACCTGGGGAATTTTTAAGAACATCTGCACGAGAGACAAATAGCATGGAAGAAATTCAATATTAAACAGGATGTTTTGTTGAGGAGGTTACCGGCGAGTATGAATTCAAGATATTTGATATTACTTTTGCTCATTTTTAAAATCAGAGGTTTGATTTTAAGATTACCTTTCGAATTTGAATACTGATTTTTTCAACCAAGCGCATTATTTGTTTTGCCTCCAGTCTCTCGACTATTTTCTATACAAATTTTATACTGTTTATTTTTATTATATAAATAATGGGGTATTTCTTCAATGATAAATTCACTTTGTGTTTTGTGATTTGAATGTAAATAATAATAATCTCCCAATGATAAAATTAAATAAAATTGCCAGAACTCTTTTAAAAAATTGTCTGAGAGTTAATCCACACGATTTTATATTAATTATTACAGAAGAATCTCTCTCTGAAATTGGCGAAGCTCTCTGGAAATGTGCGCAAAAAATAACTCCCTCTGCAATGTTCACCAGATATTCTTTTAAATATATAAATGGTTACGGGCTTCCTGATCCAGTGTATAATTCTTTAATTCAATTTGATTCTATAATTGTTTTAACATCCAAAATTGTAGATGAAGCACAATTTGAAAAAGCAAGACAAAACGGTACACGAATTATTTTGCTTAAAAACACTTCCAAAGAATTGATAGAGCGTTCAATGGAAGCAAATTATAAAAAGCTGGCTATAAGAAGCCGAAAAATAGCGGATATTTTTTCAATTGGTAAAACACTTCAACTGAAATCCCCTTCAGGCACAGATGTAAAGATTAATATTTACAAAACTAAAGGAATTGCTGAAACAGGATTAGTCTATGAAGCCGGGGATTTCTCTTGTATTCCGGCTGGCAAAGCATGTGTTATGTTTAAGAAAAAAATTAACGGTATTATCACTCTTGATAGAATAGCAGGTCAAAAATCACGCTTAATCAAACCAATTGTTCTTAGAATTCAGAATGGACATATTACTCAAATAAAAGGCGACAAAGATGCTGCAAAATTGCGTAAAGATATTAGAAAATTTGGGAAATCCGGGCGTCAATTAAGTAACTTGGGCGTGGGTACAAATGATTACGTCACGTTTGGCAAATCAAAGCAAGAAGATGAAAAAGTATTTGGCACCGCGCATATATCTATCGGACAAAACCAGGTTACAAAAGTTCACAGCAAAATAATCCAGGAAATCAAAGGAATTATTTTAAAACCAACAATAAGTATCGATGACAAGTTAATAATTGAGAATGGCAATATTTTAGTTTACTAATTATCAAAATACAATAAAGCGTAAATAAAAATAAATAACAGGTGCAACTAAAATTTCACTGTCAAATCTATCCAAAATTCCACCATGCCCCGGAATCAAATTAGAAGAATCTTTCACACGCGCATCTCTTTTGAAAAGAGATTCAAGTAAATCGCTTATCTGCCCAACGCTTCCACATACTGCACCAATGACCAGGACATTAACGAGATTAATCTGCTGCAAAAATGTCAGATAACAAGCATAAGCTGTTAAAACTGCAAATATAAATCCCAGAATTGTTCCTTCCACAGTTTTGTTAGGACTTACTCTTTGGAAAAGTTTATGCTTACCGAATCGTGAGCCAAACAAATAGGCAGCGGTATCACAGAGCCAAATGGAAAGGAAGATTAAGATAATTAAAGAGCCGCCTAACTGGTATTCCATATTCAATTGACCTGGCAGCTCTCTGATCAAGATTAAAAACCCAAGAAAAAAAGAAACATAAAATAATCCCATGAGAGTAGCAGCTGTATTCAAAATTGGCCCTACTTCATTACGAAATAGTTCAAAAACAACTAAAACAAACATTGAAATTGAAACTACTATCCAGAGATTGACCAACTGATTATAATACAGCATCAAACATAAAGTAATACCTGATACAATCCCGATGACTTTTTCTGGTCTGGTGACTTTTTGCGTTGCCAAATCATAAAATTCGTACATACCTAAAGATACAATCGAAACAATTAAAGCTAAAAAAAGGTACCCCCCTTTCCAGGCACAAAATATAATGAACGGCCCAAATAGGACAGTAACTAAGGCTCTGACTCCAAATTTTTCTAATCCCAATTCTCCACCTGATTGTTAAGTCAATGATACTTTTTGATTCTTACAGATAAAATAGCAAGAATAAGTTATGATGTTTCCAGGATTCCGATGACTTCTTTTATTGAGTTTTTCTTATGCTTTTCACAAAAATGAATAAGGTCTCTGATGATGTCTTCACCAGTTGCAGGATCAATAAAATTTGCAGTTCCAACCTGGATGGCGCTCGCGCCGGTGATGATAAATTCCAGCGCGTCCCGACCATTCATAATGCCCCCAATTCCAATAATCGGTATATTTACATTTTTTGCGACTTCATAGACTTTCGCTAATGCAACTGGCTTTATAGCTGGACCAGAGTAGCCGCCTGTGATGGAATGAATCTTTGGGCGGCGAGAATCTATATCTACAGACATGCCAACAAGCGTATTAATCAAAGAAACAGCATCTGCTCCGCTGCCTGCCGCTGCATCTGCAATCTCACTTATCTTTGTCACATTAGGTGTTAGCTTAACGATTATTGGCCGGCTGGTTGCTTTTCTAATCAGCTCAGTAACTCTGGCAGCAATTTTAGAATTTTGACTAAATAACAAACCGCCTTCCTTCACATTTGGACAGGAGAAATTTAGTTCGTAACCGTCAATGCCATCTACAGCCTCCAACCTTTGCACAACAGCTAAATATTCTTCAGCCGATCCTCCGGCTACATTCACAATAATTGAGGTATCTAATGTATTTAAAAAAGGTAATTTTTGAGTAATAAAAACTTCCACTCCGACATTTGCCAGGCCAATGGAGTTAAGCATACCTGCTGGTAACTCTGCTATCCGAGGAGGCGGATTGCCGGCCCTTGGTTTCAGAGTAATTGATTTAGTTATAATTCCACCCAAAGAATTCAAATCGACCAAATCTTCAGATTCTCTGCCGTACCCAAACGTACCGGAAGCCACCAGCACGGGATTTTTTAATTTCAAGAAGCCAATTTGCACTGAGAGGTCAATCATCAAGTTCGACCTCCCAGGCATTAAATACAGGGCCATCAATACAGGTTAATTTATAATGTGCATCCCTTGCTTCATCATCTCTGACTTTAACCGGGCAGCCCATACAGATGCCAAATCCACACCCCATCATAGACTCAATCGATATCTGGCCTTCAATATTTAAGTTTTTGGTAATGTCCATCATGCACTTTAAAAATCCCGGAGGCCCACAACTATAAATATATCCTAGTCTGGTAGTTTGATTTTGCCTGATTCGTTCAAGTAGCACATTCGTCACCAAACCACGTTTCCCTTTACTTCCATCTTCCGTAGCAATATAGACTTCAACGCCCCGCGCTTGAAATTCACTTATGAATGTAAGTTCGTTTGCTGATTTTGCACCGATATAAACATCAACTGACAGCCCTTTATCGAGAAGCTCATTACATAGAAAAGGCAGCGGGGCTACGCCTATGCCGCCACCTACTAATGAAGCCGTCTTAATGGCGGGTGGAATTGAGAAACCACGACCTAATGGACCAAGTATATTCGCCTGGTCTCCTGGTTCATATTTGGATAAAATCTCTGTGCCTTTACCGACAGTTTTCCATAAGATTTCAATCCATCCATCCTCTCTGCTACGTCTACAAATACTAAACGGCTTTCTCAACAGAGGAATGAATTCATCATTCACCTTTATATTAATAAATTGACCTGGTTGAGCGGTTTGCGCTATGGCAGGACACTGCATGCGCATCAAGTAAATCCCCCCCCCTAAATTATTTACAAATAAAACGGGACAATTGTGTATCTTTTTGATATTATTCAAACAGGTCATTAAGGTTTTGCTTTTTTGACTTATTTTTATCTTTATCCGCAGACTCAGGATCTTTAAACTTTTTATCATTTTTGTTAGTTTTCGCAGCCTCAATGAGCTGTTGTTCTTTTTGAACCGTCTCAGGTTCAATATTGGGGTTATTTTTACTTAAAGTGTCCGTTTGAGTTTCTTTGAGTTTTTCGGCTTCCAGTGCAGTAGCAGCTTTATCCACCTCAGTTATTTTCTTTTTAACCTTCTTTGAATATTCTGAAGCCGGATAGTTCTTCAATATATCTTGATAAATCTTGATAGCTTTATCATTTTCAAAGGTTAATCGTTCGTGTATCCACCCAATAGCATAGAGGGCTTTTGGCGCATATTCCGAAGACGGAAAATTTTCCACCACCTGTTGAAATTCATTTACGGCCTGTCTGGTATTTTTACTTGTGAAAAGTGTATTCTCAGCCTGCTTATAAGATTTAGCGGCTTGTTCAACTTGACTAATTATGGGTGGGAGTTGTAAAGTTTTTCTTGCTTCTTGTGCCTGATAGCTATCCGGATATCGTTCTATCAATTCATACAGTAATGAATCAGTTTTAAATTTGTTGTGATATTCATTTTCATAAATATAGGCATAAGATAAAAATGCTTTAGCCGTTCCAGGATGATCCGGAAAAAGGCTAATTATTTCATTGTATTCAGAAATTGCCGAATCTAACTGTCCAAATTGAAACAAGTACACTTCCGCCAACTGCAATTTATTGGTCAGGAGTGCTTCTAAATCTTCATTTTTAGGCTCCATTGCAGCTACTTTATCAGGTGGATTGGTTTGATTCTCAAGCTGTGGAGATTGAGTTGAATCTACGGCCAGTCGCATTTTTTTCATTAGCCGCAGCTCAGGATGTACCCCATGTTCCAATAGCAACAACTCTAATTCTGTCATTCCAAAGTGCTTGCCATTGTTTTCACTGAATTGCAGACCTTGCGATTTTTTTATCAGCTCTTTCATACGGATTAAATCGCCAATATTCTTAGCCTTTTCTATAGATTCCGGTATATGTTCAGATTTACCAAATTCCATCTTTACTTTTTCATAATTTTCTTTTGCACTGGTAAAATCACCAAAGTCATTTTCGTATATTTTGGCCATTTGAAAATAAGCGCTGGCAGAGTTTTCTGTTCTTTTATATTCCAGGGTTATTTTTTTATATTCATCTATCGCTTCTTCAACTTTGCCGAGGTAAGATAAATCCGCGCTTTTTAATTTGTTATATAATGATTTCCCTTCCCGATAAATACAATCTGCAATTTCTAACTTAACCAAACCGTGCTTATCTTTAAATAATTCATTATCCAATAGACCAAAACACACATTTTTCGCATTATTAAATTCACCAGATAATTTTAATGCCCTGGCAAGATTCAGTTCTGCATCAAACTCAAATTGTTTTGTCTGACTATATTTTATAGCATTTTGAAAATTTTTTACCGCATCAGTATATTTTTGGGTGTTTATCTGGCTTAAACCCAATTGTAAATATGTCTTTGATTTTATTAATTTATTTTTTGAATCTTCGGCAACTTTTCTAAATCCTTTTTCCGCTTCTTCAACATTCCCTTGTTTAAGTTGCACTTCAGCAAGTAGAAACCGGCTTTCATCTCTAATATCTCTGTCAATTTTTTTTACGGCAATTAATTCTAATAATATATATCGAGCGCTTAAATATTCAAGCACCTGAATATTCGTTTTGGCAAGCCAAAGTTTAGCTTTGTAATAATAATCACTATCAGGGAAATATAAAATTAATTCCTCAAATTTTCTTTGAGCCTTAATATAGTCGCCTTTATAATAAAAACACTCTCCTAAAATGAGCACTGCATCATCGACATATTTACTTTCAGGATATATCTCTAAGATTTTCGAGGCTTTTTCAATAGTTAAATCATATTGTTTAATCTCTGCAGAAGAAGGCTTCTCCCCTTTGCGTTTTTCCCGTTCTTTTTTCGCCTCTTTATATATCTTTTTTGTATTGTGAAATGTATTATAATAGGCGCAGGATGTTGAAAACAACAAAATTATAATATATATAAAAAGTAGTCTCAGGTTCATAAATACTTGTTTCTGCTAATTATTAAAATATAATCCTTAAAGTCACTAAACTAAACGCTTAAATAAAAAGGATGTTCCCTGTAAACATTCACACTTCATACTGAGCGAAATCGAAATTTGAACTACACCCCACTATAACTGACATATTAAATTCCGTTGGCTGTTTTACGAATTCAATTTCCACAATTCTTGAATTAACTAATGTGAGAAAATTACTGCTTAAAATCCAGAAAAAAAACGAAGATACAAACATTATCGGCAACAGAAAGAAAACCTGTTCGTTGAATTATAAGTGTTCACGAATGTTTGGCTAATCTGCGTCCTATTTCATCTGTTTTAATGCTTTGAGTCTTTCCAGCGCTTGTTTCTTATATTCAAGAGAGCCAGTGTGATCAGGGTTGAGTTTTAATGCCTCGCTCCATTCGATTATTGCTCCCTGGTAATTATCCTCGGTATAAAGTTTTATGCCCTTATTAAAATGCGCTTCAACCAGTAGGTCTATATTCTTTTTAACGTCGCTCAATCTAGTCTTAGCCGCATCATTTTCTGGCTCCAGGTCCAAAACTTTCTTATACTTATTAAATGCCTCTAAGTAATTCTCACTTTTTACATCGCTTTGTGCCGCGTCCAAAAGAGTGCCTATTTGTAATTTCTTTTCAGCTGCTTTTTTACCCTGAATAGCTTTAACATTTTTGGCATTTATTGCCAACACTTCAGAATACAAATCCACGGCATTTTTCCACTCCTTGCGCTGAAAAGAATCTTCTGCCTGGCTGAGATACAATGAAACTTTTTCTCTTTTTTGTATTAATGCTCTCTTTTCAAGTCTCTCTTTAGGTTTGAGTTTAGCAATTCGAGCTTTGGCTTCGACGTTAGCCTTATCAATTTTCAATATTTCTTCATATTTTATAGTGGCAGCGATATATCTCTTTCTTTGCTCTAAAGACTGCCCTGATTGAAGTAATGCTTTAATTTCCTGCTCAACTTCTTTTAATCTATTATCAGTTCGATTTAAATAGGTTAGGGCCACTTGTTTTCCCGGATAATAATCTAATGATTGCTTAAATGCTGCTCTTGCGTTCTTATAATTTTTTTGTTGAAAAAAAACGACTCCCTGAACAAATAATTCCTCGCTCTTTTCGTCATAAATTTGGTTAATTTTCGATAAATAGCTCAAAGCGCTTTCGTTGTCATTTTCAAACAGAAGAACTCTTTTAAAGTAAGTTTGAGCTTCTGCATAATTTTCGGAATCACATTCGTTAGCGCCATCCTGTAGTGATTTCTTTATAAAATCCTGTATTGCCGGTTTCAGCGACATTAATTTCATATTGGCTCTAACATGGTTGCTATCTAATTCCAAAACCTTTAATAACATTAATGCTGCCCTTAAAGATTGTGCTTCGCCCTTGGCTGTGAGCAGGTCGGCAACCGTATAAAGTGAATCAGCTAAAAACTGCCTTTTTGCATTTCTTCTTTCTAAAGTAAGAACAAGTTTTCGCGCAGTATCTGATTTAGATTCATGCAAATCAAAAAACAGATATTTCTTTAATTCACTTATTGCAGATTTATAGTCGCTCGATTTTAAATATTTAGTTCCACGCTCATAATAATGTGAAGCCAGGTCTGCTGGTTTTGCACCTAACCTTGAAGACAAGGTGACCAAAATTCTTTCCAATTCTGTGGAATAAGCGAGATTAAATATAAAATTATCCTGAGAGTAACTCATTCCAACACCCCATTTATCAAATTCCAATTCCTGAACACCGGTAAACAATGTCAAATTACGGTTGAGCTCAAACCCTAATCCCAGGTGGCTGCTGTTATCCCCTTTTCTAAAATGGTAACCCGTATTTAATAAAATCCCTTCTAAGGGTAACAGATAACTAAATCCTAACCGCGCCGAAGTATCATAAAGTTTCGAACTTAATGGAATGTTCCGCATCGTAAAACCAAAGTTTAGTTTATCCAGAAGAGTAGATTTCTTGAAATCCTGCCATCTGTAATCTAATGAACCGACATTGGGATTGCCAATAAATATTCCCCAACCTGCGGCGGCATACCATTCATCTTGTAATGTAGATAAGTCAAAATTCACGCCCCACGATAAGCCATTAACAATCTTACGTCCCCAGGCGAGGGTTCCTCTATCAACATTATCTGTTAAAAATGAACTGCGAGAAAGAGCGACTCCAAAAGTCCCATATAAAGGAACAAATTGGTTGAATCCAATAAAATCAAATCCAAATGCTTTATTTATGCTTATTAATAATTCTCTGTCTTTGGCGCTGGATAATAAAGCGGGATTCCAATAAATAGCAGAAGGATCGCGTACTTTTACCACTAATGAACCACCGTAACCAGCTGCTAATGAATTTGGCTTAAAATCCTCCCCAGCGGTCTGACTGAAAACAGATGCAGGCAAAATGCTGAAATTACTGAGTAATACTAAAAGTATAAATTTTCTTTTACTTGTGAACATAGACGATTTTCACACAGTGTTGATGAAAAAATTAAAGTAATTAAACGGTAACGGAATCACGTTAAAATATCTCGATCATAATCAACTTCGCAGACATCAATGAGATTAATACGTCCTTTGACAGAAATTGATTTAAGACGAGTAGTTGGGTATGACCCGTTCACTTTACGGGCAAGTTCAAAAGAAGTGATAATTTGTCCCGCTTTCGCGTTGGCGCAGAGACGTGCGGCTACATTCACTACATCGCCGATAACCGTATAGTCCATACGATGCGCCGAGCCCATATGCCCCATAACAATTGCGCCATTATTTATTCCAATGCCTGTTTCCAGCGTAACTTGCCCCAGAGTATTACGTTCCTGATTAAGCATCCGAATCTGTCTTTGAATTTCCACCGCTGCTCTCAGAGCATTATCAGCCATATTATGCCCCTCAAAAATAGACATAATCTGATCCCCCATAAACTTATCAACAATTCCGGTATGACCTTCAATTATTTTGGTTTGTAAATTAAAATAAATATTAATTAATTTGACGATTTCTTCAGGCGGCAACTTTTCAGCAATTGTTGAAAAATTTCTTATATCTGAAAACAGAACAGCAACTTTTCGTCTGGTCGCTTTTAAATTTTGACCATTTGTATGAGCAGTGTCTTTTATCATTTGTACGGTTAATTTTGACACAAATTTCTGCATTTGTGATTTTTCCCGAAGATGTTGAATCATATTGTTAAATTCGGCAGCTAATTTCCCTAACTCATCATTCGAAGTGACTGATATTATAGTATCCAGATTTCCATCACCGACTTCCCTGGCGCCACTGGAAATAAGATGAATTTGATAAACCATTTTTTTGGCAATTATATATATACAGATAACTGATAACAGTGTTATAATAAAAGCAGAGCCAAGAGCAATATTTCTCGCTTGTTTAAGTCGGGCCAATGTCTTTTCTTTTGAAAAACTTATAAAAATGACGCCCAGGGTAATATCTCTTACTGAAATGCCTTCTTCTAACTCAGGCACTATTATGGGATAATAGAATTCATATTGATCCGACTTTTCGAATTTTTCCAATTCTTTATATTTAAGTCGTTCTTCTAAATCTTCGATAATGACTTCACCACTTTCAGTATCAAGTGCCGCTACCAACTGAGCGTCACTATTTACAATTGCTACTTGTTTTAAGCCTTCAATATCAGTTTTCTTAATTCTAATAACTGTTTCTATCACTTTGGCATTTTTACCATCTATTAAATCCCCGTAAACCGATTCAGACAGATTTTCAATGAGTACTTCACACACCTGATTCAGCCTGAGCATCACATTCCGTTGTAGAGTTTGAAACACAATCAGGCTAAAAACCATAAGAACAATGATGACAATCCCACCGATAATTAAACTTAATTTTAATCTGATAGGAAGAAAACCAAATAGCTCAGCACTCTTATCCCAGGTGGAAGAAAGCCAATAGTGACATTTATGAAAGATTTTCTTTAAATATATGAAGATGAGATTTCCATGAAGAAATCCAGATATACCAGAAGCCGAAAAAAAACCATGCTTTGTTTTAGAGCCTTGAGACACCGTATCCTTGAAATGCTTAGTTCTATTTAAATGATTAATAGTTGCTCGGAATTTCTTCTATTTTTATATCCTCAATTCTAAAATTTTGTTTTTCTATTTCGACGAGTCCCTTGAAATAATATAAAAAAAGAATGAGCAATATGGCGAAAATTAATTTTAGTTTTAATGATTGAGTAGCAGTTGTTGCGCGTGACCTGATTCGTTTAAACGTTATTCGAGATTGGTTTGGATCTTCTTTTTCTTCAACACTTTGCTTTTCATAATAAAAAGGTGTAAAAGAAAATTTTCTTGAATAGTTTTTATGAATCAATTTTATGCCAAACATTTTCTTTACCGAACCAGGTTTATATCTACTTTTAGAATATATTAAAACTTTATTAGTAAAACCTCAGTTTTAGGTGGGAAATATTCGTTCCCGAATAACAACGAGTTCGATGGACTAACCCCTTGGTTTTACCTTTATTATCTTAATCTCGCGGGCTATGCATTTTAAATCCAACCTTATTAAGAATTAAATTTAATAAATAAAATTTAAGAGTCAAGATTTTTACTTCAAATAATTCAAAAATACATCTGTCTAAATGTAATATTATTTTATATTGACATTCATTCAGGAAATTGATACTTTTAAGCCATTTTTTAGGCTCATTGTAACTATTAATGGAAACAACTATGTCTGACAAATCCAATTCCTCCTTAGGAGATAAATTCCAAAATCTGGTTAATATCATGGCTCAACTCAGGGGGCAAGACGGTTGCCCATGGGATAAAGAACAGACTCATGAGTCCCTTCGGCAGTACTTACTGGAAGAAACCTATGAAGTTTTAGAGTCTATTGATAAAGGGCATGCTAAAGAATTAAAAGAGGAACTGGGGGACTTACTTTTGCAAATTATTTTCCATGGACAAATTGCATCAGAAAGAAAAGTATTTGATATTGAAACCATTATAGACGCCCTTTCAGAAAAATTAATTCGAAGACATCCAAATGTTTTTGGTGATACAGAAATTAATTCCGCAGAAGAACAATCCATCAACTGGGAAAAAATAAAAAAACAGGAAGGTAAAAATTCTGTGTTAGATGGTGTTCCAAAAACATTTTCGGCGCTATTACGTGCCTGGCGAATTCAACAAAAAGCTTCCACAGTAGGATTCGATTGGCCTGTAGAAGAACCCGTATGGAGTAAAGTTTATGAAGAAATCAATGAATTGAAAGAAGCTGCCCAAAATAAAAATAGCAGGCAAATGGAAGAAGAGTTCGGTGATCTGATTTTCTCTTTAGTAAATCTTTCTCGATTTATCGGCATAAATCCAGAAGATGCTTTACGCATTACCACAGAAAAATTTATTACCCGATTTCAAAAAATAGAATCTGAACTTGCCTCAAAAAACAGAGAAATGCGTAACACTTCCCTGGAAGAACTAGATGCTCTTTGGGAGGGAATAAAATCAAAAGAAAACATTACCAGTTAAACTGACATATTACTTCCTTAATTTTATTCAGCCAAAAGTTTGTCCTTTAACTTCTCCCAGGTTTCAGATAACGCTTCCGAAATAACTTTCGTTTTCCCAACTACTGGCATAAAATTCGTATCAGCAGTCCAGCGAGGGACTATGTGAAAATGCAGGTGATCATCAATACCCGCCCCGGCAATTTTGCCCAGATTCATGCCAATGTTAAATCCATCCGGGTTGACACCCTCTTTTAGCGCTTTGATGGATTTAGAAATCATCTCCATCATTTCCATACTTTCCTTTTCATCTAAATTTTCAAATTCAGCGGTATGACGGACTGGTACAACCATTAAATGACCGTTGTTGTAGGGGTACTTGTTCATAATGATAAAATGATACTCTCCGCGAAATAATATCAAATTTCTTTTATCATTATTTTCATGATGTTTTATTTTGTTACAAAAAACACAGCCTTTTTCTTTTTCTCCTAAAATATAATCCATTCGCCATGGCGCCCATAAATTGGCAGAAATCTCGTTGTTTTTCATTTTGCCTTTTCTTCTTCAGCAGCAGCGATTAACTTTTTTGCAATGTCATTTGGAACGGCTTCATAATTTGAAAACTTACGCCTGTGTAATCCACGACCCTGGGTGAGTGAACGAAGTGTGGTAGAATAACGATAGAGATCGGCTAAAGGTACCTTTGCTTTGATAACCTGAAAAGGGCCTTCAGAATCCATTCCAGATATTTTCCCCCGGCGGCTTGACAGGTCTCCCATTACGTCTCCCATAAAATCTTCAGGGACTACCACCTCCACATCATAAATAGGTTCGAGTAATTTTGGCTTTGCATCACGAAAAGCCTTCTTAAAAGCCATGGAACCAGCGATTTTGAATGCCATATCGGATGAGTCAACATTATGATAGCTGCCATCGTATACAGTAGTTTTTACATCTGTCACTAAATATCCAGCCATTACACCTTCTACCATGGCTTCCTTAATGCCTTTTTCTACGGCTGGAATATATTTCGATGGGATTACCCCTCCTACGATTGCGTCAACAAATTCAAAACCAGCTCCGCTTTCAAGAGGTTCGATTTTTAGCCAAACGTCGCCGTACTGTCCTCTGCCGCCACTTTGTTTTTTATATTTTCCCTGAACTTGTGCCTGTCCTTTTATGGTTTCACGATAAGGAATTTTTGGTTCGACCAAATTCACTTCGACGCCAAATTTTTCTTTCAATCTTCTGACGACAATATCTAAATGTACTTCACCCTGACCTGAAATAATTGTCTGCCTTAGCTCACTATCCACGGTGGACACAAATGTTGGATCTTGCTCATGAAGCGTGTGAAGTCCATTCGAAATCTTATCTTCATCACCCTTAGATTTGGGTTCTACAGCAATACGAATGACTGGATTTGGAAAATCAATTCCCTTCAAAATAACTTGCTCTCTCTTGTCACACAAAGTATTCCCGGTATGAGTATCACGCAATTTCACAGTTGCAGCGACATCTCCAGCTAATATATTTCCTAATTCTTTTCTGTTTTTACCATTCATCACAAATATCTGGCCAATTTTTTCTGAAATACCGCGACTCGTATTATAGGCTTCTGAGCCGCTTGACATTTTACCGGAAATCACTCTGAAAAAAGACAATTCGCCCACATGAGCTTCAGAGACAGTTTTAAATACTAAAGCAGATAATGGAGCGTCTTCTTTGCAAGCTCGTTCAATTTCTTGTTTTGTATCTGCCTTTTTTGCCATCTCAACAGAATTGTCCAGGGGCGAAGGACCAAGTTCAGCGATAAACTCTAACAAGTGCTGCAAACCCATATTCTTTGGCGCAGCGCCACATAGAATTGGACAGATAGTATTATTGGCTATGCCTGCTTTTATCCCTTGTTTAATTTCTTCATTTGAAAGGGTGCCGTCTTCAAAATATTTTTCAAGTAGTTTATCATCGTTTTCCGCAGCTACTTCAATAATTTTCTCATGTGCATCTTCTGCTTGTGCTTTAAAATCATCAGGAATATCGCTCGTTGAATATTTGCCGGATCCGTTCTGTTCGTATTGTACCAGTACTTTTTTAAGAACATCGATGAAACTATAAAAATTCTCGCCTGGATTTACCGGAATATGAAAAGGTAGCACTTTATTTCCGAATCGTTCCTGTGCGGTTGACAGACATTTATTAAAATCTGCATGTTCCTTATCCATTCGATTAATGAAAATTAATTTTGATGCACCGTATTTTTCAGCTACTTTCCAAACGCTTTCTGTCCCGACTTCGACTCCTGCCACAGCGTTCACGACAACAATTCCCAACTCGGTGACTCTGAGGGAACCAATTACTTCACCAATAAAATCTGGATATCCGGGTGTATCAAGAATGTTTAATTTACAGTTCTTCCAAAAACAATGTAATAGTGAAGCATTAATGGAGATATTTCTTTCGATTTCATCAGCATTATAATCAGAAATGGTCGATCCGTCTTCAATTGTACCTAATCGGTTTGTTTCTCCAGCCGAATAAAGCATAGCCTCGGATAATGATGTTTTTCCAACAGTGGCATGACCAATTATTGCGCAATTTCGAATATTTATTGCATTAAACTCTTTCACTTTTATCCTCCATTTGCTTACGAATTGATAAAAATAATCCTTTAATTAATATATTTGTTTCATCTTCAATATGAGGGCATATCTCCCCGCTAAAGCACCCAAAAAAAGAGAGCCTTTTCAGCTCTCATATTATTCAAGGTTTTGAAATATTTCTATACTATGAAACACAGAATATTGGATTATTGAGAGATTAAAAACTCTTTGCCGCACCTTCAGCAGTTTGATAGGTTTCAAAAATGGTGTTTAATTTAGTCATTATTAGAATACCTTCCATAGCATCATTAATCCCGGCTAATTTCATATGGCCATCCTTATTATTTAATGAAGTTAACGCAGAAATCAAAATGCCCAATCCAGAGCTATTCATCCTTTTGACTTCGCTAAGATTCACAACGACTTTTATAATTCCACTATCAATCAGTCTGTAAATAACATCTTTAAAACCCTGGGAATCCGGGGGGCCTCCAAGCAGCTTTCCACTTAGATCTAAAATAGCAACATCCCCAATCGTTCTCTCTTTAATTTTCATGGTCCCTCCTTTATTAATCGGCTGGTTCAAATTATATAAACGAATACATCATTCAAAGATAAATTACACTGTAAGAATTTTTTTTATAATAAGATAAAAGAGACTAAAAGTCAAGAAAAAGTTTATTGAAAACTAAGCCTAAGTTATCGTAATATATAGTTAATAGCAGTATAGATATATTTTTTTTATTGACAAAGGAAATATATTTTTGTATATTCAGGCTATTCGAAGTATATTTTGAAAAGGGAGACAAACTCAACATAATGGCAAACTACGCATCAGCAATCAGGCGCATAAGAAGAAGTAAAAAATCAAATATCCGGAATACACATTTCAAATCAAAAATGAAAACAGCCATTAAAACTGTCTATTCGATGAAGGATAAAGAATCAGCAGAAAAATTACTTCCACAAACAACTTCATTATTAGACAAAATGGCTACAAAAGGTATTATTCACAAAAATAAAGCGGCAAATCAGAAATCCCAATTAGCATTATATGTAAATAAATTGTAGTCCATTTATTTTAAAGCCCAAATAGATTTTATGAAACCGGGCCAAGTGCGTCAAGACCGGTAACTCCCCCTAATCCCGGTTAAGACAAACTAACCCGGTTTCTTTTTTACTGAACAACTTTGTAATTTGGCGCTTCCTCAGTAACAACAATATCATGTGGATGGCTTTCCATTAATCCAGCCTTGCTAATTCGAATAAATTGAGTTTTAAACTTTAAATCGGCAATTGTTTTTGTGCCAGTGTACCCCATTGCCGCTTTAAGTCCACCCACCATTTGATACACCACTTCACTCAATTTTCCTCGATAAGGTACGCGGCCTTCAATTCCCTCTGCGACTAATTTTTTAACTTTTGTCTCGCCCTCCTGAAAATATCGATCACTCCCGCCTTGCTGCATAGCAGATATTGATCCCATCCCACGGTATACTTTAAATACTCTTCCTCCCATATACACTTTTTCTCCTGGACTTTCTTCCGTACCGGCAAATATACTTCCAGTCATAACCGAGTCCGCACCCGCAGCTATGGCCTTTGGCAAATCACCTGTTTGTCTGACTCCACCGTCAGAGATCAAGGGTACCTTACTATTTTGACATACTTCTAAACAATTCATTATTGCCGTAATTTGTGGCATTCCTATCCCCGCCACTACCCTGGTTGTACAAATGGTGCCCGGCCCCATGCCTACTTTTACAGCGTCAGTACCTGCCTTTATTAAAGCTTTGGCTCCTTCAGCAGTCGTGACATTGCCAGCTATGATATTCACATCCGGATTTTCTCTTTTAATTAAACTTATGGTTTCGATTACACCTTTTGAATGACCATGGGCTGAATCAATTACTATGACATCTACATGCGCATTTATCATGGCTTCGGTCCTTTTCATTGTGTCGTCAGCCACTCCAACAGCTGCACCAACCCTCAATCGACCCAGAGGATCTTTGGTTGCATTTGGAAATTTTCGTTTTTTCTGGATATCTTTTACGGTTATCAAACCCTTTAAATCGCCATTCCCATCCACAACGGGCAGTTTCTCTATGCGATGTTTTTGCAAAATCTGTTCAGCTTGTTCCAATGTGGTACCAACTGAAGCAGTAATCAAATTTTCCCTCGTCATAACTTCCGATATTTCCAAATCCGTATTTACTTCAAATCTTAAATCCCGGTTAGTTAAAATGCCTACGAGTTTGGCACCTTTTACGATCGGAATTCCCGAAATTTTAAATCGCTCCATTAGCTCCAAAGCTGCCGAAATTTTACAATCGGAAGTTAGTGTTATTGGATTAGATATCATTCCGCTTTCTGAGCGCTTTACGCGATCCACTTCTTCGGCCTGTCGTTCAACAGGCATGTTTTTATGAATAATACCTATTCCCCCTTCCCTGGCAATAGCAATAGCCAATTCAGATTCAGTCACCGTATCCATAGCAGCCGCGATTAATGGTATATTTAATTGAATATTCTTAGTCAGCCAGGTTTTAGTGTTCGCTTCTTTCGGTAATATTTCTGAATATGCCGGAATCAATAACACATCATCAAAAGTCAACGCTTCGCCTATAATTTTCTGAGTCATAGATTTCTCCGAAATTGATTATTTTTCAAACTTTACAAATAATACAGATAATAAACAACATATTTTTACAAAATAAAATGTAAACCAGGGAGAATACTGAAATTCAAACCGGGGTAATTTACTTTGCTTGGAAAGTGTGTAAACCTGGATAATCTCTCGGGTATTTTACAAGTTGATGAAGACTTTCAGGGTGGAATATTGCTTTTGCACCTCGATTTTGATCATGTTATCAGCAGGGTATAAATAGACAGTATGATCATCAGATGCGTCAATTTAAGATTTATCGGCTAAATTCAAAACAGATTCCTGTTCACTAATATCGAACACCAATTTGGAATCCTTTTTTTTATCTTTCTTCTGGATATTTATGGTATCACTCGTATATCCAGCATCATTAACTAATGTTACTTCTGGCTGATTACTCATTAAATCATCAATACTTTTTGAAAATTTTACAGCGCAATTTTGAACCTTCTTTTGATTCCTTTCAACAGCTTTGGATATTTTTTCAACCGTCATTTGCTTTTCTATGTCTGTTTCCATGCGAGCAACTTGTTTAATAACTTTCACAGCCATTTTAATTTTAGAAAGAATAGATTTATTTAAATCAATGCTGGAGACTAATAATAATTTCACGGTGGAGTAAAGTTTTTCAGAAATCTTTTCAACTCCTTCAAATCCATGAATCATAGCCAAATCCGAAATTGACTGAGCTCGATCTCTTACCCGTGATAAATATTCCTGATTGTTTTTCTCTATTTTTATTTTTGAAACAGTTTTTTCAATATTATTCAATTCAGTCATCACTTCTTGCAGGTATAACCTTTGAAAATTAACTACCATAGGTAAGAGATAATTAGAACTTGAATTTGCCAATATATCCTCTTTGTAATTTTTCTTAGTTGTCATGCAAATATAAATATATATTTACAACAGTTTATCGATAAATTTTACTGCATCCCGAACGGATGTAAATTGTGGCTTACCATTTTCTTCATCTTCTTCATCGAGATCCTCAGTACTTTCAGGTGTGTCGTTTGGATTCGCATTTTCATCAGTGGGTAGTTTGTCCTCAGTGTCTTTATGCACGTCTTCTTTTATTCTATCCTCATTTAAACCATCATTATTATATGAAGCCTCTTTAGAACTACCTGGCTTTTTAAACAATTCTAATATATTGATAAATTGCCGCTTTATTTCTTCACTATTTTTATAAGCATCTTCATCATCAGTTACCATGCCATCAAGAGATGAAGGGATTTGTCGATATAGCTCAATCAATTTCTCTGATAAATCAAATTCTTTGTTCAAAGCCCTCTCAGTTACTTCGCCAATTAACTCAGAGTATTCCGAGATTTTACCAAAAGCAAACAATTCAGAGGAGTTGTATAATGCTGAACAAGCATTCTTGATTTCTCTTAAATATTTTTCGTTAATAGAACGTTTACCAACAGCCAGCCCTTTAATAGCTTCTTCCATTACGGTTATATCAGCACGGGATTCATCCATAAATATTTCTGAGAATACCTTGTTCCCTTTCCTTTTTGCAGTAATGATTTTTGGAGATTGAGGTTCAGTTGAAATATTATCTGTTAAAGCTGTCTCTTCCGATTTCACAGGCGCCTGAGATACACTCGGTCTACTTTCTTCTAACTGAGACTGCTTCATTGCCATATCAATTTCCGATGTTGATCTGCGATTTGATTTTAAACAGGTTACAATAAGCATAACACGCAAAGATTGTTCCATGGAGTCGTCCAATCTGGCTCCCCAAATTATTTTAGCAGAAGCATCCAGGCGTTCTGCAATCGTCTTCATTATAGTTTTCGAAGATTTCAGTGACAAATCCTGACCACCAGTAATATTTATTAAAGCATTTTTAGCTCCAGTAATTTCAACATCCAACAACGGATTTTGTAAAGCTTTCAGCGCAGCTTCTTCTGCATTCTTTTCTGAGTCACTTTCTCCGATACCAATCATAGCAAGCCCGCCATTCTGCATGATAGTACGGACATCCGCAAAATCCAAATTTACCAGCCCTTTTTCAGTCACCAGTTCGGTTATTCCTTTTACGGCATTTACCAATATTTCGTCAGCCACTTTGAATGCATCATTTAATGGCATATCAGGAACCAAATCTAACAAACGATCATTTTGTACAACTATAACTGTATCTACTTTTTCCTGGAGTCGTTCCAAACCTACTCTCGCGTTATCCCATCTGACAATTCCCTCATCGCTAAACGGTAAAGTGACAATAGCAATCGTTAAAGCGCCATTCTTTCTTGCAAGTTCAGCAATGACTGGCGCCGACCCGGTTCCCGTGCCCCCACCCAATCCACAAGTTACAAAAACCATGTCGCTACCATTAATAATATGTTCAATTTCATTAATATTCTCGATTGCGGATTCTTCACCTTTAACGGGATCGCTGCCAGCGCCTAAACCATTAGTGATATTTTTTCCAATGAGAATTTTATGATCAGCCTTTGCAAACAGAAGATCCTGGGCGTCAGTATTTATGGCTATGACTTCGACACCATTAATCCCGACTTCCAGTAAACGAGTTACTGTATTGTTACCGCCGCCACCCGCTCCGACAATTCGGATTACTGTTTTATGTGAGTTTAATACATCTTCCAGTTGCTTATCGGTTTCTACAATTTGATTAGACATTTTATCTTCAACCTATATTTTATTCTAAACATTACAAAGTGTTCGTTAAAGAAATTAATATAAAGTTAAAACAGGTGTACCCTGCCCTTACTATTTTTTGTATAATCTTAATAAATCTTCATCCATTAGCGGATAGTGATTTGTTTTTTTCTGAATAGATGAGTTCAAGTCTTGAATCATAGTAAGTAATTCAGTGTATTGACTGGTTTCAGTTTCAGCAATGCTGGTGAAATCTCGAAATTTCCGGTACACATTTTTGATTAACTTTTGTCCATTTTCTGGAAGCGATGATTTTGTGGAAATTATTTTCCCTATTAATTCTTCAACAGAAGCTGGAAATTTACTCAAGGGCTCTAAATTCAGTTTTAAAGTAAGTCCATAAATAGAATTGGAAGCTAATTCTAAATCTTCTAAAGCAGATATGTCATATGGTTCTGCCTTCAATTTACTTAAGGCCTCCTCTATTATGTTATAATAAAATTCTGCTTGATCGTTAAAATGATCTAACTGTTCATTTGATAAAGAGGACACAACTTCTTCTACTACATTATTAGATTCATCATCAGGCTCTTCTTCAATGTTGTCAGCAGCTTCCTGAATATCTGATAGCTCTGATTTGTTCTCATTATTAATGAATTGAATTTCTTCATCTGTGTTTTCATTCGTAATTTCTGCCACCATGTTCAGGATTTCATCATCATCCTCTCCAGGTAATTTAAAATTAGAAATTTCAAAATCAGAACTCTTTAAATTCAAATTATCATCGGGAATTATATCAGGTGTTTCTTCTTTTGGAACCGCAACATCATTGGCAGTCTCGTAAGCATTTCCGGGCAATTCCTGCTTTTCACTATTTTTTAACTCTGTTGCAGGCTTATTGTCCAATGTCAACGCATTATCTTTAATAGCCTTTCTGGGATCCATTAGCTTTTTTGATAAATTTTCGATGGCCTTATCATCAACATCACTTTCGCACATAGACTCTAACACATGGCCTGCTTCAGATAGAATGGCGAGAACAGATTCTGGGTATGATTCAATATCACTTAGAACAGAGGCAATAAACATTTGGGCTTTCATGGCAATTTCTTCGTATGCATCAAAGCCAAAAATCATGGCTTTAGATGCTATTACCTCAAACATTTTATCACAAGCCTGCCACTGCTTTCTGTTTTTGAAATCATTGTTTAATATATTAATTGCATTATGAATTTGCTTTATCTGGCATCTTATTTCATCGTTAAAGGATTCGATAATACTCGAAGGTTCATGATTGAGTGTTTTATTGTTTGTACCATCTTTTAATTCAAATTCAATTGAGCCACCTTCTTCAGATAAACCTGGCTCGCATCCACCATTATCCAGGGCATCCGTGCCTTCATTTGTTTGCAGAAGAATTTCCTTTTCTTCTCCCATTAGTTCTGAAGTGTCACTTTGACATTCCAGTAATAAATCAGGCTCAGCATTCAAAGTTTCTTCAGAAGGTGGCTCAATTGAATCAAAATTTAACTCATCTATCAGGCTTTCATTAATTATTTTATCCTGTTCTTCAAATAGGTTTGTGAAATCATTAACATCGGTTTCATTTTGAAGTGTCTGACTTGTTTTTCCTGTTATTGGTTTATTATGAATATTTAAATAATTTTCAAGTTCATTTTTTGATTCATCAATTAAAATAGCTTGTATCCCGATCTTCGTTATTGTTTGAGCAAGTTTTTTTATTTCACTCTTCATATTTTCACAATCTAACTCAGAATCTCTCAGGCGCTGGACTCCTTCATGCAGCTTTTCATAAAACTTATCGAATCCTTTAATTTGTGACAGGGTTCCAAGAATTTTGTCTTTACTATCAGAACTGACTAATCTGTCTATTAAATTGCCGAAGAGTAAGTAATCAGGTCTGTCGGGTGCATATTCATCCTTAAGCAATTCGCCTAATTCAAATTTAACGCATTGAAAAAAATAGCTATTTAGATTAAAAAATCTATTTATCAATTCATGGTTAAATTCTTCATCAGAAAGAACATTTTGAATAATTTGCATAGTATCACTTTGTAGTATATTAAAACATACTTAGCTTATTTTCTAAAATTTTCATAGAGATTTAAAATTGCTGGTATATATCCGCGTGTCTCCTCATATAATATTTTGTCATCGCGCCCGCTTGCAAGCCACATAGCAGCACGTTTTGGACCGCCATTATAGGCAGCTAATCCACCATCTAATTGGTACATCTCAATAAGCGAGGAGAGATAACGACAACCCAGTCTTATATTATAAATCGGATTATAAAGTATTTCCTCTGCTTGTGTCCACTTTATGCCTTCATTTTCACTTAGGAAAATGCCTGTAGGTGGCATAATTTGCATCAAACCCATCGCGCCCGCTGGCGATATAACATTTTTCCGCCATGTTAACGCACTCTCATGCGTTATCGTTGCGCAAATCAGGTCAACATCAAGATTTTCATATTTAACGCTCATTCGATATATTTCATTGGCTATTGCATATTTCTGATCATTTGCAAGTCTGGGATTGTATTTATTAATAATATTATTTATTTTTGACAGCGCTGAAAGTCGCGAATTATCTTTAATTAGTGTTCTCCATATTCCCGGAACAGTTCGCGTTATATTTTGAATTTTAATTTCTTCATACTCTAATTTTACAACATTTGAGGAAAAACTGATCATGGACATAAACATTAGCATCATAATCCCCATAAA
The DNA here is from genome assembly GCA_964539665.1 of uncultured Cytophagia bacterium. GTDB lineage: Bacteria > Zhuqueibacterota > Zhuqueibacteria > Oceanimicrobiales > Oceanimicrobiaceae > CAZIKB01. The sequence continues at coordinate 44,276 of CAZIKB010000039.1, forward strand.
TAAACCAAGTTTCATCCACTTTATTATAATCGATAATAACAAAATACCAGCACACCTCCTTTCATAAGAACTCTATGAATATACTATTTGCTAATCTTTATTAACGCATTCTTCATCAGTTCACGTCCCATCGAATTTGTTATTTCTATCTGTTAAAAGCATCTTCAACTATAAGAATCGCATATAAAATCAAACTCATTGTAATAACATGCTCTGCTCTTTTTCTTCATTAACTTCAGTAAACCTGCCATTTTGCCCAAGTATTTCTTTAGCTAAACTCAAATAGCTTGTAGCTCCTTTGCAATTTTTATCAATATTAATGACAGGTTTCCCATAAAATGGCACTTCTGCTAACCTTATATTTCTTGGAATCATTGTTTCAAAAACTAATCCCTGTAATGTATTTCGGACTTTTTCAATAACAATTTTAGTGAGATTGTTTCTACTGTCAACCATTGTTAGCAGAAATCCACGATATTTTAATTTGGGATTATGCTCATTTTTAATTATTCGGGTCAATTTCAGGAATCTTCCCAATGCTTTTAAAGCATAGTATTCACATTGAATAGGGACTATTATTGAATCGGCTGCTATTAAGGCATTAAAAGTCAGATTACCAAGAGATGGCGGGCAATCAATAATAATAAAATCATACTCATCTTTAACAGATTTTATTGAATCCTTTAGTTTAATTTGGTCGGCAATTCCAATGAGTTTTCTTTTATCAGTATCATCCGACCAAAGATTAGTCGGAATAAAATCATAGTTTTGTATTCCAGTCGGATGGACAGCCTCTTTCATTGGAATATCTCTTGTAAAAACATCCACTATTCCAGACTGGATGTCATACCGACTAAATCCAAATGTGGTTGCTACACTGCCTTGAGGATCCACATCAATTACCAAAACCCGATGGCCTAAAAATACCAGACTTGAACCTAAATTCACAGCAGTGGTCGTTTTGCCTACTCCGCCCTTTTGGCTGGAAATAGTTATAACTTCGCACATTAGCAATTCCTCACAATTTATAATCTTAATTTATATACACTGATGTAATAGTGATTTCCAATCTCTCACGATTGTTCTGTTTATTTTAAAATCACTTGGCTTTATTTTAAATGTACCTGTATTCCAATTAAGTATATTAAAAAATGCTCTTTCACCGCTTAATTCTCCACATTCCGCATGTATGATATCGCCATTTTTAAAATATATAGTGCCTTGCTCTTGATTTCGTGTAATCAATAATGAAGAGTTACGCAGTCTTGCACAATTATATTCAACTAATTCACGAATGCCAGTGCTTTCAATATACCCTCTAAAACCATTATTATTAATCTCTAAAGCTTCAAATATGATTTGCTTTAAATAACCAATATCAAATGGTTTTTCAATATAGAAAAACCCACCCCGATTCTCTACTTGCTCTTTAATTTTCTGAGAACCGTAAGCTGTCATAATGATAATTTTGGTTTTGTGGTACTTCTTACGGATATCCAATATTAATTGCATACCGTTCCTCCCCGGCATGCGTATGTCAGAAACTACCAGGTCATATTTCTTGTTGCTCAATAAAACTAATGCTTTATCCCCGGCATTTACACAATTTATTTCAAAATCATAATACGATTTACCCAGACTTTTGGAAAGTGCCCAGGCAATATCTTCTTCATCATCAACGATAAGGATTTTTTTGTGTGCAGTCATATTATACTCCTATTAACCGACAAATCTAAAACTGTTGTAAAAATGCAAATCCTATGCCAATCACATTTAATCATCTTTCCTATCATAGAGCTAATAATTCTACACCTCCTTTTGGTTTCGTCATAAAAATTAAAACCTTAACTTAAAAGAGGTTAATTGTCTTTTTTTATGGTGAAATATATTGAAAGCCGGGTTAATCTGAGAGGAATAAATCGAGTAAATATGGAGCGGGTGGTCAATTTTCGGCCAATCAGGCTATTTCGTAGTTTTTCATTTTTTCCCTGAGAGTGGAGCGGGAGATGTTAAGCATTCTGGCAGTTTTTGATTTATTACCATTGTATTTCTTTAGCACATTCATGATATGTATTTTTTCCATTTCCTCTAACGAATCGCCATCACTTGTGAATGAAGAGAATCCTGAAGACGTTGAAATCTTGGAATATCCCTTTTGAATTTCTAAGGGCAAATATTCCTCGTTCAACTCAGCCAAATTACATAAAATTACACCTCTTTCAATCACATTTTTTAGCTCGCGAACATTTCCCGGCCACCGATAATTTAACAAGCGTTCCTGTGCATCACTTGAGATTCCTTTAATCTCTTTCCCAAATTCTTTATTACTTCTATCAATAAAGAGCATGGCCAGGGGTAAAATATCATCGGGTCTGTCTCTTAAAACTGGCACATTTACTACCATCACTTTAAGACGGTAATATAAATCTTCTCGAAAAGTCTGCTGTTCAACACAATCTTCCAGGTTCCTGTTGGTAGCAGCAATAATTCTCACATCAATTGTAATATCTGATGTTCCGCCTATTCGACGGAATGATTGGGTTTCCAAAACTCGTAATAATTTGGGCTGTATCGACATTTGCATACTTGATATTTCATCCAGAAAAATAGTGCCGTTATTGGCCATTTCAAATATACCTTTTTTCAGGTTTTTTGCATCTGTGAAAGCCCCTCTTTCATGTCCAAATAACTCGCTTTCCAATAAATTCTCCGGAATCGCACTACAATTGATTTTAATTAAAGGTTTTTCAGCTCTGGAACTCCAATTGTGAACAGCATTTGCAACCAATTCTTTACCGGTTCCACTGTCACCTTGAATTAAAACTGACGTTTTGGGGGTAGCCGCTACAATTTTAATCAGCTTTTTTAAGTCCCGCATAGATTTAGAATTTCCATAGAGCTCATTGTCAGGGTATTGTTCCTTCTGTTGAATCTTTAGCCGGGAGACTTCTCTTTTGAGTTGCTGGGTTTCCAATGTTTTGGCAACGATCAGTTTTAATTCATCAAGTTCGAAAGGCTTCATTAAATAATCATAAGCTCCCATCTTCATAGCCTCAACCGCGGGTCTGGCGTCTGTTAAAGCTGTGATCATGACAACTAATATTTCTGGATCCATCTCTTTAATTAATTCCAAAACTTTGAGCCCATTAATATCAGGAAGTTTAATGTCTAATAACACCAAATCAATGATATCATTTTTTAATATAGTAAGAGCATGCTCTCCTGTAAAGGCAGTACGTACTTTTTTACCTTCCTTTCTCAATACTTCTGCTAATGTCTGACATAAGTCTTCATTATCTTCCACAATTAAAACATTCGCTTTTGACATTGATTTCATTCCTCCGTTGGCATTAACAATTTGAAAGTTGTACCCTTATTTACTTTACTATCTACCTGAATGTCTCCACTATGTTCAGTCATAATTCTATATACAATGGAAAGTCCTAATCCCGAACCCTGTGGTTTTGTAGTAAAGAATGGATTAAAAATTGAAGGGAGAGCGTCTGGCTTTATTCCTTCACCCGTGTCAATAAGATTCACTTCTGCATAAAGAGCGCTCTTGGTTTGCATAGGGAAAGCACGGCCACGACGATCAACACGTTGCAGGCTGGTGATTTTTGGGTAGACTTCCAATTTTAGCTCACCACCCTCTGGCATCGCATCTAAGGCATTAAGAAATAAATTCACAAACACCTGCTGAATTTGATAAAAATCCACATAAATTAAAGGGAGATCAGAATGAAAGGATTCTGAGTAATTCACTGATTGTCCGCGAATCCGGCTATCCAGTAAAGCAACCACTTCCTGCACAATTTCCTGGAATCGATGGAATTTCCTGTTAGGTTGACGCGGCTTCGCATAAGAAAAAAACGTCTTAAGCAAATCATCCATTCGGTTGACCTGCCTGACAATACGCGATAAATATTCCCGATGCGGATCATCCAGCGAAATCTCTTCTTCTAATGTTTGGGCAATGGTTTTAATCCCTGCAAGCGGATTGCGTATTTCATGGGCAATTCCGGAAGCCAATACTCCCATTGAGGCTAGGCGATCCATCCTCTGTACCTCAACTTGCATTTGCTTTATTTGAGTAATATCTTTAAATGCCACAATTGTCCCGACACTTCGTTTTTGTGTATCATATCGGCGGGTTACTGTAAATCCCACGAATACTGTATTGCCCTCCTTATCCATCAATTTCATTTCACGATTTAACAAACCTTGAGCCGGATCGTCAATAATTGATAATAATTGGTTACAATTTTCTTTTGGAAAAATTTCCTGTAAAGATTTCCCTAAAACTTCCTCTTCAGAATATCTTAGTATTTCTTCTGCGCCATTATTAAAGGAAGTAATACTTCGTTTAGGGTCAATAGTGATTATACCCGAACCCATACTCTGAATAATACTTTCATTAAAATTCTTTAGATCTATAATTTCCTGTTCAAGCTGTTTTTTTTCAGTAATATTCCGGGCGATACCAACACATCCAACAATTTGGCCTCGCTCAAATATAGGATTTATGTTCACAGAGAGATGAATACATTTATTTTTTTTAGACTTAACTCGTATTTCAAAAACACTCGTTCTCCCGTTAATCGTAATCTCAAAATTCGATTTGGCATTTTGTCGTTCTTCTATAACTATTAAGTCGAAAAAACTTTTGCCTAACCATGCCTTTCTTTCAAATCCAGTAATAATGGGTAAACGTCTGTTGATGAAAAGAAATGTTGCTTCCAGGTCTAAAGTAAAAATTAAATCGCTTGCATTTTCAATCAAATCCTGGTATTTATATTCTGTGCGCTTTACTGTTTGCTGCAATTCTTTATTTTTTAACTGCATCTGGTGGAGAATAAACACATTATCAATTACATTCAAAAGTTCCCGATTGCCGAATGGTTTAAGTAGAAATGCACTCAAGCCCAATTCAAATAATTCCTTACGTTCTATCTCCTCCTCAGAAACGGCTGTAAGTAAAATCACAGGAATATTATTCACTGCATTGTATTTTGGATTACGTTTCATTTCTTTGAAAAATTCATAGCCATTCATTCTGGGCATCATGTAGTCCAAAATGATCAAATCAGGACGATTTTTTAAAATACATTCCAAGCCTTTTTCACCACATTCAGCGGTAATGTACTTATAACCTTCTTTTTGAACTATTAAGCCGGGCAGGGTTTGAGGCATTGAATCAGCAGCAATTAGCGCAACATGAAAAAATTTTTGCCAATCCACGTAATGCAGCAGCCGGTAGTTTGCGACAGCTTGATCCGGCTAT
>CAZIKB010000040.1:0-49055 GCA_964539665.1 uncultured Cytophagia bacterium
ATCCAGCCGCGGGTACTATACCCAGAACCTGGTAGAAGTGTAAGGGCGTCCGGCTGCCATCCCGCTTAAACCTGCTGTATCCTGTTGCCAACTGTTTGCCTTGTTGCTCCTCAGGAATTTCTGGGCTCGTATCATCGAGACCCAGAGGATCGAGAACATTCTGTTTCACATACTCAGCGTATTTTTTGCCCGAAACCTGCGCTACAATCTCGCCGGCAAGCGTAAGTCCCAGATTAGAATACTGAAAGTAGGTTTTAGCCGGATAGAGAGTCTCCTGCTTCGAAAGCTGTTCGATCACGTCTTCTCTGGATGGGAAAGCCGCTTCCGACCAGTAAGGAGAATCCGATTCCCGTGGTAGTCCTGAAGAATGGGTGAGGAGCGCCTCAATAGTAATGGGTGGGGAATCCTTGTGTACCTGTTCTATATTGAACCAGGGAAGGTGCTTGGAGACTGGATCGTCGAGGCGAAGCAGACCACGATCACGAAGCTGTAGGATGGAGATGCTGGTGAAGAGCTTGGAGATGGAACAGATGCTGTAAATCGTTTGGGGGGTAGCCGGCGCTTTGCGTTCGATATCGGCGTACCCGAATCCCCGGCTCCAGATGAGTTCCTGGTCATAAACAATACCCATTGAAATTCCCGGAATTCGCTCGTAGGCTAACCGGGCGTCCACCCATACTTCCAGAAGGTGTAATGCTGAGGCTACACGCGGGTCTTCGTTTAGCTTTTGGGCGCGGGCGAGAAAAGGTACGGTAAGCAGCGCTACCAGAATCCAGACAATCGTTGTTTTCATCGAAATTCGCTGATTTTTGTGGCTCTGATATTGCCGTGATAAAGGTAAAACACATCGTTTTATTGTATACATAAGTCCCTCCAGTAAATTAATATTTAAAAGAAATTTGGTATAAAATCCCTGAGGCTGGATGATATATAAATTAGACTTTACTATTTTAAAATCAAGAAAAAAATCAGAAGTTTTGTGCTTAATTTGAATAGTAAGTTTCTTCCAAAACTTCTTCAATAGTTTTGAATATAAATAAATTAAACTTGCAGAGTGTTTTCCAATTGATTATATTACATAACTTAAATAGTATTTGGAATGGAGAGGGTATGAAAATCATGAAGATTTTTACTTTCATCAGTTTAAATGTAATATGTTTATTTAGTTTAGTATCCGCTCAGACTGTAATCCAGCAATTAGAAACAAACAGTTCCGTGGATTGGCAGAAATTTGTAGTTCGTTCATCTGGAAACAGTTCAATTTTAAATGAGAAACGCACTGCTTCTCAAAGAATACAAGCTTTGGAAAAAGCAAGACTATCTGCTGAGGAAAATCTACTAAAGGCTATTAAGGCTTTGACCTTAAATGCAGACACTAAAATCAATGACGCGATTATCAACAAGGATCTTTCTTTAACTTATATTGAAAGTTTGGTCAGACAATTTACTATTGTGGATACGAGATCGATGTCAGATATGTCCGTTGAAATCGATATTGAATTACCTTTAACAAGAGGACTTTTCTCAATAATAATGCCAAAGGATGCTGGTACAGCGCAGTTGCATTTAAGCGCTCAACTGGTATGTCCATGCTGTTGGCAGCCCTGGCCTGAAGCAAAACAAGTACCGGCAGAAATCAAATTAATTATACCTGCTGATGGATTTACTCTGGGTGATGGGAAACCTTATTCGGGATTAATCATTGACGCTCGCGAACTTAATCTGAATCCAGCAATTTTACCCCGAGTTTTGAATGAAGATAGCGAAGAAATATTCAGCGTTAATTATGTCAACCGTGATATAGCTATTCCGTCTGGAATTGTGGCTTACAGGGAAGAAATGAGTGATGCTGCAAAAGATACACGTGTTGGTCCAAATCCTTTACAGATAAGAGGTTTACAAGCAACGGGTAAATTGAAATCCAATATTGTCATCTCTAATAATGACGCAATCATAATCCATGCTGCTGCAAAAAGTAATAACTTTTTGTATGAGTGTAAAGTTATTATTGTAATTGGTTAATTTTTATATTAAGGAGGGAACGGTCATGAAGATGATTAGAATTTTATTATGTGTTTTTTTAATTTTATCGGCAAGTAGTGTATTGCAAGCTGTTGCAAAGAACGACCAGCAAAAAAGAATTAAAAAACGTGTGGCAGTGTTTATTTTTGATGATAAAACGGACAAAAGTTACCGCTGGTGGAATCGAAAAGGTGTAGGTGAAGGTGTAAGCGATATGCTTATAACCGAGTTAGTGAAAACCGGTAATTACCGGGTCATAGAACGGCAGGAATTGGAGCAAATTATCAAAGAACAAAAATTGGCTGCATCCGGTCTTGTTACACCAGAAAGCGCTGCTCAGTTAGGAAAAGTATTAGGAGTTGAATTAGCTGTATTGGGAGCGGTTACTGAGTTTGGCTACAAGAAAAGCGAAACTGGAGGGCGAATAAAATCCTTTGGATTGGGTGTGCAGAGTCAATCCGCCACGATTGCACTCGACTGCCGTATGGTAAATACTTCAACCGCTGAAATTGTATGCGCTGAAAATGTGAGAAAAGAGAAATCATCAAAAGGCATTAAAATAGATACACGTAAAATAGATTTTAAGAGTCAAAAGGATTTCGACGGCTCGCTTGTGGGCAAGGCCGCCCGGGAAGCCGTCCAGGGCGTAATAAAAATGATCGATAAAAATGCTCCTCAAATTCCCTGGCAAGCGAAAGTTGTAACCGAAAAGAATGGCGTGGTATATATTAATGCCGGCTCAATAAGTGGAGTTCAAAGTGGCGATAAATTTGTAGTGTACCAGAAAGGGGAGGAATTAATTGATCCAGATACAGGCATATCATTAGGGAGTATTGATACTAAAATTGGCGAAATACAGGTAACAAATGCTAATGTTGGTCAGGGAAAAGCTTCCCAGTGTTCAATTATCAGCGGATCTGGTTTTAAAAAAGGTGATTTTGTTCGTATAGAATAAAATTTACCTTTGCTACTATCAATTGTTACAAACCAGATTAATAAGAAATGAATGAAAAGGAGACACACATGATGTCTCCTTTTGTTCGTAAATTTAAAATGAAAATATTAAATATAGAAAATCAAAGCACAGGTGAAGAGATAGGACTCCAGGTTGGCGATAATATAATGAAGATAAACGGAAAACCAGTGCAGGATAGCATAGATTATCAATTTCTGATATCTGATGAAGAGATAGAAATGGAGGTGAGCCGAAATGGGGAGACCATTATTTATGAAATTGATAAAGATATCGACGATAATTTAGGATTAAGATTAGAGGAGATTAAAGTCAGGCATTGCGGCAATGATTGTCCGTTTTGTTTTGTTGATCAAAATCCAAAAGGCATGCGTTCTGCAATGTATTTTCGGGATGAAGATTTCCGTCTTTCTTTTTTATCCGGCCACTATGTCACCCTGACCAATCTCTCAAAAAAAGATATGACGCGCGTAGTATCGCAGCGGCTTTCTCCCATTTTTGTTTCTGTACATGCGACAGATCCTGAGATTAGAAAATTCCTGTTTGGCATCCATCATGATGATAATCTTTTCGAAAAATTAGAGTTCTTAACAAAAAATAATATTGAAATACATGCACAAATTGTGCTTTGTCCTGAAATAAACGATGGCCTTGTTTTAAAGGAAACTATCCGGGATTTAGCGAAATTTTCACCAAATCTGAAATCTGTGTCTGTGGTTCCCGTAGGACTAACCAAACACCGCCAAAGTTTACAGAAGCTGAAGCCAGTGACGAATGATTATGCAGCAGAACTATTAAAAATTATAGAGATTTACGCCTCTGAATTTTTGAACAATTTGGGTGAATATTTCATCTACGCTGCCGATGAATTTTACATCATGGCGGGCGAACCGGTGCCTCCAGCGGGCAGATATGATGGATTTTATCAAAAAGAAAATGGCGTGGGTATGGTGCGATATTTTTGGGATGATTTTGAAAAGCAAAAGCCGCAGTTTCCAGAAAAAATAGCTGAGCCTTACGAAGGAACCTTTGTGACCGCTCCTCTTGCAAGTGGATTTATGCAGACTCAAATCATTCCAGCCTTGAATACAGTAACAAATTTTCATGCACAACTTGAAGTGATTGAAAATAGATTTTATGGTTCATCGATCCGGGTTACAGGTCTGTTGACCGGACAGGACATATTTCAACATCTATCAACAAAGAAATCAGGGGACAAAGTTTATATTCCGGCTAACTGCTTGAAAGACCATGCAGTTTTTTTAGATGATTGGACTGTTGAACAGTTAAGTTCGAAATTAAATTGTCCGGTACAGCCGATTGACCATGATTTTTTGAGTATTTTTGACGAACTAATTTAGTAAAATTGATATAATGAATATTCCAATTGTTGCCATAGTAGGCCGGCCAAATGTTGGCAAATCAACCCTGTTTAATCGAATAGTGGGCGGCAGAGATGCAATTGTCGATGATCAGCCGGGCGTTACCCGGGATCGAAAATACGCGCAAGCAGAATGGTCGGGAAAAACATTTACATTGGTCGATACCGGAGGATATCTGCCATCAAGTCAGGATGAGATTGAAAAAGCTATCTTCAATCAAGTGCAGGATGCTATTCAACAGGCTGATCTGTTGGTGTTTTTGGTAGATGCCAAAGCCGGTTTAACTGCATTGGATGAAGAATTAGCTTCTTTAATACAAAGATGCGGTCGGGAAGTTTTATTAGCGATTAATAAAGTAGATAATGATAAAAGCGAGCTCAATTGCGCTGAATTTTACAAATTAGGTTTAGGCGAACCGGCTTCGCTTTCTGCGACAAACAGCCGTAATGTTGGTGATTTCCTGGATGCTGTTATATCTTATTTGCCCGAAGCCAACCAGTCTGTTAATGAGCAGAGTGACTCTGTTATTTCTTTAGCCGTGGTCGGACGCCCAAATGTAGGCAAGTCTTCTTTCATAAATGCGCTTATCGGCGAAAACCGACATATTGTGACCAGGATCCCAGGCACAACCCGGGACGCCATTGATACAAAATATAAATATTACGGCCAGGAATTATTGCTCATCGACACTGCTGGTTTAAGGAAAAGATCAAAGGTCAAAGAATCCATCGAATATTATAGTAATCTTCGCAGCTTCGAGAGCATAAGAAGATGTCATATTGCAATCGTGATGATTGACGCAACATCTGGGGTGGAAATGCAGGACATGAAAATTTTAAATGAAGCGGTTCGTTTGAAAAAAGGTGTGATTTTAGCTATTAATAAATGGGATTTGATTGAAAAGGATACACATACTGCCAAAGAACATGAACAAAAAATTCAGGATACATTAAAAGACTTGAATTTTTTACCTATTATTTTTATTTCCGCGTTAACCAAGAAAAGAATTTACAAAGTATTCGATATTGCTAAATCTATTTATGAAGAACGCAAAAAAACCATTAAAACGCCAGAATTAAACAAATTTCTAAACGATGTAACCAAGCGTTACGCACCGCCCTCAATGGACCAAAAAGAGGTAAAAATTAAATATTGTACACAGGTGAAATCGAATCCACCGGTGATCGCCTTTTTTACTAATGCGCCCAAATCAATTAAACCCAATTATCGCTCTTATCTGGAGAATCAGTTAAGACAAAAATATGGATTTTTCGGGGTGCCCTTAACTTTAATATTTCGAAAAAAGTGATGGTGTTATGAAAATTATTAGAATATCTAAACTGGTTATTATCACTCTAATTATATGGACTGTGTGCTTAAGAAATGACAGGCTTAATGCGCAGCAGAGCCAGGCGACAATCCAAAATGAAAAAGCTTCGTTACAGGAGATAGATAATTTATTTATGCAGGCCTTGTCAGTTTTCCCGGAACAAGCGCTCCCTGTTGAGTATCGTTCCAAATTACCCGGGGATTCCAAATTCAAATGCACAACTTTACTTATTGAAGAAGTCCGCCAAAAATTTGATTTGTTTACTGCGGAACAACAATTAGTTTTAATAGAATTATTAGACCGTCCTACGCCGGAGGATCTCCCGGAAACTTTTTTAAGTTCTTCCGGGAGTTTTAAAATTCATTATACAGTCACTGGTGGGGACTCAGTCTCAGTTGTGGATGCTAACAGTAACCAGGTCCCGGATTATGTTGAACAAGTCGCGCAAGCTTTTGAAACAACATACAACGTTGAGATTGCAGATTTAGGCTACCAGAAACCGCCAGTCGATGATGAGAATGAACCCGAATATGACGTTTACATTGAGGCGCTTGGAACTGGTGAATATGGCTGGGCCACCACTGAATCAAATGGTAGTTATATTCGTATCGACAATGATTTCACGAATCAGCAAATGACGCACGGTATTGATGGCGCCAGGGTAACGGCAGCTCATGAATACTTTCATGCGGTTCAATTTGGCTATCGTGTCTATGCAAATGGTGATGAGCGGTTCTATTATGAGCTGTGTTCTACCTGGATGGAAGATGTTGTTTTTGATGATATTAACGATTACTATTATTTTTTGCCGCCTTTTTTTTTATACCCCAATACACCGTTCAACCAATTTGATACTAAGCAGCACTATTATGGTGAAGCAGTCTGGAATCATTTTTTAGTTAACAAAAAGGCCGATAATATAGATGTTATTCGGCGAACCTGGGAAATTATGCAATCCGATAAACTGGCAATGGATGCAATTATACAGGCGTTGTCTGAAATTAATGCTGATTTTAGAAATGAGTTTGCTGAATTTGGAGTCTGGAATTATTTTACCGGCAACCGGGCGGATTCAATCAATTTTTATGAAGAAGGCGCTAATTATAATGAGATTACATTAAATGGTGATTTTATATTGAGAGCGGACACGACAATTGCTGGCTCAAGTTTGTCTTTAACTCATAAATATTATAGATTTACTACTACCACGGATACTGGTTATGTAATCAGTGGCAATGTGGATAATGTTGAAAATTGGAAATTCGCCGCCATAATCAGCAGGCCTGGTTATGATAATTCAATACATTTTTTCAACATGTTGGGGAAAAAAGATTTTGGCTTTCTTCCCAGCTTTTCTGAGATTGTAATTATACCCATTAATCTACTCATTCTGGACGGCCCGGATAGAACACAGTTGAGTACTAAGTATTCAACCTTTAATTTTACTCTGGAAAGGGAGGTGTTTGAACCTTTCGAGGAACAAAGGATTAAAGCAATTTATCCAAATCCATTTATAATCAACGGTGAGAAACAAATAACCTTTAAGTTCAATGAAGCGAGCACAACGGATCTGGAAGTACGGATATTGAGTTCTACGGGTAGGGTTATCAAAGCAGATAAGTTGACAGACGGCACAAGTTTTTTGGGCTCATCTGTTTTTATATGGAATGGTAAAAATGAACAAAATGAGCTGGTGCCATCGGGAATATACCTTTTTCAACTTAAACAAGATAATTTAATTACCATAAAAAAATTCGCGGTAATTCATGAATAAATAAACATCCTCCTTTAAATATTGACTTTAAGATAAATATTTATTATACTATCGCTTATTTATTTAATAATTAAAAAGAGAGAACATGCCAATTTATGAATATATTTGCAAAGGCTGCACAACTCATTTTGAGGAGTTGCGGTGGAATAGTGACACAGCCGGAGTTACTTGTCCTGAATGTTCAGGTGAACACGTGAATCGAGTGCTGTCTTCATTTAGTGTTGGTTCAGTAACAGAACAGTCTTTGCCTTCTTGCGCATCGCAAATAGGAAACGGCGGATGCTGTGGCGGTGCTTGTGCCCATAGTTAAATGTAAATTATTTGAGTAAATCTAATAATCAGGGAGGGCTATATTTTGACTAAAGGCGATATTATTAATATAGTTGCGGAAGGTACGGGATTAACTAAATTGGAGACATCGGCTGTTATCGATGGATTTTTAGCTACCATTGGTTATGCATTACAATCGGGCGATACCGTAACCTTACGTGGATTCGGAAGTTTTCGCACAGTTAAGCGTAATGAGCGAGTCTCACGAAATCCAAAAACTGGAAAAGTGATGCATGTTCCTGAAAGAAACGCTCCTGTGTTTAAAGCTTCTATTGAATTAAAAAAAATGGTAAATCAAAGTCAAAAATCAGAATTTTAGATAGGAGGTGAGAAAATTTGCCCAGCGGTAAAAAAAGAAAACGCCATAAAATAGCAACACATAAAAGAAAAAAGCGGCTTAGGAAAAATCGCCATAAAAAGAAAGTCCGCTAATTATCTATTTTAAATAATTAGCAATTGCATGGGTCAAGAATATTTTTTATGATTTTAGGAATACAGAACTAATTTCTACTAATATCTCCCTGCCTTGCATATTTTCTTAGTAATTAATGTGTTATAAAATAGGATTATTTTGTCAGTGAAGATTAACAAACCGGGTTTCATTATAACATGTTTACTTACTTTGTTTTTATTTCTCATGTTTAACGGCAAAAGCTTCGGATGGGGATTTTTTGTCCATAAATGGATCAGCCGAATGGCCATCAGGAGTTTACCGGATGAAATTCGTCCATTTTTTGAACAGTATAAAATATATTTGTCCGAACATTCGATTGATCCGGATTTATGGCGGAATAGCGATCCTGATGAGGGAGTAAGGCATTTCATTGATATTTCCATGTACGGGGAATATCCCTTTAAAGAATTGCCCCGCACCTTTGAGGACGCTAAAACGAAATTCGGAGAGAATACAGTAATGGAAAGAGGCATCGCACCATGGTGGGGTGTGCAGCGATTTAATCAATTGGTTGAATCAATGAAACAGGGTAATCCCGATTCAATCATCGCTGATGCGGCGGCTTTGGGCCATTACATTTCCGATCTATATATGCCCCTGCACACTGTTGAAAATTATGACGGGCAATTAACAGGTAACGATGGCATTCATGCTCGATTCGAAGCATGGATGATGACAGAATATGCTTATGATTTTGATGCAACTGTGAAAAAAGCTGAAGCAATTGCAGACCCTCTGTCTGTTATCTTTCAAGTCGTGTTGGATAGCTATTTATTATCAGATGAAATTATCCAGGCTGATTCACAAGCTAAAAAGCCTGACAAAGTTTATATAGACCGTGAAGATTATGATAAAGATTATCTCACCACTCTTTATAATAAAGTTGGTGATTTGGCCACAACACAAATGTCATTAGCTGCTTCCACGACAAGTAGTTTCTGGTATTCGGCCTGGATTAAAGCTGGAAAACCTGAGTTGTCAGCAAAGAACACTCAATAATATCTGGTTCGATCAGGCCGCAAATATGCTCATTATGTAGGTTCTGTCTTTTTGAGTAAATGAATTGGCAATCACAGAATTATCTACTCGATACAAATGGCACAGCTAAGTTTTGAAGATCTTTTTGAAGAAGAAAAATATTACTCCGTTTCTGAATTAACCAAACAGATAAAATTCCTGCTTGAGGACAATTTTCCAGACATCTGGGTGCAAGGAGAAATATCCAATTTTACCCACCATTCCAGCGGTCACATGTATTTTTCCCTTAAAGATGAAAACGCACAGATTTCCTGTGTGATGTGGCGGAACCGCAATCAAAGCCTGTTTTTTACGCCTCAGGATGGGATGAAGGCCATTTTAAAGACACGTGTAACAGTTTATGAGAAGAGAGGCTCATATCAACTGGATGTAATGCAAATTCAACCTGCAGGCGTGGGTGAACTGCAGTTGGCGTTTGAACAGTTGAAAAATCGTCTGCGAGAAGAAGGTTTATTCTCAGAAGAATTTAAAAAGCCCATTCCGCTTTATCCTGAACGTATTGGGATTGTAACTTCGCCAACCGGGGCAGCTATCAGAGATTTGATAACCGTGCTGAATCGAAGATTTCCAGCAGTTGAGATTATCATAAATCCTGCACGGGTTCAAGGAGAAGGAGCAGCCGCTGAAATTGCCCGAGCAATTGCTGAATTTAACCAATATGGAGAGGTTGACGTTCTGATAGTAGGGCGCGGCGGAGGCTCATTGGAAGATTTATGGGCTTTCAATGAAGAGGTAGTTGCACGAGCTGTTTTTGATTCTAAAATTCCCGTAATATCGGCTGTTGGCCATGAGGTCGATTTTACTATCTGTGATTTTGTTGCCGATCTGCGCGCTCCCACACCATCTGCTGCTGCAGAAATAGTCGTACGCAGTCGGGATGAGCTGAAAGCATTTCTTCAGTCAATTTTTGATAATATGACCAGTTCTATTTTTAACAGAATAGATAATTACCGGGAAAAAATAGATGCAATAAAAAACAGCTACGAATTTCGACAACCTCTTGATCTGGTTATGCAATATTATCAGCATCTGGATGAAAACAAACGGATATTAAATAGTCTGATTGCCCACAAAATAGCGCTCAGTAAAGAAGTTGTAAACGGTCTCAGTAAAAGATTATCGTTGCTCGAACATAGCAATGTTCTTAAACGCGGGTACAGCATTTGCTTTCGACGTACGGATAAAAAGGTCATAACGAATGCTGCAGATTTAAATATAAATGAAGGCATTGAGATTGATTTTTATAAAGGCAAAGCGTTGGGGACCGTGGATGAAATTTTGCCTTAAAGTGGTAATTATCATTATATTAATGGTTGAAAACTATGCCCAAAAAAACGTTTGAAAACGCTTTGAAGCGATTGGAAGAAATCGTCTCTGAGCTGGAAAAAGGGAATCTTTCCCTGGAAGACTCTATGAAAATATTTGAGGAGGGAGTTGAAATCACCGAATTTTGTACTGCAAAGCTCGATGAGACAGAGAAAAAGATTAAGACGCTGGTCAAAAAAGACGATGGATTTGATTTAAAATCAACTGAACTCTAAATTGGCAGAGAAAGTAAATGACATTAGGAATAATTGCTAATCTTGAGAAGCAGGAAGTAAAAGGTATAGTACTGGATTTATTGATCTGGCTCAAACAAAGGGGAGTGAATTATATTGTTGAAAGCCGTCTTGCGGATCATTTGAAATTATCTGAAAAGAAAATTGCGCAGTCAGAAGCAGAGAATTTTTGTGAAAGATGCCAGATCGTTGTGTCTTTCGGAGGCGATGGCACTATGCTATCGACCGCGAGAATCATAGGAAAGACTGGAATTCCGATTTTAGGCGTCAAAATAGGAGGGATGGGATTTTTAGCTGAATTGGCCCCGGAAGAACTCTACACCAGTCTCGAAAACATTATTAAAGGGCAGTATCAGATAGTTGAAAGAATGGTATTGGAAGCTGAACTTGAAACAGGGCAAGAAATAACTAAATATTATGCACTAAATGATTTTGTTTTGGATAAGGGCGCCGTTTCCAGGGTAATTCGAATTCAAACATTCATCGAGGATGAGTTTTTAAACACCTACATCGCTGACGGCTTAATCATATCCAGTCCCACAGGCTCCACCGCTTATTCTTTAGCTGCAGGCGGTCCCATCTTACTTCCTTCTATGGAGGCTATTATCATTAATCCAATCTGTCCGCATTCATTAGGCGCCAGACCCGTGGTTATTCCTGGAAATAAAACTATAAAAGTCAATGTTGAATTCGCGCCTTCGGAAGTAACATTGAGCGCGGATGGTCAAATAGGTAAAGCGCTTGTTCCTGGACAATCTGTAAAAATTAAAAAAGCAGATTTTCCAATTAAACTGGTTTCTTATAGTGGCCGGAGTTTTTATGACCTTCTGCGTGCAAAACTTAACTGGGGCGAGGATATTCGGAAGTCATAAGATTTGTTATTCAGACAATCAACTGGTTCTTAAGGGATAAATGTCCAAAAATATCAAAAGCACGCCCATGATGGAACAGTACCTGGGAATAAAAGCCAGGCACAAGGACGCCATTCTGTTTTTTCGCATGGGGGATTTTTATGAAATGTTTTTTGAGGATGCTAAAACAGCTTCAGAAGTGTTAGGCCTGACCCTGACTTCGCGTGCGCACGGCAAATCTGCGAGTGTCCCGTTGGCTGGATTTCCCCATCAGAGTCTGGACACCTATCTGGCGAAAATGATTCAGGCCGGTTACCGGGTGGCGATTTGTGAACAGATGGAAGATCCCAAATTGACAAAAACAGTGGTCAAAAGGGATGTAACAGAGGTTGTGAGTCCCGGAACAGTCATGACCGATGATTTGCTTGATAGTAAACGAAATAATTACTTAGCTTCGATATATGTGATAGGGGAAGTTTGTGGCATTGCTTTTGTGGATATTTCCACTGGTGAGTTTACAGTGCAGGAAGTTCCTGCTGCACAATTTGTGGAAGAAATAAACAAAGCGAATCCTGCCGAACTTTTGATTTCGGAGGAGCAAGCGGCGTTCATTCAAAATAAATTAGAAAAAAGTGATGAGTATTTTATTACAAAAAGAGAAGACTGGATTTTTTCACGAGATTTTGGCTATGAAACATTAACCAATCATTTTGGAACGCTTTCTCTCAAAGGATTTGGTTGTGAGGATTTAGATGCAGGTATTTGCGTGGCAGGCGCAGCGCTGCATTATTTGAAGGAAGTTCAAAAAAACCAGTTATTTCACATCAATCAAATACATCGGCAATCCGGATTAGAATTTGTGAGCCTGGACAGTGATACTCGAAGAAATTTAGAGCTTCTTAAGTCACTTAGAAGTGGTACTGCGCACGGGACTTTGATCTCGGTCATCGATAAAACAAAGACACCGATGGGCGGACGCAAATTAGTGCAATGGATGCTGAAGCCACTACTTATTCCAAACCAGATAAACTTTAGATTGGACACGGTTGAAGAGCTCAAACAATCAACATCCGTTTTACAAGACCTGCGCGAGGCATTGAGTAAAATAGGTGATCTGGAACGTTACATATCCAAAATAACTACCAATCGAGCATCTGCGCGAGATTTAAATGAACTTAAGAATTCTCTAAAAATCATTCCTGAAGTAAAAAAAATACTGCATAAAGCAGAATCACGGATTTTATCTCAAATTGTCAAAAATACTGATAATTTATCTTCTTTAGTTGATCTGATTGAGCAGGCAATTGTGGATGAGCCGCCACTTGCCGTAACTGAAGGCGGGATAATTAAACGTGGGTACAATGTTGAACTTGATGAGGTAAGAGATGTTGCTTTTTCAGGGAAAGACTGGATTGCGCGGCTTCAGAAGCAAGAGCGTGAACAAACTGGTATACCTTCACTAAAAGTTAGCTACAATAAAGTGTTTGGTTACTACATTGAAGTAACCAGGCCCAACCTTGCCAAAGTACCTGAGCGATTCATTCGAAAACAAACACTTGTAAATGCTGAAAGATTTATCACGCCCGAGTTGAAGGCCTACGAGGAAAAAGTGTTAGAAGCTGAAGATAAAATTGTTACAATGGAATATGAGTTTTTTGATAATATTCGTAAAGAAGCCGCAAAATATGCGCTGGCTGTTCAAAAAAACGCAAAGCAAATCGGCGTATTGGATTGCCTGACCAGTTTTGTGCAATTGGCTATTGAGAATAATTATGTTAGGCCGGAAATAAATTCTAATTCAGCCATTATAATTGAAGAGGGCCGTCATCCAGTAGTTGAAAAACTATTACCATATGGAGAATCATTTGTAGCGAATGACAGTGATCTTGATAATGATAAAAATCAACTTATTATCTTAACGGGTCCTAACATGGCTGGTAAATCAACGTATCTGAGGCAGGTCGGCTTGATTGTTTTATTAGCCCAGATGGGCAGCTTTGTTCCGGTCAAAAAGGCTACAATAGGTGTGGTTGATAAAATATTCACCCGGGTAGGGGCATCCGATAATTTAGCAGGCGGTGAAAGTACATTTTTAGTGGAGATGAATGAAACAGCCAATATCTTGAATAACGCTACGCCCAGAAGCCTGATTTTATTAGATGAAATTGGCAGAGGGACCAGTACCTTTGATGGCCTTTCAATAGCCTGGGCCGTTGCAGAATATCTGCATAACTCGCCAAAAGTAGCTGCTAAGAGCATTTTCGCCACTCATTATCATGAATTAACAGAGTTAGCGCTCATCCTGCCCCGGGTTAAAAATTACAATGTTGCGGTTAAAGAGTGGGGAGATAAAGTCATTTTTTTACGAAAGATAGTTGAAGGCGGCTGCGATCACAGTTACGGTATACAAGTAGCGAAACTGGCTGGTCTTCCCAAACTGGTTATTAACAGAGCCAAAGAAATTCTTTCTAATCTTGAAGCAGAAGAGCTGACCACTAATAATATTCCCAAATTAGCGCTTAGCAAAAATGGTCAATTTTCAAAAAAAGATTCGCAGTTGGATATATTTGAGAAGAAGGAACAGGAAATTAGGAATGAGCTTCAGAAAATCAAAGTTGAAGAGATGACGCCGCTAGAAGCTTTGAATAAGCTTAATGAATTAAAAAGCATTATTAACATGCACAACTAACTTTTTACTTGCACATTATAGCAAAGATAGTTAGATTAGATAAATTTAATTGGAGTTTCCGTTATCGAAATTTGCTAAGGATTTGAAATAGTAGACTAAACAGAGGAGTCGTAACAGGAATTTTGGCGCCTAAGCAAATGGAGCAAATCTAAAACTTATCCTTCTGGTATTAATAATCCTTTATGTATTTCAAATTTAATCCGAAATATCATTTGGAACTCAGCTTTACTGAACTTTCAAAATGTAGTAAAACTCCAATAAACTCAAATTTTAAGCGGATACATAAAATATATAAATAAGGTTTAAGGAATGCGATGCTTTAAGATATTTGCGATAATTATATTCATACATTTAATTGCAGTAAATGTTTTCGCTGGCGGTCTGACGCAAGGTAAATATGCCGGAGAATTTTTAAATCTTGGAGTAGGTGGCAGGTCATTAGGTATGGGAGGTGCTTATGTAGCTGTTACACGGGATGTGACCTCCGGATATTGGAATCCGGCTGGCTTGGCTTTTTTGGATTATCCTGAAATCATGCTTATGCATTCAAGCAGGTTTGGCGGGATATTGAAATATGATTGTGGTAGTTTTGGATTACCAGTGGGAAAGAAAAATAGTATAGGTTTGAGTATTATAAGAATTGGCATTGATAATATTATTAAATCCGAGTTAATAAATCCTGATATTGGAATAGGCGAAGAATATGTTGATAATAATGGTCAAACGGTTATCAACAAAACCAGAGAAGCCGGCAGGTTTGGCAGCACCGACTATGCTTTTTTTCTTACTTACTCGAAAAGAGTATCCGAAACATTCTCTTATGGAGGCAATGTAAAGCTTTTAAATAAATCGGTAGGTGATTATTCTGCATGGGGAATTGGATTTGATATCGGTGTTATTTTAAATCCAGTATCCAAGCTCATCCTGGGAATTAATTTTCAGGATGTCACTTCTACATTATTAGCCTGGAATACCGAAACCAATCGAAAGGAATTAATAACTCCTTCTTTAAGAACAGGCGTTACCTATCCCATGAACTTATCATTCATGAGAGGAAAAATTCAGCCTGCATTAGATATAATAATTAGATTTGAAGATAGGAGGGAGGCCTCGCAAATGAATATTGGACCCACAAGCTTTGATATTAATTTGGGGTGGGAGTATCAATACCAGGATATCATTGCAATTCGGATTGGCTCATCTGAAGTAGGTCAGTTTACAGCCGGCGCGGGTCTTCATTTTCCGAAATTGCATATCGATTATGCATTTCTGGGTCACGAGGAATTAGGCAGCACCCATCGTATTTCTGCCCGACTGACTCTTGAAGAACCAAAGTTTTTTAGAAAGAAGTAACTTAAAGAACAACTCTTTTATACGGAGGCTTTTTTATATTTTATGTAATGTAGAAAAGCCTTTTTTTGTGAGCGCTGCATCTTACTAATAAAGTGTACTATGGCAGTTATTGTGGGGGGGGTAGCAATCTCATGGTTCGACCCCGCTCATCATGAAGTTAACTCATAAAATCATTCTCACTTCATACTGAACGAAGTCGAAGTATGAACTCTGCCCCACCAAAACTGGCATGTCTCTAAAAAAGTTGAAATATCGTTTGACAAATTAAAAAAATATATGTATAATGTAAGTCAATTGATTATTATAACTTAATGTAGATAAAATTTTGCAAATATTGATTTTTTTATCAGGTTTTTATGCAGTAAAAGTTATAGATTTGAAGCAACAGGACAAGCAGACATGATTGCTAGCATGACAGGATTCGGACGCGGTGAATCAAAGGAAAACGGATTAGACATACTGGTTGAGATTCGCTCATTGAATCATAGATTTCTGGATGTTGAAATTCGAGCCCCTAAAAACATAATGGTGTTTGAACAGGAAATAAAAGAATTGATACGGTCCCATTTATCCAGAGGGCGAGTTAACGCAACTATTATTATCAAAGATGAAAAGGAGCCAACGGCCGGTCTTGTGATTGACAAACCATTGGCAATGACATATTCTAAATTACTCAGCGAACTGAAAAAGGAACTAGAGCTTGATGGGCCTATCAATTTAGAACAATTGCTAAATTTTCCGGATATAATCACTTTTGAGAATTCGAAGCAATTAGATGAAGACATCTGGAAACCAATAAAACGCACTTTGGAATTAGCGATTACTGATTTAAAAGATATGCGTCTTAAAGAAGGCTTTGAGATTAAAAAAGATCTAATTGATCGAGTGAATGCCATTAATGTAAGTATAGAAAAAATTGAAACAGCTTCCAAAAATAAATCAAAAGAAGATTTTGTCAAATTACAGGACAGGATTCAGGGAATTACAAAATCAGAGGCAATCGATGCAGGACGCCTGGAAATGGAGGTTGCGTTATTAGTAGATAAATTAGATGTAACAGAAGAATGTATTAGATTTAAAAGTCATAATACATTATTTTTTGATTTATTAGAAAATGGGGTATCAGAAGGACGTAAATTAAATTTTCTATTACAGGAAATGCATCGTGAAGCCAATACCATTGGCGCCAAATCTAATCATGCCCAGATATCGCATTGGGTTGTTGAAATAAAGGAAGAGGTTGAGAAATTAAGGGAGCAAATTCAGAATATCGAGTAATTGATAATAATGAAAATAAGAATGGTGTTCTGATTGTCATATCTTCTCCTTCTGGTGGAGGCAAGACAACAGTTATTCGGAAAGTTCTGGAATCAGGAAACCGAAACTATAAATATTCAATTTCAGTTACAACACGTCCGCGAAGGCCAGACGAAAAAAACGGTAACGACTATATCTTTTTAAGTAAAGACGAATTTATTAGAAAACTAAACGCAGACGATTTTGTTGAATGGGCCGAGGTACACGGCTTTAATTATGCGACCCCTAAAGACCAAATAGACAATTGGTTGAAGGCAGGTAAAATAATTCTTTTGGACCTGGATGTGGATGGTGGCTTAGCGGTTAAAAAAAAATATGGCGAATCCTCAATTTTAATTTTTATTAAGCCGCCTTCTTTTCAAAGTTTAGTTCAAAGACTAAAAGATCGGAAGACCGAAACTCAAAAACAAATCGATAAACGTCTGCAACGATTCCCGAAAGAGATGATGAAATCAAAATTTTATGATTATTGTATTGTGAATGAAGAGTTAAAAAGTACTGCTCAACAAGTAATCAATATCGTAAATAACCATATAATATAATATTGCAGGAGACAAATATATGATCACTACATTACCACTCAAAGAAATAGAAAAACATGCAGATAATATTTATGAAGCTATAATTATTCTTGCCAAAAGAGCACGACAGATTAATAACCAGCAAAAACAAACTTTATTTCAGGAGCAAGAGTATGAACCTTATGATGATTTCGAAGAAGAAGATGATGAAGTTAATGGTAGTGAAATAAATTATGTCAAATTTCCAAAACCCACAAATATAGCATTGGAAGAGTTTTTATCAGGTCAAATTGAATTCAAATATATAAAAAGTGAAAATGAAGATGAAGAGGACGTGTAAAAGGATTGAATGGTGATATTTGCTGAAAAAAAAATTGCAATTGGCGTTACGGGCGGTATTGCAGCTTATAAAACCTGTGACTTAATTCGAGAGCTAAAAAGGTTGGGCGCGGAGGTACGTGTAGCCATGACGGCAGCAGCTCGAAAGTTTGTTTCAGAACTTACCTTTGCAACACTTTCTGAAAACCCGGTAGTTTGTTCTTTATTTGAAGATAATGAAGCAACTGGTATTGTACACATTGAGTTAGCTCGCTGGTGTGATGTTTTATTGATTAGCCCAGCTACGGCAAATGTAATTGGAAAAACAGCATCAGGACTTGCGGATGAGGTGCTCTCAACTTTAATTGTAGCCACCAAAGCGCCTGTTATATTTTGTCCAGCTATGAATTCAACGATGTGGGCAAATCCAATAGTACAGGAAAACATCGCAAAATTAACAAAGCATGGTTTTGGATTTGTTGAGCCGGAGTGGGGCGAATTAGCTTCGAAATCTGAAGGAGAAGGTATGGGACGATTAGCCGGCTCCCAGCGTATTATTCAAAAATTAAAATATACTTTGTTAGCCACGGGTGAATTAAAAGGTAAAAAAGTATTAGTTACCGCGGGCGCTACCAGGGAACCGATTGATGCGGTGCGATTTATTACCAACTACTCTTCTGGCAAAATGGGTTTTGCTTTGGCTGAAGCTGCTAAATTGAAGGGGGCTGAAGTAGTTATAGTTGCCGGTGCTAACCAATTGGAAAAAATTGAGGGCATTAAATACATCGAGGTCAATACTGTTGAAGAAATGAAAGATGCGGTAAACAAAGAATATAAAAACAGCGATATATTATTTATGGCCGCTGCAGTTTCAGATTTTAAGCCAAAACAAGTTTTAACACATAAATTAAAAAAGACGTCACATGAATATTTGTTGGAGCTGCAAACAACATCAGATATATTAGCGGAACTGGGCGCTAAAAAGGATGAATGTATCCATGTCGGCTTTGCCTTGGAAACTGAAAACGGTACTACCAATGCAACAAAAAAATTACGCTCAAAGAATCTTGATTTAATTGTGTTAAATAGTCCTTTAGAGGCCGGCGCAGCTTTTGCCGTAGACACAAATAAGGTCACAATAATTTCCAAAGATGGAGAGACAGAAGAATTACCATTATTGCCTAAAACTACTGTTGCGAATATATTAATAGAAAAACTTTGTGAATCAAAAAAATATATCTATTCTGAAGCAGTAATCGGTTAATTAAAATATAAAAGATGCTTAATAAAACTGACATACTGAGTTTAGCAGAAAAATATTTCATCCAGCAAGCAGAATTATACGGAACTGATTTTTATGTTGAACCAGATTTTCTAAATAATAAAAATCATAGCGAAATTCAATCGTTAGAAGCTTTTAAAGAGAAAATTAATAATTGTCAGAATTGTGCTTTGTCAAAAAGCAGAAATCAATTTGTATTCGGCGCAGGCAATCCTCATGCAAATTTAATGTGCATTGGGGAAGCGCCTGGTTACGAAGAAGATCAAACGGGTGAGCCATTTGTTGGCGAAGCTGGCCAACTATTGAATCGTATTTTAGCGGCAATCGGATTTCAAAGGGAAGAAGTTTTTATCGCCAATATTTTGAAATGTCGTCCACCAGGTAATCGCGATCCGGAACCAGATGAAATATCAGAGTGCCTGCTTTACCTGAAGGAACAAATTGCGCTGATAAAACCTAAACTGATTCTGGCGTTAGGCAGAGTCGCCGCTCAAAATATATTGGGGATTCAAGGCACTCTGGGAAGTTTGAGAGGTTCTGTTCACAAATTGGACCATATTCAGGTTATTGTAACATACCATCCGGCGGCATTACTTAGAAATGCACAATGGAAGCGTCAAGCATGGGAAGATGTGCAGAAATTGAGAAAGATATATGATCAAGTAGTAGGGGATAAAAGCCCGCTTGATTTAAAAAACTGAGACAGCATAGCTGAATGAACAAAAAATCAAATAAAGAAATCAATATTGATCGGATGCCGCCGCAGGCAATAGAGGCAGAAATGGCTGTTCTTGGTTCAATGCTTCTTGAAAATGAAGCGGTTAGCAAAGCAATAGAGTTATTGGATGAAACCGCTTTTTATCGCACGGCGCATCAAAAAATATTTCAGGCGTCTGTAAAACTTTTTGAGAAGCAGAATAAAGTAGATATGTTGACCGTAGCTGATGAATTAGAAAAGATGAGTAGCCTGGATGATGCCGGTGGGGCTTACTATTTGACGGAATTAGTAAATCGGGTTCCTTCGGCAGCAAGTGTAGACTATTACGCTAAAATTGTATTAGAAAAATCTTTATTAAGAAAGCTGATTTCCATATCGACAGAGATTACTTCTGATGCTTATGACGCTCGGGAAGATGCGATTGAACAAATAGACAACGCTGAGCAAAAAATATTTACACTTTCTGAGCGGAAATTACGTAAAGGTTTCCTGTCTATCGATCCTATCTTGCATGACACTTTTGAAATTATTGACAGCTATCATAAGAGGAAAGGCAGTGTAACTGGCGTCCCTACTGGATTTAAAAAATTAGATGAATTGACCTCTGGCTTTCAGAATTCTGATTTAATCATAGTGGCTGGCAGACCTTCTATGGGAAAGACGGCTTTATGTTTAAATATTGCTCACAATGCTGCAGTTTCACACCAGTTTCCAGTCGGAATATTTAGTTTAGAAATGTCAAATACTCAATTAGCTATGCGCATGTTATGCAGTGAAGCTAAAGTAGATTCTCATAAAGTTAGAACCGGGCGTTTACCTGATGACGAATGGCCCAGATTAAGCACAACTGTTGGAAAGTTATCGGAAGCGCCGATTTTTATAGATGATTCAGCAGCCTTAAGTGTTTTGGAAATTCGTGCGAAAGCAAGACGCCTAAAAGCTGAAAAAAATGTTGGATTAATAATTGTTGATTATTTGCAATTAGTTAAAGGGCCAAAATTTGCAGAAAGTCGCCAGGTTGAAATTTCACTTATTTCTCAATCATTAAAGGCGCTGGCAAAGGAATTGGATATACCTGTTGTGGCGCTTTCCCAGTTATCAAGAGCGGTCGAATCCAGAGGAGGCGATAGGAAACCAATTCTTTCTGATCTTAGAGAATCTGGTGCAATTGAACAGGATGCTGATGTTGTCATGTTCATCTACCGACCAGAAGTATACGGCCCCACTGAACATCCTGGTGTTGCAGAGATTATTGTTGCAAAGCAAAGAAATGGTCCCATTGGTTCCGTTGAACTACATTTTCACAAAAATTATGTGTTGTTTGTGGAATTAGATAAAACCTCCGAAGCCTATTCTCACGAAGAGCAGCCGTTTTAAGTCATGGAAAATGGAAATAAAAAATCATTTGTTGTGTTATTAAAACAGCTCAAAAGATATAATCCCAACGGGAATACGGCGCTGTTAAGTGAGGCTTTTGATTTTGGCAGTGATGCTCACAAAGATCAACTGCGGAAGTCTGGAGAGCCATATTTTGTGCATTGCCTTGAAGTTGCAAAGATTCTTGCAGAATTAAAATTAGATACCACAACTATTACGGGTGGTCTTCTGCACGATGTTGTAGAGGATACCGGTGTGCAAATAGATGAAGTGGAAGAAAAGTTTGGCAAAGATGTCGCATTATTGGTAGATGGTGTAACTAAAATCAGCGAACTCAGGTTTGAAAGTTTAGAACAGCGACAAGCTGAAAATTTCCGTAAAATGATTATTTCGATGGTTAAGGACATCCGGGTAATATTAATCAAATTCGCTGATCGACTGCACAATATGCGGACAATTGAGTTTTTACCAAAAAAGAAGCAGGAACGAATAGCAATTGAAACGCGTGATGTTTATGCACCATTAGCCCATAGACTTGGCATTGCCAAAGTAAGATGGGAACTGGAAGATTTAATATTAAAAACCCTGGAACCGGACACCTATTGGAATTTGATGCAGAAAATAACGGATAAAAGAGAAGAAAGAGAGCATTACATACGAAAGGTTGCATATCCAATCAGAAAAGAATTGCGTCAGGTAACCATGAAAGCTGCCATTACAGGTCGGCCAAAACACTTTTATAGTATTTATGGCAAAATGAAAAACAGGCAATTGCCTTTTGAACAAATTTATGATCTATTGGCAATTCGCATAATTGTAAAAAAAGTCGAGGAATGTTATTTCGTACTTGGAATTGTACATAATCTTTACACGCCGGTTCACGAACGCTTTAAAGATTACATTGCGACACCCAAGTCAAATTTTTACCAGTCATTGCACACTACTGTAATTGGCCCAGATGGGAAAATGGTAGAAATTCAAATCCGAACAGAAGATATGCATAAAACCGCAGAAGAAGGCATAGCAGCCCACTGGTTATATAAGGAAGGCAAAAAGAAGGATGATGAACTGGATAAACATCTGGCCTGGCTCAGGCAGGTCATCGAGTGGCAGCAGGAAACCAAAGATCCTTCTGAATTTATGGAAAATCTCCGTATTGAGCTTTTTCAAGATGAAGTATTCATTTTTACTCCGAAAGGAGATTTATTAAAACTGCCCGTTGATTCAACTCCCATAGACTTTGCATTTGCCGTTCATACTGATATTGGTATTCATTGCATTGGCGCAAAAATAAATGGTAGGATGGTGCCATTAAATTATAAATTGAAAAGTGGAGATTCTGTTGAAATTATCACTTCACCGCAGCAGAAACCCAACCCTGCCTGGATTAAATTTGTTAAAACTTCAAAAGCCAGAAGTAAGATCAAACGATGGATAAAAGAATCATTCTTCGAGCAAAGTTTGAAATTGGGCGAGGAGATTGTAAATAAACACTTTAAGCGATATAGTATAAAAAAAGACAGCATTGATTTAGACGAAATAGCTCAAAGCTTCAATTTTCAAAACGCGCATCAGCTTTTCGCCTCGATTGGTCGTGGCGATACATCCATTCACACGATAATCAGTCGAATTGCGCCAGAAAAAGATATTGAGATTAAAAATACTTCATTGCTTCATAAATTTATAAGTAAAGCACGAGGTACGGCAAAAGGTGTACGAGTGCAGGGTATTGATAATTTAATGATTACCTTTGGACGTTGTTGTCAACCTGTTCCGGGAGATAATATTTTAGGTTTCATTACAAAAGGCAGAGGAATAGTCGTTCATAGGAGTGACTGCAAAAACATAATATATTTAATAGAAAGCCCGGAACGCAAAATCGATGTAGAATGGGATGTGGATAAGGACAAGCATTTCATGATACGTTTACAATTGTTGGGGGAAGATAGAAGAAACTTTCTAAGAGACATCACGGAATCAATATCAAAAACAGACACCAACATGGTAAATATGGAAATGAAAGTTGAAGACACTATTGTCCAGAGTAATATTATACTTCAAGTACGTAATTTACAACATTTAACAAGGATAATTAACAAAATAAACAAGGTAAAAGGAGTGATAAATGTAGAAAGGTTAAACGGAACTACTATAAATTAATGACGCTGTTACATCTATTAAACGTCAGTAATTAGATAAAAAAATGGATTTTTAAATAAAGGTTTTCTGTGGTCGTTCTAAAAATTAACAAAAATTGTTACTAAAATTATGAACCTCAACTCAAAGAGAGGAGTGGAATAAATGAAAAAAACAATAACAAAAAAGGATGTTGCTAAGAGAACTGCTAAATTAGTCGGTGAAAAAATTTATTTAGCCGAAAAAATTGTAGATGGAGTTTTTACTTCTCTACGAGAGTTCATGGCAGAAGCTGCTCCAGAAGTACGCATTGAAATACGTGATTTTGGTGTGTTTGAGGTTAAAACAACCAAACCAAAACCAAAAGCACGAAATCCTAAAACAGGTGAAATAATTTATGTCCCTGCACGTCGTAAAACGCATTTCAAGGCCGGGAAATTATTGAAGGATGTTTTAAAAACGCCACTCGATGAGTTATAATCATATTTAAAATCTATTAACTTTGATTAAAATTTACAGCATTTTAAAAGCCGTTAGGGGCTTCCCTAGCGGTTTTTACTTTCTTCAATATTAAGATGACGATGAATTCGATTTCAGGTAGAATATTAGCCATTGATTATGGGACGAAGAGAATAGGTGTTGCTATAAGTGATCCAATGGGTATCATTGCTCAGGGGCTGCCAACTATTGTATATACCGATTTGTCTGGTGCACTATCAAAAATAGAAAATTTAATATCAGAATTTAATGTATGTGAAATTGTGGTTGGCAATCCATTATCTTTAAGCGGAAAGCTAAATAAAACTGTGAATAAAATTAATAGATTTATCCACTTACTGAAAAATAATATTTCATTACCAATTTTAAGTTGGGATGAGCGATTTACCAGTAAACAATCAGAACGTGCATTAAAAGAGATGGGGAAGTCTCCAAGCAAAAACAGAGCAAAAATTGATCAGCTATCGGCATCATTTATTTTGCAGAGTTATTTAGATAACAGGTATTTAAAGAAAACCGAGTAAAGTTTGCTTTCTAAAAACATGGTTCAAGCAACTATTTGTACAATCCTAATTCTTCTAAATTTCCCATTTGTTCTATTTGGGCAGAATGATCACTTTTTTACCCTGAGCAATACTAAAGCACGGGCACTGGCTTTAGGCGGCGCGTTTACAGCAATTGAGGATGATTTGCCAGCAATTCATTATAATCCTGCTGCTTATTTATTATACAAAAAGGAGGATTCAAAACGGTTTACTATTTTTTTAAATCCTGTCTCTCCTTTTATTGGTGCATTCCAGAAAGATAAACTGTATCAAGGATCGGGTTCAAATATTACTGATGTTTTACTATCTTTAAGTTTATTAGTTAAATCCATTTCCCTTTCAATTAAATCATTTGAATTTGGTATATTATTGGGTGAAGAAAGCCTGAATAATGTAAATGAAAATGTGTTTAGTGTGAATGGATTTAAACAAAACCATTCTCATTCAATTGTCGGAAGATTGAAACTTGCTGACAAAGTCTCATTAGGAGGCACCGCGAGTTTGTTTTATAGCAGTGGGTATGATCAATCATTTCAACGAATTAATAATTTGGGTATTAGTTATGGAATTATTTTGAAACCAGCAGAAAGATTAAATATTGGTGTTTCGTTTATTAACTTACCTGATTTATTAAAACAATACAGATTGCCATTTGAGGTGATGACGGACGAGTCGATTAATGTTGGACTGTCATACCGGATATTTAATGGCAATCTATTTTCTATTGATTTTCGAAATTTAGCCGAAGATGAGAAAAATGTCTTGCGACAATTCCATGTTGGGATTGAACAGGTACTTTTTTCGCATTTTGCGGCGCGAGCAGGATATTATCAAAAGTATTCAGATGAACATGTTTTCAGCGTTGGTTTTGGATTATTAAATGGAAACCGGATTTTTAAAGACAAATATGAATCAGAACATCGTAACTTTTATCTTAATTATACATTAGTAATTGAAAAAACTGCTGTAACTAACAATCGCTGGCACTTTTTCTCATTTCTGGTTAGAATTTAATTTTGTGCTTTGTTCTGAAAAAAAGTGACACCCGAAAATTACACAACTTTAATTAGCTATGTTTATGGAACTTTGAAAATCATTCAAAGTAAGAAGGATGAGGTTTTTTAAAAAAGCGCTTTTATTTTCATTTATCTTTTGGTCGTTATCTGCACGATGTTTTTCTGCAGGATTAAATAATTTAGAATTTTTAACTATTTTAGCCGATAGTCTTTTAGAGCAAGTAACAGAAGAAGTATTTGAAAAATTACAAAATAAAATCAGTATTAAAAGTTTAGAGGTCAACACTGAGGTTGACTGGTTCATTGAAAATCAATTAGTCAAAGCTCTGCAAAACAGAGGCTTTGATACGATATATTTAAAACATAAGGAAGAGGATATTAATTCTTCAGGTAATGTAGAAATTAGTCACTCACTTTTTGAATTTAAAGTCTTGAATCTAAGCATTGATTATTCTGAAAATACTGATAATGGTTTATCTAAATCCGGGTACGCTGTTAGAAAAGGAAATATAAGGTTTTTGTTACGTGTTGTACAGCAGCCATCTGGAGAATTTCTTTGGAATGGAATACTCGCAGAATCCAAACATGATTGGATTCTTACTGATCAAATAAAAGCGGTAGAAAATCAAAATGTTGCTTTTACAAAAGGTGATTTCAAGATTAACAGTGGGAAAATAAAAATTCTTGAGCCAGTTCTCATTTCAGGAGTAACAGGTATAATTGTTTTTTTATTTTATTCTTTACGCAGCCGATAATTAGCATAGAAATTAACAAGGATATTGAATGAAGCTGAATCTGACAGTTCGATTATTTAGCAGGGTAATTCTGATTTTTATAGTTCTATCTGGATGTAAATCTTATAATATAAGACCAAATATTTCACGAGAAGAACGCTTAACTTTAGCTACAACCATGTTTCAAAAAAAGGATTATTTGGAGGCAAAAACTCAATTTAGAATATTAATTCTAAATAATCCCGGGGCACGTTTTATTGACCAAGCGCAATATTTTTTAGCTGAGAGTCACTTCCAGTTAAAGGAATATATTCTCGCTGCTGATGAATTCAGTAGATTGTCACGATTATACCCGAAAAGTGCCTGGATAGATGACGCTCAATATAAAATTGCACTTTGTGATTTTAAACTTTCCCCAAAAGCTTCTTTGGATCAAAAGTATACCACCCTGGCAGTTTTAAATTTCCAAAGTTTTTTAGAAGATTTCCCGAATAGCGAACTTGTCCCGGAAGCCGAAAAAATGCTGAAAACATGCAGAACGAAATTATCAGAAAAAGATTATAAAAATGGAAAATTATATATAAAACTAAAGGACTATTACGCAGCCCTGGTATATTTTAATGGTGTGTTAGACAATTATTACGATACAGAATATGCCGGTTCAGCATTGTACTGGAAAGGCGAATGTCTTTATAAATTAAATCGCAACAGTGAGGCTGCTACAGTGTTTAAAGAGTTGCTCAAAAAATACCCGAAAAGCAATTATAGATACAAAGTGAATCAACGGCTAAAAGATATTGAAATAAAATTGAACAAAAATCACCAAACGAATGCTAAACAACCGTTAAGCAAACCAACAAATAATTAAATTTATTATTTTGAAGATCGGGTTATACGGTGGGACGTTTGATCCTATCCATTGTGCTCATTTAATAATAGCTCAATTTATAAAAGAAGAGCTAAACCTTTCTAAAATAATATTTATTCCTTCTGGAATTCCGCCACATAAGAACGTTTATTTACCAGCCACTCTTCGGTTAAAAATGGTCCGGCTTGCTATAAATGACAATCCTGATTTTGAGTGTTCGACGATTGAAATCAACAATACTACTACAAATTACAGTGTGCATACAATTGAACAGATTAAAACTGAGTTAAGTATTGCAAAAAAAGATCTATTTTTTTTGGTTGGCTCAGACAATTTCATTGATTTCCCAAAGTGGAAAAATCCTCATAAAATTTATCAAATATGTAATGTGGTTGTTTTTCCGA
This sequence comes from uncultured Cytophagia bacterium, assembly GCA_964539665.1. Lineage (GTDB taxonomy): Bacteria > Zhuqueibacterota > Zhuqueibacteria > Oceanimicrobiales > Oceanimicrobiaceae > CAZIKB01. The sequence goes on from CAZIKB010000040.1 coordinate 27,490, forward strand.
GAGATAAAGCCGATTTTGAAAAAACTCCGCTGGAATTTCGAAAACAATCGATATATTTGGACAATGCTCCAATAATAGAAATTTCTTCAACACAAATCCGTTCCTCAATCAAACAAAATCGATCTATCAGGTATCTCGTACCACAATTAGTTGAAAAATTTATTCGGGATGAACAATTGTACTTATAAGTGGCAAATTAACAATAATATAAACCTACTAAAACAACTGTTACTTTAAATAAAATAAAACTTGATTTTCACTAATTAATGCATTATTTTGGGGGCATTGAGTGAGTGAATATGATATTTTGAGTTTCTTATCGTTATGGTAAGTGGATTGTAAAACTATGGTTAAATATTTATTATTTACTGAAAAAATATTAAAAAGGTTGCAAAAAACAGGACACCTGTTTCCTGTGAATAGAGGACAAAGCGGCCTACTCTTTGCAAGAAAAATTGAAAGCACTGAATAACAAATAATTACACTTCTTGAAAGAAAAAATATTAATGGAGGAGTTAATGATTGGAAATAAACTCAATAATCATTGTTCCTTTGATAATTTGAAGTTACAAGGCAATGATGGTGAAGACACACAAAATGATTTTGAGGACGAAGATGCAGAGGACTGGGAAGATGAATACGAAGATGTTGCCGACGATGATGATTATGATGATGACATGGACAAAGAGGATTTTGATGGATCTGATGATGAAGAAGATTTATCTAAAGAAGAAGATTGGACTGAAGATGATTGGAATTAACTTTACCACTTTCGATTGTATTGAATAATAGAAAATATCCCAATCGACCCTTAATCGGTGTTGGCGCTGTTGTTATTAAAGAGGGTAAATTTTTATTGGTTAAACGTAAATATGAACCAAATGTGGGAAATTGGAGTTTACCAGGAGGTCTTATTGAATTGGGCGAAAAAGTGTGTGAGGCATTAATACGTGAAGTTATAGAAGAATGTGGTATTGAAGTAAAACCAACAAAAATTATTGAAGTAATTGATTTTATTGAAAAAGATAAGAAAGAAAAACTAAAATACCATTATGTAATAATAGATTATGAAGCAGAGTATATAAATGGGATTTTGAATCCTGCCTCAGATGTTACAGAAGTTAATTGGTTCGCTTTAGATGAGCTGATAAATTTAAACCTGCCTGAAATTACGTATAATTTGTTTAAAAAGTATTATTTATGATTGTAGTGCAAAAAAATGATAATTTCAATATACGCAAATGAAAATCTAAAGGCGATTGCATTTTTGCACATGCATCATTAAATCTCTTTACTTAGTTAATATTAAGCAAAAAATATTTAGTTTATGACTGTTACGTTTTATTAATCATTATGAAGTTTATTGCAAAAATATTTCAAAAAGAACATGAGATTGAAATAAGCAATTTTAAAGAAAATAGAACCGTTTCTGTAAACGGCGAAATTAAACAGGCTGAACTGCAGTGTATCGGAGAAAATGAACTTTATTCATTAGTTGTCGACAATCGTTCTTATCAATTGTATATTAAACAAAACTCCACTGGATACGAAGTTTCATTAAACAGCAGTAAGTATTGTATCAAGTTGGAGGACGAAAAAACACACCTTATGCGGAGTTTACTAAAAGCTGATGAGAAGCCGAAAGGCTTTGTTGAAATTAAAGCGCCAATGCCCGGCTTAGTTGTGAAAATAAGTGTAAATGAAGGGCAGGAAATTAATATTGGAGATAGCTTGTTTATTATTGAAGCCATGAAAATGGAGAATGAAATACGCGCTATTGTGGCTGGTAGAATAAAAAAGATTTGTATTAGTGAGAAAGATTCAGTTGACAAAGATTCGCTTTTAATGATTACTGAATAAAGGGAAGAATGATATATGCCAGCAAAAACCATCGGTGTTTTAGGGGGCATGGGGCCGGAAGCAACTGTATTTTTTTTTCAAAAATTGGTGCAGCTTACTCCGGCTAAATTTGATCAAGACCACATACCAATAATCATTTATAATAATCCACAAGTACCAGATCGCACTAAGGCAATATTAAATCACGATAAAAGCCCAATTCCAATTCTGCAAACAGGGTTATCAATACTAAAAAATGCCGGAGCAGATTTTGCGTGTATCCCTTGCAATACTGCACATTACTTTATTGATGACATGCAGAAGCAGGTTGAACTTCCTATTATCAGTATTATTGATAGTGTAGTTGAATATGCTCTGGATAACGTCCCTGATTTAGAAAAAATAGGTTTGCTTGCTACAATTGGAACAACAAAATCATGTTTATATCAAAATGCATTTGGGATTCATAAAGTTGATGTGATTGTTCCGGACGATTCAGAATTAGCCGACTTGCAAAATATAATTCAAAGTTTAAAAAACAAATCCAAAGATAGCAGCCCTGTTCAATGTATGGCTGAAGTATTAATTCGAAAAGGCATCCAGGCTTTAATATTAGGCTGTACAGAACTTAGTTTAATCAGTTCAGAGCTTGATTTAATTATTCCGATTTTAGATTCAACTGAAATTTTAGCTGGGAAAGCGGTTCAGGAAGCTTTAATTCCGAAAGATACTCAGACCGTTTGAGATAGTAAAAGACGTAGTATTATCAAAAATTAATGTAAGAGTCTTAATTATTGTTGGTTTGAGTTAACTGCATATTGGAGAACAGATATCTTGTCCACGAAACAAATTAATATATTTTGTGCAGGATTTATAATCAATGTTATTTTATCATCTTTCCTGGTTTATTCTGCCGATAACAGCAAAGTAACCCTGCCCAATCCTTCGAAATATTATAAAAATATTGACGACAATCATACCATTTCGCAGCGAGAATTTGATGAAAATGCAATATGTGGGATGCCTTTATGGTTAGCTCAAATAGCTAAATTAGGAAGCCTAAAAGCGGATTATCAATTAATTGAAAATAAGCCCTCTCAAGATAAAGTAGGGAATATTGAGACTTTTAATGTAGTAGATATTGCCGGGGACACAAATGAAATAGTAGCGCGTGCTGAAAAAAAAGGAAAACATGCTTACATCTATGTTGATATCACTCAGAATTTTAAAGCAGAAAAGTTAGATGAAATTCTATTGCTTTTTGATGATCTGATTTATCCTACTTGTCGAGAGGTGTTTGGCTCTGAGCCCAATCCTGGTATCGATGGGGATTCGTTAATCACTATTCTGTTTTTACCTATTAAACAACCTGAGAATGCAGCAGGGGACATCGCGGGATATTATTGGCCTGGCAACCAATTCCTTCAGAGTAATGTCACAAAAAATAACCAGAGAGAAATAATTTATATTGATATTAATCGATTAAATCGTTTTGGTGTGGAGGATGTCTCGGGTACAATTGCTCATCAATTTCAACATTTAATCCATTGGAACTATGATCGTGACGAAGAATACTGGATAAATGAAGGTCTTTCAGAATATGCGAGATTTATCAGTGGATTTCGTTTTGCAAACCCACCAGCCTTGTTTTTAAATAATCCTGATATTTCTTTGTTGAATTGGACAAATCATCCTGCAGATTATGCCCGCTCCTTTCTTTGGATAATGTATTTAGAGGAGCAGTATGGGGGTAATGGAATAGTGCGAAGTATTGTCGCTAATCCGAATCCTGGCATGTCTGCATTACAGGCAGTTTTATCTGCAATAAATCCTGGGCTCAAGGTAAAGGAAGTTTTTAGTAATTGGATTGTTGCAAATTACATTGACTACACTTCCGACAAGATAAGTCTGTATGGATACAAATCAATTGATCTGCCACCTGTTAAGCCGACACAAACTTTTGGATATTTGCCAATAGATTGCAGAGATGCAAGTGTCAAACCTTATGCCGCGGATTATTATTTATTTAATGGTGGTAGGAATTTGATAATAAACATTGATGGGTATAATGAAGCTCATGATTTCAGTGCAAAAGCCATCAAAATAAAGCCAAATTCTTTACCTGCAATTTTTGATTTCCCTTTAGATAATAATAATGACGGTAAATTACCGCTTCTTGATTTTGGTGTTAATTTTACGCAATTACTGTTAATTCCATATTATATTCCAGAGCAATCGTTTAATTCTTTCGCTGACTATCAATTCGAAGCCGAAGGCTCGGGCGGCCCTTTTGTATTTACAGACACCGTGCAATATTTTGATCCGGATAGCAAAACGATTATTGCCTTAGGAATGCCGTCCCCACCAATCAATGCAGAGCATTTTGATTCTTACGCTGTACGAATAACCCCTCCATCAGATGGGATTCTAACTGTCGCAGAATTTTCAGTCATGCCCCCTGCTGTCAGAGACGTCAGCGTTCGATTATTTGTGTTTAATGACAGCAAAAACAGTTTACGTGTTCCTGTATCGAAAATTGATTCCGTTGAAATACAAATAAGAAATGATTCGCAAAGAACCATAACCTGGCAAAAAGTTGATTTTAGTAATAAGAACATTCATGTTAAAAAAGGGCAGGATTTTCATTTGGCATGGGAATTTTTTAATATCGTTTTTGGAGATACTGTTTTTGCCATATTAGATACAGCAAAAGTGCTAACAAATCGTTCTTCTGTTTTTATAAAGGAGCGTCAGACCTGGGAGCATTTCGCGAGTGGATTTAACTTTTGTTTGAAGACAATTTTTACTATTCCTGCCGATCCAACAGTTCCCAAAATAACAGCAAGGATTTTACCAGTTCCGGGAATCAGTCTGGCATTTGATGTTTACACAATATGCGAAAATCGCTTGGCTCCTGAAAGCGTTGAAGGAATTTTTGTTTGGGCTGATTCGAGTGAAATATTCAACTTTCACGCCACTGATGATTCAAATAAGTTTTATATCAAGGAAAACTTACAATTGCCTGGCACCGGATCAGCTCAATTAATTGTTTCCGCGAGACATGCATTTGGGACGATTATCGGGACCGACACCTTAAATTTAAATATCAATTTGATAGAAGCTAAGGATGGTGGAAAAATTACCAGTTCTGATAATAAATTTATATTAAATTTACCCTCTGATGCTGTTAAACAGAATATTTATTTTATCACTACCCAAATGCACACGGAAACTCTAATAAAGGAAAATGCTGCGTTAGTTGAAAATAACTTTATATTTACTGGTCTTGAATATACCGTTGGACCGCCCGAAGTTAGCTTTGAAAAGATGGTTGAGTTAACTTTCATTTATAAAGATAACGAAATAGCATTGCTGTCTGAGAATGATCTTGCCATCGCTTATCTTGAAAACAATCAGTGGGAAGTTCTGGGAGGAGAATTGTACAGGGATGAGAAATCAATTTCCGTTCTTGTAAATAGTACCGGCAGTTATAGCTTAGTGGTCAAACAATTTGATGAAACCGATGTTGAATCTGAAGTAAACCTTCCTGATATATATTATCTGCAACAAAACTATCCAAACCCTTTTAATTCAATAACATCGATAAAATTTGGTTTACCTAATAGCACACATACAACACTTAGAATTATCAATTTAAAAGGCCAGATTATAGCCATTTTACTGGATAAACCTTTGAACGCAGGCGAACATATAATGGAGTGGGATGGTACTGATGATAAAAAATTACCAGTTGCGAGCGGAGTTTATCTATATCAAATACAGGCAGACGAATTTATCGAAACTAAAAAACTGGTTTTAGTCAAATAAGAAAATCAAAAACAATTGTAATATTTAAAAAGGGCACCAAAATTAACTGGTGCCCTTTTCTACTTAGCCCACCGTGTTTTTTACATTATAAATAATTATATTCTTAAATTCACACCTTGCAAAATATTAAATACGTACAAAATGTCAAAAACGAAGATTAGGGATATTTCAACCAGCCTCTGCTTAGGAACAACCACTCGTAGAACCGCAATTTAAACATTTATAACAAGAACCATTCCTAACCATGATGGCTCCGCACTCAAAGCAGGGTGGCGCATCCGCTTGCATTTGGAAAACTAACTTTTCCTTTTTTTCTTTATCTGATATTGTTTTCATTTCAGTGGCAGCCACAGAATCCCCATTCGTATTTTCTTGCATCAAGGCCGAACTTTCTTCTTCTGGTAAAAATTTCAGAGCAAGCCACCTAAAAATATAATCTGTAATGGATTTCGCGATGGGTATCTCACGGTTATTTGTAAATCCAGAAGGCTCAAATCTTGTGTGCGTGAATTTATTCACCAGTACTTTTAATGGAACGCCATATTGCAGTGCAAGAGAAATAGCAGTTGCAAAAGAATCCATGAGACCCGAAACTACCGAGCCCTCTTTTGCCATTACAATAAATATTTCGCCCGGCGTCTTGTCTTCATACATTCCAACTGTGATGTAGCCTTCATGCCCGGCAATACTAAATTTGTGGGTAATTGACCGGCGTTCATCCAGTAACCGCCGGCGCAGGGGCTTTCTTACGGCATCTTCTATTTTATCCCGTGAGCCGTCTTTTTTTTCAATGGGTGAATCCTTTTCCAAACCTGTATTCAACGGTTGTGAGCGTTTGCAGCCGTCTCGGTAAATTGCAATGGCTTTCAGTCCCATTTTCCAGGCTTCGACATAAGTCTTCATGATGTCTTCTGGAGCCACATCGGTTGGCATGTTTACGGTTTTGGAAATGGCGCCGGATATAAAAGGCTGAACCGCTGCCATCATCTTGACATGTCCCATATAGTGAATTGAACGCACTCCGTTTGTGGGTATAAATGAGCAGTCAAAAACAGGCAGATGCTCTTCTCTCAGGACCGGTGCACCTTCAATAGTATCATTAGTGTCAATGTAATCAACTATATCAGTAATTTCTGCATCGGAATATTTCAAGTGTTTGAGCGCCTCTGGAACCGTGTTATTAACAATTTTTATGAGACCGCCGCCGACGAGTTTTTTATATTTGACCAGAGCCAAATCTGGTTCGATTCCGGTAGTATCACAATCCATCATAAAAGCTATTGTTCCTGTTGGGGCAAGAACAGTAACCTGAGCATTCTTGTATCCATATTCAGAGCCTATTGTATATGCATCCTGCCATACTTTTTTTACTGCCTCGAAAAGTTCGTTATTAATGTGTTCCTTTTGAATTTTATCAATGTGATTAACATGTTTTTTAATAACTTTCAACATTGACTTTCGGTTCTGTTTATATTTTGGGAAAGGCCCTGTTTTACTTGCAATGATTGCTGAAGTTTTATACGCTTGTCCACACATTATGGCGGTGATGGCTGCTGCATAGACTCTACCTTGATCGCTGTCATACGGTAATCCTCGGGACATGAGAAGTGCTCCAAGATTTGCATATCCCAATCCCAGTGTTCGGAAATCATGACTCATTTGTGCAATTAAAGGAGTCGGGTAACTTGCATTATCTATTATGATTTCTTGCGCCAGTATCATAATGTTGACTGTATGGCAAAATTCATCGATGTTAAATTCGCCATTTTCTTTTTTGAATTTCAGAAGATTTATTGATGCCAGGTTACAGGCAGTATCATCAAGAAACATGTATTCACTGCAGGGATTGGAAGCGTAGATACGGTCAGTGTTCGAACACGTGTGCCAATCATTAATAATTGTGTCAAATTGAATTCCAGGATCTCCGGAATTCCATGCTTCTTCTGCCATCATTTTCATTAAATCGCGAGCACGATAAGTATCAATTGGTTCAAGTGTGATGATGGCTTTGGTTTGCCAATCACTGTCTTCTTTTACCGCTTTCATAAACTCATCTGTTACTCGAGCACTAAGATTTGCGTTTTGGAAGCAAACAGTTCTGTAAGCTTCTCCATCAATTGCATTATCATAACCGGAATCAATCAAAGCCCAGGCTTTCTTTTCTTCTTTGGTTTTGCATTGAACAAATTCAACAATGTCCGGGTGGTCTACATTCAGTATTTGCATTTTGGCGGCTCGTCTTGTTTTGCCGCCTGATTTAATCACGCTTGCAAAAGCATCATATCCTTTCATGAAGGAAACAGGACCGGAAGCCTTTCCTCCACCGGTTACTTCTTCTTTAGACGATCGTATTTTTGAGAGATTCGTGCCGGCGCCCGAACCCCATTTAAATATTAGTCCCTCTGTTTTAGCTAAATTTAGTATGGAATCCATATTATCTTCAACTGAGTTTATGAAGCAAGCGGAGCATTGTGGTTTTTCTTCAATGCCGCAATTAAACCACACGGGACTGTTAAATGTAGCTTTTTGTGTAACCAGAATGTCGGTTAACTCCTGATAAAAAGTTTCTGCGTCTTTGTCTGAAGCGAAGTAACCATCTTTTTGTCCCCAATTTTTAATAGTCTTAGCAACACGATCGATAAGTTGTTTAATACTTGTTTCTCGTTGAGGAGTGTTTAATTTACCGTAGAAATATTTTGAAGCCACAACATTTAAAGCGGTTTGGGACCAGAAAGAAGGAGTCTCAATGTTTTTTTGTTCGAATATGACTTCGCCTTTATCATTTGATATTTTTGCTGCACGCTGCTCCCAGATTACATTATCAAATGGATGTTTGTCGGGCGTGGTGTAAAATCTTGTGATGGTTAATCCTCTGCCATCTGCACCATTTCCGGAAATTCGTTCTTGCTCAAGACTACTAAGGTTATTCGATGTAGAAGCATCCATTGCCATTTCAATACCCTCCATTCTGTATATATATTAAAATAATTCTATTCGCTGAATCAGATGTGACTTTTCCGCCACAATTGCTTATATTTTTTGATGGATTTTATTGGTATATTATTGAACTAATATACAAATACAATTTGCTGTTGTCAAGAAAAAAATACAAAATGTAGTACTTATTTAAAAGGATTCACACAATAAGTAGTATATCGCGATTTATACAGGAAAAAGCTGGTTAAAGTTATTCTCCCAAAAATATCTTGACTTGCACTTAAATAATATTTATATTTATGGCAATATTTAACTATATGTAAATTTTAAAATAAATTAGAATTAACGTTAATTTTTACCTCAATCATCAATTGACCAGCGAAGAGCTCATTAAGCAAACGCTAAAGCTTGCAGAAAGTGGTCTTGGACATGTAAGTCCCAACCCAATGGTAGGTGCCATTATTGTTAAAGAAAATGAAATATTGGGTCAGGGATTTCATAAAATATTTGGCGGAGAACATGCCGAAATTATAGCGTTAAATTCCTCAAACAAAGAAGTTGCAGGTGGAATTCTATATGTTAATTTAGAACCCTGTTGTCACCAGGGTAAACAACCGCCGTGTGTGAATCGAATTGTCGAATCCGGGATTAAAAAAGTTGTAATTGGAATGCGAGACCCAAATCCACATGTAAGTGGAAAAGGAGTAAAATATTTACAAAATCATGGCCTTGAGGTCAAAGAAGGAATTGCGGAAGATGCGTGTCTGCGGGTTAATGAAGCTTATATTAAACATGTTGTTACAGGTTTACCTTTATCAGTTATTAAAATAGCGCAAACCCTTGATGGTAGAATTGCTGCTCGAAATGGACATTCAAAGTGGATTACTTCTGAAAAATCAAGACGCTATGTCCACAAGTTGCGAACACGGCATGACGCCGTTTTAATTGGAATAGGAACCGCCCTGGCTGATAATCCCGCACTTACTGTCCGTTTGACTAAAGGAGTTAGTCCCCGGCGGATTGTGTTAGATAGTAAATTAAGGATTCCACTGACAACGAAACTTTTGTCTGATGATTTCGTTCGGAAGACAATAATTGCCACAACCTCGATTGCATCTTCAGGAAAGATAAAAAGTATTGAAGAACTGGGGGCCACAGTTTGGGTAATAAACACTAATAATGAAGGACACGTGGATTTAGAGGCGCTGTGGAAAAAAATTGGTAAAGAAGGTATTGCATCTGTTCTGGTTGAAGGTGGGAGTCAAATTTATTCGGCATTATTAACAGCAAAATTGGTAGATAAAGTAAATATATTTCTGGCACCCAAAATTTTAGGAGATGGATTAAGTGCAATACAAAAATTGGGGAATGAAAATTTGAGTGATGCTATTAATTTAGATGATTTTCGTACAAAGCAAATCGGACATGATATTATGCTAACCGGACGAATTAAATCAGAATAGAATAAAATTATGTTCACAGGACTGATTGAAGAAATTGGTATTGTAAAAGAGATTCAAAATTGGCAGGGCGCTTTACGTTTGACGATTTCCGCTCATGAAGTGAGCAGTGATTTAGCTATTGACGACAGTGTAGCTATCAATGGCGTATGTCTGACCGTAATCAATTTATCCAAGGAAGCTTTTCAGGTGGAGGCTGTTAGCGAATCTTTGAAGAAAACAACCCTCGCTTCCGTTCAGAAGGGAGCCAGGATTAACTTAGAACGTTCATTACGCTTTTCAGATAGACTGGGGGGACATTTAGTTCAGGGACATGTTGACGGTGTAGGTCAGGTAACAGCAGTACAATCGCAGGCGGGAGGACAACTACTTTCAATTACTCTTCCGCAACATTTAATGAAATATATCATATCTGAAGGTTCAATTGCGATTGATGGCGTAAGTTTGACCGTAGCACGGTTGAACAAAAATGTTGTAACCTTATCTCTAATATCACATACTTTAAAAAAAACCACACTTGCGGAATCTAAGGTTGGTGATAAGGTCAATATTGAGGTTGACCTAATTGGAAAGTATATTGAAAATATGCTGACAAATCCAGCACAGGGCAAAATTTCTGAACATTGGTTACAAAAAACTGGATTCGAATAATTTATTAAAATAGAGAGAAAGAAACTTATGTATGATAACATAGACGACGCAATTGAGGATTATCGCCAGGGGAAAATATTAATCGTGGTGGATGATGAAGACAGGGAAGATGAAGGGGATTTTATTATGGCTGCAGAAAAAGTAACACCAGAAAAAATAAATTTTATGGCCAAATACGGCCGTGGTTTAATCTGTGTACCTATGACCGGTGAAAGGTTGGATGAATTAGACTTGCATCCCATGGTCAATGAAAATACTGAAAAACTACAAACGCATTTTACTGTTTCAGTAGATGCGAAAAAAAATACGACTACTGGAATTTCCGCATTCGATCGCTATGAAACGGTTAAAACTTTGATTGATCCACAAACCAGAGCGAATGATTTAGCTCGCCCCGGACATATTTTCCCATTGCGTGCCCGCAGAGGTGGTGTTTTAGTGCGAGCCGGGCACACAGAAGCAGCAGTTGATTTTGCAAAAATGGCTGGTCTTTTCCCGTCCGGTGTCTTGTGCGAGATAATGGATGATGATGGTAGAATGGCAAGAATATCAAAATTGTTGGAAATAGCCAAAAGATTTAAACTTAGAATAATAACCATTCAGGATTTGATTGAATATCGGCGCCGCAACGAAAAGTTAGTTAAAAGGTTAGTTTCCACTCCCTTGCCGACGGAAATTGGAATCTTTAAATTGTATCTTTACAGCAGTGAATTTGATGAACACCATCATGTGGCCATTGTCAAGGGGGATGTGAAGACCAGCGAGCCTACTTTGGTAAGAGTTCACTCACAATGTCTGACTGGCGATATTTTTGGCTCTATGAGGTGTGATTGCGGTGATCAACTCAGGCAGGCGCTTAAAATGATTGAATCTGCCGGACAAGGTGTTGTGTTATATATGCGCCAGGAAGGCAGGGGAATCGGCCTTGAAAATAAACTTAAGGCTTATGAATTGCAGGATAAAGGAAAAGACACGGTTGAAGCGAACGAAGCATTAGGATTTAAAGCAGATTTACGACATTATGGAGTAGGAGCACAGATTCTTGTTGATCTTGGTATTCGAAAGATTCGTCTTTTAACGAATAATCCGAAAAAAATTGTTGGAATTTCTGGATATGGCCTGGAAGTTATTGAAAGAGTTAAGATTGAAATTCCACCGAACAAAATTAACGCAAAATATCTCGAGACAAAGCGAGACAAATTGGGGCATCTGCTCAGCTTGGTCGAGAATGAACCAAAAAATGAGAATGAGGGAGAATGATTAAAACATTTGAAGGTCAATTATCTGCAAAGGAAAAACGCTTTGGCATAGTTGTAGGTAGATTCAATGAATTTATATCAAAACAGTTGCTAAAAGGCGCTTTAGATTGTTTAAAACGACATGGGGCTGTAGATAAAGACATTGAAATTTCATGGGTTCCCGGATCGTTTGAACTCCCAATGATAGCCGGTAAAATGGCTGAGTCGAAGCAATATAACAGTATTATTTGTTTGGGTGCATTGATCCGCGGTCAGACGCCTCATTTTGAGTATATTGCAGCGGAAGTGACGAAAGGTATTGCCCAGGTTTCTCTAACCTCTGGCGTTCCAGTTGCTTATGGACTCATAACTGCGGATTCTTTAGAGCAAGCTATTGAGCGAGCTGGCACAAAAGCTGGCAATAAAGGGTGGAATGCAGCGCTTTCGGGTATTGAAATGGCAGACCTTTATAATAAGTTAGAAAATAAATAGTGTTTGACCGAAAACTATACATTTGGGTTATTATTGCGAGCATTTCTCAGCGAAGCAATCTCCCAATTAACCAGGCAGGAGATTGCTTTGGCAAAAAACGCCTCGCAACTACAATAAGAATTTGAGGTAGCCCCTCAATAAATAATGGGAACTCGGTTTTGCTAAGCTTTCAAAGTTTAGATAAGCTCCATCTACATTTAAATCTTGAGTGGGTACAATTTAAATTTGGCGGTTTAATTGAAGCTTCATAACAGTTTTTTCTTTTTAATTATATTTGCAATTTCTTTTGCTAACGCTCCAGGGCAAAATCTGCAATGGATAACTTTTACCAATGTGGGTAATATTCGGGATATTGATGTTGGCAATGGTAATGTATGGAGCGGTTCGAATGGCGGTGTTCTTCAGCTTCAAATAAATAACCAGGAGATTACTAAATTTACGAATACAGATGGATTGACTATAAATGAGGTCGTAGCGGTTGAATTAGATAAGCACGGCTCAGTCTGGTTCGCACTTAATAATGGGGTATTAAACAGGTACTGGCCGGATACAGGACAGTGGGATGTGACAGAGGATTATAAAGATCAAACCATTAACGATATGGTGTCTATTGGTGATTCCCTTTACATTGCAATTGATGTTGGTGTAAGTCTTTTTTTGATTGATAAAGAGGAGGTTAAAGAGACTTACGAAAATTTGGGTTTATCCAGTGGTCAAGTTGTAGAAAAAATTGGGGCAAATTCTGTTTCTATAAGTGGACATGACATCTGGGTGTCAACAAATAACGGCATTGCCAAATCATCTCTAACATTCTCAAATTTACAGGCGCCTGCGAACTGGTCTCATTATACAAAAGATAACGGATTACAAACTAATATAATTAACAAAATTATAGTATTAGATTCTATTCCGTACGCTGCGACAGATAAAGGTGTGGAACGATTTGTCAATGGTCAGTGGGAAAATGTTGGATCTTTGGAAGAGCTGAATGTACCTTCAATTAGCATTCTGGAGTCAAATTCATATAATCCGTCAAGAACTGTGGTGATTTATAATTCAAACGGTGTGTTCCTGCTTGAATCTGACCAATGGTCGAAATTGAATCCTGGCCTGTCGGATATTACTGCGCTAAAAACAGATGAGGACGGTAATCTCTGGATAGGCAGAAAAAATTTGGGTCTAGCTAAATATTCTTTTGAAAATAAAAGCTGGGAATCGTTTGAAATTAACAGTCCCGCGAGTAATAATTTTAAGAGTATGGTCTTAGACTCCAAAGGCAGGCTTTGGTGCGCATCCGAGGGTGGTGGCATACACATGTTGGAAGGAAACTGGTGGACTAATTATTCCACGAGAACGGGTCTAAAAAGTAACAACCAGCAAACGGTTTTGGTAGATGCAAGAGATCGGATATGGTTTGGTAGTTGGGGTGGAGGCGTTACAATTTTTGAAGATTCCTCTGATGGCTTTTCGATAACACAAATCGATACCGCAGATGGAATTCTTGCCGGTTCTGATACACCAGGTTTTGTGGTAATTAATTCTTTAACTTCCGACCAGTTAGGAAATATTTGGATGCTGAATAGAGAAACAAATAACACACAAGTTGTAGCTGTTAAAACTCCTGATGACAGATATGCATATTTTTCATCAACATTTCAAGAAATCGGCACGGTGTTGGTGAGGACGATAAAGATAGACCGGGGGAACCGCGTGTGGATTGGAACTGATGACAAAGGGGTCAAAGTAATTGACTATAATAACACTCTTTTTGATAAAAATGATGATGATTTTTCACAAGGTTTGAATTCGAGTGAGGGTTTGTTTTCAGATAGAATTACAGCGTTTGCTGAGGACCAGGATGGTGTTATGTGGATTGGTACTGAAGAAGGAGTCAATAATTGGTTTCAAGGCGATGTTAGAAAACAATTTGGTTTAATAAACAATTCCATAATTACAATCGGTGTGGACGCTCGAAACAATAAGTGGTTTGGAACAGCTGAAGGTGTTAGTGTATTAAGTCATGACGGCGTTTCCATGACTCATTATACCCCTGGTAATTTCCCGCTGGTGAGTGAAAGAGCATTATCATTTGCATTCAATGAAGAGGTGGGTGAAGTCTGGATTGGCACCAATGCTGGGCTAACCCGATTAAAAGCGCCTTTTACAACCGCACCAAAAGAAAATTTAGATTTGTTAACCGGGTATCCAAATCCTTTTGAGATAATTGAAGGGCAAACTAAAGTTTTCACAATCACTAACTTAGCATTAAACACCAAAGTGGTTATTTACACTGCCGCCGGTAAAAAAGTCAGGTCATTCAATACTGTTCCGGTTTTTTGGAATGGTAACGATGAAAATAATAATTTAGTGCCAAGTGGAATTTATATATATTTGGCTTATACAGATAACGGTATTTCTGCCTCAGGCAAGGTTGCGGTGATCAGGCGCTAATCACAAGGATGATTAATAGATTGTATGATTTTCATCTCAACCTAAATAATTGAACAATTTTAAATGCTACAATCGCTTTCGATTAAAAATTATGCCCTTTTAGCCGACGTCGAAATTCAATTCGGCAGCGGACTGAATATATTGACTGGAGAGACCGGCGCCGGTAAATCAATTATAATAGGAGCGCTTGGTACGATTTTGGGGGAAAGAGTAGATACGACAGTTTTGCGGGACGGCGCTGCAAAGGCCATAATTGAAGGCTTTTTCTCAGTTGATGGTAATTACAGATTAAAGAAATTATTGGTAAAGCAAGATTTGGATTTTGGCGATAACAATCTAATAATACGGCGGGAAATTTATGATAATGCGCGTTCACGTGCTTTTATTAATGATTCACCAGTACCATTGACTACTTTACAGGCTGTTAGTGATTTATTAGTTGATTTGCATGGACAACACGAACATCAATCATTATTAAAGATTCATAGCCATTTAATTTTCCTCGATGAATTTGGAGATTTAAAAATTGATTTGGATAAAATTGCACAAAAATATCAAAAACTTCAGTCACTCATTAAAGAATTTGCCCAAGTAGTCAATCATCAGAAAACCGTCCAGGAAAAGCGGGAATTTAATATTTTTCAAATAAAAGAGATTAATAAAATTAATCCTCAAATCGAAGAAGAAGAAGAGCTATTAAAAGAAGAAAAAATTGTAAAGCATGGCGAACTACTATTCAATCTTACTCAAGAATTTTACCAGCTTTTATATGAAGGAGAACATTCAGTTTATGATCATATAAGTCATGTGGAGCATGGGCTCAATGAACTGCAGAATATAGATGAAAAGTTTGCCAGTTACAAAAATGATTGCGAAACTATCCGATTGACAGTTGAAGAACTCTCAAAAACGTTTCAAGGCTACAACTCAAATATTGACTTCAGTCCTGAACGATTGGAGCAAATACAAAATAGAATTTCTGAATTGTCTGGTTTAAGGAAAAAATTTGGATTTACAATAAAAGAAATAATAAAACTGAAAGAAAAATTAAAAGATGATATTGAAGGTTCAGAAAATTTGGAAATTAAAATAGAGACTTTAAATCAGGAAATAGAGACCCAAAAAAAACATTTCTCACAACTTTGTGTTGAGTTGAGTCAGAAAAGAAAGCAGATCGGAAAACAATTAGACAGCATCATTCCTGAAGTATTGTCCTATTTGGGCATGTCTGATGTTCGTTTCAAAACGATTCTAAAGTATCAAGATGATCCAACTGGACTGGTATGCCTCCAAAGCCAAAATTACCTTGCAACGGCTAATGGCATGGATTTTGCAGAATTTTCAATCTCATTAAATAAAGGCGAAGATTTGCGTCCTTTGGCCAAAGTTGCTTCCGGAGGTGAGATATCAAGAATTATGCTGGCATTGAAATCTGTAACAGCTCAAAAAGGGAAAATACCTGTTTTAATCTTTGATGAAATTGATATTGGTGTTTCAGGAAGAATCGCTCAAGCAGTAGGTCGCAAGCTAAAAGAACTCTCTGAATATCACCAGGTAATTTGTATTACACATCTGCCCCAAATCGCGAGTATGGGTGTACACCATTTCTCTGTAAATAAAGTTGAGAAATCTGGCCGTACAGAAACTCTCATCAATAGACTTAATCCTGATGAGAGGACCGAAGCCATAGCAAAATTGCTTGCAGGAGAAAAAGTTTCAGAAACACATTTAAATAGTGCCCGTGAATTGCTTCAAGATGCAACTATAACTCATAATTGAACAAATAAGAACAGTGGACAAAATTATTATCAAGGGTGGCAGACCGTTAAAGGGTACGGTAAATATAAGTGGAGCGAAAAATGCGGTGTTACCTATCATGGCCGCAACACTTTTAGCGTCAGGGAAATTTACCATTAAAAATGTGCCTGATTTACTGGATGTAAAAACAATGTCCAATTTGCTTCGAATAATTGGAGCAAAAGTTCAATATGAGGATCATACACTCACTATTGATACATCCGAATGCAATTTTTTTGAAGCGCCCTATGAACTCGTGAAAACGATGCGTGCTTCGATATATGTGCTTGGACCGTTATTGGCACGTTTTTCAAAAGCCAAAGTATCTTTGCCCGGGGGATGTGCCATAGGGCCGAGGCCGGTTGATTTACACATTAAGGCATTTGAACAGTTGGGAGCAGATATTGAACTAAATAAAGGCTATATTGTTGCCAGCGCGGATAAGCTAAAAGGGACTCATGTAAATTTCGATATATCATCTGTCGGAGCTACTGGTAATATATTGATGGCGGCAGTGTTATCGGATGGCCGCACTGTTATTGAAAATGCGGCGCGTGAACCTGAGATTTCAGCCTTGGCAAATTTTTTAGTAAAGATGGGAGCTGATATTTCAGGCATTGGGACTGACAGGTTATTGATTAATGGTGTGAAAGAATTGCATGTTGTAGATTTTGAAATTTTACCTGATCGTATTGAAGCGGGTACCTTTCTAATTGCAGCGGCAATTACTGGGGGTGAAATAGAACTTCGCTCCGTAGACCCGAGCCATGTCAGTAGCTTAACTGGTAAATTGAGAAATTCAGGCATCTGTATTGAAGAAGGGGAGTCTTCAATTTATTGCAAAGCGCCTGAACGAGTGAGAGCAGTGAACATCACTACTTCATCATATCCTGGATTTCCTACAGATTTACAAGCTCAGTGGTTAGCATTAATGTGTGTAGCCAACGGCAGCAGTGTAATTACTGAGAATATATTTGTAGATCGATTTACACATGTAGCAGAATTGAGGCGATTGGGTGCACAGATTGAACTAAAAAAGAACATTGTAGTTATAAGAGGTATTGATACTCTAAATGGCGCGCCTGTCATGTCCACTGATTTAAGAGCCAGCGCATCACTGATTTTAGCAGGACTCAAGGCAGAAGGCCAGACAGAAGTCTTAAGAGTGTATCATATTGACAGAGGATATGAATCTATTGAAAAAAAACTTGCAAATTTAGGAGCAACAATCAGACGTGAAGAAGGAGGGTATTAACAAAAATAATTTGTAAATAAATCATTTAGTAATCATAATAATTATAAGGTTAACCTGTTTTTCTGATTAATCGTAGTTTTGTCGTACAACGTAAGGAGTAAACATCATGTCTCAATTAAAAAATATTTTAGGTACTTCATTCCTGTCGCTTCTTTTAGTGATTTGGGGACTTTTTATGGTTTGTAGTGGACGCGTACCTGACGTGAACATTGGCTATGATTATTCTGGATTCGAAGAAAATAATGTTGCAGAAAGTAAATCAGAGTTAATGACGCAATTAGCGTTATTGGATGATGAGTCTACTAAATTAGAAGACACTCAAAGAAGTGAAATACTTGAAGCTCTTGGCATAGAATCAAATAGCTCAGATATGAGTCGAAAAGAAGAGGAAGATTTTTTAACAGAGGAATTGTTTTTAGATTTGGAAGTTGAAATAGCGGAATTAGAAGGCATGTCAAAGAAAAAAGCAGCTACAATTGATAGTTTACGTTTCGAAATACAGGAAACGGATCACCAATTAGCAGCTTTACGCACAGTCGTAAAGGAACCATTGCAACGATATGCGTCAAAATCGGCAATTGCTCCGCAATATACCATTACAAATGGCTCCAATTCAGAATATTCTTTATCTTATCAGGATGCTTTGGATGATGTTTACAGTCATCAATATGTAGAAGCAATAGGGAAATTTGCAGATCTCTTAAGGTTAAACAATCCTGAGAATTTGGCTGACAATTGTCAATATTGGATTGGTGAAAGTTATTTTGCGTTAGGTAGTTTCGAATTGGCAATAGCAGAGTTTGAGAAAGTCTTTGCTTATGATAATAACAACAAAGCAGACGATGCTCAATTTATGATTGGTATGGCTTATATGAAGGTCGGGGAAACAAAATTAGCGAAAATCGAATTGAATAATTTATTAGTTTTTTATGATACCAGCGAATATGTAACTAAAGCTGAAAAACAATTATTGGATATAAGGATATAATATTTAGTAATTAGAGGTGGGGGTATTGATGTCTATCATTTTTTGTTGCAAAATTAAATATAAACAATGAGCAACTGCAGCACGCCTATTTTGCGAATAGATTGACTAAATAGATTTTTATATTTAAAAAAAATTATATTTCATTTCTTGTAAATGCGTATTAATTTTAGTATATTTATCTATGTCGCAGTTCATCCATCTACATAATCATTCCCATTACAGCCTGCTCGATGGTGCAAGTAAGGTAGAAGACCTTATTAATGCAGCAGTCGACGATAATATGCCGGCTTTAGCATTAACGGATCATGGGAATATGTTCGGCGCCATTGAATTTTATAAAAAGGCACGTGATAAAGGCGTAAAACCCATTATCGGGGTTGAAACCTATATCGCGCCGGGCAGCCGTAAAGAAAAAAAATCAGCAAAGGGAATTACCGATACTTCTTTTCATTTGGTTCTTTTAGCAAAAAATAAAGAAGGTTATCAGAATTTAATGCGGTTAGTTTCAATCGGTTATTTAGAAGGATTTTATTATCGCCCTCGAATTGATAAAGAGGTTTTAAAAAAGTATAGTAACGGACTGGTTGCACTTTCAGCTTGTTTGAAGGGAGAAGTCCCATATAAATTATTGAATAGTGGATACGAGGCTGCCAGGAAAGCAGCTTCGGAATACCTGCAAATATTTAAAGATGATTATTATTTAGAAATTCATAACCATGGGATTAAGGAGGAAGATGTTGCGCGAAAAGGTCTTTCTGAATTAAGCCAGGAACTGAGTATCCCTTTAGTTGCAACTAATGATATTCATTATTTAAAAATGGAACATTGCCCGCCCCATGATGTATTAATTTGCATCCAAACTGGCAAGGATCAGGACGATCCAAAACGATTGCGATATACAACCGATCAAATATATTTCAAAACTCAGGAGGGAATGGTCAACACCTTTCCTGATAATTCCGAAGCCATAAGTATCACCTCGGAAATAGCTAATAAATGTGATTTAGATTTAGATTTTAATGTTAATCACCTTCCGAAATATGAAATTCCAAAAGGGGATAAAGCCAACTCCCTGGAAGACTATCTGGAGTTTTTATCTTTTGAAGGCGCAAAAGCGCGATTCAAGACAGTTACTCCTGAAGTAGAAGAGCGACTGCGGCATGAGCTGGGAATTATAAATGAAATGGACTATGCAGGATATTTTTTAATTGTAATGGATTTTATAAAATATGCTGTAAGTCAAGGAATTCCAGTAGGACCAGGACGAGGTTCTGCTGCTGGCAGTCTGGTATCCTACTGTCTTAACATAACGAACATTGACCCGTTAAAATACAATTTAATTTTTGAAAGATTTTTAAATCCCGAACGAGTTACAATGCCGGATATTGATATTGATTTCTGCTATGAACGAAGGGAAGAAATAATTAATTATGTCAAGCAAAAATACGGCGATAAAAACGTAACACAGATAATTACATTCGGAACAATGGCTGCCAGAGGCGTGATACGAGATGTCGGCCGTGTTTTAAAGATAAGTTATGGCGAAGTTGACCGTATCGCGAAAATGATCCCGGCCATTCCAAATATGACCTTGGACAAAGCCATAAATACGATACCAGAGTTAAATAAATTAAGCCAGCAAGATGATATCCATAAACAGTTGATCGAATATTCAAAAGTGTTAGAAGGTTTGGCTCGCCATGCCTCTACTCATGCTGCCGGAGTGGTCATAACTCCTGGTGAGCTTACTAATTACACACCACTTTACAAGTCTACCCAGGGAGACATCACCACCCAATATGATATGAAATGCCTCGAGGATACTGGTGTATTGAAAATGGACTTTTTGGGTTTGAGGACTCTCACTGTAATTGACAAAACCATTAAAGCCTTGTTAAAAAATGGTATTAAAATAGATATCAACGATATTGATTTAAGTGATCAGGAAGTTTACGGAATATTTGCGAGAGGCGAAACAGTAGGAATATTCCAATTTGAAAGTTCTGGCATGAGGGAATATTTAAAAAAATTAAAGCCCCAATGTTTTGAAGATCTAATTGCCATGAATGCTTTATATCGCCCGGGGCCAATGGATTGGATCGACGATTTCATTCAAAGAAAACATGGCTCAAAAAAGATTGAATATTTGCATCCATCTCTGGAGCCAATTCTTAAAGAAACATACGGCATTATTGTCTATCAGGAGCAGGTAATGAGGATTGCCAGTGCTCTTGCAGGTTTTAGCATGGGTAAAGCGGATTTATTGAGACGTGCCATGGGTAAAAAGAAAGTCGAATTAATGGCTGAGCAAGGGTCGATATTTATCGAAGGATGCGATAAAAATAATATTTCTAAAGAAGTGGCTGCGCAAATATTCGATTTAATGGGTAAATTTGCTGGCTATGGATTTGTAAAGCCACACTCAACATGTTACGCTCTTATTGCATTTCAAACAGCATATTTGAAACTTTACTACCCGGCTGAGTTTATGGCAGCCACACTTTCGAGTGAAATGGGGACTACCAGGCGGGTGGTCATTTTGCTCGAAGAATCTAAACGTTTGGATATGCAAGTATTCCCTCCAGATGTAAATGAAAGTTATGCGGATTTTATTGTTAAAGATCATGGTA
>CAZIKB010000041.1:0-48798 GCA_964539665.1 uncultured Cytophagia bacterium
CAACGACCAATTTTGCAAATTGACACGGTTACTTTTATTATGAGTCAATGCGTGACCGAAACAATGAAGAAAAAATACTTGCATTTTTATTACAAATGGTTTATACTTGCAAACAATCCGCAACATTCCCTTAATATTTAAAAGAGAATACCTATGAATAACAAAGAAGGTCTTAGCCAGAAAGCTTATGAACCCATCCCGGAAGGCGAAGAATACCTGCCTTATATTCCTGCCAGTGAGAGTCCGCTGGAATTCACCATAAAAGCGGTCGCCTTTGGCATATTTTTTGGGATTTTATTTGGCGCTGCCAATGCCTACCTGGGACTGCGAGCCGGGCTTACGATTTCTACTTCTATCCCGGTTGCTGTCATGACGGTTGCTGCTTTTAAAGCCATCCAGGCGATGGGTCAAAAAGGCAGTCTTCTTGAGGCTAATATGTCGCAAACCATTGGTTCGGCTTCAAGCTCGGTTGCCAGTGGAGTAATTTTTACACTCCCGGCATTATTTCTCTGGGGCTTAGCGCCATCACTGCTGCAAATGACTATGCTGGCCATGTTTGGTGGACTATTAGGCGTTTTATTCATGATCCCGCTACGGCGATTTTTGATTGAAAAGGAACACGGCAATTTACCCTATCCAGAAGGCACAGCCTGTGCCGAGGTACTCGTAGCCAGCGAGGTTGGCGGCGGCCGGGCAACCAATGTATTTCTTGGGCTTGGCGCCGGTATGTTGTTTAAAGCCCTAACGAGCTGGATTAAAGTCATTCAGGACGCTGTCCATTTCAAAATTCCTTTCTTAAAAAAAGGCGAGCTTGGGCTTAAAATGTCTGCGGCACTTTTTGGCGTAGGCTATATTCTCGGACCCAGAATCGCGACGATTATGGTTGGAGGCGGTTTGCTTTCATGGTTGGTTATTATTCCAGCCATCGCCATCTGGGGAGAAGGCAGGCCGGATCCGCTATTCCCTGAAACCATTAAAACCATAGCAAATATGTCCCCAAGCGAGATTTGGACGCGTTATGTCCGTTATATCGGAGCAGGCGCGGTGGCGGCCGGCGGACTGATTACGCTGATTCGCAGTATTCCCACCATGATTGAAAGCTTTAAAGTCGGCGCAAAACAGCTCAAAGCCCGTCTGGAAAACAGCGGAATTTCCCTGCCCAGAACAGCACAGGATTTACCTTTATCCGTAGTTGGAATCGGCGCATGTATAATTGCACTGGGCATGGCTGTTGTACCTCATGTTTTCGGAAACATTGAAACCTTTACCATGCGTTTGTTTGGAGCCATTCTCGTGGTGTTTTTCGCCTTCTTTTTTGTGACCGTATCCTCGCGAATCGTCGGGCTGGTTGGCGTTACCTCCAATCCCACCAGCGGCATGACCATTGCCTCGTTGCTGGGTACATCCGCGGTTTTCTTAATGATGGGTTGGACCGATGACGTGGGAAAAGTCGCGGCATTGACGGTTGGCTGCGTCGTTGCTATCGCCGCATCCATTGCCGGGGATACTTCCCAAGATTTAAAAACCGGCTTTCTTTTGGGCGCCACCCCGCGCCGGCAGCAAGTCGGCGAATTGGTTGGAGTCCTGACTTCAGCTACGTTTGTCTGCATGGCGGTCATGCTTTTGGACAAGGCTTACGGATTCGGCACCGTGGAGCTGCCAGCTCCACAGGCAACTCTGATGAAGCTGGTGATCGAAGGCGTACTGCAAAATTCCCTGCCCTGGATTCTGGTTGGAATGGGCGTGTTGATTGCCGTAACCGTAGAATTGTTTCGCATTCCAAGCCTGCCGTTTGCGGTGGGCGTCTATTTACCTGTGACTACAATGGTGCCGGTATTTCTTGGCGGCATGCTGCGCATGTTCATGGAGAAAAAAGCCTCCACCCCGGAAGAAGCAGCCTCACGACGTGAAAAAGGCGTACTCTTTGGCTCAGGTTTAGTCGGTGGTGAAGGATTGCTTGGCGTTGGTATCGCAGCCGTAGCCTTCATTCAGGAAAGAGCTCCGGAAGGCATTGGATTTGAGTGGGCTGGTGGATACGCACCCTGGGTAGCGCTCTTGGCGTTTGGATTGTTAATTTTGGGATTTAGTCGGAGTTGTTTGGGGAAGAAGTAGTAAAAGATTAAGTAGCAGTTTATTTCTTAATTTTTTCTTCAATAATTTTCAATATATCCTGACAAGATATTTGTAAATTGGGTAATAGTTTGTCTTCATCATGCACATGATGTGGATAACTCTCCAAATGTTTATGGTGGGGAGCGTTATCCCACCTCATTATTAATTGTTGATCTGTTGTTTGCCAATGATATGAGTAATTTCTCTCCTCAGCATCGGCATATTCTCTGATATGAAGTTCTGTGTTATTGATGAGATTGGCATGTATCTTTATATAGAAACCATCTTCAAATATTTTAAAATCAAGAATATTAAACTCTATAATTAGTTCGCTTTTTTCAAGAGACTTTATAATTTCCAACTTCCAAGTCCTTTTTCTCTTTGTTGAATTTCAGCAACATTTTTTCATACGCTTTCCATTCCATATAATCATTCCACTTAGTAAAATCCTCTTTATCATTGCACTTGACTTCTTTCTCAAAATCATCAAAAGACAATCCATATTTTGTTTTATATAGTCTTACTTTCTCTTTAGCTTTATGAATTTCATACATTAGATTTGCATTGTAAAATTCTTTTATAGAACTTGAATTTATAAAAACCAACTTATTCACCTCATAAAATGATATTAAAAACTAATTGATTGATGTAATGAATTAAATTCACCATTCAAAAGAAAAATAATTTTCAGGTTAATAGCAACAAAAAAAATAGATTATACGGCAACTTGTTAGGTATCAGCACTACATTATCAGTATTGAAATGATTTCTTATCGATGGGCGTTGAGCGTCTTGCGCAGAGTGAAATGATACAATTTTGTAAGCACTTTGCGTCATTGCGTAATTTACAAAACTTATTGTATTATCCCCTGATCGGTTCCCAAAAATAATTTACATGCAAGGGAATTTATTACACAATTTTTAAAAATCGTTTGATTATTAGACAATTAGACTTTATATTACTACAAATTTCAAACAAACTATCTTTTTGATATGCAGCCTGGTTGCCACCCCAATAACGCAATAACAATTTAACACTAAAAATCAACCATCTTTTTCAGAGTTTTTATAATTTGAATCATTAAACGGCGGAATAAAGTGAAACACAACTTTAATTTTACAAGAGTTTACATTTCTAAAAACAATACTCAGAAAACAATTTTTAATTTGTTCTTCATTTTAATTGTTATTGGTTTTTCAGCAAGCGCCCTATTGGCGCAGTCCAAATCTCGTACGGAACTCCTGAAACAAAAGCGCATCGAAAAAGCCCAAAATTTGCATGCCTATCGACTGAAAAAGACTGAAAAAGTTTTTCTGACTTTCGAAAAGAGTCAAATCCTGGATCGAATCGCCATGGGTTTTTGGGGATTTCATCCGCTTTTTGGAGGATTGAAAACAGGAGCAGGAACCCAGGCTGGGATTCTTTTTGATCCCACAAATAACTTAAAACACTTTCGCTTCTCCTTGAAAGCTGTTTTCAGCTTTCGTGCCTACAAAGTATACCAGGCAATGGTCGGCTATGAACATAAAAACTTCAGCTTCTATGGATATGCCAGGTATCAGGATTCCCCGCAAGATGACTTTTATGGAATCGGTTCTAATTCAACAGAGGCGGGCCGAAGTAACTTTCGATGGAAAGACACAAATATTGCCGGAATGGTTAGCTTTCGTTTACACCACAATATCAGCACCCGTATACATTTTTCGTATTTGGATAACAAAATTCTATCCGGCGCCGATAAAAAATATCCTTCAACGGAATTACTTCATCAACCTTCTTCCACGCCTGGCCTGGCAAACGATGCAGACTTTCTCGTGGGCACATTAAATTTTACTATTGATACCCGCAATGTCACTTACCCCCAAAATTCAGCCATCAAACAGACACTCTCGGATGATCCTTTAAGGCATCGTGCGTTTAATCCCAGCAAAGGAACGTACCTTTCAATCCAGGCAAGCCGGTTTAAAGATCAAACGAATGGCCAATTTGATTTCAATCGCCTTGATTTCGAGTTTCAGCAGTACATTCCATTTTACATAGGTCATCAGGTAATTGCATTCAGACATTACGCATCTTTAGTAGAAACGGATAACAACGCGGATGTACCATTTTATCTTATGCAGCAGCTCGGCGGTTCCAACAGCTTACGGAGTTACAGAGAATTTAGATTTAGAGATAGAAATTTGCTTTTATTCAACATGGAATATCGCTGGCAAATTTGGACTGGATTAGACATGGCTTTATTTTTAGATGCCGGCAAAGTGTTTTCAAAAGCTGAAAATTACAGTCTTAAAAATCTGAAAAAAAGTTATGGCATTGGTTTTCGCTTTAATACATTTCGTTCTGTATTATTGCGCCTGGATATTGGTCATGGTCAGTCAGGAACACTCATCCATTTACAATTTAACAATGTTTTCTAAGGACAACTGTTCAATGATTATCTTGAAAAGAATTTTGATTTTTATTCTAATCAGTTTTACAAATTTCGTAATTCACCAGGAAATCCTGGGACAGGTATTTCTACCGGATGACCCAATCTGGCAGGATCCAGACCAACTGGATATGCCGCCTCCTGCGGAAACTATTCTCTCTGAAATTTATGATTTGTATGAAAATACATTCCTTTATCCCGGCAAAAAAACTCAGGGACCGGCGCAAAATACAAACAGCCTGGGGGAGGTTCCAAATTCGAGCTGGTACTCAAACCGGCATTATTACAATCACATGACCCTGGACCAACTTAAGCGTGGCGCCGATCAAGGTTCCGGCCCTGCAATGACAGGCAAGTGGGAAATAATCGCGGGTAAAGGTCAGGGAGTAACCCCGGGATTTACCATAAAAGATGCTAAAGGCGATCGCTATATAATTAAATTTGATCCACCCACTAATCCGGAAATGGCAACCGGGGCAGAAATTATTTCAACAAAATTATTCTATGCTCTTGGATATCACACACCGGAAAACTACCTGGTTAAATTGCAGCCGGAGCTGCTTTTCCTGAGCCCCAAAGCCACAACGAAGACTCCGCTCGGCAAAACAAAACCATTGACTCAATATATTGTTGAGGAAATGCTTTCCAGAGTTTCAAAAGATTCCGAGGGTAAATACAGGGTTATTGCCAGCAAGTTCTTGAACGGTAAACCTCTGGGTCCTTTTCGCTATTACGATACGCGACCGGATGATGGCAACGATATTTTCCCGCATGAATCGCGCCGGGAATTACGCGGGCTGCGGATATTTTGTGCCTGGTTGAATCATGATGACTCCCGCAGTGTCAATTCCTTAGATATGCTGGTGACCGAAGATCACCGGCAATTTATTCAACATCACCTTATCGATTTTGGTTCTACACTTGGGAGTGGCAGCATTTTTGCTCAAGCTCGCCGAGCCGGTAATGAGTATTATTTAGAATTCAAGCCAGCCATGCGGAGCTTATTTAGCCTTGGATTTTGGGTACGTTCCTGGGCAAAAGTACAATATCCGGACTATCCTTCAATCGGCCGCTTTGAAAGTGACTTTTTTAACCCTAAAAAATGGAAAACTGAGTATCCCAATCCAGCATTCATAAATTGTGATGCCGAAGACGCCTTCTGGGCTGCCAGGCAAGTTATGAACTTTACGAATGAAGAAATCCGAGATGTCGTAGCGTTAGGCGGCTTTTCTAATCCGGAGGCTGAAAACTACCTCGCAGAATCATTAATCAAACGCCGTGATAAAATTGGCATGGCGTACTTAAAGTTCAGCGGTGGACTTGATAAATTTAAAATTGTGAATGACAATCAACTAATTTTTGTTGATTTGCTGGCAAAATACAATTTAGTGGAAAAAATACCGCACCGGAAAATTACCTGGCGTGAATTTAACAATAACACTGATGAGTTGGGAACAGTATTGGTTGAGAATCAAAGTGAAGACAATTCAATCCAGATACCTTCTTCACGAAGCGAATTCCTGGCGGCAGCCATAGAAACTCCTGATTTCGGCGTCACCACCGTTTTTATCAAAAGTGCCCCTGAGGGATTCAAGGTTGTGGGTATTCGTCGAAAATAATGTAATTAATATTTGACAAGACACTCTAAAAGTAGTATCTTTATCCAACATCTTGAGCAGAAGTGATATTGGGGCAGATTTCTTAAAACACGCATCATTGAGTCCGCACTATAATTGTATAAAAATCTGCGTTTACAAACTACAGACTTATATCCTTTTCCATTTTATTCAGGCGGTCTAAATTTTAACAAAAAAATGATTCACTTTCAAAAGTCAAAACAAATCCAAAATAAGCAGATTCTTATTTCTTTTTTAATTACCCTTATCCTGCCTACATTTTTTCATGCTGCATCTGGCCTGGCACAGGAGGTAGACCTGATTGCGAAGGAGTATTATCAAAAAGGATTACAGTCAAAAAATTTATCTGATAAAATTAAACATTTCACAAAAGCGCTGGAGTTTGAACCTGTTTTTAAAGAAGCTGCCTATCAATTAGGCGTCACATATTATCAAAAGGGTCTTTACCAGCAAGCTATTGATAATTTAAACAAAGCAAACAACCTTGATTCTACCGACTTCAAAGACATAAATCTTTATCTGGCAAATGCCTGCACCTTCCTTGCCACCGAATTGAATGAAAAGGAAGAATATGAATTAGCGGTAACAACGGCCCTTCAGGCTCTGGATATTGATGAAAAATTTGTACCGGCCCTGACCATATTAGGTTATACTTATTTTAACTTAAAAGATTGGCAGTCATCGATCAATGTACTTGAAAAAACAATTACGCTAAATTCCAATCAAGCTGACGTGTGGAATAAACTGGGTGATTCATACTTACGCACAGAAGACTACCTTAAATCGGTTCAGGCATATCAAAATGCATTAACCATTGATGCAGATTTAAAATCCTCTCAGGTGCATTATAAAATTGCAAAAAGCCGAATCAGTCCCGAGTACTTGTTAGCAACATTTGAAGATCTCAAAAATAACAACCTTTTGGATGATGCAACAGATCTCCTTAAAAAAGCCCAATCCCTCTACCCCGATCATGAAAAAATCTCCAGTCTGTTACATGAAACAGCGCAAAAGTACGATTACACAACTGGTGTAAAAGCGATTGAAGATAAAAATTGGCTTCTCGCTCAAGAGATATTTACAGGACTTGATTCGGAGTACAAAGATACTGCTTTAAAATTAGAAGAAATAAACGCGGTTATCTCTGCAAAAAGTGATTCTTCCCATGTCGAAGCAGCATTAAAAAAAATGCCGGAGAATTCCACTACTCGATTAGATTATTTATCTAAGACAGATAATATAGTTGAAATGCAAGGCGCAAAAAGTAAAGAGCCCGATTTGATTGCTAATAAAATTTCTGCTAAAATTGAATCGGTCAATAAAAACACCGAAGACTCAACAAACCTTGAAAAGGAGCCGCCGAAATTAAGGAGCACGGCGCTTGAGCATGATACTTTGTTATCTGCACAGACAACCGATTCTTCATTATTTATACAGCAAGATAAAACTGCTTTATCTTCTGAGTATAAAACGTTCTCTTTTATGAGAGAGAGCGCTGTTTGGGCTACCAGCATTTCAATAGGTTGCTTACTAATTATTGGTCTGGTAGTGATCAAATATAAGAGAAAACCAGGTCGCGCACATTTTAGTAAAAACAGGCATGAATCAACAGATGGGGTGAACGCCTCGGCCTTCGAAACCGCTTTATCAAAACAATCCGATTTTTTAATGCAAACTAATGAAATTTTTAAAGATAAAGTGGCATCAATAACTCCAGTAACTTTTGATCCGATAGATACAAAAGAAATCCTAAACATAGAAAGTGATGCTAATAAGATCAAAATTGATTATGACTCAGGCTCCTTCGAGGAAACAGAAACCATATTTAGCGGTATTAAAAAGGTAAAACGCATCGGTCGCTACATTTTAGAAAAAGAAATCGGTAAAGGTTCTATGGGATTAATTTATAAAGCCTGGGATCCAAAACTCGATAGAACTGTGGTCATAAAACAAATTGCTTTTGATATTATAAAAAACTCACATGATATAACAATTTTAAAAGATCGGCTGTTCCGTGAAGCCCGGGCCGCTGGCAGACTTAATCATCCAAATATTGTTATCATTTATGATCTCGAGGATGAAGGAAATTTTTCTTACATCGTCATGGAATATTTACAAGGGCAGGACCTAAAAAAGGCTTTGGATGAAGAAGAACTCAGTTATAACCGCTCCATTAAAATAGTCAAGCAAATTTGCAGTGCACTGGATTTCGCTCATCAGAATGGGATTGTGCACCGGGATATCAAACCTTCGAATATTATTATAACCGAAGGAGATAAAGTGAAAGTAGCGGATTTTGGGATAGCTCAACTACCCCATTTAGAAACCATCACACAAACTGGCGGTATTATTGGCACACCATTTTACATGTCTCCGGAACAAGTAGAAGGTTGCAAATTAGATGGCCGTTCCGATATATTTTCAGTTGGTGTGATTTTATATGAAATGTTAACGGCTATCCACCCATTTGCCGGGAATAATATTCCGACCATCGTTTATAAAATAATAAACACAAATCCTAAAACTCCTTCAACGGTAGACAGAAAATTACCTAATGCTTTAGACAATATACTCAAGCGGGCATTAGCCAAGGAACCTGATGACAGGTATGCCACCGCAAAAGATTTACTAATCGATTTAAATGAAATCCAGGATAGAATTTAAGAAATGATTTGTGAAGCGTGCAAATTTGACAATTCAAAAAATAATATTACTTGTGAACAGTGTCACAAAAACTTATTTAAAGCCAAATTAAGAATCACAACAGACAGCGGACAAGTCCAACTCCATTATTTATTTCCCCAAAAATATACAATCGGCCGCAGCCTGGACAATGATATTGTCATTGGCGATACTTCGGTTTCCCGAAACCATTCAGAAATAGAGTTTAAGAAGGATTCCTTCTATATTACTGACAATGACAGCAAAAACGGTTCATTACTAAACAATAATCGCTTTAAAAACAACAGGTTATACGATCTTGATTGCATTCAATTAGGTAATGCAGTATTGCATTTTATCGAGGATGAAAATAAATTACGTTTGCCCTATAATGAATTAAAAACAGAAGAATGGGTTCAAAAAGAGCTATTTAAATTCGCCCAGGACAAGCAATTTAAAATCACCACAGATGATGTTCTATTAACTATGATTGATTTAGCCAGTTCTTTAATCCATGCTGATCAAGCCATGATTTTGCAATTCGATCAATCAAATAAATTAAGATTTAAGGTTGGTAAAAAACAAAAAGGGCAAAAAATTTTCGAAAACAAACTCTCGGATTTTGACTGGACTCTTATTAATGATGCGATACGTAAAAAAGATACAAATATTGTATTTAGAGATATCGACCAAAAAGATCAGAAATCAGAGCATTCAATTTGGTATAAAATAGCGATACCATTAATTTCTAAAAATAAGAACGGCTTCCCGGGAGAGCAATTAGGAATTAATGGAATCCTTGGCGCTATTTACTTTACTCAAGATAAAAAAACTCATTCGATTTCTCACAGAAAACAAGAAATACTGAGCACCATCGTACAGCAAATAACTTATGCTGTTCAAAATGACATGCTTTATGAGCATGCAATAGACAAGAGAAAAATTGAAGAAGAGCTGGTGTTAGCAAAAGAAATTCAACAGAGACTCCTTCCTACAACTATTCCAAATTATAATAATTTTGAGATTGCCAGTTTCATTCAACCTTGCGAAACGATCAGTGGAGACTATTTTGATTTTATACCGATTTCATCAAATACAATGGGAATTGCCATAGGTGATATATGCGGTAAAGGTGTGCCAGCCGCTCTCTTAACTTCGACTGTTCAGGCGGCCATTCACAGTCAACTAGAATATACCATTTCACCAAATCAAATTATAGAGAACTTAAACCGACTGCTCATTCGAAACACAGCTGAATCGATATTTTTAACGCTCTTCTTCGGAATTATAAATATTGATACATGTGAATTCAAATATATAAATG
The DNA here is from genome assembly GCA_964539665.1 of uncultured Cytophagia bacterium. Taxonomy (GTDB): domain Bacteria; phylum Zhuqueibacterota; class Zhuqueibacteria; order Oceanimicrobiales; family Oceanimicrobiaceae; genus CAZIKB01. The sequence goes on from CAZIKB010000041.1 coordinate 10,167, forward strand.
CCGGACACCCACCTCCTGTTTTGATATCCAAAGACCTGGACATAACAGAACTCAGCAGTACCACGCCACCTTTGGGCATTCTGGAAGATAAATTTAATCCAGAACGGACTATTAAATTTATAATTGGTGATATTTTGATCCTGTATACAGATGGTATAATTGAATGTCAAAATAAAGAAAAGAAAATATACAGTCGCAAGAGATTAATTAAATTAATTACTTCTTCAATTTTTAACAATAACCCAAATAATTTTAAACCAGAATATCTTGTTAAGAGTATAACAAATGACATGACCAAGTTCATCGACGGCTCAAAACAGAAAGATGATTTAACCTTATTGTCGATTAAAAGGTATTAATTTTTACATACCAACAGAGAAAAGAAGTGAACAGAATTTTTACGTGCTTTTTATTCTTGCTATTTTTAGTTTGTATTTCAAATCTTTTGGCACAAAAAAAACCTCAAACCAGAAATAAATACTGGGTGTTCTTTACAGACAAAGACCTCAACAGTTTATCCAAAACCACGCAAATGCTGAATTTAACTAAATCTAGAATTTCTCCAAAAGCATTAAAAAGACGTGCAAAAGTTAGATCTGCTAACAATTTAATCGATAAACACGATTTCCTGGTAAGTAAAAATTATTTAAACAAATTAGAATCCATGGGTCACAAACCAGTTGTCGTTTCCAATTGGTTGAACAGCGCCAGTTTTTGGTTAAACGCTTCTGAAATAATTGAAATAGCAAAATTAGCTTTTGTGAAAAATATCAGACGGGTCGGAAGGGCTAATCGTAAACCACCTCCCGAAGATATTGAACCTGCAATGCCTATCAAGTTGCAAAAAGCAGACACTGATAGTTTAGACTATGGAAATTCTACGATTCAGAATGCATTAATTAATGTACCTGTTGTTCATGATTTAGGAATTACTGGTAAAGGTATTTGGATTGGCATGCTGAACACGGGATTTAAGTATCGTGATCACGAGGCATTCGAAAATCTCACCATTATTGCTGAATACGATTTCATTCACAATGATGGCACCACTGAAAACGAAGCGGAACAGGATTCGTCCGGTCAGCATTACCATGGCACGCAAACCCTTAGCACGATTGGCGGATTCAAGGAAGGGCAACTAATTGGTACTGCATTCGACGCCAATTTTCTACTGGCTAAAACTGAAGATATTACCCGGGAAATCCCCGCAGAAGAAGACAACTGGGTTGCCGGCATGGAATGGCTTGAAAGCCTTGGTGCAGATGTTGTATCCAGTTCACTGGGTTATCTCGATTTTTACACACAAGCTGACATGGATGGAAATACTGCCGTAACTACCATTGCTGCCGATTTTGCGGTAAGTCGTGGAGTCGTGGTTCTGAATAGCGCGGGAAATGAAGGAAACGATCCCTGGCGCATTATGATTGCGCCGGCTGACGGCGATAATGTGATCGCGGTTGGCGCGGTAGATTCCCAAGCTGATTCACTTTACTTTAGCTCTGTTGGGCCTACCGCTGATGGTCGGACTAAACCAGATGTGGTTGCCTTAGGATCGCGCGTTTACACAGCTCTGCCATCATCAAACTCCAAAGCAGCTTCACCCTACGGATTTTCCAGTGGCACCTCTTTTTCCTGTCCGGCGGTTGCAGGTGTAGCCGCACTCGTGCTATCCGCCCATCCAAACTTAACGCCTTTAGAGGTTCGGGCGGCTCTGAGGTTAACCGCGGATCGCGCAGTTAATCCTGATAATAAATATGGTTGGGGCTTAGTAAACGCGTATGACGCGGTTTTATTTCATGGTACAGCTTTCAGCAATTCACCTGTAATGTCTGTAGATTTTAATAAAAATCTGGGGGTGAGTATTAAGATTGTTTCTAAAGTTGGGATTGATCCCGACAATGTTTTTTTGATATATTCGAAATCGGACGGTGATTTTAATAATACAATCGCAATGCCACGGGGGCCGGAACAAAACCAATACAGCGCCACCATACCAGAGACTCACCAAAGTGATGAATCAATAAATTTTTATTTCAGCAGTAAAGATTCCAGCGGTGTGATTGCGTTACATCCATTTAATGCCCCGGATTCTTCATTCTCTTCGACTGATTTTCTGCTGTCGGTAAATCCTGGGGTGTCCAATCTTCCTTCAACTTTCAAACTGGCTCAAAATTATCCGAATCCGTTTAATCCAATCACCAGAATTGATTATGACTTACCGGTCAAAAGTGAAGTCACACTAACAATATTTAACATTCTCGGTCAAAAGGTAAGAATGTTATTGAAACAGATTTCAAAATCCGCAGGTAGACATCACATTGCCTGGGATAGCAGAGACGAGTCAGACAGGCTTGTCTCCACAGGTGTATATTTTTATGCGTTTAAAGCCAATCAATTCATAAAAGTAAAAAAAATGCTGCTTGTTCGTTAATAAAACATGGAGGTTATATTTAACAGTGTTTAAAAGACCCAAAATTGCACTTGCGTTAGGAGGCGGTGGTGCAAGAGGTTGTGCCCATATCGGCGTTATTAAAGTTTTGGCAGAAGCAAAAATTCCTATAGATATGATCACAGGGACCAGTATCGGAGCAGTAATTGGTTCTATTTATGCCAAGACACAAGATGCAATAAAAGTAGAGGAACGGTTTCAGCAATTTCTGAAAAGTGAAGCATATCACAAAAGCGGCCTGGATCTTTTTAAGCGTAAAGAACCCGTTGAAAATTTTTTTGGTCAGGTGGCAAAATCTGTAAAAGAACGCGTGGTAATAAATATAGCACAAAGCAAGCCTTCAATGGTTAGTAGTAAAAGATTACAAATAGCCATGGATTTTTTAATTCCGGAAGGACGCATTGAAAAAACCAGGATACCTTTCTATCCAGTGGCTTCGAACCTTGAAACCGGCGAACGAGTTGTTTTTAAAGATGGAGACCTGCGTACAATTGTTGGCGCAAGCGCATGCATTCCAGGATTTGTACCTCCCTCTGAAGTTAATGGGGCCCTGCTTGTTGATGGCTCAGTTGTTTGCCCTATCCCTGTTGGGCCCGCCAGAGAATTGGGCGCTGAAATTGTAATTGCAGTAGACGTTGGACAAGATTTAAACACGCATCCGGACCTGGATAATGTTATCAATATAATTTTTCAAACCAACCACATGACCGCCCGCCATTATAACCTGCAGTTATTAAAAATGGCAGATGTGGTTATTCGGCCAAACGTGGGCCTGGTTCACTGGTCGGAATTTAAACTTCTTGATTATATGATAGAAGAAGGAGAAAAAGTCGCAGCCACGGCGTTGACGCAAATTCGTAAGGTTATTAATAAGAAAAGCCGATTTTGGAGAAGATTTGTGAAGGGTGATTCTGGAAAGTTATCGTAATTACTTTCCATATACTTCTGTAAAACGCTCTTTTTTGTCATTCTGAGGAACGAAGTGACGAAGAATCTGTAACCACAAAACTACCGATTTTACAGTATGTTAGTGGTCTCAGATTCTTCGCTTCCAAAGGTCGCTCAGAATGACATTTATGTATATTTTGCAGAAGTCTATAATTACTTTCCAGAATAAGGAGTCCTCTTGATGACAATTTCAACTTAAATTATGTGAATAGAATTTTAATCTCTTCGTGTATAATTCCCCGAAGCTTGCTCCGAGGTAGGTCATTCGGAATATATTGCACCCAGAGATATCAGCCAACAGGTCTAAAATTTAGTAAACCCGCCCTTTTGTGCGACGTTTGGGCGTCCCCCAGGAAACATCCATACCAAATCGCAGTAAATTTTCAATATTGCCCACTCTATAAGCGGCATTAATGCCAATTGTATAATTTTCAAATACACCGCGAAGAATACTCATGCCAAAGCTCCATCGGCGATTCAGATTTGCAGTACCCAGGTTATTTGAAAATCCCGCTCTCAAAAACACGGTTTCAAACAGAGATTTTTCAACTCCAATGTAAGCCCGATTTGCCGTATCATCATGTATGGCTTTCCGTAGATCAAAAGCAACCACGAGGCCATTTAATTGGTATGCGCCACCAAAACGCAAAGTTGCTGGCACACCTTCTGAGTATTCGCCTTTCACCGATGAATTCCACTGAAATTTATTAACGATATCCCGAAGTATCACGCCTAAACTTAAATGTTGATTAATAAATAGTACATACCCTAAATCAACTGCAAAACCCTTTCCCGAGCCCGTCACTCTACTTTGACCGCCGTCTGAATTGTTGCCAAATGAAGCCCATCGGCCCTTCACGGTTATGCCAAATGACATCTGATCAAAATAAATCTCATTACCTCCAATTGGCATATTTGGAAAAGTAGTTGCAAACGAAACACCGAAAGTATATTCGCTCAAAACCTCGTCACCCAAATATAAAAATCCAGCGCCAACAGCGTAAGTTTTCCCTAATGGGTAAAGTAGACCCAGGTAGCTGGAGGGAATTAAACCAAACAGTTTTGAATAATTAGCGGTAAAGTTTGGCCGGCTTCCGAGCAGAAGCCCGGCAGGATTGGTAAGAAACGCGTTTGCGTCATTTGAAATAGCGGTATAGGCTTGGCCCATTCCCGCAGGACGAACACCAATCCCTGCTTCGGAAAAGGCTCCTGGAATATTGGAAATTCCCTGGCTCATTCCTTCATCAACAATGGATGAAAAACAATTCGTTAGCCAAACGAATAATACAAATTTAGCTAATTTCAATTCCTGACCTCATCTATTTTATGAGTACTACCGATTTCAACTCGGCCTCTCTTTGCGTCGGATCTTCCAGAATCAATCTTACCAGATACCTGCCGTTTCTGGCCCATACGCCATTGTCGGTTTTTCCATCCCAGTAAACAATTGCGTGACCTCTTGGAAATGGCGTCTGATCGTGCAGGTTTCTGACTAAATTACCCTCTAAATTATATATTTTTAGCGATAGTAAAGGATTAGGCGCCGCACGTGACGAAACATCAAATTCTATTTTTAAACCCTGTCGCCCATCTATTTCCTGATAAGGAGAAAATGGATTTGGCAGTAATTTAAGATTATCAATTGCTAAAGGTTTTGATATCGACAAAGCAATGTACTCACCAGTCTCCAGGATATTGGCTTCGAGCATGTTATCATCCTTCAGAGCGGTGGCCAAAAGAAACCATTCACTGTCATCCTCATCCCATCTTGCGATAAACCTCCTTTGCCCTTCTGTATTTGGAGGGGGCGGCAGCCTGAGTTTTATGGGTGAATTCACCACCAACGTTCTCGAACCATCTTCAAAAACCACGTCAGATTCACCATTAAATAACACCCCGACTGGTTTAATCACATAAGAAGAATCGGTAGTGAAGAACAATGCACGACCTTTCTTTGCCGGCGCCACCGGCTTTTTGGAAACAAGCAAATTTACCCCGGTGGGTATAGAGCGCTTATTAATAACCATTTGCAGTCCGCGATCATCAAAAAGAATCGTGTCCGTCGTAGAGTCAATGGGTGCAAAGACTTCGACTTCCAGATTGCCGCTTATACCGCTGGCAGGATCGGTTGCCGTAATAGTTAGCTCCCCAAAATAATTCGGATTAATCTCCAGGCAACCCGCATTATTAACACTAACCGCATTTGCAGTAACATTTACAGTCCATGTTAACTCACTGAAATTTACAATATCAATACCATCCAGATCTTTCGGAATGGCCTCAAAGCAAGCTGCATTTGTTAAATTAGAAATCTCGGATTCACCCGAAACATTGATAAATTGCAAAGTCTGCGGAGTCAGGATAAAATCAACTCCCGTTTTTGTAGAATCCTCTGTAAGTTGTAAATGTACTGAAATTGGTGTACTGCGATAACTACTTTTTTCAGGACGAATATCATAAGTGTCGGCAATAAGATTCAGGCGATACTCTCCGGATTCGTCAGTCGTGGTAATACTTTTTTCCCCTTCCTGTTCGGGAGTGGCATGAATTTCAACGTCTGCCAAAATCAGGCCATCAGTGTCTGTTACCCGGCCAGTCACAAACGCATATTTTCTTAACATTTTGATCACTACATTTGTATCCCCTGCGGCCACATTCTGAAGAGTCTTCGGGAAAAAGCCGCTCCTTGATACCATTATATCATAAGCAACACCCGATCTAAGTGAGGTTAAGATAAATCTGCCGGCCTTATCCGTGTAAATTTCATTAGTACTACCACTCCGTACAACTTTTACACTGTCAAGGGGTTCGCCGGTATCAATATCCTCAACAATCCCGGCAATTATCGCATTCGGTTGAAATAAATAGAAATCAAGGTTGTCTTTGTTAACAGAAACACCGCTAACAGTTTCCTGTTCCGAGACATATCCATTTTTGAAAGCGCCAACAGTGAAGGTTGCATTTGGGACTACGGGTAAATTAGAAAGGGAATATTTACCAGATATATCTGTTGAATCAACGTAATAGATTTCGGAATTTTCTGAAAATGTTGCTGTAATCGTCACGCCGGCAAGTCCGTTATTATCGCTGGCGTTCCTGACTGTTCCGCTTATAAATCCATCTTCCGGGAACAAGGTCAGGTCTAAGTTAATTACCTCCTGACCACTCAGGTTCAATGTTATTGTCTTGCCAAAAAAACCGTCCATGTCGGCTTTTATTTTCGAAATCCCTGGATACACTCTGTCAATAATGTAATAACCGTTCGATTCAGAAATGTCCCTGAGTACCTGATTGCTATTTGTCAAGATTACTTCAGCCTGTGAAATTGGACTATCTGATGTGTTTTTTATCAGGCCCATTATTGTAGCAAAGTTGTCCTCCAGCGTAAAATCGACACCTTCTTTCCGCTCACCATCGTTAATCGATAGCAATATTTCTTTACTCAGGAAACCAGGATGGCTGACTTCAATCTTAAATTGTCCTCCTTTCAGGCAGAGTTCGTAGCTGCCGTTGGAATCCGTGAATTCAATAAACCTGTCCAAAGCAAGCGGAAGATCTACAGCTTCAACTTTCGCGTTCTCGATCCGAGCTCCATGAATGTCCCGAACGCCACCCGCGATAACACTTTTGAGTTCCTCTAAAATAATATTTATTTTTGGCATGTCACCAGCGGTTAAAACTATCGTTATAGTTTTATCAATGTGACACTCCCTGCTCACTATTAAAGTATAAACTCCAGGCTGTAAATCCGTAATCTCGAAATTTCCATTAGCATCCGTAGTGACTTTAATTCTTACCTCTTCGATTTCTACATTAGCGCCAGCAATTGGTACGGAATTTTCATTTATTACCTTGCCTATAATACTTGCAGAAGAAAGGGGTTTTAGTAGAATCGGCAAATTAGTCGTTTCTCCAGCCGAAGAAGTTACCGGAAAAGGTCCCGGCTTTTCAAATCCGGGAAAGGCTGCGTTTATATTATAAAGTTGATCAGGCGGGAAACTCAGCATGTATGCGCCGTAGGTATTGGTAGTAGTACGATTATTTGTTGAATCTTCTACAACAAAAACTTCAACGTTTTCAAGAGGTTCAAATGTGTTTGCATGTTTTACCGTACCTGCTGCAAATCCAGCTTTCAACAAATTAAACTCTTTGCGGATTGTTTGTCCCTGAATTATTGTCACATCGGCTCGCTGTCCCAAATAGTTTTCATGAGTAACTACAAGCTCATAATTTCCAGTATCGCGGATTCCTAAAGAATAGCTGCCTTGAATATTTGAAATCACCGTTTGTACCAGATCTCGCGTATCTTTATGATAAGCATGCACTTCCGCACCAACGACTCCTCGATTTTTGTAGTTGATTTCACCATAAATTACTCCCCCCGAAAACAATTGAAACGTCGCTGTTTTTTGCTGGTTTGAAGTTAATTCAACTGTTTTCTCTGGCGGCACAGCAAAGAATCCCTGAGATTCCAAAGTAATTCGCCAAGTGCCCGGGCCTAATTTAAAAATAAATTTTCCCTGGTCATCAGTAGTTGTTTTAAACACCATATCTCTCATCTGAGCTCGCACGTAAGCCCCTTGTAAAGAACGGCCATCAGCAGCAAAAACAACAGTTCCGCTCACTGTATTTGTTGCAGTTACTAAAGTTATCGCACCTAAATCCCTCGCTTCCCCGTTTTGCAGGAAAGGGATACTCTGAAATCCGGGAGCGACAAAACCAGGCTTTATCGGTCTTATGGACCAGGCGCCGGAGTTCACTGAATATGAAAAATATCCGGCCTCGTCACTTTTTGTGGTTTCTAAAAGTTCACCGTTTTTTAATTCCACTGCCGCATTAAAAATACCCGTTCCAGATTCATCAACAATCTGCCCGGAAAGTGCAGAATGGCTCCGTTCCATTTGAAGGTTAATAATTTTGGTCATAGCACTTGAAATAGAGAATTGCGCCTGCGGAGTAGTAAGAAATCCGGATATGGAGGCTCTAAAAGTATAATTTCCCATAGGCAAAGCAACATTTACAATCCCAAGCGTATCCGTGATGGCCGGCAATAGATATAAAGCATCGGCTTCGTCTTTTATTTCTATCGAGACTTTTGACAATAATCCTTCTTCTGAATTGGCCGAAAACTCAACCCATCCTGCCGAAGCATTGTATTTGAAAGGCCGGCGATCACTTGCAGATAAACCATTCGAATTTTCAGCCATAACCCGCCACTGATAGTCAGCATCGATCAACATACTTTTTGCTTTTAAGCGAATTTGTGTATCGCTTGTAACCTGGCTCCATAAAATATATTTGATACTATTTCCAAAAGACACAGCGTTTTCATATAAAAATACTCGATACCGTGAAACCCCTGCAACAGAAGCCCAGTTAAAAACAACCTCATCGTTTGCAATAACGGCATCATTTTCCGGCTGAATTAAAGCCGGTTTAGAAGAGAGCTCCGGCCGGGTTACCTTAAAATTTTCCGGGGCTAGTGGCGCTACATCTGAGGATATAAGTTCCATACTTGGTCCGTAGCAATTCAAAACAAGCCAGTCGTAATGAACTCCTGGGAACAATGGTGGCACGTATGCATTCACAAAATTACCTGTCGGATCAGGTGAACCAAACTCAATTTTGTTATCGGGTGTGATAACCTGCCAGGTCAAATTTAAACCTCCAAGCCCGGTGATCTCATTCTCTTCATTTCGCTCAATAGTGATCTTCCCTTCTGAAAGGAACAGAGAATAATAGGGCACGCCTGCTACCCGATCCCATTTAAATTCCGGTGTTTTTTGTAGATTGATTAAACCTTTGGGGCCTTGAGGAATGGCGGCCTTATCAGCCTGCACTATCACTTTGAATTCCACAGAAGTTTGTGAAGGATCAGATTCAGATACCAAAATGGCATAATAAATACCCGTTCCCATTCCTTCTGTGTACGGATTTAAGGTCAGTTGGCCTGCACCGCTGGCGTTTATAGTGTTCGGATAATTATTTAAATTTCGACTTCCAGGTCTCGTGCTGTACCGAAACGTACAAGGCGCCGGCGGATCCCATTCAATGATTTTTTCATCTGATGAATCATTATTTAGAAACATACCGCGCGGAATTTTTTTCAAAACAAGTGCAGCGTCCTGATTTTGTTTACTGATTAACAGATCCGAATTTATTCTTGCTTTGTTAATTCTAAAATAAGACTTATTCAATTCTTGCTGAAACGATGAATCAGATAAAAGGAAAACGAACAGTCCGAAAATGATCATGAATTTCGTTTTCGGAAAATGCCTGTAATGATAAATTTTCGATTCAACCATATAATTATTAACTGACCATAAACTATAGGATAAATATTACAAACCTGATTAAAGGCGATAAGAGGTTGAAAAACGTAGAAAAGAGGAATTGTTTAGACTCAGAATGTAATCTAAACGGAACCGAGAACCGAGATTAACTCCTCCTCCTAAAGAAAAAAATGGTAAGAATAACCTTTTCCTTTTACCTATTTCAGGTTCCTCTCTGCTATCAATAACTGTTTTGCGAAATGTTTGGCCAAAAACCACTCCCAGTCCCAGAATCAATTGTTCTACCCCAATTCCCAATCTGTACGCGCTGCCTAAATCAATCCCCTGATGAATATCGCCTCCTTTAATATTCACCCCAAAACTATCAAATTGATCATAGGACAACTTGTAGCCCAGCTGATCAAAATATTTAACATAAACGACTGAAGCTACATAATTAGCCCATTTTGCTGAAAAACCTAAAGCAACCGAACCATGTACTTCGATGTCCATTCCGGAAACCTCAGTCTTTCGTTTTTGGGTTTTAGTGAGATTATCCTCCAAAAAAATATCCGAATCAATGACATCTTCGTCTTCTTCCGCTTTAAGGTTCAACGCTCTTATTTCATTGTGAACCATAGAAAACGGCCCGGTTAAATCTATTGTAAATGGCAAAGCAATGACCGCATCAAAACTAATGTTTCGAAATGGATGATAACCCACCCCTCCTCTAAATCGGTAACCATTTCCATCCCAGTCACCTTTTCCTACTGCAAACAGGCTGTCATATTGAACTCTCTCAGGATCATTAAAATACCTGGTTCCTCCGGTCACACTCGCGATGATGCCTTCAGGTAGAAAGGTACCCTCGAAGTTCATTTCTCCATTGAAATGATCATAAACAATGCCCGCCGAAAGATTGGGCAGGATTCGTGTGCCGAAACCAATGCTGGAAGACTCAATGTCGAGCTCAAGGTTCATATTACCATTTACGGTTCCGAACATGTTGATCGTTTCTTTGCCCTGATCGTCCAATGATGAAGCGAGGAATTCAATTCCGGATACATTTATTTGAGTCTCAAGTCGTAGCGGTTGATGAAAGGATGCAGCAATAGCAAAGTATGGATTCCCATACATTATGGCGCCGCCTTTTAACCCGCCTCCCATGGTTAATTCGCTATTCACAGTTGCCGAATCGACAACTGCAAATGGATTCGGTTTACCTGTGCTTGAGTTGATGGGGGGATTATTTTTGCTGGCGGCTTCAATTAGTTTGTCATTGTACTTATCTTCAATTCCTAAAAAACCGCCAGGATTAATACCAATGTGTGGCGCCCAGTCTAATGTTATATGAAAACCATGAGCAAAACCAAGACCAGCAGGATTTATGGAAATAGCATCGGCACCTGGATATAGTGTGCTGATGCTTCCCCCCATAGCATCAGCACGGGAACCCATACCAGAAAAAACTTCCCCAGACCACTTAATTTTAAATCCAAGCGTACCTCCATGTAGTCGATCAATACGGCTGTTGCTGGCGTTCTCGTTTTGAGCGCCTAAGAATGAGGGACTAAAAATCAAAAAAATGATACATAATTGCAACGTAATTTTGTAAAAAATGAAGAACCACGCGAATGGTAATTCTTTTTTTAAACAAATTAAGAATGTATATTTATGTTGAAAGAAATTTGAATTTTTTATTCGGTTTAAATAGAGGTTCAAAACCATCCCTAGAATATTCCCTGAGTATTCTCAAAATCTATAATTACTTATTTTTTCGTGAGTTTATTTGGGCTGTTATTACGTCCTTTATTGCTGCAATACTGCTTTTTGAAAAATTACATAAAAGATAAACAATTGTTAAGCGATTGTCAAGAAAAAAGTATTTTATTAACATTTTGCGAGTCCTCGTTAAATATTACTAACATTTCTACAGGTGTTAGCTGCAGTAAACATTTTTCAATTATCCAGGATTATGTTATTTTTTAAGGAAAAATTTGTTAGTTATTTGTCGAAAGAAGTCAATGACACTTTATACTGATGCAAGATTTTGGGTAAAACTGATTAGCTATAGAATTCAGCATCGAACAATTCATGCTACCTCTCTCAAAGATGCATCCTGACCAAAAACATCCCGCTGCTGTCCATGCAAACGACGATCCACCACCTCGCGCGGGCTCATCCAGCGAATGGCTTTTTCCGCAATGAGATTCGCTTCTCCTTTGAGCCGCGACTGAATTTTACCCGTGACTGTAAAGGGACCCTTGCCGTGCAGAATCTCTGCATATTTTTCATACGTTTCCGGAAAAAAGATAATCTCACAAATGCCCTGTTTGTCTTCGAGTGAAAGGAACTTCATGTATTTGCCACTGACGGTTTCCTGCAAACGTGAGGTCACGTACCAGCCGGTAAATTGCACCCGACGGTTTTTGTGCGCTTCAAGTTCAGTAGAAGAAACCATGTTCTCCCACGGGATGAGATCGTCGTACAGGCTCAGGGGATGGCCAGTCACGGAAAAGCTCAACAGTTCCTGCTCCGCTAAAATCCGATGTTCTCTGGAATAAGGCGCTGGATTGAGGCCCCGGGTCAAATACTCCGCCCGGGTTTTGCTGTTGCCGTTTTTAAAATAGCTTTGTGCTTTCAGTAAAAGCAACGGTTCACTCGGATGCAGAGATCGGAAGGCGCCGCAACGGATGAGATGTTCGGTCTCCTTTTGGCCGGCGCGGGTTCTTCGTAGAAAATCGTACAGGTCTTTGAATAGACGCTGCTTACGTTCCTCCACAATCTTTCGTTTGGTTTTATCCGAAAGCTCAAAGACCGGGTAAAGACCTGCCCGGATGGCCTCGCCTTCTTTGGTAAACCTAATCTCGGAGCGATTGACGTCCGGCGGCAACAGCGGAATACCGCGCCGGCTGTTCGCCAGGGAGATACGGCGGCACTCTTCTATGTACACCGCTTTCGAATAAAAACCGCCATGGTTGTTTAACACCGCGGTCATGTATTCTACCGGAAAATAGCATTTGAGGAATGCGCATTGGTAAGCCAGAATGCCGTAAGTTGCCGCGTGCGCCTTGTTGAAACCGAAGCCGATGAAGTGCAAAAGAAACTGCCAGACCTCTTCCACTTTCTCTCTTACAAAGCCCCGCTTTTGGGCGCCGCTGATGAATTGTTCTTTCATGGAATGCATGAGTTGTTTGTCATCGCGTTTTTTGGTCATGGCCCGGCGCAGGGTGTCGGCCTGGGCGAGGCTAAATCCGGCCACGGCCTGAGCAATGAGTAGCACCTGCTCCTGGTAGATTGTCAGACCGTAGGTTTCCTTCAGAACGGGCTCTAAAATGGGATGCGTGTAGCGTGGCGGGCTTTTGCCGCCTCGCCGCAGGATGTACTCATCTTTCATGCCGCTGTCTCCCACCCCGGGCCGAATCACGGCCACCGCGGCCACCGTATCCTCAATGTTGTCGGTCTGCATTTTGCGCAAAATCCCGCGCACCAGCGGGCTCTCCAGTTGGAAACAACCCATGGTCAGTCCCGACTTAATGAGCCTGATGGTTGCCGGATCATCTTCAGGAATAGCACGCATGTCCAACGGCGAAAGCTTTTCCGACTTTTTAAGAAAATCGAATTTGGTGGCGGGATGCTGAATGCTGTGGATTGACTTGCCGATTGCCGATTCCCGGTTTTCAACCTCCAATTCTTGAGTTTCAATCTTCGGTTTTCGCTTTCCTATTTCCGATTTCCGAATTTCGCTTTCCGAATTGTCATTCTCAACCCGCAACCCGCTGTCTGCAATTCTCCCTCCACGCCCTGCGTTCTCCGCTCCTCTCTCTTCAAAACTAACCGTCTTCCGCGCCAGCTCCATGCACTCGGTAATAATACTCAAAGATCGCACTCCAAGCAGGTCCATCTTCACCAGTCCCAGGCGCTCGATGGCATGCATGTCATACTGGGAAATAATGATGCCCTTACCCGCCACCTCCAGCGCAGTGTAGTGGGTAATGCAGTCCGGCGCGATAATCACGCCACCCGCGTGAATGGAAAGATGCCGGGGAAAGCCGGCCAGCCGCTTGCAAAACGCAAGAATTTCCTGGTAGGTATGATTAACCCGGTTCAGGCGCTTTAATTCCGGCAGCTTTTTCAAAATTTCATCAAGTTTGTTCATCTTTGCCATATACGGGAAATAGCGGGTTAGCTGGCCGATTTCCTCTTCTGGCAGACCAAAGGTTTTGGCCACGTCGCGAATGGCCGCCCGGCTTTGGAAGGTGTTGTAGGTGCAGATCATGGCCGTTTTGTCGGCGCCATATTTTTTGTACACATAGTCCAGTACCCGATCGCGATTCTTCCAGCAGATATCCAGATCGATGTCAGGTGCGTCGGTGCGTTCTGGATTGAGGAAACGCTCAAAATAGAGATTGAAACGGATGGGATCAGCAAAGGTAATTCCCAGGATGTAAGAGACGATGCTGCCTGCTGCCGAACCGCGCCCCACGCACGGAATGGACTCCCGACGGCAAAAATTCACAATGTCCTTGACTATAAGAAAATAATCGGTGAATCCCAGGTTATGAATGACGTCTAACTCATAGTTGAGCCGGCTGACAATCTTTTGGGTCAGGGGTCGGTATCGTTCCCGGGCGCCTGTAAAGCAAAGCTTACGCAAATAGGATTTGCCGGTTTCTCCCTCAGGCGCCTCCATAATTGGAAAAATGGCTTTCCCCAGAGAAAACGTCAGGCTGCACTGTTCGGCAATACGCTGGGTGTTTTCGATCGCCTGCGGATATTTAGCGAAAAGCTTGCGCATTTGTACAGGCGATTTCAAATACTGTTCTTTGTGGCCCGCAGTGCGAACCCGCTCGCGCAAGGTGTTCTGTGAGATCGCATGCAGTACCTGGCGCAAAGGCAAATCCTCGGACGAGAACAGATGCACATCGTTGGTGGCAACCAGGGGTACCTGGCATCTGCCGGCAATCGCTTGAAGCTGCGTGTTGAGGAAATCATCCCAGGGGGCAAACCGCTGAATTTCCAGGTAATAATTTTCTCCGAACCGCTCCTTCATCCACCGGCAGTGCACCGCCCCGTCTTCAAAATTACGGCTCATGATCAGTTGCGAAATCAGCCCCTTTTTCCCGCCGGAAAGGACAATGAGTCCCTCTTTGTGAGCAATAAGGTCTTTCATCTCACACTTGAAATTCAGATGACCGCCCTGCACATGGGCAAGTGTGATAATCTTGCAAAGATTCTGGTATCCCTGGGTGTTTTTTACCAGAAGCACCAGAGATGAATGATCCACGAGGGAAACCTGGGCGCCTATAATGGGCTTGATACCGGCCTCCTGGCAAATCTGATAAAATTCCACGGCGCCGTAGAGGCCGTTATGATCGGTCAGGGCCAGAGCGGACATCCCCAGTTCCTTAGTTCGTTCCACTAAGGTTCTGAGCGGTACAGTGCCGTCTAAAAGGCTGAAGTTGCTGTGGGTGTGAAGATGTGTAAAATACATTTTCTACTTGACAATGATGAAGAAACTCACCGTAGGTTGTCTAACCAATCTCTTTTCATCTTGTAATAAAATCCATTGAATAGTATTAAGCGATCAAAGATTTTTTCAACCCGTCCAATGTCTTTTGGGTCGCGAAATTCCGATAACTGTTTTACAATTTTATATAAGTCTGGAATGACAATCTTACCACTTAGTGCATAAGTCAGAAGCCTTTCGAGGGAATCCAAATACTTCAATCTATTAGTTGTAAAAATGTGAACGAAAATTTTCTCCAAGGGATGAGATCTCCAATTTTGAATGGGTCCAGTCGAAGAGAGAACATAATCCTTTTCTAAATTCAGATGCTTGTGGAAAAGTTCGTACCCTTCGTCAAATAGGTCACCTCGCGAGAGTATTCTTTCAATGATGAGAAGCAAATTTTGAAAAGTTTTGAGATCGTAAATGCCTTCAAAAAATTGAAAGATAAATCTCTTGTATTTCCCGTAGTAGTCAAACGATTTATCGATATGCCTCCAAAATTGCAAAGCTATGTTGGCACGAATTTCACTACTGGGATCTTTGATATGCGAGGTTAGAATATCCTCAAACTCTTTAGAATCAAAAGGCCCCCTTTCTTCATATTGTTCTTTCCGGTAAATAGCAAAATAGATAAATAGGAAAGAGGCGTCGGGAACTCCCTCAAATTCTTTTAAAACAATTTTGGCTTCACTTTCATCCAGATCCCTAAAGTGAGAAAAGACATGCAATAACTCATTCAGAATTCGTTTATAATCACGATTATTTCTTAGCATTCTAAACGATAACGTCTTTACTCTATTTTCTAGTGACGGGTCAATTTCTTGGAACCAACTCCTTCTTCTGACAATCTCCACAAATGGGAAAATGGTCATCCGTCGCACATATAGATTCGAATCACCCGCTAAACACTCTACTCTTTCTAAAGCGTGAGATAAATATTCTTTTCTAACCGCCAGATGTTGTAGGGCCCAAGCAACTCTTCCACGAACCGTCCCTATTGTACTCACATCCTCGCCCCGTTTTATCTTTAGGTGATCATTGAAGGTATGATCTGTTTCCGAAGTTTCAGGATTAGGGTCATTAATTAATTTATCGATAAGTTTTATCCCTTGCACGCCACAGCCGTTTTCAATAAGAATCTCAGAAAGGACGGCCAAGTCTTCTCTGGAATGTTCATAAGTGAAATAGTTGGGCAAATCATCTATATCTTTTATATAAGTCCAGATAAAATCGAATGTCTCAAGAGGCTTGATTTTAACCATCTCAGGCAATGGCCTCGAAATTAATCTTTGTTCATTATCCAAAAGTTTCTCTTTCTTAAGTAGTTGTTTAATAATGCCTAATCCACGGTTTCTTTTGATTCGAGTTGACTGCCAATCAATAATGACTAAGTCCTTCAATACATCTTGCAACTCCCAAGTATCATGGTGATCTTGAAACTCTAGCCAATTTGACTTAAATAATAATTTTCGGATTACTTTTTCTACAAAAGATGGTTTTGTTTTGACTATTTTCTGTAGATGTATGCAAGTATGTGATTGGTGTTTATCAACCTTGATATAATCTTCCTGTTCTAATAAACCTAAAAATAGTTTTTGAGCACCTTTGACATTATTTTGAATCAAGTCAAATAAAATAATCACAACAAAAGTGCTAGAAGGAAGTATACCGTTTTGTATATCAGTCTTAACTAATTCTAAAACAAGATACCCAGGATAATCATTTGTAGACTCCGAAATTTTACAGAAAATAATGTCATAGATAGCTGGGAATCCCTTGTTTAATGTTACAAATTCTTTCAGCCAAGTTAGTGCTTCGCTTCGCACTTTACTCGATTTATCCTTTAACCTTTCCAAAAGGATATCTATAATGGCCCTTTTAAGAAAGATAGGATTCTTCTTTGACCACTGTAGTTTTAGAATTTCATCCTTTAGAAAAATCCAATTCTTTCTTTTGTCTCGTTGATAATAATCTCTAAGCGCAGGGGTAAATACATATGTGACAATTACCAAATCGTTTATGAAAAATCTACCTCCAGATTGATTCACGCCACCGCCACTCCACTCATAGCCATCGAATTTGCCGCCACACAATTGGTCAAATTTTTTCACACAATAATCACGTACTTTGAAAAAGTGACTTTTAACATCAACGATTAAATAGATCTTAATCATTTCATACATTTCTGGTGGTGTGTAGAAAAAAAACTCGCTGTTATCAGTGACAACTTCATAGGTATCGAAAACAAAATCTATTGTTTCCTCAGCTTTGTTATATTCATTTGATCGTAAATAGTCGACCATAGAGTTTTTGATTATCAAGGACAAATCCTTAACATCATAAAAGTCGTGTATTTCTGGTCTTCCATTTTTTACTGCCTTTAAAACTTTTTGTGAAACTTTATTAATTTGTTCAGTGAAGCTCGGAAATTCTTCAGTAATACTTTTAAACATTTTCCCAACTTCAATAAAGTACATTGAATCTTGAAGTTTTGAAAAGTTGCTCTCCCAAAATTCGATTATATATGGGCAGTTGTGTTCCGTTAAATTGTTTTCAAAGGCTTTTATTAATTCAAATAGTCTTCTCTCATTTATCACTTTTGACCAGATAAAGTCGTATCTCTTTAAACTAAGAATTTTCTTGCGACTAAGTTGATCAAGCAAAAAATACTTTTTCTGAGAATCACTTTCTAGTATTGTTGTAATTTTAGCTTGTAAATTCTCAATATAGTCTAGCTCACATATCCAATACAGAAAATCATACTCATTCCCTCTGTGGTGATTTAAAAATTTCAATTTATGAGATGCAGAACCATTTCGAATGTAAAAATTGATTGCTTGATAAGCGACTCTGTTTGAATAAAACTCTTGGAGTTTTTTACCAAAGGAAGATTCATCTAAAGTTTGCAATTTTAGAATCCAATACGAAATAACATAATCACGGACTTTGTCAAAATAGAAGCTGACATATGTTAATTCTTCTGATCGGTTCTTAACCAATGTATTATAGGAAAACAGTGCATCATCAATTTTTTGGCTTATTGGAATGGCTAGTTTGTCATAAAGTTCTTCTTCAAGAATTTCAAATCTCGATTCAGTTAACATTAATTCAGCGGTTTTTTTTAGAATACGTTTAGAAATGTCGCGATCCTCGGTAACTTCTAACTTCTTTTCGATATACTTGGTTACAATATCCGCTGATGAGATATCTTCGGGAATTGTTTGCTGGAGCGTTGAATAAACATCAAATAATATTCTTAAAATAAACCCATTTCGAGCTTCCTCTCTCGTCTTACCAAAAATTGGATCTCGAAACCCAAAAAAATCTTGATATTTGTCAATTGCGTTTTGCAATTCTTTATCGTTGAATAACGGTAGCTGAAAACTATAGGATGTGTTGCTAGAAGTAATAAACAGATTGTCTCGAAGTGAGGTAGGATCTCCTTTAATATTTATGAACCTTTCAATTTCGTGACTTTTGCAACTGACAAAAATTTTGATTCTTCTGTCTTTAATTCTGTCAATAAACTCGTGCAACGATTCTGCAGGATCGGTGATAAGCCATTCATCTATGCCGTCAACAAAAATCACGATAGTCCCCTTATGTTGAGTCAAAATGCTCTCAACCCTTTTAACAATATCTATAAAATTTCTTTGGGCAGAAAATTCCCAATTAAAGTCCTCAGCAATAGCATGTTCAATTTTTTTATCTCCTAAAAATTTTCCACTATAAAATAGACCAACAAAACCTAGGGGCAAATTTTCAGAACTGTGGCACATAAAATTTGTTTTGCCCACTCCTGATTCTCCTGTTAACAGGAAGCATGCCTTGTCGCTCTGTAAAAATTCGTTAAACCTTTTATCTAAATCTGAGCGATCAGCATAAATTGCTGGAATATATTTCTTGTTAGTATTTTTTTCATCACCCTTCAACGGAGACATTCTGGATTTTCTTTGCTCTAAGGAAAAGATTTGTAAGTTGTGGGCATCTAAACCAATCAAACATCTTTGGGCTTCAAAAATTAGGTCTTCTTCAATTGTCACTCGATAACCATTTTTTACCCACGATGAATCTTTAAGGTCTGTCTCGCTAAGGTCTGCTTTTGTTAGAGTATCATAAATTTTGGTATCACAGCCATTTGTAACTATTACATAAGGTGCGACTTGGTCAAGAAGTCTTGCATATGAAATTCCTTGATCCCGTTTTTCGGAAGTTAATTTGTTACTCGGATGTTCGGTTTCAATAATAAAGAAAGGTTTACCGTTGTGTTTACAAAGAATATCTGCTTTTCCAGTTTTCAGGTAATCTTCGACGTGTTTAGTTTTGTCTCCAATTTGAATAACTGCTCTTCCAAGTCGAATTTGAAACGAATTTTCAAATTCAAGATTTTCAGCGCTCACGCCGAGTCTACATAAATATGGCAAGACGATCTTATTTTTAAGGTCTTCTTCGTTGCCTAGTAAAATTTGTGAAAATTTCATAATTCAAAATTCCCTTTTAGAATCAAAGTGGATTAATGTTCACCAAAATATAATATATTCTAAAGTCAAGTGCAAGTAAAAGATTATTAAATAACAGATAAAAATACGAAATAAAATAATCTATTTTTAAAAATTGACGAAATACATTTATAAGCACTTTTGAATTGAAAAATCGCTAAAGATGTAAATTCTCAACGCACTAAGATTTACTCTCTTCAAGATTTTCTCAATTGCTTCAACAAAGAAATCAATCTCATTTGTAATAATAATTTCTAATCATAACAAAAACTAAGGCATTCGGGAGTATGCCCAATGATTAAAATTGCAGCGCTGATACTGAGCATGATCGGGATGTTGACGGCATTATATTTTGAGCTTAAGCCAGACTCCTTACACATAGACCAAACAACCGAAGTTACAAAAGAATACGATGTACGCATCCTGCGTGATATCTGGGGTGTGCCGCATATATTCGGTGTAACCGATGCGGACGCAGCTTATGGTATAGGATACGCTCATGCTGAGGATGACTTCAAAACAATTCAGGACTTAATGCTCCAAGCACGCGGCTGCATGGCCTCGGTGGCCGGACGCAAAGCCGCTCCAGCCGACTACCTGGTTCATCTGCTGCGGCTTTGGGATGTAGTCAATTCTAAATACGACACAGATCTGAGTATTGAAACACGAGCAGTTTGTGAAGGATATGCAGCCGGATTAAACCACTATGCAGAGCTGCATCAAAATGAAGTTGTGTCAGGATTATTTCCGGTCACCGGGAAAGATGTGGTAGCAGGCTTTGTTATAAAAATGCCTCTGTTCTTTGGGCTGCACAAAACCATAAAAGAGCTTTATCAACCAGAACGGCAACGTCAAATCTCAACCTCTCAGATTGTTAAAAATGAAAAGCCCGGAATAGACTGGGAAATGACTTTTGGGTCAAATTCGTTCAGTATCGCGCCAAGTCGCTCGGCTGAAGGCAAAACACTATTAGCAGTCAATTCGCACCAACCATGGGACGGACCGTTTGCCTGGTATGAAGCTCATGTTCACAGTGAAGAAGGCTGGGACGCGGTAGGTGGAATTTTTCCGGGTTCTCCTGTGATACTGGTTGGTCATAACCGGCGTCTTGGCTGGGGACACACCGTCAACAAACCAGACCTCATTGACGTTTATGTATTGGAAATAAATCCCGACAATCCCAATCAGTATCTTTATGACGGTCAATGGCGAGACCTGGAAGCAAAAAAAGTGCCGATCAAAGTCAAGCTATTTGGCCCAATTGTCTGGACCACCAACCAGGAGGTATTGTGGTCTGTCTATGGTCCAACTATCCGCAGACCGCATGGCACCTATTCGATCCGTTATGCTGGTTATGGAGAAATCCGCCAGGTTGAACAGTGGTATCGGATGAACAAAGCCCGCAATTTTGATGAATGGCAGGACGCCATGCGAATGCAGGCTCTTCCAATGTTCAACAGCGGTTATGGCGACGCTGATGGAAATATATATTTTCTTTTTAATGCCTTGCTTCCGATTCGGGCTGAAGGTTATGACTGGTCACAGTATTTGCCAGGAAACACTTCTAATACTTTGTGGAGTGAATATTTACCATTTGACCAATTACCCCAGGTGAAAAATCCCGCCTCCGGCTTCATTCAAAACTGTAATAGCAATCCATTTAAAACAACCATTGGTCCGGGCAATCCCATAGAAGAGAACTACTCGCCGACATTTGGGATCAGGAAACGCATGACTAATCGCGCTTTACGCGCCTTAGAATTGTTTGGTTCAGATGACTCCATCACTGAAGAAGAATTTTATAAATACAAGTACGATATGGCCTATTCAAGAAAATCAAATGTCGCACAATATATACAAAAAATATTGAACGCTCCTCTGCCAGATGATCCAATCGCTCAGAAAGCTATTGAAGTTTTACGTGCATGGGATTTAAGGTCTAATCCAGATAACAGAGGAACTGCCCTTGGAATTTTAACTATCAGGTCAATTGTAAAAAATAAAATAGATGACACTGATCTATCAAACATGACGGCAACTCTGTTAAAGACAGCCCGTTCGTTAAAACAAAAGCATGGTCGGATTGATGTCTTGTGGAAAAAGGTCAATCGACTGATTCGTGGCAATGTTGATCTGGGCATCGGTGGTGCACCAGACGTCCTGCATGCAGTTTATGGCGAAGAAACGAAAGATGGCCGCCAAAAAGGCAGAATCGGCGATTCATACGTTTTGATGGTTTCCTGGGATGCGGAAGGTGATGTAAGCTCTTTCAGTATTCATCAATATGGCAGCGCCACAATTCGCAAGAAATCTCCGCACTATGCCGATCAGGCTTACTACTTCGTGCAGCGAAAGATGAAGCCCGTCTGGTTTGACGAATCTGACATACGCGCACATTTAGAGAGCGAGTACAGACCCGGGGCAGAAATTAAGTAGTGTCAAAAAAGCGTTTGACTGAAACATTCCATTTTGTCATTTAGAATCCCGATTGATTTTCATCGGGGCGAAAAATCTGTAACTACAATATTTACAATTGTACAAGATTTCTCTCTTCGTTCGAAATGACAGTATTTATTAGATTCATTCAATCACGAATTTACTGTTATTGCGGTGGATATTTTTCGAATATCTTTAACACAACCTCATTAATTTTCTTTTCCGATGCTTCCATATTACCGATGACGCCAATTGCCGCGCCGCGCCAGACAAGCTGCTTTAATTCCGGATCAACGATATCAATTAGTAGAGTACCTTCTCTGTAATGATGGGTCCTGATCCTGCGCCGCGGCCATCTCCAGTATCCGTAACCTACAGTTGATACGTCCACTTTCCTCTGAACACCGACATGATAGGCCAGCACGGCATCTGTTTTACCGCTTTTAGCTAACTCATACCCTCTGGCGCTCAATTCTCTTTCAACAGCTCTACGAATACGCCTGTCCAAGAGAGAATTTTTCGGGACTACATTGCGACTTTTCTTTTGAGAAGCAGGCATCCATTTGTATGTTTTATATTTGGCAAAATCAACCTCACGATCGTAATCCGTTTTTATTGAGACCGAATAACAACCGATGAGTCCAAAAATCAACCAAAGACTTAGAGGAATGTAGATTTTTTTCATAGTTTGTGCTCCTTAAAAGTATAATGATAATCCAAATTTAACAGATTTAGAATTTAAATCATAACTTTTTGTGTGACTTTCATTATCATGTGAATCTTTTCTTTTGTCTGAATTATAATTAAAAGAAGAACTGTATTCTGCTAAAAAACTAATGCTTCTTTTGACAAACCACTCTACTCCTACAATTCCTGAGACCCCGATAGACCAATGAGTATCTTCTATATTTGTTTGTGTATTCTGATATTTGGATTCTGTATTCGTATGGACAAGTACTACATTAGGGCCAAATCCAAAGAAAAAATTCACTTCTTTATTGACTGCTGGATAAATGGTGTATTGAGTGGAGATTCCAATATTTTGATTATTTGTGCTACTTTCAATTAGGACATCGCCATTTTTATCTGAAAAACCACCGCTTAAAGTCAAACCAAACCGAAGGGCTTTTTTATTCGAAAAATGATATTTAGCAGAAATACTGCTTCCTTGAAAAGATGAAAGAGAGAAATTGTCATTAATTTGAAACTGTATCGCCCAGTTTCCTTTCTTTAGTGAGTTAACCTGCTTACTTTCTTGAGCTTCACCTGTTTGAGCAAAGACATTCACAGTAAAAATAAAACATAAAACGGCTACAACATTGACAAGTATAAAACGACAAATAAATGCTGTTTTCATCAGACCTCCTTAATTTAAATTAGTGTATTTGGCAAAGGTATTTAGAGATAAATTTATGCATTTAGGATTTGGTTGTCGAGTTGTTTGAATAGCCTTTAATATATTTAAAGCTTCTGAAAAGCAAATTAGATGCCAAAATATACTACTGAAATTTAAGTCTATATTTTTAAACAACCTGACCTGGAATTGTCAATTTAAAAACTATAAATTTAATACGAAGATTAAAGCGAAATGCTTAATTCGTTGGCAATTGTGTTTATTTGGTTTACAATTAACTGACTCGCTTTTGAAATTTTAGCGAGCTCAATCCTAAAATAACCACTCCAAATCCAAGCAAACAGAGAATTTCATTCATTAAAAATTTTGCGGAAGTGCCTTTCAAAAAGATTTCCCTTAAGATGATGATAAAATATCTCATGGGATCAAGGTAGGTTATTTTCTGAATAAATGCCGGCATATTTGCAATAGGAAAAAATAAACCAGACATGAAAATCATAAAAATCATAAAGAAAAAGGAAATAAACATGGCCTGCTGCTGGGTATGAGCCAATGTGGAAATAAAGATGCCCAATCCTAAAGTCGAAAGCAGGTAAAGAGCTGCCAGGCTAAAAAGAAGCAGGATACTGCCAGATACGGTCAGTTGAAATACTATAAAAGCCACTATCAGCATCAATATGAGAGCTAAAAACCCGAGAATAAGAAACGGCAAGACTTTACCCATTATTAACTGCCAGGTCTTGATTGGTGTGACCATGAGCTGTTCAAGGGTGCCAATTTCTTTTTCCCGTACCAGTGCCATTGAAGATAAAAACATGCTTATCACGGTTAAAAGCACAGCGATAAGCCCGGGAACCATGTAATTTTTACTTTCTAAATCAAGGTTGTACCACATTCTGGTTTCGGGCTCGACAATCGAGGCTTTGCGTAAATTGGCTGCGTAGGATTGATCTGAGCTCACAATTTCTATGACGGAATCTGAGAGAATTCCCTGTGCGTATCCCAAAGCGATGCCCGCGGTGTTGCCGTCCAATCCATCCACGATAATCTGGACACCGGGACGGAGTTTGCGTTCCAGATTGCGCGCAAAATTTTGTGGGATAACAATAGCGATCTGAGCCTGCCATTCATCAATCTGTTTTCGAAGGTTAGCATTACCTCGAAGATAGCCCCTGACCGCAAAATAAGGATTGTTTTCAAATTTGCGGCCAATCTCACGGCTGACCGGACTATTGTCGTAATCGACTATCAGCATATTGACATTTTTCACATCGACCGTAATGGCAAAACCCAGCACGGTTAATTGTACTAATGGGGCGAAAAATATGATGAACAGCATGGGCTTATCCCGAAAAACCTGCCGGAATTCTTTTTGAATTAAATATAGTATCTGCTGCATAATTAAATCTCGAGGGTCGTTTTAAATTTTTTGGCACTGATGATGAGCAGTACAATACCCATCCCAACTAAAGTTGATATTTCCGGCAAAAGCTGAGTCAGGGTGTTTCCTTTCAACATGATGCCGCGTATAACTATCAAAAAATAACGAGCCGGCACAATATAAGTGATTAATTGCAAAATTTTGGGTAAACTGTTAATGGGGAAAATAAATCCCGACAGCATTATAGTGGGCAACATGGTTGCCAATAACGCTATCATCATCGCTACCTGCTGAGTCCGGGCTTTTGTTGAAATAAAAAGACCTAAACTCAAAGCCGTAAAAATAAATATTAATGACGAAAACAACAACAAACCAAGATGTCCCACAAAAGGGACTTTAAATACAAAATGCGCAATTATAAGGATGATACTTAAATCCACAAAAGCCAGAAAAATGTATGGAATCACTTTCCCAATGATAATTTCAAATGGCCGGATTGGTGACACTAAAATTTGCTCCATGGTGCCGGTTTCCTTTTCACGAACAATGGCGATACTGGTTAACAGAGCAGAAATCATGATCAGAATCAGGGCTACCAGGCCGGGCACAAAAAAGTAAGCGCTTTTCAGAGCGGGATTGTACCAGATTGCCGGTTGAATATTTATAATTGGTGTGGCTGCCATTTCGGCGCTAAATGATTGAAAGATGATGTTGGAGTAAATTCGAATCGCCTGAGCGGCATTTGGATCACTAGCGTCAATGAGTACCTGAACACAGGTCCGGGGTTGGCGGAGTAAATTTTTTGAAAAATCACCTGGAATGATCAAAATCATTCGGGCGGTTCGCCAGGAGAAAAATGATTCCAATTCAGATTCGGGACCGCTATAGTGTTGCACGGTGAAAAACTTACTCCCTTCAAATTTTTGGATTAAAGCCCGGCTGTCCGGACTTCCATCGTGATCCAAAACAATGAGATCGATATTCTGGATTTCCATATTCAAAGCAAAGCCATACAAAAACAGCATAAAGATGGGTATGACAATAACAATTATCAAAGTCCGATAATCTCGCGAGATGTGGATGAATTCTTTTCTGATAATTGGTAATATGCGTGAGCTCACAACAAATCCTGGTTAGTGTTTGACCGAAAGTAGCCTTTTCTTGTCATTCCCGCAATCTGTTAGCGGGAATCCAGTGGAGATATGGATGCCCGATACAAGCATACGGGTATGATATTCATATACCCTCAAATTTTGAGTGAGTACGTTTTTTTTCATAGGCTGACTAATTTACACAGCAAAATTACTGCAGAATAATTAAAAGTAAAATAATTGCTTTTTCAAAAGTAAATTATTTTGCCCTCAATCATTTTGCATTTTATACTTTTCATTATTTAAAGAGCAATTTGTTTACTATTTGTTATCTATCAACCAAATGAATAAACACATCTTGCATTGATTTTTTATGATACTGTTTTCTTAGAGTTTTTGGACTATCAACCGCAATAATTTCTCCCTGGTACATAATTGAAACCCGGTGACAATATTCCGCTTCGTCCATATAGTGCGTTGTAACAAACACTGTTTTGCCCTCATCCGCAAGGTGATAAATCAAATCCCAGAAATTGCGCCGGGCTTCTGGATCGACGCCACCGGTGGGTTCATCCAGAAAGATTATTTTGGGATCGTGTAACAGCGCACAGCCCAGGGCCAAACGTTGCTTGTACCCTAAAGGCATGTCGCGCGTGAGCCTGTCTGCCTGGTTCAGTAATCCCAGATCCGTAAGCAACTGCTGCCGTTTGGCTTTTAGTTGTTCCCGGTCGAGCCCGTAAACACCAGCATAAAACTCGATGTTTTCCGCCAGAGTCAAATCATTGTAGAGCGAAAATTTCTGGCTCATATAACCGATCTGCTTTTTAATCTTCTCATTCTCTTTCCAGATATCAAAACCGGCAACGGTTCCTGTTCCTTCGGTCGGCAGCAGAAGGCCGCACAGCATGCGAATAGCCGTGGTTTTACCGGCGCCATTCGCGCCTAAAAATCCAAAAATCTCACCATATTGTACAGACAAATTCAGATTTTTCACAGCAGCGAAATGGCCAAATCTTTTCTCTAATTTTTCAGTGTAAACTGCAGGAGTATTCAATTTACTGTCTCTTGTTTTTTCATCAATTCCAAAAATGTATCTTCAATGCTTGGCTGAATTGATTTTATCCTGTCGATTTTCACCGGGGCCTTTTCTTTTATTTGAGATAACTGCCCGGCATTCAGGTCACTTTCAAAACTCGCGTGCAGGCGATCGCCAAATATTTGTACTGATTTTGCCTGAAATTCGGAATAAAAAAAGTCAACCAATGAACGAATTTTAATACCTGTAATTTCATATAAGCTGCCTGGAAAATATTCAAACAAATTATCCGGTTCATCTAAAGCCAGCAACCTGCCTTTATGCATAAAAGCCACCCGGTCGCACAAACTGGCTTCGTCCATGTACGGCGTGGAAACCATAATCGTCACCTCTTCCTGGCGAAGCTGTCGTAAAATCTCCCAGAATTCGCGACGTGAAACCGGGTCCACACCGGTAGTGGGTTCATCTAAAATGAGAATTTTCGGTGTGTGAATGAGCGTACAGGAAAGGGCCAGCTTCTGCTTCATACCACCGGACAGCGCGCTGGCTAATCTATTTTGAAAAGGTTCAAGTTTGCTGAATTGATAGAGTCTGCGCAGGCGTTCTTGTTTTTCAATTTTTGGTACAGCAAACAATTCAGCGAAAAAATTTAGATTCTGTTCAACAGTCAAATCGGGGTACAAAGAAAAACGCTGGGGCATATAGCCAAGCACCGATCGAATTTGAGGAACCTTTTTACCAACATCTTCGCCATCCACGTACATTTCTCCCTGTTCACAAAGCAAAAGGGTGCAGAGGGTACGCATGGTGGTAGTCTTGCCGGCGCCGTCCGGTCCGATGAGTCCGAACAACTCTCCGGACTCAATTTGTAAAGACAGATTTTCAACGGCTATTATGCTGCCGTAACTTTTGCTAAAGTTTTTTATTTCGATAGCGGTTGACATTTTTATAGCGATTCCCACAAACAGTTTTCTATCTGTCATTCCCGAATGTTTTTATCGGGTATCCAGAACTCCCCTGGATTCCCAGCTGAAAAGACTGCGGAAATGACAGCATTTTTGCAATTTTATAAATTTTCAGAACACTAGCCGTGGTCTTTTTTATAGTGAAAAATCCAGCGCTATTTCCACTGGCATGCCGTGTTTTAAAATCTTGTCTGGATTCACAACCTCTACTTTTACCGCATAAACCAGGGAGGTTCTGCTCTCTTCCGTTAGGATATTTTTCGGAGTAAATTCAGCCTTGGAGCTGATCCAGCTAACTCGCCCTGACAAAGCTTGCTCAGTGCCATCGATGCGTATCTCAGCGTTCTGGCCGACTTTGATTTTGGGCAATACCAGTTCAGACACATAGACTTTGGTCCACATTTTCTGCAAATCTATAATTTCAACCACCGCAAATCCGATTGGGACGGTTTCGCCTTTTTGAAAATATTTTGTCGTTATCGTCCCCGATAGTGGTGCTGTGATGGAGGCGTCTTTTATTTGTCTGGCAAGCAACTTGCGCTGTGCTTCCAAACCTTTTCGTTTGCTTTTAATTATATTCAAACTTTGCCGGGCATTTTCTAATTGAGTGGTGGCCACATCAAACGCGTTTTTTAAATCATCGATAACCTGCTTTGACGCCGTATTCTTTTCGTAAAGGTCCTGATAACGTTGATATTTCGTTTTCAGATGATTGTATTCTAATTTAGCTCTTTCGTAGGTGTTCAAGCTGATTTGATTCTGCACAGTCAGTTCCTCGATGCCTGCCTGAATTTGTTCTGCTTGATAAACGAGTTTTTCAGTATCGATCACGGCAATCACCTGTCCCATAACCACATCCTGGCCTTCCTCTACATTTACATCCAAAATTAAACCGCCGGTTTGGGCAGACACTTTCACTGCCGTGCCTTCAATAATACCACTGGCAGTAAATTTGTTTTCACTTCTATTATTGCAGCTAAACAAAAGGATCAGTACTAAAAAACTAATCAAATGTTTGAATCGCATTCTCTCTCCTTTATTTTTTATTTTCAAGACTTCTGCAAAATCCTGGTATTCATCGGATGACTTTGAGTCATCCGATGAGTGCAGACTACTGTTGAAGTGCCGCTAAAATTACATTTTAGAAGTCTTTCACATTTTCTCCGATAACACCAACCGCTCTTTTCAAACCAGCTAAATTTATGTAATAGCGGATTAAGGCTAATTGGGTTTGCAGTTCTGCACGAGTCAAATCTGCTTCAGCAGTTACTAAATCGTTTGTAGAGGCAATATCATTTTGATGCTGCACTGAAACGATTCGATATCGTTCGGTCTGTTGGATTTGCAGTTCTTCAGTAAGTTGCCATTCATTCAAACTAAATTGCAGATTTTCATAGCTTTCTTCTACCTGGTAATCGATGGTTCGTAACAACTCTCTTTCCTCCAGAAGGAGGCGATTTTGGAGTACCTGGTACTCTTCAACTTTTTTCTGATCGCCCTGCCATCGCCAGAGATTCCATTGCATGTTCAAGCCAACAGAAAAATAATTCATCCATTCATTTGACACAGGGTCTAAACCAGGCTTGGCGTAATGAAAATTTGCACTGCCAAAGATAGTCGGGTAATAATTAGAACGAAATAGCTTTTGCTGAATTACAACCACCCTTTGAGCTATTTGTGCACCTTTAAGCTCAGCTCGTTTTGCGATTGCCTGATGTTTTAATTCCCCCAGGTTTCCAGATTCACTGCCCGGTTGGTTAAGTTCTATTTCTGATATTGGTCGAACATCGGTTAAATCCAGTATGCGCGACATTTGCAAATTAGTCAGTCTGATTTCTAAATCGTTTTTTTGCTGTTCAATTTTGACCGTTATTGTTTGATTGTAGACATGAAGCGTATCAAAGGCCATGGCCTGAGCCGCCTCAAACAAATTTCGAATATTGTTGAGCTGAACATTCAAACGCTTCATGCTGGCTGCCAGTATTTTTTTCTGATTGTAGAGGCTTTGAGCTTTATAAAATAACACATGCGTTTGATAGTACATTTCATTAGCAAGCGCCTCAAGCTTAGTCGATTCACTCAAGGTAGCATTCTTTGCAAGATCCGATTGAGCCTGAAGACGAAATCCTGTAAAAACAGGCTGACGCACTCCGAGGATAAATTCCGAACGATCGTGCCCACCCAATTGTACACTTCTGCCGGGAATCCCGACTGTTTTGCTTAAGTCGATTTCATTAATTTCGGACAAATAACTGGATGAAAGTGTTAAGTCTAACGAGGGTAACCGAAACGCTCTTTGCACCAATTCCTGTAATCGAGCCACTTTTTCATTTTCTGCCTGCTTTTTGAGCTGCAAATTATTGGCCTTTGCTAATCGTAAAGCTTCATCAAGATTTATCGGTTCCTGAGTCATTCCATTTTGAAAAATCAATAAACAATATGTTATTGGGATTAAAACCGCATGAAAAATGTTATTGTTTAAAAAAAGCATTAACTCATCTCTCCGTTTAGTTTTACTTAATTTCTACGGACCTATAATTTTTTCTTGCGTCTTCAGTAAGGATACCTTCAAATATGGTTTTAATAATGGCCTCAAATGCTTCCGAGGCTGTAAACGGTATATTTGAAAGGGTTTCTGGATTAATGATATTCTGAATCGCATTAAAAAAGATCAACGTAACAAGCTGTGGATTAACATCACATCTTAATTCATTTTTTTGCACGCCTTCATTTATTAAATTTGCGAATCTGCTTTGAATCATTTCTTTCCGGAATTTTTCGATTTTATGCCAGATCTGTGGCGCATTTCTTTGTATATCTTGTAAAAATGGCCGTCGAAGTAACATTGATACTTTCCCTCCAAGAAAGGCGAAAAGTCTTTCGAGCTTAGCAGTAAATTCCAAGCTGTCATCTTGGATAATCTCTTCAGCCCCTTTTTTAACTTCCAGCATGGTAAGTTCCAGTACCTCTTCAAGAAGTTTATTCTTTTTAGGAAAGAATTTGTACAGTGTTTTCTTACTCATGCCCAGTTCAGCAGCAATTTCATCAGTAGTAACTTTTGTGAAGCCACGATTAAAAAACTGCTCTCGCGCAGTTTCTAAAATCCGCCTGTTAATATTAATTTCACCGGTCATACTCAATTGCATTATTGGTTAAAATACACATACACAAGATTAAAATTAGATGATAGAATGCCAATAAATAAAATCTACATCACGGAAACTATTTTAGTTTTATTAGTTTCCATAATACAAAATTTTCCTTTGCTTGTCAAGGGAAAAATGTACTACTTCCAAAATGACTGTACAGAAATAATCACAATAACAACTACCCTGATTCCCTTCCATTTTCTATTTTCTGGTCTCAATCCCTCCTGAAAATAATCTTCTTTGGAATATCATTAGAAAAATAATACAAATCCCGACCCAGATCATAAAAGCAGATTCTCCCCAAATTCGGGCACAAAGTGTTCCGCCTGAAACCTCTCAGTATGTACGTTTGTAAACTACATCAAATTTTAACGAATACCGACCATTTTCCATTCGCGCGTACTGGCACCCAGAACCGTAGAGCCTTGAAGTCCCAGGCAGACCTGTATTCCCCAAATCACTGTTCTTAACCCAAACGGCGCTGTAAATGTTATCATCACCGTCCACGAGCTTCCACTGTGTATTTGGGCCGATATTAACAGGCGGATCAAAGGGAAAAACAATGACCCACGGAGCATTCAAAGGTACGAAGCTACCGGGTGGTACTTCCATTGAAGTTGCAACCGACTGCCTGTCTCCAAGGATGAGTCTAAGTTGGGTAGGACCATTCTGAACGCTGGTGTAATAGCTGTTGGAACGGCTGGTTGACAGATAGAAAGTAACAGCGTTGACTGCACTCGCCGGGAAATCGGCTGGCAGACTACCAAAATGTTCTACCGCACAATTACAGCACGCGCTCCCAGCTGCAAAAGAATTGTAGTCCTTCGATGTTGAATCACCTGCGAGGTAAATAATTTCCTGACACTGTGACATAGGACCCGGCCAGCCTCCGCCACCGACCAAATCAAATTTTGCTGAATACCATACCTGCTTGTTGCGCACAGTATATTGACAGCCATTCTGATTTATCAGCCCCGGCAAGCCCACCAGCTCCAAATCAATGCATGAAAGCGGCACAATTCAAATAACCATTATGCGGATGAGACGATCTTATCTCAACAAACTCATTTTCTTTACCTGGGTAAATTCGCCGGCCTTTATCTGGTAGAGATAAACCCCGCTAGAGACAGGTTCTCCCTGGCCGTCTTTGCCGTCCCAGCGACTGGTATGATATCCAGCATCGTGAGGCCTATCTACAAGCGTTCGAATCTCCTGACCAAGCGTATTGAATATACTCAGCAGAACATGACTGGCCGCGGGAAGCTCAAAGCGGATTTCGGTTTCCGGATTAAACGGATTAGGGTAGTTTTGAAAAACCTGAAACGACTCCGGGATTTCAGTTTGGACTCGAGGTTTATCCACAGTTGTAATCACTTCCCCTGGCTGAATAACAGTGACCGTCATCGCCTGTCCACTTATATCACTCACCTGGACATTTTGAAACTCCAATTTAGCGTTGCCATTGGCCATTGAAGTAAATACCACGGTAGCAAGCGTTCCTGAACTGTCAGGACCTGGCTGACCGCCTAAGGTCGCTCCTCCATAGGTGATACGACCGGGTTGACTGGTGTTGTCGATGGTTGGGCCCACAGGCAAGACTGTTCTACCTGTACTCCCTAAAAATGACCCCATCAAAGCGTCGTCTGCCTGCAAGGAATCGATACTATAGACCAGGTCCACCTGAAAAGCGCCTAAATTGGTTACGTTTTCAATCACAACATCCAATGAGCAAACATCCCCAACCGTTAATAAATTGACTACAGGGGGATCCAACTTTATGGTGAGATCTTGAGTATAACCACGCGTCCCAACTAATATAAAAAGTACGACAATAGTTAAAACTAACCTATTATGTATATTCATGTTCAGCCTCCTTTTTATCCTATTTATAAGTTTCTGCAAAATGTAATTTTTAAATCTTTTAACAATAAGAAACACTCATCGGATGACTTGGAGTCATCCGATGAGTAGCAGTATTTTGCAGAAGGCTATCCTATTTAAGCAGAGTCATCTT
The DNA here is from genome assembly GCA_964539665.1 of uncultured Cytophagia bacterium. Classification (GTDB taxonomy): domain Bacteria; phylum Zhuqueibacterota; class Zhuqueibacteria; order Oceanimicrobiales; family Oceanimicrobiaceae; genus CAZIKB01. The sequence continues at coordinate 43,273 of CAZIKB010000041.1, forward strand.
TTTGGATTGTGTAAAATAACCTGTCGCTAAACGGTAGATGTAAATCCCGCTGGCCACCTTTTCACCCATATCATTGCGCCCATCCCAACCTGCTTGATAATAGCCAGCATTTTGTTCTTCATTAACCAGGGTGCGAATCTCTTTTCCAACCAGATTATACACTTTCAGGACTACTTGACCCGCATGAGCTATCTGATATTTAATTTCAGTCTCTGGATTGAAGGGATTGGGATAGTTCTGTTCCAGGGCAAAGTCCTCTGGCAAACGCTCAAAAGCAAGAGTTTGGCCTAATTCAAAATTCCCATAAGCTTGAGATATTGGATTTCCATGATGATCTGCAAACTTGAAATTCTCAAGACTGATGCTACCGGGTTCGCCTGCAAAAGCTATTCTGACCAACTTTCCTGAACCACTGGCGCCGCTGTTGCTGCCATAACTAAAAGCGCCTACGACCATCCGGTCTCCGGAGTCCGTAGTTTTGGGTCCAAGGACGGAGGCTTGATTCCCAGTCTTAACAAGAAAATCACCCAGTTGAACCGATTGGATATCAACGCCTGGTGTGGCAATCAGGTCAAACTGAAAGCCGGCAAGGTCAACTGCATTCTCAACCGTTATTTCCAGAATATGAACCTCGTCCTCGAAGATGGTTAAATAATTCAAGGATAGATCATTTGAATTACCTGGTTGTATTTGCTTAGATAAAACCGATTCCTGAGCAGTGAGTTTATTCCACCAGGAAGCAACTAACTGGATGTCGATAATATCGATATCACCATCACCCTGACCTTCGTTATCCACATCGTAGTTGGGGGCATACTCGGGATCGCCGACTTGGGTATTCCAACGGGCAGCCACAAGCTGTATATCGATAATATCCACATCGCCATCACAATCCACATCTGCCCAGAAACATTCTGTCACCTCAATTTGTCCATCCACTTCATTCTTAGGAATTTCGACGCCCAGGATATCGCTTACTTTTACAGTATTGAGGTCAAGCGTGGTCGTCCCTTCACTCAGGGCTTTCCAGGTGATGGTTGCCAGGACGCCATTGCCTGTTGGCCCCGCGGCAGCACCTAAACTTGCTCCTCCAAATACAATCTTGCCGATGTTGTTGTCAATGTCAGGCCCCAAAGGTATCACAGTTCGACCGGTACTACCAAGAAAAGCGCCCAGCACCACATCCGAGACATTGACTATTTGGACAATATCCTTATTGTAAGAGATAGTAAACTCAAAACTACCCAAATTGGTAGCCTTTTCAATAACCACATCGGTTGTACCTGTACTGTTCACTCCTATGTCTTTTGTAGGTGGATCAATTTTAACCGTAGTCTCCGGCGGAGCTGCTACAGTCATCTTGACATTCACATCCACATTGCCGCCGTTGGAAGTGACACTCAATTGCCCTGTGTAAGAACCAGGACTCAATCCTGTCCGACTGACATGAACGGTTACGGTTTGATTATTGGTGCCGGTGGCCGGTGTGACTGACGTTATCCATGGCTTCTCAGGATTCTCAGTTACTGTCCAGGTTAAGGTTCCGTTACCGGTGTTATTTACCTGAAAAGTCAAACTGGTTTGTGCGGGGCCGAAATCTAAAGTGGTGGGCACCACACCAAGCACAGGTACATCCCTGGAAATGGCCACGGTTACATTTTGAATCCCGCCATTGGAGTTCACCACAAGCGTTCCTGTATCACTATTCCCGCTCAATAGAGATCGAACTACTGTTACGGTCACGGTTGCATTACCATTACCGTTGGCAGGTGAAACAGATGTAATCCAGGGCTTATCCGGGCTTTCAGTAACAGTCCAGACAAGGGTTCCACTACCGGTGTTACTTACCTGAATAATCATACTGGTTTGTGCGGGGCCGAAATCTAAAGTGGTGGGCACCACACTAAGCACAGGTACATCCTTGGAAATGAGCACGGCTACATTTTGAACCCCGCCATTGGAGTTCACCACAAGCGTTCCTGTATCACTATTCCCGCTCAATAGAGATCGAACTACTGTTACGGTCACGGTTGCATTACCATTACCGTTGGCAGGTGAAACAGATGTAATCCAGGGCTTATCCGGGCTTTCAGTAACAGTCCAGATGAGAGTTCCGCTACCAGTGTTGCTAATCTGAAAAGTCATACTGGTTGGAGTGGCGCCGAAATCTAAAGTGGTGGGCACCACACTAAGCACAGGTACATCCCTGGAAATGAGCACGGTTACATTTTGATTCCCACCGTTGGAAGTAACTGCAAGTGTTCCTGTATCACTATTCCCGCTCAATAGAGAGCGATCTACTGTTACTGTCACGGTAGCATTTCCATTACCACTGGCAGGTGAAACAGATGTAATCCAGGGCTTATCCGGGCTTTCGGCTACAGTCCAGGTAAGGGTTCCACCACCGGTATTACTTATCTGAAAAGTTAAACTGGTTTGTGTGGGGCCGAAATCTAAAGTGGTGGGCGATACCAGAAGTGTGGGTGGAGCCACTGTCCCGCCCGCAAAAAAGCCGGATTTGACCATATAGTTGGCGCTGCTGGCTACTGCAACAGGGGATGGCTGCCCAATCGCTTCAATTAATTTATAATTGGTTGATTGGGAAGGTGCACCACCCTGATCGAGTACCGATTTTGGTATCTTATAATTGGCGCTGGATTGGGCGAATATTGTCCCTGTATACATAAATATCAGGATAAAAGAGAACAATAATACACCTCTAATCCATCTATTATATTTTAACATTACTTTTCTCCTTCACATTTGGTGCATATTAATATTTATCGGAAATGGATAATTCATTCTATTTTAGCTAATAAGCGAATTTATTTCATTTGTCTTTCACTCTCATCACGCTTCTTCTCCTCTTGCATTTTTTGCTCTTCCGCTTCCATTATCTGAGACTGTTCTTCCATCATCTTTCTATTTTTTTCCATTTCCAATAATTCATCATAGTCCATTGACAATGTAGTTGGCATACCGTGTTCTACTGGATGGATATATTTGCCGCGTTCTTTACCTATCTTTTCCACTTCTACCTGAATACGATGTGCATTAGCATAAGCATCCTGACGAACACCGGTTACCTGCCATGAGACTTCCATTCCAGAACTCCCGCCTGCAATTTTAAAACGATTATTGTTCATCTTTTCGGCTACATAAAGATTAGGACCCGGTACACCCATTGGTGTCAATTGATAACGATGGTCTTTGTTCAGGGCTTCATACCAATCTGGCAATTCTACCCAGGCTTCACCGTTCATATCAAGCTCCACATTGCCGTTGTAAATATTCATCATATCCGGCGATTCAACAAACGAATGCTTCAGATACTTATTTGCAGGATCCAGGGGATGGTCGATTTCGAACGCACCGGCTGATTTTATTAAGGTACCGATAACCCGGACATTGCCGACAAAATATCCACCATAAGTACTGCTGCCCATAAATCCCCAGTGGTTGCTGTCGTAGAACCCTTGAACGCCGCGGATGCTGCCGCCAAGATAGCCGTATCTGCTGCCATTGGCGCCATAGGCGCCATAGTTAGGGCCGCCAAGTGTTCCCCACCGGGTGCTGTTTTTACCATATGCGCCATAGCTACTACTACCGATGAAACCGTAAATATTACTGGAATACCTTCCAAAAACAGCATAAGAGCTACTTCCTAAATATCCATAATGTCCGCTTTTCGTGCCATAGACACCATAAGAACCACCTGCGCCTGAACCATAAACACCATAAGAAGCGCTATTTCCATAACCGTAAACCGTACGTTGGGCAATGACATTACGATCGGCAATTACTTCATCATCAGCCACAACGTCTCCAGTACCATAGCCGGATGAAGGCGATCCGGTTCTGACATAACCACTCGCAATGAGATCATTCTTTGCATAGATATCGCCGTTACCTACATAAGCAGGCTTCGTAACACCCGTTCTAACATGCCGGTTTTCTGCTACTACAGGTCCGTTTACTGCCCAAAGATGATCGCCTGCAACGACATCACCACTAGCATTCACATTCCCATTATTGGCTACTTTTATACCTTCATTTCCTCCATCATTTGAAAGCCACTTGCCGTTCAATTTAATATTTTGTGTTGCAGAATGGTTGCCCAGATTGTCGCCTCCCCCTCCAGAAACCTTGATTGTGATCTTGTTATTAGCATCATCTGGGTTTATGGTAATTCCTGTCCCACCAACTAAATCGATATTACCGCCATCATTTGATACGCCATCCAGGCTACTGACAATATCAGGTAACACTTTCTGCTTCGTGACAGCATCATTTTGAATCATGCCAGTGGATATAGAATTAGCCTGGCCAGTTTGCACAAATGCCGAAGCATCCTTGCCGTCCACTTTATCGGCGTCATAAGCACGAAAGCTATAACCTACACTTATCAATCTTTTACGCGGAGTCATCTCGGCATCGCTGCCGACCTGTAGCGAGAGCCATCTTTCACTGCCATCAAAAACAGAATAATCAATTGGACCAAGCACGGCATTAAAAATACCCACATCCGCATTGACAGTATGCGTCTGGGGGCCCCAAAGTAGACTCCCTCCTACAGACGCATCATATATCCTGAAATTAATGGTGAAGCTGCCAGTAAGTGGAGTTCCGGTTGCATCTGTGAGCATACCCTGATAATTGATATATGGGGGCACCTGGCTGTAAATTACCACGACTAATGATAAAATTAATCCGATGGTGATTAAGGTCTTTTTAAACATGACTTCCTCCTTTTCATAAGAATTATAATTTATTAATGTTTACTCGAAAACAATCCATTTTGTCATTTCTGGCAGAAGAGAGATATCTGTAACTACATATTTATAATGAATCAAGATTTCTCTGGTTGTTCGAAATGACGTTATAGTTAAAACAAGCTAAAACATACAAATAGGCCTAATAATACTTGAACTGGCCAGTTTAAGCCGATTTTTCAAAACCATATACTGAACACAACAACTATGCTCATTGGGACCACCTCCCTTCGGTTTTTCAGACTCAATTTAAAATATTTTACAATCGCAGCTTGAATGAAAATAAATATGATTTCCTCTTTCCTTGAGAAGATCGAAAAAATCTAATACTACTTATTTCTGTCGTAGTTATGAGTAGTTTGACTAAGGTGTTAATCGAATAATGAACGGATAATGTATATTTAATAAATACTTTTTGAAAAGTCAAGCTGTAAATAGATATATAGAGCATATTTTGTATTTTATAACGAGAGTTACGATAATTTAGTTATAATATCAAAGTAGTAGTTACCTCTGATATTTAGATAATATATATCTGTTAAATCTCTCAGTAATTTTTACATATTTTCGAATAATTCTTTGAAACGCAATTAGCAGTAAAATGAGACAGGGAGCAAAATAGATAACTAGACCAGTGATTCCTAATTAATGTTGCAATATAATTATTTATTTTGTATATTTAGTTCCAAACTCTTTTTCATAACAAAAGAGGGAGGAACTATTATGCCATTTATAAGTCAACGTCCTAAACTGA
>CAZIKB010000042.1:0-48608 GCA_964539665.1 uncultured Cytophagia bacterium
TTATAAAGATAAAAAACTCTTAACTCTGTGTCCACTGAAATATAACAACTTCAGTGGTGGAAAGTATTATTTCAATCCTACCTTAGTTCGATTAAAACCGGCTTCCAACAGACTCCACGCCCTGCAAAATAAAAATTTCAATCCTACCTTAGTTCGATTAAAACCCGAAAAAATAGGGCTAAAAAACAGGCCTTTACAGCCATATTTTTTCAAAAATTCCTGTCGACCAATAATCCTGTCAGTCCAGGCAGAGGGTCGACGACAATTTAATACTGAATATTTAAAAGTGCAATATTTTTCTTGTCATGATTTTCTGGCTCTGAGCATTTTACACTATAGAAACGTATCCACTGGATTCTTTTCCTGCCCCAGGACTTCCTTTTTAAAGTAGCGCGGGTCTTTAAATCTGAAAATTAAAATCGAATCATCCTTGTCCTTGATGAGGGCCTTTAATCGTATTTTTAATTCTTTCAGTTTGGCCTCCGTAATCTCGCCTTCAAAAACACTGTTCTGTATCCAGGTTAAGTAACGTCTGCATGTTTTTAATGCTTTGCCAACTCTTTTCTCGCCTATGTCATACACTAAAATAACATACATATTTTTACCACCAAATTATAAAAGGCTTGTAAGTTGAATGCCCTAACAAATGCTTTATCAATTTATAGCATTCCAGGCGAATTAATCGCCGATAACTAACGTTACGTCCCAGGCCGCGATGTTTAATAGTTGTGCTTAATCTTTCATCAAAATTTTTGACGAAGATTTTTCTGCCTTCTTCACTTAGCCAGCAGACTTTGCCTTTCTTGGTGAAATGTTTATCGGTTAATTGATTACGGTTGAGCAAAGTAAAGATTAATCGATCCGCCATTAGCGGTTTGAATATCTCGGCCAAATCCAGAGACAAACTGAAACGTTTGGTGCCGGGTTCGTGTAAAAAAGACACCAGTGGATTAAGTTGTGTTTTATAGATTTCTGCAAGCGCTGTGGTGTAAACCATACTGTTGGCAAAGCTAATTAATGCGTTGATCCGATTGTCAGGCGGACGACGGACACGTTTTTTAAAATCAATCGTCTGGTCAATAATCAATATCCAGGAGCGATAGTATATTTGACGGATGTTGCCTTCGATTCCCATGAGCTCTGTAACCGTATTGGCTGTTTCGAGCTGCTGACGAAGTTTCTCAATATCAGTGAGAAAAGGAGAGCAGTCTTTATTGCGCGCATTGTAATATTGAAGATTCTTCACAATGTTACCCGATGCTCCATGCACGAATGCCCGCGCCAGGTCCAGCCGCTGCTCGGTGTTTTGTTGCTGTGTAACCTGCTTCACCAGTAATTCTCCGCTGTTTAAAAACTCGCGTGGGTAAAAAGTGCCGCTGTAAAATCCAAAGTAATTAAAAATGTGCACAGGGATATGATGACTGCTGCAATAATTGAAAAATTTGCGATTGAAGTCGGCTTCTCCAAACACGTAAATTGCCTCGACGTCTTCGATGGGAATCACCTTACGCTCGCTTGATTCTTCGTAATTTGCCTCAGGCTCTTTCTCTACGACCTCAGGTTCGTTTTCCAGTTCATCTTCAAAATCCGCGAAAACCTGATCTTCGGATATTTGATTATAACGTCGAAAAAACAACGTGTTTTCTTTACGGCTTAAACGACCTGGATTAAAAATGTAATAGTTTCGTGCCATAGTTTTCTCCAGTTTTCGATGGCGTTTATCAGAAGCCGACCTTTTTTAAAAAGGTCGGCTTCTGACCTGCCCCGGTTTCTGCAATTCTCAGTCAACACCAACACAGCTCACGGTACGAGCAGTGCCGGCAAAAGCTGATTTTTTTCGCAATAGGCGGTTTGGGCTGGTTTATGACTTCGGTGATCGCCGCTATCTTTTTCAAAATCTGCCGTTCATCGTCCTCCGAAAGCGTGACCTCCACGCGCTTGCGCTGTTTCGGGAATTCCAACACGCCGTTGAGTTTCCCAAAGCCGCTTTCTTTGAGCACCCAGAGATAGTACTTGAGCTGCCATATGTGGGCTTCCTCAGCGATGTCGCTCTTTTTGATTTCATGAATGTAACCATCGGGTGTGATGCGGTCGAGTTTATAGAATGCAGAAGGTGACCTTCTCCAAGAAGGTTACCTTCTGAGACCACCCCGATGACTGGTATTTTCTTGCTGTCGCGGGTGTAGTGTTCCTCATGCGTCAACTTGCCCAGCGCCACCAGGTCAGACTCCTGCTCCATCTGGATGTTATGAGCGAAGTACCAGAGTTTGGTATGGCACACAAAATAATAGTTAACATGTGTGCCCATGATATTTTGAAGCCGACCTTTTTCATAAAGGTCGGCTTCTTGTGCTTGTGAGTTCTTGAAATTCATTTCCATAGATATTAATTTAAAGTTTAAAGAAGCATGACGTCCAGAAGCTGACCTTTTGGTAAAAGGTTAGCTTCTTATTGCAATGGAATAAACGTCTGCCTTCATCAAAAAGGTCAGCGTTCTGATGAAGCCGGCCTTCTTAAAAAAGGTTGGTTTCTAATCAAACCAGCAGTTCATCAAAATTTAAAAGGTAACCTTCTTGGAGAAGGTCAGCTTTATTCCAATATATATTTTTCAATATTCGACGCCTCTTTATATTCCATCACAAATTCCTGATAGTCATCGACTCCATCAAACTCTGATAAAACAACCTGACTTTGTGGCAGCGACCCATTTCGGATACCAAGATAATCACGATAACTGGAAAATTCCCATTCTTCTGGTAGGCGCACTAATCCTGCCAGCGCTGGATTCTGATGAATGTAGCGAGACAGATGCACCAGGTACTCTGTTTTGTCTATTAGAATGTTTTTAAAGGGTCCCTGAAAAAGATGACCGACACGATTATAGCGTTTATTTATCGCCTTGGCATAGGATGTCTGCAGTGACAGCATCAAATTTGTTATGTTAGCTTCGGCGCTTTCTTGCAGCATCAGGTGAAAATGGTTCGGCATCAGACAATAGCCGACCACCAGCGCGCCCCATTTTTCAACGCCCTGTTTGAGCCGGCGAAGAAAGAACAGATAATTCTCCCGTTCAAAGAAAATGTCTTTTTTCTCGTTGCCCCGATTATAAACGTGGTAAAACTTACCTGGCTCAAAAGGTGTTTTCCGCATTTTGTTCCTTTCCGAAACTGATTATTAGAAGCTGACCTTCTTCAAGAAGGTTAGCTTCTTTCCTGGCTCTTGAAGTTGACCCAGAAGGCTTTCGGGGTTAACTTCTTTGCTCATATTTTCAACCCACCTATTCCAGACGCTGATCCGGAATGCCATTCGGGATTAGCGCTTGGTTGGTCATTTCAGAAGCCGACCTTTTCAAAAAAGGTCGGCTTCTGAGGGTTATCTACGTTCAGATTTGTAAGAAAACATGGGTTTCAAATTAATTGATTTTCGACGTTCAAGCGAATTCCAGTTTCTTCATTATAATATTCGTTGGATATTTTAGATATGCCACAACACTCATCAGAAGTAGGTGGTTTATTGTCATGTTTGCGAAGTCTGATTTGAACAATTTGCCCTGACATTCTACTTAATTGATTTTGTATTTTTAAGCGAGCCAATCTTCTACGCTCATAGTCTTGTATGTCAATCATTCTTAATTCTTGATAATTACTTTCAAGTGTGTCAAAAGCATGGTCTTCGCCACTTTCAGGTATGTAATATCGATATTCTTCTCCAAACTCCTTCTCGTCAATTAGTTTGAATTTGCCGATTTCTCTAAAAGCTGCCTGCTTCATTTGCTCGACAAAATCGATTTCGCCGTTCCGGAATCGATTACTTTCATGGAGTCCAAAAACTGTCTCTGTTTGAATTTTATTGAAGAAGCCTTTTTGTAAGGTTAACAATTCAGGTTCTTGAAACACTCTACCCGTAAGTTGTTCTTTGGCATAACTCAAGAACCGAGAATCCTTGCCACGGTAAATCATTGCGGACCGACTTCGGTCGCTTTTTTGCAAATCAAATGGAGCCATTCTACCGCAAGTTTTGCGCTTGCCGTTCCGATCGCACCGCCCTGCTGATTGGACGATGCTGGGAATGGGACTCATGTCGCGGTAAACAGTTGGGAAATCGATATCGACTCCCGCCTCAATTAGCTGTGTAGAAATAAGAACAATTTGTTGACCTTTTTCTAAGAAATCTTTGCAGGTGACAATCTTATTAAGTCTGTCATTTGGAGTAAAATGTGTATTTAGTAGTACAATCTTTGCTTTTGATTTCCTATCTGAAAGAATGGCATACAAATCCTTGGTGTCTTGAATGGTGTTTAGAATCACCAATACGGATTCCTTTTCATTGGAAAGGAGCTCTGCGAGCTCATGAATCTCGATTGGTCCCGCTATACGTTCCAAGTTATATCGATTGAATAGAGAGTTTTTAAAATACTCTAGAGACAAAAGTTCTGGGGGACAAAAATAGCCATTAAACAAAGATTTTAGATCATGTTTATTATTTTCAGGTAAGTCGAAATTAGGCATCGTTGCAGTAGAAATGATTGCATAAGAGTTAAACTTTCTGCAAAAGGCATCAAGCAAGGCTATGAAGAAACAATAAAGTCGAGGAGGCAGCGCTTGAATTTCATCGATCAGGAATATGGAATTCGCAAAGTTGGGCAGCTTCAGCAATGTTGCATTTTTATTGCTGACCAATGTTTCAAACAGCCTGACAAATGTTGTAATTACAAATGGATAGTCGTATGTATCTTCAGCAAATTGTTCTGCCAAAACTTTATTTATTGCATCTGGATTTTCATCCAATTCGCTTTGAGATTCTTCAAAATTACTATTATCAGCTTTTGAATCAATTCGTCTGATATGCTCTGTTAGGCCAGAAAAAACTTCGTTACAAATTTCTTCTACTTGTTCTGTGATAGAAAGAAAAGGCAGGGCATAAATAATTCTCATATTCGTTTGATGCTTCAATATTTCACCTGCGAGAGTAAGCAACATCATTGTTTTTCCAGAACCAGTTGGAGCCGTTAAGGAAAACAGGCGTGTTCTGTTTTCCAATTCTGAATTAAGATTATTAACTGCTTTCACGCGCATCTTTGTTCTCAGCTTATTGAGAGCGGTTTTGTTTGAAAAACCGTTAAGATAGGTTTTGAGTTTATTGTTGTAGCTCCCACAGAACAATTCGATTTCTTCAGTATTTTGTGAAAAACCGCTCGCATCTATTTTATCTGCTGCGATCAAACATGCAAAAGAGAATTGCGTTTCAAGAAAAAATTCTATTGGTTTTGATATTTTCTTTGAAAGACTAATTGTTTGTTCCTCAATCAGTTTCTCTTTGTATGGTTGATTTACAGAAAAATGTTTGTGCGGCTGCAAATATTGAAGACACTCAGAAACAGGTAATTCACAATTTTGCTTCAAATGATTAAGAAGCTTGTTTGTTTCATTGCAGTTGAATATTACTGGAAAATCAGGTAAATCTCCATGGTGGTGTGCAATTATTGCTAACACACTTGCAAACAACTCCCTTTTCTTTTCTAATAATTCGAAAACGTACGATTGATTTTCGATACAATAGCAAAGGCAAGAAAAAGCTGAAAGATAAGCATGGTTTGAATAACCCTTGACATTTTCTCTATCAAGCTTCTTCTGGAAATTGGGATTCAGCTTGCCAACGTCGTGGAATATGGCGGCTATCTCAGCAACTTTTGAATCAGTTCGCTGTCGAACTCCTTCTATAACTCCACGAGTGTGCTTCAAAAGAGTTTTGTCTGGATGAGATCGATACTGGTTTATATCAAGCACCAGCGCTCTCCATTGTCATATTCATAATAATCACCGGTTACACGAATTTCTTGATTCTCAGAAGGGTAAATTACCTCCAAGTATTTATCAGGAAGATTCCAGAAGTTGTCGTTCTGAAAAGTTGGTATTTTATCAAGCCCTACTCGAAACTTTGGGCTCCCTTGAAGATCTATTGAGTGTTTCCGTGTAACAAAACACTTTGCATCAAACGAACCAGATTGTTTTTGTGAAAACCGACCTTCCGAAATCAAATACAAGTCAGCTGGGCAATTGTGTAAGCCCAATATCGGTGTGAAATGAGCATGCTTGGATTTTACTGATTCCAAGAACTGGTGGAATAAGTTTTCAGACCGTTCACTCTTTAAGGCTAATGAGACTGTATACTTGGGATTCTTGAGCAGTTCAAGATTCTTGGGTGCCTTCTCAAGCAAGTTAACGGCTTTACGCATGGTAAATCCCCAGGACTCTTTCCTAACAGGTTGTAGAATTTGCACACCATAAGACAGGTCCTCGCAAAGTATCGGAAATAATGGACGCATTCCCTCTCGCTCAATTCCAAGGACAGCTCCTATCAAGCCAACAAATGCTGTCTTTGTAATGAAATCGTGAGTGAGAGGATTGTTGTTCGTCTCAGGCTTCTTGAAGTGTGCCCAATTTCCTGCAACGATTAATTGAAATGCTTTCATTTCTTTTCTCAGCTATTTGTTGAATTGTTAAACTTTAATTTGATTAATTTGCTATCGAGAGCTTCTTTTTTAAGAGACTTCTCGATACTTTCAATTTCAGAGTAGTAACGAACTTTAGCGACAGCATTTGAATTCACCGCTTCAATCAATTTGTCAAAATTCAATTCAACATCATCGATGCTTCGAATCTGTTCACCTCGCAGATCGTTCTTCGGTGTCATTTTGATCAACCTATCCAGGCCATAGATTTTGTTTGTCGGATCCGAGTAAATGATCTGCAATAAAAGCAGTGAGTTTTGGTTCGACTTGCTGCGTGTATTTATATTGTTGATACTTTCCCACAAGGCCTTGAACATCAAATATGTATCGTTATCGGTCAAGCCAGTGAGTTTAGCGGAGTAAGGATTAATCCAACCATGAATTTGATTGAGGGAGTAAGGAACAACTGTAGTTGTACCACAATAGCGCCTTGTGTTTTCTTGTCCTCAGAAACAAAATGGGAAGTGTTTTGATGCATTCTTAAATCAATTTCGTTTAAAGACGGATTTAACAAAGCATATTGAACTGCTCCTGTCAAATTACAGTGCGAATTTTTCAATCTCACCTTATCAATGGTTGCTTCAGAATCTTTCAATGTGGAAATTCCACCAAAAAGTCTGACATCAATGCAGTTCTTAAGAATTTCTTTAATATCATCGATCTTTTTTTCAAAAGTGTTTTTATATAAATGCAGAATCATTCCTTTTGAGCTAGTTTTCCCAGCCCCTGTTTTATCAGAGACATATATTGTATGTCCATTTTCCTCTAAATAATCTCGAATGTATCTCTTAATTCTAACATCACTCACTAATATCTTTTTGGTTTCCTCATCATATCGTTGTTCCCCAGTGAATGGATCGCCGTTAGGTATTGTGTAGGTACTTTCGTATAGGTATAAAATCTCCGACTTTTCTTTGATAATTTGATTGTTTATTGCTTCCATTGTAAACTCCTTTCAATAGATTGTTTTGATTCATGGATTCATTATTTAGTTGTCTGAAGTTTTCAGTTCTTTTTCGCTCTTGTTTTCAGGGGAAGCAAAGTAACTTTCAAAAAATCCAAAAGCACATTTGTGTCTGTCATACTTTTCTTCAGAAGATCCTAATTCTTTGATGGCTTCTGCTAATTGTGTGGAGGTTTTGAATGTATACGATGATCTCTCATGGAGAACCAATTTCTCTTCTATGTAAGTTTTAAATTTGATTAGTTCTGCCAATGTGGTTATCCGACGAGATAAGGTCCCGACATAACTTTTTTCAAATGACTTGATAGGGCAATCGTCCCGCCACCTAGCAAATTGTTGTGCCAGTTCTCCCAATAATAGTCCTATTTTGTAACTTTTTGATTCTTTGATGTTCATAAGATTCTCTCCTTCTTTTAATGTATTTTGGATTAGCGTAAGAAAGTAAAAATCGTACTTTAGGAAATTGAAATCTTGCTTGCCTGCTCTAATATTTTCTTCAGTTTTTTCGATGAATCTTGGGAGTAGAATTGGATCTTTATAATATGTGCCGCTATAAATTTGTGGCAGTACTTTATACATGTGACCTTGATATTTTTTCTTTTCTTTGGTGGAGTCCCCTATAACGTTTAAGAATGACTTATAAATCTGTAATGGATCTAACTTAGCCTTAATTTCTTCCTTTCGCTTATCATGAAGCAGTAGTTTTATAGTAGTAATGCGTTCATGAAGATATCTGAGATAACTCTTTTCTAGTCCAGAGACTTCTATTAAGTCAACATCAGGAGCTGAAACACTACCCTTCTTACTCAAAATCAAATCAAATTGAACAATCTCATTGGCTACATTTTGCACAAATGGTGAGAAAAGTCTATCCTCGGCCTCTGGAATGTTTTCTGCCCTAATAACATTTTCTTGTGCAGGTAAATCATCTGTGAAAGTTGTTCGATCTACGAAATTCTCATAATGCCCTGCTGACAGATTTTCGCCTTTTGGCAGTACTATTATTTTTATATTACTATTTGGCACTCTGAGAAGAGCAGTTTCTGAATAATCTATTGCGTAAAATAAACTTTGCAATTCCGTTTGTGAAAAAAACCTAGATTTATATTTCTGCTGATCCCTAAAATTAGGAAATTGAATGTCATTTTTTTCATTACCTGAACTTAGTGTTTTATAAAGCATTGTTTCTAAAACGAAACCGTTAACTTCTTTGTTATGAATTTCTTGGGCAAAGCACTTAAACATTAAACGATTGAGTTCCTCAAGTTCAGTTTGTGCATACCAACAGTTATCACCTTCTTTGAAATTAAAGTGCAAAAACACAGCTTCATTATCTAATAGTATTTTTTCAATTAGGCCTATTTCACGTGCAAATGACAGTCTGAAACTTTTGATTTTTTCATTTTGCAGACTTTGTAAATATTGTTCTGCTCGCTCGAATGCGCTATATGGAGAATAAGTCTTAGTTCTATAATTACCACCCTCCTTATTTTTTGTGTTGCGCAAGTAGAAGATATCGCCAAAAACATACTTTATGGATGAGTCAGAATCAGATGTTTGAAATTTAAAATAGAATAGTTTATCCCGGATTACATTTTCATCAGTTATTTCTTCAATTGCGTCGAAATCAAATGTGAAGTTTCCACGTACAGGAATAGAGAGTCGCAGGATCTTTAGTTTGTCGGTGTCTTGTGGACAAAGTTTTACGTAGCGGTGATGTTTTAAACATGTAAGTAAATTCCTAAAAGCTTTACCAATTTGTAGAACTGTGTCAAGCATGGCATATTCTCCGTTTTTGTCTCTTCCAAAAGCTAACCTTCCCCAAGAAAGTCAGCTTCTGGGTGGCTGCTCTGAGTTCACCTGAACAGAATATCTGCAAACTTTAAATTTAAAGCAAGCCAAAATGATGGCTGTAATCAATTCGTGAAAGTATTAAAAAAAGCTGCATAATAGCCGCCCTTTTCAAAAAAGGTCGGCTACTGAACGGTCGCTTCAAAAAGTTATTCTCTCCATTAGAAGCTAACCTTCTTGAAGAAGGTCAGCTTCCTACTACCTCCACCATCCCAAATCCCTGTGAATTATGTTCACCCAGCCCACATTCCCAGGCGGTCTGCATGAGCTCTGTGCTGCCTTCCAAAGTGAAATAGGTCTCAAAAGCTTTTATTTGAGTCGCCTCGGCGGTGCCTTCTTTTATGGTGATGAGTTTTGACCTGGGTTTATCATTTGCTTCCAGCCGAAAAGTCAATTGGTTGTCTTCAGGCTTTTGGGCATGGATGATTCGGTGCTTTTCCAGTAGGTTGTTTCGAATGGCTTCCGAGACGCCTTCATCATGTGGTCGAAAGTAGTATGGTTGTAACCGTCCCCGGTGTTCACGTATGGTGCTGACCACGATAGGGGAGAGGCATTTAAAACGCATCGTTTCCTTGAACTCCGGCACAGGCAGCGCTTCTAACTGCTCTACCCGAAATTCGGTATGCACTCCCTGCCCCGCGACAACTATTTCTACAGCCTCAAACAGGCCGAGGACAAAATTCTGCACAAACTCATTCAGCATCGGGCTGCCTACCTGTAAACGCCAGGGACCGTGGCCGCCTTTCAAGAATTGTCGCTCTATCTTCACTTTGGGGATCCAAAGTTTGGAGAAAGTAAAAAGTTTCATCAGGCGGCCGCTTGGAGCCGGATAACCTTGGTCATGTAAAAATACCGCGTAGTCCGGCGAAGCCTGGTGCAAAATTTTGTAAATAGCCGCAGACAGTGGGTACTGGTAATTTATTGGGACAACTGCAGCTTTGCTTATCGGAATAAGTTGTAAAGAAAGTCTCATTTACCATCAAGTCCCTTATTAGTTAGAAAAGAGAAACAGAAGTTTTATATTTGAATGAAATTTATAGCAAAATATATTTTTAGTTATATTTTTTATGTTGGGAGACATTTGAGACTATTTTTGCGACTCAGGTTCATGCAGGATAGATTCTTACATTGTTCTTTACTGTTCAGAAAGTCTCAAATTTAATATACACAGCAAAGATTTGAAATGCAAAAAATTATGAATTTTTATCGGTCACCTGGCTAAATTTTAACTTAATTTTTTTACCACCTCCAAATACTGCTGAAACAGTTCGGCATCCAAACGCTGCATTTCGACACGGGCGTTAAAATCGATATCCCCTTGCTGACCGGACTGGTCTATATAAAGACACAGGGCAAATTGCTGATAGCGTTGGGTGGGAGAAAGCTGCATTTCCGGAGCAAGAGCAAATCTCTGTAACTGAACAATGCGCGATAACCAGGTATTTCCACCCGGAATATGCAAAATACCCCGAAACCAACTGTTAATGGGTAGAAGTGCACGAGCCGTTTCTTCTGGATGTTGTCTGCAAAGCTCTGAATAAATCTTTCGAATCTGTGGATGATGCAGGCTATCTAAATCGACTGATTGCACATCCATGAAAAGCGCCCGCAGGTAGCCGCTGTTGGAATCTTTATGGCTGTTTAATTTGTATGCAGCGTCGCCATAATAGCCCCATAACCTGGGATGAATTTCGTCCGAACGGGATGTTAAGTAGTTCAACAATTTTTTGTGGGCTTCTTCCGGCCGGTTTAGTATCAGATAGCAATAACCAATGTGGAGGGTTGATTGTTTTGTATCAACATAATCGCAAAAATCCTGAGGGAGAAATTCCACAATCCGTTCACAGAGCCATGATTCCATAATATTGTTCATAGCGCGCGCCTGAGTTGTACGTGCGTTTTTAACCTTTTCCCATGCCTGCGCCAATCCGGTAGGTTCTGTTTCCTGATGGATGCCCAGATTGAGCAAAAAATCTACAGCTCTGGCGAGAGTATTCAGATCGGCCAGATACGGATCAATTTCTTTCGCGATTTCAAGATGGTTTTTCGCTTCCGGGAAACTAAACTGTTTAATTGCGTCCAGGGCCTGTTGCTTGTGCTCAATGGCCGGGGTGAACAGACCGATCTGTTCAGACATGTTTTATTTACCTGCTGTATGCACTCTGTGGCAAATTTGAAATACTAATTTCCAAAAATCCAACCTTCCTCCAGGAAGACCGTTAAATCACGGGAGTTGAAAATTAATTGTCATTTGGTTTTTTGTTATTTGTCATTTGCGGATTCGCGCGCTGGGAATAGAAATGATTTGTATATTTTAAATCAACCAAAGTTTGAAAAACAAGGATTTGGATTCAATCAGCCGTACAGGCTGTCTTTCCAGTCAGAACGGTAATTCTTCATCCTCATGGTCGTGCATCCAGGCCTCGCAATTCCTGCGAATGTCTACACCGATATGATTCTTACCATATTTTCGATAAAGGGGTGATTCAACCGCCTTTTCAATTTGCTCAATCAAGAATTCCTGCCCTTTTATTTGGTGTCCGAGATTGTAAATATTTTTATCTTCCAGTTTAATACGATTCCCGATACCGCTGAGCCGACTGATGACAGCTATTTTGGATTTTTCATCGGATGTTTTTACATGAATATTTTCTAAAAACTCCTTTTCTACCAGCAACTGGTTTTTTTTCGTTTTAGCTGCTTCCAACTTCCCTTCCATTTCAGTAAGTTCATCTTCGTACTGCTGCCAGAGTTCTACACGAATGTAATCTTTTTCCTGGCGATCAGTATTGGGAGATAGCAGGCCGAATATACATTCTTCAATGGCCTGGTCAATCCATTTCACTTCATCGGAGCGCGAGGACTTTTGAAATTCCTCCAACACGTTCAATAACTCCGGCTGCTGGATGTGAGCCAGAGTCATCACAATTCTTTCTAATTTTTTTTTGGGTGTTTTTGGATCAAAGAGTTCGCGGCTCCACTGTTTAATCTGCTGAGGTGTATACTCTTCCATTTCATCCCTCCGTTTTTAACCTGAGAACTTGAGATTAATTCTAATTTGATGATGGTGTTAGATTTGTAAATTTGATGTCACCTTTTCGTACCTGAGTTATTCACCGCAGAAGTCGCTGAGAGCGCAGAGTTTAAATAATATCAAAAAATTAACGGAATTAATAATTTGAATATTTCGAAATAACTTCTTTTTAATAATATTGTTTTTAAATTTCATAAAAGTAGCTCTGTGACCTCAGCGCTCTCTGCGGTGTAAGAATTAATCAGGCTAAACAATTAAAGTTTAGTAATAATCGTTTGGAATTTCCCGAATCTTGGTTAATTTAACAGATTAGAAATAATGTGCAAGTTTTAATTAGTAATTTTTGTAAAGGATTTCATAAATGACACACAAAATGGAAAATATACTCGTTAATAAAGTCGCCATTATTACCGGCGCCAGCAGGGGAGTTGGCAAAGCGGTGGCTCTAAAATTTGCTGAATACGGCATTAAGGTTGCCATAGGAGCAAAGACCGTTGAGTCATCCCGGAAAACGCCTGGAACCATTTTTGACACAGTTAAGGAAATTGAACGCAAGGGTTCTGAAGCCATTGCGGTGCAAACCGACGTCCGCTTTGAAGACCAGATTCAAAATCTGGTGCAGAAAACCCGGGAACGATTTGGCCGCATCGATATTGTGGTCAATAATGCCGGCGCAATTCTCTGGCAGCCTGTTGAAGAAATGCCTGTTAAACGGTTTGACCTGATGATGCAAATCAATTACCGCGCGCCTTTTATTCTTTGTCACGAAGCCGTCCCCATTATGAAAAAGCAGCCATTCGGATTTATTATAAACATGTCGCCCCCTCCCAGGATCGGAGCTTTAGCCGCAGAGAATTGGCCGAATAAAACCTGCTACCTCATGAGCAAATTCGGGATGAGCCATTTGACTCAGGGCTTAGCTGAAGAGTTGCGAGCGGATAAAATATCTGTAAACAGCCTCTGGCCTGCTAATATTATTGATACCCAGGCCACGCGTGTGTTTGCGTCTATGTTTAAAGCGGACAAGAGCACAGCATGGTATTCACCTGAATTGCTCGCCGATGCCTGCCTTGAAATTATCAAAAGCAATCCAGAAGCATTAACTGGTCAAACAATTATTGCCGAAGAGTTTTTGAAGAGTAAAGGGTTTTCTGATTTGAAAAAATATCAATTATCGAGTCCAGTTTAGATTATTTAGACTTTTGCAAAATGATATTTTCCTGTCGTTCTGAGGAACCCTTCGACAAGGCTCAGGATAAACTCCGCGACGAAGAATCTGTGACCACAAAACCATCGGTTTTACAGTATTTTAGTGGTCTGAGATTCTTCACTCCCATTGGTCGCTCAGAATGACAATTATGCATGTTTTGCAGAAGCCTATCGAACTTTTAAAAATGGAGATTAATTTTATGGCTTCTTATATCATCCTGGTTTATGGAATGCTGGTTATTGTCGGAGGAGTGGTTGGATTTGTTAAATCTGGCAGCGTGCCATCTATCATTGCAGGTTCTGCTTTCGGAATACTCATAATTGGCAGTGCTCTACTTACTCTTAAAGAAAACGTAGTTGGCTGGTACGCAGCCCTGACCTGTGCCTGTTTCCTTGCCGTTTTTTTTGGATTTCGATATTACGGTTCTCATAAATTCATGCCTGCAGGATTAATGATTATTTTGAGTGTGGTTGCCATTATTACAATCCTGCTAAGCCTGCGCAAGTAATCGTTGAATTGGTATTGCACCAGAATAATTCAGGTTAAACACTTCTATTCAAATAAAAATTTTTGCCGTCTTCTTGGCAATATGCAGTATATCCGGGAAAACCTGTAAATATATGGCAATTTTCCCTGCAACGTTAAAAGCATCTTTACCAGCAACCGTTAGTTTTTCTTCCGCCGATCCCACAATTTCAGTTAATATTTTTCTTAAAGAATTAAATAGTCGCAGATTTCTTTGGCAATTTTGATGTGTATAACAATTTTACTTCGGTTATTGATTTTGCTCTGAGATTCTACCAGGCAATTCCATAATCCTCACCATAATTGCTGGCGCCACCCCACAGAGTGCTATTTTCCTGATCGTAAAAGATCGCTGTAATTGGACCGGAGGTCTTTTTTCTGTATTTTATTTTATATCCCATAAGCTTAAGCCTGGCGCGAATTTTAAACCGAGTTTGTTCTTGAAGGGTTAATTCGCCTGGTTTGGCACGATGGTTATTAAAGGAACTTCTCATTTGGTAACTGACAATGTTGGGAGCTTCGCACGCTTTTTGTACATTCATTCCGAATTCTGTAATATTGAGGAAGAATTGCAGCAAATTTTGATCTTGTGTGTCACCTCCCTGGACTGCAAAAGCCAAATAAGGTTTACTATTCTTCAATGCGATACTTGGAGTTAATGTGGAACGCGGTCTTTTACCAGGTGCGAGTACATTAAAAGGATTTTCGCGCTCATCCAAAACAAAACTTTGCATTCGTTGGCTCATTCCAATGCCTGTGTTGCCAGCAATACAAACAGGTATCCATCCACCGCTTGGGGTTATGGAAACAACCCAGCCCTCTTTATCAGCAGCTTGAATTGATGTTGTACCTGCAAAAAACCCTTCCTCAAAAAGTGCTGCCTGATTGTTCATATCTTTTTCGATCTTCACAGTATCTAAATTTGACCAGCCTCGCAATAGATGGAGAAAGGGATTTGTTTCGCCCTGAAAGGGAAAAGGATCACCTGGTCTTACATCCGGATCATTTTTATCCCAATTGATCTGGCCCAAACGTTCTTTTGCATATTCCTTTGAAAGTAAACCTTGCAAGGGTTCTGCAGGCGGATAGTAGGGATCTCCATAGTAAAAATCACGATCTGCATAGACCAGATTCATGGTCTGATAAAGTGTGTGAACATACTTGGCACTATTGTAGCCCATTGCGCTCAAATCAATATTCTCCAAAATGTTGAGCGCTTGCAGCATAACCGGTCCCTGAACCCAGCAGTTTAATTTATAGACTTCAATCCCTTTATAAGTAGTCATGACTGGTTCTTCGACGTACACTTGCCAATTTTTCAGGTCCTCAATGGTGTGCAGCCCACCCATCTCCTGAGATCCTCTAACAAATTCCCTGGCAATATCTCCTTTGTAAAAGCGGTCATACGCTGCATAAATGGCTTCTTTACGGCTTTTACCTGCGTCTAATGCTTGCTGCTCAGACTCGGCTAATTTTTTGAGGGTTTTCAACAAGTCCGGCTGCTTAAAAATCTCACCGTGGAGTGGACCTTCGTGTTCTTCACCCAAATGAGGCAGCAGAGTTTTACGTGAATAGGGCCATTTTTTAATTTCATCTCGATACTTTTCAATTCTTTGAATGAAAGCCAGTTCGGCTGGATACCCATCAGCCATTTTCATGGCAGGCTCCAGGACTTCTTCAAGACTCATGCTTCCAAACTCGGCCAGCATTGCCATCAGGCCTCCGGGAGTTCCTGGAGTCACAGCGGCCAATGGACCGGATTTAGGTGGGTAAGGCATGCCTTGTTTTTGATAGAAGTCCGGAGTGGCTCCAGTCGGCGCAGCACCAAGAGCATTGATGCCATATACTTTTTGTGTGTGAGGATTATAAATTAACGCCTGGGTTTCTCCTCCCCAGCTTAAACGGTCGAACATGGTGCAGGCAGCCGCTAACATGGCACAAGCAGCATCTACAGCGTTCCCTCCGCGTTCAAAAATTTTAGCTCCGGCTGTAGCGGCGAGTGGTTTACCGGTAATCGCTACCCAATGTCTCCCGTGCAGTATAGGCTTCTCCGTCTGATTTTGGTTAATGTTAATAGCTGTCCTGTCAAATTTTATAATGAGGAAAAAAGTGGCTGCGACAATTATAAACAGACCAATAGAAGTAATTATAATTTTTAATATTCTCATTATCTACCTTTCATAATTCATTTTGGAAATCTTTTAACCTGTGACACTATGCGAGATAACAAAAGGTTTCGACCAATATTACAATCGTGCTGCTCAGCTGCCATGGCAAACCAGTAGTTCGGTCGATTACCAGGTTTTTACCAGTTCGCTTAACTATTTCGTATTGATACCGCAAACCCTTTCCCTGCTTATTCATAGGTAATCAAAGAAATCTCTTTCATTGAGCATCTTTCGGACCTGTTCTTCAGCATGATGGTCAAGTGGATGCGAGCGAAGTTGAATCGATGGTTTTTCAATCATCGTTTGATGCGTTCTTGACGCCCTGATATTTTCGAAAGTTAGACGGTCAGAACTTGGTGAACAAAAACACATTCAACCAAATTGCAGGATAGGATGAATACTTAACTCCTGTTTTTTCAAATAAAAACTTTTGCCGTCTTCTTGGCAATATGCAATATATCCGGGAAAACCTGTAAATATATGGCAATCTTTCCAGCAACGTTAAAAGCATCTTTACCAGCAACCGTTAGTTTTTCTTCCGCCGATCGAACAATTTCAGTTAATATTTTCTTTGCTCGCAAACGGTTAATGCCAAATTCAAATAAGGGAGAAACTAATGGTGCGACAATAATTCCGGCTGCCATACCGCCGATTGCTCCGGCAACACCTATCCATGCTGGAATACCAAATATGTTTGCCCAAAGAGCGCCAAACCAGGAAAGTTGACTCATGTAAATACTGGTTGCAATGGCTTTCCCGGTAGAAAGCATGCTGCCAAAAACTATCTTATCAGAAAACACTTTGCCAACTATACCAGCCACTAAAAACATGACAGCGTCTCTGCATCCTTCGATAGGTGTCGTTAATTTTTCAATTTCTGATTCTAACATATTTGCATATTTTCCCCTGTCTGGAACCGGAACAGATTCTAAAATATCGGAAAGACTTTTTTCAAATTCTTGTTGGTAAGGAATTAGATAATCTTCTATTTCTTTTTCCAGGCCTGATAAGTCCAATAATTGATTAGAAATAATGCTTTCAATTTCTTTTACCTTGCCGCTTTTCGGCAGCGATTTAATATTTTTCTTGAATACTTTTTTCGCGACAAAATTCCAGCTGTGTCTCGGGATTGAGGCTAAGTCGTTTGGAATATCTTTCTTATTTTTCCAGTGTCTTTTAATAATTTCCCGAAAACTGTAAAAATAAGAACTGCAGATTGGCTCAATTCTGTTTTCTGCCTGAACAAAATGATTGTTAATAATATTTTGAATAGCATTTTGATGTATCTGATCTTCTGTCATTTTTTGATTCTCTTTAATGAATTACTAGTACTGAAATTGCAGATTTCTGAATTGAGTTGGCATGTACCGATTAGTCATTCTGTTTTGCTGTCAACATACGAGGTATTTTCAGCATTGATTGGTGCTCTTTTGCTTGAAAAATCGTCCAGGGATAGGACGGCAAATCCTGCAAGTATGGTTCCTGCCATTTATACTCTGGATGCTTCTCCAGGAATGCTTCAGCCAGAAACGGAATTTCGCCTCCGTGACCTTTTGCCAGGTGAATGAATTGTAATGGTTTTTAGCACATTTCTGGCATACAAATATTGAGAGACCACCTATTTGCTGCTCACCAACTTTATGAAATCACTCAGTAGAAACCAGTTATCATTTGGTATCTTTTTTGTCACAGCATTGGTTTCATATTTCTATTGTTTCCAATTTCCTGACTCAATATCTTTTCTCAGTATTGATCCATTTAAGCCTCCTGAACGACCTACAAAAAATTCTTCTCCATTTGAATAGTGTTTCTGTAATTGTAAACCAGTCATATATCCAGATTTATTGTTTTTCCCATAACTGATTTCTTTACCCGGATCGAAAATATCATTAGCTCTTTGTAATATTGAGTCATTATTATAAAATGTGGCTAGTTCTCCCCATGACAGAATTGGGCCATTAAAAACCAACTCAAATTCAGTTGGAACTTGATATTTGCTAGACTTCAATCCAATTAAGAAAATTGACTTTACATGTGTTTCAGCAATTACTTGATTTTTGTCTTTTTCAAAAGACTCCAACTGATCCGCTTCAAATCTCTGATCTGATTTTGCCTCAATAATAATTATTGCTTTTTCAGAAAATAGACAAAGGTCGAATGTACGCTTCGGTGAAAATAACTTGGTCTTTTTACCATTTAAATGCCAAAAATCACGATAAAAACACACTTCGTACCCAATTTCCCAGTAAGTATTTGTATCAAAATTCACCCTATGTTTTTCATTTAAATATGAAAGAAACTGGGCAATCCCATTATTTATGATCAAGTTATAAAGATGAGAGCAGAAAAACCTTTCGTCTCTTGTAACTTCAGACCAAGTCTTGCCATTTAAGTAGGATAATCCCATTGTATATCCCTATATCTAAAGACCTTAACGCTTCGCATAAGCGGTTGCAATAAAGCGCAGCGGAATTGCAATCCGACTTAATGCGATTGTTATTAGCGTATGTTATATGATGTTGTTTTATTTTTCTAATGACCGTTTCTTTATCATTCCTCCCTTTGTGTCTTTTATACTATTCATAATGATAAATGCATCAGAATCTATTTTGTCAATTTCTGTTCGTAATCTTGCAATTTCTAGTCTTGTAATAACTGTATAAACAATGTCAATTTGCTTTAGAGTTTCACTTCTTTTTCCATATCCCCCTTTACCTGTATACATTGTTACTCCTCTGCCTAACTTTTCAGTAATCATTAACCTGATTTTGTCACTATTATTTGATATGATTGTTATTCCAGTGTATTCTTCAACTCCCTCAACTACAAAATTTACAGTTTTTGCAGCAGCTAAATAGGTCAGTATTGCGTACAAAGCAATCTCTATAGATAGAATGTAAGCGCCAAATGAAAATATAATAATGTTGAAAATCAATATTATGTCACCAATGGTTAGTTCTGTTTTTTTGCTCAAATGAATTGCTAAGACCTCAGTTCCGTCTATTACAGATCCACCCCTAATTGCCATTCCTATTCCTGCCCCTAGGAAAAAGCCGCCAAAAACAGCGATAAGTAATTTGTCTGATGTAATTAGAGGATAAGATATGAAGTGAACAACTACAGCAAGTCCAATTATGGCAATTATGCTTTTAAGGGCAAATTGCTTTCCTATTTGCGAATATCCAAGCAAAAGAAATGGTAAATTGATAGCTACAATAAGAATGGATAATGATACATTGGTGGTTTCTGATATTAGCAGAGAAATGCCCATAGCGCCACCATCGATAAATAAATTAGGTAGTAAAAATCCTTTTAGTCCAAAACCAGCTGAAACAATACCTATTAGGATAAAAATAGAATCCTTGGCTATATGAGCAATATTAAATTTCATATTTTATCCTCGCTTGATCGTTGTTTAATTCCTATCATATTCTTAAAA
Organism: uncultured Cytophagia bacterium; assembly: GCA_964539665.1. Lineage (GTDB taxonomy): Bacteria > Zhuqueibacterota > Zhuqueibacteria > Oceanimicrobiales > Oceanimicrobiaceae > CAZIKB01. The sequence continues at coordinate 19,703 of CAZIKB010000042.1, forward strand.
AATCCATCTACATATTATTTTAATCAAAAGACAAAAATCCGAATTCAAAATCCACAAAGCTACTAACGCTCTTTTCACCGGTTGCCATGAAAACTGATCTCAGTGAAAAGAACTGTATTTGAAAATCTGAAAAATCTAAAATTAGCGCAACGTCATGGCAATCCGCGTGCAAAAGAAGGTTAGACGAACAAGCCGAGTTGCCAGCCTTTACACCAGTTTACTTTCCAGCATTCACAGCCACTTAGTTGAAGGATTTGTTTGGCGATTGGCTTCAAACATAGCTTAACTGTCCTCTTTAAATTGTTTTACTATTATATTACCAGACTTTTCTAGAATAAATCTAGGATGCCTTACAGGATATTTGCCTTGAGTTCCCCGCTGCTCAACTTTCTTATTGGTAATTTCCCCTAAAGTTATATTTTGTACAATTATTAATAAGTCTTGAGCCAACCATTTTTGAGCCGCTATAGCGGAACCGTCTATTTCCTTTAATCCTTTCATAATTTCTAAGTTGTTAGAGCTTCTTGTGATTTTATTATAGATTAGATCTAAATGAGTCTTCAATTTTTCATGTTTTTCTTGTAATTCTATCCTCGCATCTTTTGTTCCTGGTAAAAGTGTTTCGTATTCTTCTAAGACTAATATGAAATTTGGCCGGAATTCAAAAGATGATACAAGTGATTTTATTTTGGATAACTCATGTTTATGTAAGTCAATATTTAGAAACCAATTTCTGTCTAAGGATTTTTCTCTGATGTGCGCATCTTCTTCAAATAGTGAATGTAGTGTTAAATAGTATTCTTTTAATTCCTTTGAAATGTTGAGGCGAGCTTCATTTCTCAGGTTATTTAAAAACGCTTTATTTTGCGCTCGTAAAGATAGAAAATGATTAGTTAGCTAGCCTAAAACTGCTACTGTTACTGCAATTATTGCTTCCATAATTTATTGACCAGTGGTCTGACCCAACAAAAATAGATAACCTTATTCCCGAAATGCCACCCTTCTCAGGGTTCACTAACGACAGTTTCACCTGCGAGAGGGTTTAAGGGCACTTAACCTACTGATTAAAAGAAACTTTCGAGAGAGCACAAAACCAACCCAGAGAACCACCGCCCTCTCGTCAGGTGGAAACATTGTTAGCTGAATTACAGCGCTGGTTCGATTGATTTTTCTAAGCTCAAAACCGAATTCTGATTAAATCCGCAGGTTTGTAAATCCTTAATTTCAGCTTCATTTCCAAAAAGCTCAAGAATTCTGTCTTGAGTGTCAACCTTGTCTATGATAAATATCTTAACTCTAGCGTTTTTGCGATGGAACGAGTCACCGAAAATCTCATCGTAGAATTTATCCGTTCCTTTTGCGCTCCATCCAATACTGAGAAAAATCGATGATTCATTCAGTGCTGTATTAACACGTTGAAGTTCTTCGCTGTAGAATTGGGAACTATGGCGTCGTCTGGATTTTGTAGGAGGCATGATGGATGAGCGAAGGTAATTGTCACGCTTGGTTGGATCAGACAACTTACTGGGAAAAATAGCTGAGGTCGATTGGCTGTGTCTCAAACCACCTCTGTAACAGATTCCTGACACTCCCCACAGAAAGGTGCACATATCTCCATGAGGTTTTATTAGTTTTGCTTGTAAAGGAAAATCCTCTTTGACCCAAGGCTCTCTATATTTTTGACCTTTCACCAAATCCGATAATGTTCCAGAATGAATATCATCCGCGAGTATTAATCTCTCCCTACCCATGTCCCAACCAAAAGTTGCGCCACTACTGCCAGCATAATCTTTCCTAATCCTTTCTAATAAGCAATCATAATTAAAATCAATCACATTTACAGAATGCCCTAATTTTAACAACCTATCAATCAGCCTAACAAGATATATGTGGGCTCTATCAAAATGAGCTTCAATGTGTTTCATACTAAACATTTGAAGCATGTAAAAAGAAATCGCATGAGTAAGTGCCCAGTGAGCTTTTGTTGTTGAGTCATAATCATCCGCTTCTTGTTGTGAAAGCAGCTCAAATATGTTATCCAAGCCGTAGCCATTTTGAATAATTCTCTCATAGGTTTTTTTGAAGTGATAGTCAATTTCTTGATTCTTAATTGTTCCCTTTTCAAATTTCCGAGAAGGTTCATTCACAGCTTTCATTACAGAGTATGTGAGAAGCAATCTTTGTTTGTATATGTAGCTCTCAAACATTCTCTTATTATCAATCTCTTCGGGTAGCTCTACTGCAAACTGGAACATTTTCTGAAGCATCTCACCTAGTAGAGGATACGGACACATGGTGAATGCTTTTGACGCTCCAGCCCCCAAAATAATCGTAATGCTCAACCTATGAAATCCTCATTTTCACAGCTAACTATTATATTAGTTGCCACTCTTTAAGTATTTCGCATGCCTACATATAGGCATATTTTCCCTGATATATTATTCCTATATGTGGGCATTTTCAATTTTCAGTCTTTACCAATTGTTTTTCCAGACCAAGGTCCATGACCTTACCATAGGGTATCTCCAACATTTGACCTTTACGGTTCCATATTGAGCTTACGCTTTCTCAATACGCAGACTATAATGCCTGGTGCGAATGCCTTGTGGAATTCGGCTAAGCAGTTTCGGTTTGTTTGCGATATCAGGTTTTGGGCTTAAAAAGGTCATCCCCGCTCCCTGTCTTATTGGACCACCAATTACTTTACTATTTACGCCTCTCAATGTTGAATTACTTGCATGCGCGATTATTAGAATCAGTTTGTAGTGGGTAATATCTAAGAGTTGAACATTGATTTGTTAAAGATAAATAATAATTTCCGTGATGTCAAGTAAAAATTATGACGTGATAAGAAGAGTAACTTTTGATTGCAAATTTTAATTGAAATAATTATCTTATACAGAAATACATGATTACTATATTCATAAACAGGTGAAATTCATGGAAACAGTAAAAGTCACTGAAAATTTGCAAATAGAGGTTTCACAAGAAATAAAAAAATGGTTAAATAGTGAAGAGGAATTGGCCGCTTTTTTGGAAGGGGATACACTTATCCTAAAGAAGTTACATGTTCCAAAATTGAGCGCTTTTGCCGAGACAAGCACAACAAAGAAGTTAACATTGCAAGAAATTGTTGAGGAAGTACATTGTTACCGCAAAGAAAAGAAGTCAAGAAAAAACAATGGCTAAATATATTCCTCCATGGGTTGTGCTTGATACCAACGTAATCATTTCTGGACTTTTATGGACTGGAAGTTCAAACAAAATTATAAAGATGGCAGAAGATAAGAAGATAAAAATTATTGCCACACAATAAATAATTTTTGAATTTCTGGAAGTCATCAAGAGAGATAAGTTTTCAAGTAGAATTTTAGAGCTTAAGACCTCTGTTGCAGAGATTATGGTCGGTATACTTCGTCTGATCGAAATTGTGAAATCATAGAATTATGACCTAAAATCTTATGAAATGCCTGCTGATGAAGATGATGAGATGTTTATTTATTGTGCCTTCACATGACTTTCTAAAAAACATTACAAAACAAAAGGAATAATTGCCTTTCGTTCCTTCGGATAATCCTCAAAAGTCTGATGATACCATTTATGATGCGCCAGTGCTCGCGGCACTAAATTGGCCATGGTCCAGAGAACAAATGACAGGGCCGGGAGGGACCAGGTCATGAGTGCAAAGCCGCTCCATTCAATTATTTCCCCTAAATAATTCGGGCAGGATACCCTTTGAAATAAACCACCATACGGAATTTTGTAGCCCTGCTCGTCGGGATTTCTGAGATTTATTAGAATTGTATCGGAATGCCAGTTTATAGCCAACCCAATTATTAGCACGGTGAATCCGCCAATAAATCTGGCATCATAAAACCAGCTCAATGAATAGAAACTTAATGAACCTAAGTAATGGCCGTTTAAATATCCATTCACGAAATTAAAGAATATCGCGGAAAGCATGATGACGATTGGCATTCTTTTCCCCTTTGTTTTTTGTCGAAATGGAAAAATGATGCTTCTATGGAGGTAGTGAAAAAGCCAGAAGGTTAAAAATGACCAGGCGACCAAAGTCTTTTCCTGATGACCGGTCAGAAAAAAGTAAGAGAACACCAAAACCGCCGGCAGTTCCATTAACAGCCAGCCTGCTTTATTATTAATAGTCGTTCCCCAACTCTTCTTCAAATGGCGGCCGTATGGAGCCGTTATTTTAATTAAAAGTGCAAATGTAACCAGAGCTAAGCCAATCCAGATGTGCAGTATAATAGAAAACAAAATTTACCTCTTTAAGTGAATTACTCAATCATGCCGGCCCGTTTAAACCAGTCAAAGGTATCTTGCAGGGTTTCTCTCAGAGGGCGTGGATGAAATCCTAACTCCTGACGTGCTTTTTCATGACTGATATTTCTGTGCCCTTTTGCTAAAACTTCTAACGATTCGCTGGTGCAAATTGGCCTGCTCTGGTTCAGCTTGCAATAGATCTTGATAAAGGGTAGGCCGATTTTTACTAACCAGACTGGCAATGTTACTGAAGGCGTTTTTTTACCCGTTGTTGCTTCAGCTTGTTTGGCGAGTCCTTTTAATGACATCCAGGTTCCTGATAATAAATAGCGTTCTCCTGTTCTGCCTTTCTTACTGGCTGCGATAGCCGCAGTTGCGACGTCCCGCACATCCACCCAATCGAAGCCGCCCGAAATCAGAGCTGGTATTTTTTGATTGTATAAATCTATAATCGCCTGGCCCATGAGAGACGGTTTATAATCAACCGGACCAATGATTGCGGTTGGGCTTAATATGACCGCGTCCAGACCACTCTTTACTGCCTGCAACACTACTCTTTCACTCTCAGCTTTGGATTGGTCATATTTAAAAGCAGTCTTATCTACAAGCGGTCTGGTTTCATTCAGCTCTTCTTGCAGAGGATTTTGTTTTAAAGCATGAATCGAGCTGAAATGAATTAGTCGTTTTACATTGCTCTGCACACAGGCCTGCACAATATTTTTAGTGCCTTGCACATTGATTTGACAGACGCTGCGATCAGCATCGCCGTCAATTGATATTTTGGCAGCGGAGTGAAAAACCAGGTCTGTTCCCTTGCACAGATCTATTAAACAGCCTGGATCTAAGATGTCACCTTTGATTTTAATTATTTCAAGCTCATCAAGAGCGCGGGTATCATGGTGGTATAAAGCTTTAACAGAATGCCCCTGCTTTAAAAGCTCTCTGCAAAGATTGGCTCCTACATGACCGGCTGCTCCAGTAACGGCGGTTTTCATTCTATTTGGTCAGATTGAAATTCATTCCTGCTTCACTTCACCGTACCTTTTATAAACACACTTTTTTGCATATGCAAATCACTATGATTCAAGCGCAAACTCAACCGCTGCGATAGCGTGAATTTTTGTAGTATCAAACAGAGGCACGGGGCAATCGTTCGCGTTCACCAAAAGACCTATTTCTGTACAGCCTAAAATTATGCCTTCTGCGCCTTCATCAATTAATTGTTCCATAATGCGCACATATTCAGCCTTTGATTCTTGCAGTATTTCCCCGTGGCACAACTCATCATAAATAATTCTGTGTACAAGTGCCCGGTCGTCTAATTTTGGAATTTCGACTTTTAATCCATGTTTTTCAATTAATCGATCCTTGTAAAAACTTTCTTCCATGGTAAACTTGGTTCCGAGCAGCCCAATCTTTGCTATTTGCTGTGCCTGAATTTTTTCTGCCGTGGCGTCTGCGATATGCAATAAAGGTATGTTAATTTGGTTACTTACCGCATCAGCCATTTTGTGCATGGTGTTTGTACAAATAACAAGAAAATCGGCGCCCCCGTTTTCGACATTTTTTGCGGCAGCAATCATCAGGTCTGTTGCTTTTTCCCAATTCCCCTGATGCTGTAAGGTTTCAATCTCAGCAAAATCAACAGAGTACATGGCGCTTTTGGCTGAATGCAGTTTGCCCAATTTCTCACGTACTGTTTCATTAATAATACGGTAGTATTCAATTGAAGACTCCCAGCTCATACCACCAATCAAGCCAATTGTTTTCATTTTAATTTCTTTCAAAGAAGGTATTTATTTTATAAAGTTTGGACACAGAATAACACGGATTTTACCCGGTAATGTAAAAATGCCAACCACTGTCATTTTGGAAGAATCTTTTAAATAAACAGCACTTTACGACCAAACAACAAAGATTCTTACAGTATGACAAAGTCCCTTATGTTTGATTTTTCACACAGGCTCTATTGCTTGTACACGAACATTTTACCGCAACAATATCATTTTTTTTGTTTGGCGATATTTTAGTGTGTGCAACTGGTAAAAGTAAACACCACTGGATACTGGATTTCCGTAATTGTCTTTTCCATCCCACTGAAAGATATGATTGCCCGGTCCATACGGCGTCGAGTCAATCAGAGTACGAATTTCCTGTCCAACCGTGTTAATGATTCTAATCGAGACTTCGGCTGCTTCCGGCAGCTTGAAGCGAATTGTCGTTGCCGGATTGAAAGGATTCGGGAAATTTTGAAATAAAGCAAACTCAGACGGTGTAAAGCCGTCGACGCCCGAATCATTTACATCCGTGACAACCTGATCAACAGCGGCCAATGCATTGACAAGAGGATATTGCCTTGAGGTTAGAGGATCATTAACCATTGCCGAAGCACTGGATTTCAGGATGTTTACAATTTCTGTGACTGTGAGCGCTGGATTTTTTTCTAACATAAGAGCGGCAACACCTGCCACGTGCGGTGATGCTTGTGAGGTGCCACGATAAAAGCTTGTTGAAGTTGTTCCTCCAGAACTGGCGGAATAAATAATCGCGCCTGGAGCAACCAGCTCTAATTGTGAGCTGCGACTGGTAAAGCAGGTTAAAGTTTGTGTTGAAGTCGTTTCGTCAAAACAAAACGGCCAAATGCCTCCAAACAGACTATTGTATGTACCGCTATCAGGTTCACGGCCGAGGTTTGAGTCGTAAGTAGCGCCAACTGCAATTACATTGGCGAGGCAGGCTGGTGAGGCCATTCGATCGACATCGCCAGTATTTCCAGAGGAAGCAAATATAATTATCCCTGCATTTGCTGCCGCGTTTGCCGCAGCGGCAAAGAAACTTTGCTGAGCATCACAAGCTCCGAAAAACAATCTATCGCTGACCAGACTCATGTTTATGATTCGCACTTTAAGTGAAGCATTATTAGCCACAATCCAGTCAACACCCGCAGCCCAGTCTGAGAGGTAGCCCCTGTTTTGGTCATCAAGCACGCGAATGGCAACAATTTCGGCATCCGGTGCCACGCCCGGTCCAACGACAGTGCCATTGGCAGTAATGATACCGGCAACATTAGAACCGTGGCCAAATACATCATCTGCGTTTGGTCCCTGAGTACCTCCGTTTAAAAAGCTTTGCTGCGCTACGACAGCGTCTGCCAGATCAACATGTTGGAGGTTTACGCCGGAATCAATCACACCGACTCTGACTCCTTTTCCAGTAAAACCAAGATTGTGCACCTCAGGCGCCTGGATGGCAGCAACACTTTGCGCCATGCCGCCGCTGCCTTCACCATCCAATTCTATCTTTTCAACTAAAGGACTCAATTCCATTAAACTTAGCCCGCTTTCACTCAGGTCACCGGCTAAACCTGGAAAGGTTTTATAAGAATAGCGAACCTTGAACTCATCAGAACTTAGCTGTGAAAGTACAGCTTCCTGGATTGATTTAATTGATTGCATTTTTGCTGACAAATTGGTTATTGCCAAATCCTGCTTTCTAAGCTTTACCAGGACTCTAACATATCCCGTGGCAGTGATCTTAGAATAAACTTCTTCATCAACAGCAGCATTTTGTGGGAAAATCGGCGTAATATATGTTAGCCAATTTAACAAAATCAAAACTGGTATTTGAAAATATCTCCTGGTTGAAAGAGAATGATCCGTCATTGTTTTCACCTCGTCATTTTAGTTTATCAGGATTAAGCCCCTCTAATTCTGGAAATACGAATAAGCCATCCTTCCGAATCAATTGACCGTCAAAATACATCTCGCCGCCGCCGTATTCCGGCGTTTGGATTAGCACCATGTCCCAATGTATATTCGAGCGGTTGCTGTTGTCTGCATCCGCATAAGCCTGGCCTGGTGTAAAATGAAATGAACCGGCGATTTTTTCATCAAACAGGATGTCAAGCATGGGAGAAATGATGTAAGGATTAAAGCCAATTGCAAATTCGCCAATAAATCTTGCCCCGTCATCGGTATCAAGGATTTTGTTGAGTTTTTTAGTGTTGTTTGCGGACGCCTCAATTACCTGACCATTTTCAAATCGTAATTTTATATTATTAAATGTAGTGCCTTGATAAATCGAATCTGCATTGAAATGAATCGTGCCGTTAACAGAGTTTCGAACCGGTGCGGTAAAACACTCACCATCGGGTATATTGTGATTTCCAGCGCATGAAACAACAGGAATGTCTTTTATGCTAAATTTGAGATCGGTCCCGGGACCAACAATATGAACTTCATCTGTTGATTCCAGCAATGCCTTTAAAGGTTTTGCTGCATTCTCCATTTTGGCGTAGTCCATTGTGCAGACGTCAAAGTAAAATTTCTCAAAAGCCTCTGTACTTTTCTTTGCCTGCTGCGCCATAGATGGTGTGGGCCAGCGAAGCACAACCCACCTGGTTTTAGGCACCCGAATATCAAAATGTACCGGCTTCTGCCAATGCTTTTCATAAAGTTGAATAGCTTCGGTGGGAACATCGGACATTTCTGTGATATTGTTACTGCCGCGCAGTCCGATATAAGCCTGCACTTTATCCATTCGAAAGGCTTCGTACTCACCAATCTGTTTCATGATTTCCGCGTCATTACTATTGATAAGTTCCCGCGTGATGCGATTTTGTTTAATTGTAACCAAAGGAATACCTCCCGATTTCCTTACTCCGCGGATGATGGCAATTAGCATTTCTTCCGGGATATCAATGGCCTCAATCAGAATTGTCTCGCCGGATTTCAATTTCGTTGAGTGATGAATGAGTACGTCTGCTAATTTATTAAAGCGCGGATCGTGCATTGTATTCTCCTGTTGCGTGATTTTTCCTAAAATTACTTCATTGAACGTTGAATAAATCTCAATATGCAAAACAAATTTTAAAGATTCAAGAAAGAAATAATTCTGATTTATGAATCGAAAATAAGTTAAAAATTTTGTCAGCAATTTATTTGCATATTATTAATTTAAAAGTTATATTTTTTATATTCAGGAATTATTCACCGCAGAGGATGTTGAGAATGCATAGCTTAAATAATTATAAAGCGGCTCTGCGACCTCTGCACTCTTTGTGGTTTATGAAATAGTCGGATTTCCCGCAATAATTAAAATTTATAATTATGAGACCTTACTTAGAACTTGTAGAACGTGTATTAACCAAAGGCCATCGTAAGTCTAACCGAACGGGTGTGGATACGATTTCCACATTCGCTGAGTTTTACCGCGTTGATCTTGCAGAAGGCTACCCGCTACTGACAACTAAAAAAGTCAATTTTAAAGCCATGCTGCGGGAAGTATTCTGGTATCTCTCCGGCGCAGATCATATTCGGGATTTACAAAAGCATACCAGCATCTGGGATGATTGGGCTGACGGAGAAGGTAATTTGGAGACGGCTTACGGCCGTTTCTGGCGGCGGTATCCGGTGCCGACAAAGGGGGTGGCTTTAGGCGCAGAGGTGTTCCTGGATGAATCACACCCACATGTTAAAAAAGACCCGAACGGCTCGCTCTCCTTTGATCAACTGGGCTGGGCAATCGATGAGCTCAAACGCAATCCGAATTCACGCCGGATTGTCATCACGGCCTGGCATCCTGCAAATGCCGTCATTAGCAAACTGCCGCCGTGCCATTTTACCTGGGCGCTGAATGTGCAGGCCGGGCGGTTGAATTGTCATCTCACCCAGCGCAGCGCTGATATTGCCATTGGAGTGCCGTTTAATTTAGCCTGCTACGCCTTGCTGACCCAGGCCATTGCCCGGGAAGTTGATCTGAAAGTTGGAGAGTTTGCCCACACTCTTATCGACGCTCATATTTATATTAATCATGTGGAAAGTATAAAAGAACAGCTAAAACGTCAATCCTTGGAACTACCCCGCCTGGAAATTGCAAGCAAGCCATTTGACGACCTGCAATTTGAGGATTTCCAGCTAATCGGCTATCAATGCCATGAACCCATAAAATTTGAAGTTGCGGTATGATGGCTTCTCCTGAAATTGTTATCATCGCTGCCATTGCTAAAAAAAATCGCGTTATAGGTAAAGACGGCGAACTGCCCTGGTACATCTCCAAAGATTTAAAGCGATTTAAACGGCTCACCATTGGCCATCCTGTAATTATGGGACGGAAAACATTTGAGTCCATTTTGCTGCGTCTGGGCAAGCCGCTGCCAGAACGGCGGAATATTGTACTCACTGCAAACAAGTCATATTCCAACCAACCCAATGTTGAAACTTTCACCTCGATTGAGGATGCATTGAAAACTTTATCTGAGGAATCTGTGGTTTTTATAATTGGCGGAGAAGCAGTTTTCCAAAAAACTCTAATGTTGGCCCAAAGACTCGAACTAACCATTGTAGAAGGCGAATACGATGGAGATGCGTTTTTTCCGGAGTATGAACATCTGCTCGGAGTTCGATTTAAATTAATTGCGAAGGAAAAAATGGCTGGATATTGTTTTGAAACTTACAAACATGTCAGATAATGATTTTACTCATCAGTAGTGGAACGACTGCTAATTATCATCGCTATTTTCAATGACATACATCATGCCAAAACTGCTGTCTCAGTCACTAAGTACAGCGTTTCATAAATACGGTTACGAATCATTTAGACTGGATTAACAGGATTAACAAGATAATTGGCATCCCGTTTATCATCTTAGACATTGGAGTGAATTGACTTTCAATTATTTTCCGAGGTTTCTTTTTCAAAACCTGTTCCAGACAGTTCGGGAAGTGATACTGAAAGCCATAGTTGTCCTGACACAACTAAGATATTAAGTGAAATCTTGTGCCTAAAAACGCAAAAAAACAAGGAATAAACTAAAAACCTGAGAAAAGCTCTATTATATTTTAGCACCCCTTTGATTTGTGTTCTTTTATTAGGCTTAGGTTTAGTATAGTTGGATTTGATAATTTGTTTTGAGTTACAGGATTAAATCGATTCCATCGTGTTTATCTTGTTAATCCTGTCAAAGCGTTTATTTTACTGTATTTATGAAATTGGGTACAAAGTCACTCAAGTCATTCTGTCATTTAGTCAATAACCAAAATTTGATTATTCAGATATGTTTTTTCTGAAACGCAGATTAATTTGGATCACTCCATTAGTTAGTGCAAAGCATTGGCAGTCAAATTTTCTTCAGAATGCTCGATAGGGAGTGTTATTGTAAACTCTGTGCCTTTGCCGACTTCACTTTCCACGCTTATTGAGCCATTATGTTTTTGAATGATATTATAGCAAATGGACAGCCCCAGACCTGTCCCTACGCCTACTCCTTTGGTGGTAAATCCAGGATCAAATATTTTATTGAGATCGTCCGCTTGAATTCCGACACCGGTGTCAGATATTTTTATATACACATTTTCATCATCGGCAGAAGTTTTAATTTTTATATTCCCTTTAACTTTAATTGCATGAGCTGCATTTACGAATAAATTCATGAAAACCTGGTTTAATTGGTTGGGATAACAGTCTATCAAAGGAACCTTACCATATTCTTTGATTATCTCAACTTTTCGCTTTATTTCATGGTGAACAAGTGTCAGAGTGCTATCAATTCCCTCGTGAATATTTGCCTCCAGGTTATCTGCTTCATCCAAGCGGGAAAAATTCTTCAGGCTTTGAACAATTTGAGCAATACGCTTGCCTGCAGTAACAATCACCTGATTATTTTCGAACAACATTTTTAATACATTTTTAAATTTTGAATTATTTTTTAGATCTTCAACCTCTTTGAATTCTGTAATCACATTGTTGATAAGGTCAATACAGCGTAAAGAAACATCCGCAGCGCTATTGACTGCTCCAATGGGATTATTTACTTCATGGGCTACGCCGGCTACCAGGTTGCCTAAGGCAGCCATCTTTCCAGACTGCACCAGTTGAGCTTGTTTCTCCCGTAGTTCTCTGGTGCGTTCTTCAACTTTTTTCTCTAATTCTTCATTAGCTTTACGCAGGGCTTCTTCAGCCATTTTGAGCGCTGTTACATCATGAAAGCTCCATACAAGACCAACTCGTTTCCCTCCTAACTGAGCTGGTTTGATGTGGCATTCAAATACCCTGCCATCAATGAATTTCAGCACATCACAGCATTTTGTCTTTGGCTGAGAGGTGAAAGCCTGCATTTCCGTGAGAAGAAGCTCGGGATTCATGACCTGATTTCGTATATATTTCATTATTTTTTTATCATCTTTTGACTCAATGATTGAGCTGGGAATACGCCACATTTCTTTAAGCTTCTGGTTAAAGCCTATTATCTTGCCAGCGCCGTCTACAACGAGAATGCCGTCAGCGGTTGAATCGAGCGTCGCCTGGAGAAGAGAAAGAGACCGCTCAAGCTCCTCTTCCGCACGTTTATTTTCGGTGATATTGTGAGCAGCGGCATAGATCAACTGTTGACTGGGGAATGCAGTCGAGTTCCACATCAGCCACTTGTACGAGCCGTCTTTACAGCGATAACGATTCTCAAAGGATATGGTGTTTTGACCGGCGGAAAGTTTCTGAATCTCATCCAGAGTGACCTCTAAATCATCTGAATGAACGAAATGCACGAACGGTTCTGCAAGCAGTTCCTTTTCTGTGTAGCCAAGTGTACGTTCAAAAGAAGGATTAATCCGCTTGAAGTAGCCATCAGTACCAGCGATGCAAAACATATCTAATGACAGTGTAAAAAAACGATCCAACTCCTCCTCTGCATGTTTACGCTCTTTGATCTCCTCCTGTAGTTGTGCATTGCTCTTTTTCAGTGTCCTTTCAGCATTGTCTCTTTCTATCTCCCTGTTTTGAATTTGTGTCATCATATCGTTGAAAGTATCACATAAGATGCCGATTTCGTCATTACCTTCTTTTTCGCATCGGATTGAATAGATACCGGTTTCTGATACTTTCTTTGCAATGTCAACCAAATGCAGAATAGGATTTGAAATAGTTTTTTGCGTCAACATTGAAAGTACAAATGCAATTAACATTCCGACCGCCAGTGTTAATAATGCGATCACTACGTTTTTTTTTACTATTTGCCGCAATTGGTTCATATTTAGTCGTAATGACACCATACCAATCTGTTCACCATTCTGGATGATTTTTTTTGAAAGAGTGATGAAGTCGCCGTGAAATTCTGTTGTTTCATTTTCAATTCTGGGAAAAGTAAATTCAGCATAACCACTTTTACTGTATTTGGCAAAAAGACCGCCGCCGGCATCATATATCCAGGCATTAACGATATCTTCTTCTGCTGCAAGGGAAGCCAGTATTTCTTCTGCTGTGTCATTATCCAAAAATTCTAAAGCAGAAATACTATTGGCGCCAATTAATTGCGCCATAGATGTTATTTGTTTGGTAAAAGACTCTCGAAATATAAGATGATCGTTAATGACAAGAAAAATACCATAAAATAATAGAACGATAAAAGCAGTGAAAAGCTGTATCGCAATCAGTTTATTGGTGATTGAAAAATTTTTCAGGCTAATCATTTGATTGTTTTTCCTCCTCAACCATTATTGCTAATTTTTGAAGTTGAGAACTTACTTGTAATCCAGTACGTTCGAATGCGCGGCTGTTTATTTCAAACTTAACTTTGTCTGCCACTAAAATGAAATTAATGGCTACTCCTTTTTGAGCAAAACCTTTACTGTCACTGATTGTTAAGATATTTTCGTGTTCAACCTTTTGCAATATTTCGTCCAACTGATTTAATTTTAAGGCTGAAATAAAGAGAATGTGACAACTTCTGAGGTCATCGATATTTTGGAAATGTGTTATTATAATTTTTCTATTATTTACTATTTTCTTTTCTGCTATAATTTTTAATGGATTAATTATATTACTATCTCCAATTACTGCAATTTCAAAAGTTCTGGAAGTGTCAGAGTCCGCCCATTGGATATATTTTGTAAAATTGTAGATGAAGACGGCCTTCAATTCATATTCTTTGCTTGCTTCAATTTGAGCGATTAGCAGCGTGGAAAAACCAGCGATTAAAATTATGGATTGAGTAATTTTACTTTTTAAACATTTAAAGATTGCTTTCATAGCATTGCTTACATTTTCTTCCTTTGTATTTGAATAATTGCCAGGGATTAAAAATTATACCCGGCTTTAAACAATACAGTTCTTTGCGGTTGTCTATATCGTTCCGGTGGTCTGTTGGATGTGTGATAATATTCGGTATTCAGGAGGTTCTTTGCTGTTATATGAAAGTCGAAATTCTTGAAGTCTAATATCGAGAAATTAGAATGGAGAATAAAAGCGCCAGCAATATAATTGCTCCCGGTTGCATTAATAGTCTTAACGTTTTTTCTTCTACCAAGATAATTACCTCTTATATTTAGTTTTAAATGATTTGTAAATGCATATATTAATCCGACATTAAAAGTAGTCCTGCCAATTTCCGGAACCCTGTCATTAGTGCCAAATCTGGAAAAATTATATGTGTAATTAACATAAGATTTGATTTTTCCTTTTGCATATTCCAGGCTGGTTTCAAAACCATCGGTTTTCAAGTCGGTGCCGTTTATCCATCTGTTTCCTTCCAGGGTAAGTAATCTCTCTACAGTATTTTTATATAAAGACAGATCGGCTCTGAAATTTGAACTGAATGCGTAAGTCATGGTAAGTTCCCATGAACGCATTTTTTCAGATTTGAGGTGGTTGTTTCCTTCTCCATAAGTATAATCCCAGGGTTTCGGGGCTCGAAATGCCTGCATATATAGTAATTTCGAAGTGAGTTTTTGCCTGTTGAATACCAGTCCAAAGCGTGGTGTGTGCAGTGTGCCATAAACACTGCTGTCATCGCGTCTTATTCCGAAAGTTATTTCAGTATATTTGAAAAATTTAATTTGAGTTTGCAAATAAAGGCTTTTTAAATGATTGGTGGTCATTTCGGGTTTTTCTGGAGTCGGGGGTTTTATCTCTGGTGAACCGCTGAATGATTTTGAAAAGCCTTCAGCGAGTCTTTCTGCTTCCAGAACGAAACCGATAATGATATTGATGTTCTTTGCTGGCAGAAAGTTATGCTGATTTTCAAAACCGATAAGAGCATTCGGCCTGTAATATCCTGTCTGACCCACGGTATCAGCTTGTATTGATGAGATTGTGTTGTCCATAACGGTAGCGTTTCTGTAATACAACTGAGAAAGCGAAGACCATTTTGGATTCTTATTATACAGATATTTTAAATGACTGTTGATAAATCGAATATGCAGGTTTGTACCGGAATCGAGATAATTTGTACCTGTCGTTTTATAATTCGTTGTACGAGAAGCCTGTTTGTCTTGAAATACCAGACCAAAACTCAAGTTTTTGTAGGTCACTTTACCATCAAAAGCCAAATCATCTTCAAAATTTTCCATATTATTGGTCCAATTATTATCGCCTTTTCCCCCCCGCAGATCGGCCTTATCGGTTTGTTTCAACATTCCTGAAAGGATAAAACCAAAGTCTTGTTTCTGGCTGTAATGACCATATCGAAAATCAATATTTCTCGTATCAAAGGCACCCAGTTGAACACTGGCCTGTCCGCCTTGAATATCTTCGGGATCATTGGTAATAATATTTATGATTCCTGATATTGCATTGGTTCCATAAAGGGCAGAGGCTGGTCCATAAACAACTTCAATTCTTTTTACGTTGGATAGGTTGAATTGACCGCCGCCATAAAATCCACCAGAATTCAGCTCATTAATCTGTATCCCATCAACCAGGACTAAAATTAAATTATTTTGACTGGGAGCTCCCCGTAAGAAAACATAACTATTAAATCCAACGATGTTTCGGAATTGAATACCAGGTAAATCTGAAAGGGCTTCTTCGAGAGTGAAATATCCTCTTTCCTTAATTTCCTCGGCTGTAATAATCCGTACGGTTGCCGGGACTTCACTCAGGGTCTGGGCTTTTTTTGAAGCAGTGACTACTTTTACATGCATCAATTCTTCGAGATTGAGATCTAATAGTTTTTCTAAATCTTGTTCCTGTGCGTACAATCCCGGAGCCAGGATGAAGATGACGATGAATAGTAGTAGTATGAAAGAAGAATCATTGTTTTTTATCATAAGTTACACAATAAGATGATAGCGATAAATTCTGAAAAATTCTGTGATAAATCACCGTCCTGTCTTGATGAAAAAAAATCAGTCTAATGGGGCATACCTTTACTAAACTTTTTATGTTTAGAAGGTTTATGCCTCATAGAGCTACTTATAGTATTTAAATATCCTCTAAATGCAAGTGGTCTATTTTTAAGAATTGTCTGAATTTGTTCACCCACTTTTTAACATTCATCCAATTGGGAAGGGTATTATGAGAAGTTGTAAATTTAACACAAACACCGTAAAATAGCAAGGAACTTATTTATTTTATTTATTAAGTATTAAGATTTATTTACTTGTTATTAAAGTCACCTTACAGTAATAGACTCACCTATTCTTATAATTAAGAATTTTTTAATTTTTGATTCTCATATTTGGGAGAAAAATCTCTATTTTTATTTATAACAGAATTCTGATTGCGTGTTTTAAATATATGTTAAAAGTCTACTTAACTTGTTTGTTTAATAGTATATATTTTGATGCAACTTTGGTATAGTTTTTGAATAAAAAATGACCGACACTTGTATGGTTCAATTAATTTATAGTTATGAAAAATATAATTAGCCGCAAATTAATTTTAGCTGTTGGAAGTGTGACCATCACAATTTTTGTGATATTTTCCTATTATATAATCAAATCCCAGCAACGTGCTCTTATATCCCAAATTGAGCATAACGCCCATCAAATGAGTGAAACCATTAAAAGCAGCACTAAATTCGATATGTTGCTTAATCGAAGAGAACACGTCCATAGAATTATAGATACCATTGGCCAGCAGGATGGTATTGAGAAGGTGCGCATTTTTAACAAAGAAGGTGAAATAATATATTCTTCAGCTAAAAGAGAGGTGGGCAGTTTGGTTGATAAACGGGCAGAAGCTTGTTACGCCTGCCATGCCGCCGACCAGGCTTTAGAGAAACTATCCATTCCCGAGCGCACAAGAATATTTACAACTAATGATGACGTCAGAATACTTGGTATTATCAATCCAATTTACAATGAAGACAGTTGTTGGCAAAGTAGTTGTCATGCCCACGACGCTAATCAAAAAGTATTGGGTGTTCTGGACGTGACCATGTCCTTAGATGACGTAGATCGTCAGATAAGAGCCGAGCAAATTAAAATGATGGTATTTACTTTTTGTGTTGGTATAGTCATAAGTTTTATTCTTTGGTTCTTAGTACAAAAGTTAATTGGAAAGCCGGTCAGACAATTAGTGAAAGCTACCAATATTGTCGCCGCCGGTGATCTCGAGTACAAAATCAAATCGGTCAAGCATGATGAATTGGGTTATCTTGGAAACTCCTTCAATAATATGACTCATAAACTTGCCGAGACGCAAAGACAGCTCTACCAGTCAGATAAACTGGCTTCACTGGGACGATTGGCTGCAGGTGTAGCACATGAGATTAATAATCCCCTTACCGGAGTTCTCACATACAGCAGTTTTTTACTCAAACGTGCTGATGATAACGGAGAAATGAAAAAAGATCTGGAAACGATTGTTCGGGAAACCAAAAGATGCAGAGGTATCGTCAAGGGACTTTTGGATTTTGCAAGGCAAGTTCCGGCAAGAAAAACACGCGTCGATTTTAACAAGGTGATAGAACGATCACTCAAAATCGTTGACAACCAGTTGAGTTTTAATAACATTGTCGTTCACAAAAACACAAAAGAAAATTTACCCTCAATTAACGCCGATGCAAATCAAATGGAGCAGGTGTTGATTAATTTAATTGTAAATGCTGCGGATGCCATAGGTAATAAAGGCGGAGAAATTTATATCTCCACTAACCGTAAGAAAGTTAAAGATGAAAAATATGTTGAAATAAAAGTCAGAGACGCCGGATGCGGTATCCCCCGTGAAAACCTTACTAAAATATTTGAGCCATTTTACACGACCAACGAGAAGAAAGGTACCGGACTTGGTCTGGCGGTTGTTTGGGGAATTATAGATAAACATGCCGGCAGAATTCATGTAGAGAGCGAGCTGGGTATGGGTACTACGTTTACCATTCTTTTACCTATTAGTGAAAATACAGCAATAATAGTATAAAAGCACAATCATGAAGTCAAAATCTGATATACTTGTTGTAGAAGATGAACCCGTAGTCATCGAGTCAGCTAAGAAGATTTTAGTTCCTGAAGGATTCATAGTAGACGGAGCAGTAAATGCAGAAATTGCATTGGAAAAATTACAGCAGCATGAGTACAAACTTATTCTGTCTGATTTGATGCTTCCGAAGATTTCCGGCTTCGAACTCATTGAAGAAGCAAAAAGAAAATGTCCAAAGACTCCGATAATTATGATTACCGGATATGCTACATTTGAAAATGCTGTAAAATCATTTAAACTCGGTGTATTTGATTTTATACCAAAACCATTTGATATTGATGAGTTATTAGGTGTGGTCAATCGCGCTCTAAAATTTTCTGAAAGGACGAAATCTAATAAAAAAGGAAAGAAACCGATCGAATGGTTAGGCAAACAACATTTTTGTGAAGACAAAATAGAAAACCTGTATTTTTTAGGTCAACATGCCTGGGCTATGCTTGACAGGGATGGTTCCAGTACAATGGGTGTTGGTGAAACATTCCTGAGTATTGTTGAAGATATCCGGCGAATCGAATTTCCAACAGTTAACGAAGAAATGAGCCAGGGGAATGTTTGCGTCCGGATAACCACAGATGAACAGTTGGTGCACAGGGTTTGGGCGCCATTAAGTGGTACAGTTATCAAGATAAACCATCATGTAAAACAAAACGCCAATTTAATAAATGTAGATCCTTTTCATCAAGGTTGGTTGGTTCGCATCATACCAACCAATTTAGAAAATGAGTTGGAAAATCTTACAATTTGTCAAACCTAAATTTAAAATTAATTGTCATTTGCATAAAGACGGTTTAGTAAATTAGTAATGGAGGAATGTCCATGGTTGCCTTAATTGTTATTGTTACGTTAATAGTTTTTATTATAGTCGATGTGATATTACGAATTGTGATGAAGAGAATACACGAATCAAAAATAAACAAAGAGAGAGCAAAAGCACTGGATATCGGCTTAAAACTGGATTATACCGATGAGGCCGAAAGCCTGAATCGTGTTGAAGTAAAAAATCCGAAAGCTAAAATTTTAGCAGTAGATGATGAAGAAATCGTTTTAGGTAGTTTCCGCAAAATACTTGTTTTGGCAGGCTATTCTGTTGATACCGTTCTAACCGGTAAAGAGGCGTTGGGGCTTATTCAAAAAAACGACTATGATTTTGTGTTTACCGATCTTAAAATGCCTGAAATGGATGGAATGGATGTGACTAAAGCTGTAAAACATTTGCGGCCGGATATTGACGTCATTATGATAACCGGCTATGCAACGATTGAATCTGCTGTTGATACAATGAAATTCGGTGCAATGGATTATGTGCAGAAGCCTTTTACAGAAGACGAATTGGTGGAATTCATCAATAAATCTTTAATCCGGCGACAGGACAGAATGGAAAGGCAAATTAAACCTAAAGTTCATCTGGTTACCCCGTCTAGCAAGGAGTCTACTTCTAAACATGAATTTAATGTTCCTGCTGGTGTTTTTGTGTCGCGCGCACACAACTGGGTAAGTGTCGAATTGAACGGTTTGGTGCGGATCGGTATCGACGATTTTGCTCAAAAAATAATTGGTCGAATTGATGATGTAGAATTGCCGAAAAGAGGACAGAAGGTTGAACAAGGCGAGCCACTTTTTTCAATTAAACAAGGCTCACGCAGTGTAACTATTCCTTCTCCAGTAAGTGGGAAAGTTGCATCGGTTAACACTGGACTTCTTGAACATGTTGAATATATCAATATGAAACCCTACGAGTTGGGATGGATGTGTAGTATTGAACCCATAAATCTCACCGGGGATTTACAGACTTTGAAAATTGGCGCCGATGCGGTTTCCTGGTATCAGGAAGAAATTGACAAGTTCAGTGAAATGACTAAGAAAATTAGCAGTCAGAAGCAAGAAACTGAGACTTCAAGAGAAGGAAACGGAAAAGTGGCAGGAGAACAGTTGGATGACGAGACCTGGGATGCATTCGCGAAAGCATTTCTAAAGTCTTAATTGTAAATAAAATTACCAACAATTTTTGTGGAGGTATGAGATAGTATGAAGAACTATTTGATTGCTTTTAGTATACTGGTTTTTTTATCCATTACCATGATTGTTTTAGCCGAAAAAAATCAAGAGGAATCTAAAATTCCTCAAATCATAAAGTCGCCTTCCTCTACGGGTGAAGTTACATTCCCGCACCAGCAGCACTTTGAAGAGTTTGAGTTTGAGTGTCAGACTTGCCATCATGAGACAAACGCCACTGATTTAAAAATTCCTCATAAAGACTATTTTGATGACTTCTGGATTGACTGCAATATTTGTCATCACGAGAACGGAGCAACCAAATTAGAAGCTCAGGCATGTTCAAATTGTCATCATGACTCCCCGATAAACACTGCGGATGAAACACACGGTGCAAAAGTTGTCATTCACAAGAGTTGCTGGGAATGCCATGAAGTTGGCACAGGGGAAGAAGCCAGTGAGAATTGTAAATTTTGCCATAATGGACCTAAAAAATAGCTTTCATAAAAGATTGGCGTATTAAGTGATTACAGTTAGACTTCTGCAAAATATACATAAATGTCATTCAGAGCGACCGTTGGGAGCGAAAAATCTGAGGCCACTAACATTGTGTAAATTCAATAATTTTGTGGTCACAGATTCTTCGTCACGGAGTTTATCCTGAGCAACGACGGAGGGTTCCTTAGAGTGACAGAAAAAGAGCATTTTGCATAAGTCTCGATTACAGAGTAAAAGGAGAAAACATAATGGATAGAAGGAATTTCTTGAAGTTAGCAGGCGCCGCAGGAGCTACATTAGCAACGAAAGAATTAACGGCTGAAGAAATTATTGAAAAGAAGGAATTTGTTGGAGTTCTTACAGACACAACCCGGTGCATCGGATGCAGAGCATGTGAGAAAGCTTGCACGGAAGCACATGGCTTTGAAGTACCTGATATTGAAAATGATAATGCTCTGGCAACTATAAGAACAACCAGTGAAATACAATGGACTGTTGTCAATCGCTACGAGACTGAGAAAGGTGAAGTTTTTGTTAAAAAGCAATGTATGCATTGTTGGCAGCCAGCGTGTACTTCGGCATGTCTGACCAATGCAATGTACAAAACTAAAGATGGTCCCGTTATATGGCGTCCCAATAAGTGCATGGGCTGCAGATTTTGTATGGTTTCCTGTCCTTTCGATATTCCAAAATTTGAGTATTTTGAATGGAATCCAAAGATACAAAAGTGCAACATGTGCTGGGATCGTCTGGAGAAGGGTAAAAAACCAGCATGCGTGGAAGCCTGTCCGACAGATACTTTAATGTTCGGAATGAAAAGAGATCTTATGGAAATTGCACGAGTGCGGGTTTATAATCATCCTACAAAATATGTGCACAAAATCTATGGAGAACACGAAGTGGGTGGAACAGGCTGGCTGTATCTTTCAGCCGTACCTTTTGATCAAATTGGTTTTAGAATGGATCTAGGCATAACCCCTTATCCTGAGTATACAAGAGATTTTCTGTATGCCGTGCCGGTTATATTTTTTGGCTTTCCCGCCTTATTACTTGGCTTGAGTTTATTAGCAGCGAGAACAACAAACGAAAGTAACAACAGGGGGGGAGAATCATGAGTAAAACAATCAGTGTTTCTACAGAATTCGGTCGTTTTGTGAAGTTCATTCTGAGCGAAATGAAGCCAAGGGGTAAGTTCATTACACCATTCAATGTAATCTCTATTCCTGTCATTTTCGTTGGTCTCATCATTCTCGTAATCCGTTTTACCAAAGGATTAGGAGCAGTTACCAACTTATCTCAAGATTTCCCCTGGGGCTTTTGGATCGGATTTGATGTTGTTACTGGCGTAGCATTTGCAGGTGGCGCATATATCATCACCTTTGTTGTTTACGTTATGAAACTCGAAAAATATCACTCCATTGTCAGAGTTACTGTGCTGAATGGATTGTTGGCTTACGTTTTTTATGCAGGCGCTCTTGTATTGGACCTGGGAAGACCTTGGAACATAATTAACCCAATTATCGGAAATTCATTTGGTTATAACTCTGTATTGTTTCTGGTTTCATGGCATTTTATGCTGTATATGATAGCGGAATTCATTGAGTTTTCACCGGTAATTGCTGAGTGGTTAGGACTTAAGAGAGTCCGAAAATTCCTGATGGCCTTAACTCTTGGGGCAGTCATATTTGGCATTACTCTTTCAACCCTGCATCAATCGGGTCTTGGCGCTCTCTTTTTGCTGGCAAAATCCAAGATTCATCCACTTTGGTATACTGAATTTATTCCGATTCTCTTTTTTGTGTCAAGCATTTTTGCTGGTCTTTCAATGATTATTTTTGAGAGTACTATTAGTCACAAGGTTTTCAAAGATCAGATTGATCCTGCCAAGCATGATTCTTTTAATGAAATAATTTTTGGGCTGGGCAAGGGAGCTGCTATTTCAATGTTTGTTTATTACTTTTTTAAAACACTCGTCTTTATTCACGAACATCATTGGGAACTCATAAACGATTTCTGGGGCGTATGGTATCTTGTTGAGGTGATTGGTTTTGTCCTGATCCCCTGTTTCATGTTTGCTTATGGAGTCAGGAACAGGAGTCTTGGCATCATCCGAGTAGCAGCAGTTATGACCTTGATCGGTATTATACTCAACAGGCTAAACATTTCTGTCATTGCGTTCAATTGGCAGGCCGCAGTCAGGTATTATCCTTCATGGATGGAGATAGTCGTAACACTTATGGTTGTATTCTCAGAAATCTGGGTCTTTCGTTGGATTGTGGACAGAATGCCGGTACTTCGGGATTCCCACGATTTAACATTCAAATCATAAATTGGAGATTGAAAATGGAAACCTATACATATGTTAACATCTTTGAAACAAAGGGTTTGGAGTACCTGCTTCTAGTTTGTTTTCTTGTGCTTTTTGTCTTATTTGTCAGATATCTTGCTGCTCCGAAGAAGAAATAGTAGAACGTAAGAATTTTTGAGTGCAAGTTATTGCACAAAGATAATTCAAAATATAAACGATTCTCGATGCTGGACGTTTGTGACCGGCGTTCAGCATCTTTCTCTTTCTTAAATAGATTGCTACTGATTCTCTTCCACTTAACACAGAAATTTGATTGGTCATACTACATCTCAGTATAAACTAACTCCTCTTAACTAAAGGTGATAATCTTTCACCGCCCACCTTTATAATTAGTGCATGAACCAAAACACTTATTTGTCATTCTGAACGACTGCAGGGAGTGAAGAATCTACTAATACCAATCTTTTAATTAACAGAGGGTTAGCGGTCATAGATTCTTCGTCGCTTTTCTCCTTAGAATGACAAAAAGTGGAGTTTTATTTCAAACACTAATTATTCAAAAATATTAGAAATGTTTTATTTATCAACAAAAGTCTCCCCGTACTGTAAATTATTACAACACTAGCCGTTGAAATATTCAACACCACTTAATGTGTAATAATTATTGCAATTAACCTGCCTTTTAGAATTGTCAGAAATTTTAGTGTAAAAATATTCAACGATTTCTTTGGGATGGTTCTTTAAATAAGATCGATTAAATAATCCCTAAGACTATTAATAATAATGCATTATAAAAATAATAAATAGTTTGGTACAGATTTTGACATACTATCAGGTGAAAATTAACAAATTGATATAAAAACTAAGATAAAAGGAGATTCATCATGTTAGTACTTGTATTTGTTGCTCTCACATTTTTAGTTGGAGTGACCGTCGATTATTTTATTCAGCGTAAAAAGCAAATCGCTGGTATCGCGCAACCGCAGGCAAATAATCTTTCCCTGTCAAAAGTTGCTCAAATGCTTCCTGCCGGGATTTTTCTTCAGCCATCATTTACCTGGAGCAAAATCCTGAATACAGGTAATCTGAGGTTGGGCATAAATCCAATTCTTATGGGATTAATTGGTGAGCCAGAGAAGGTCGAAACCTTGCAGCAGGGGCAAAAGGTGAAAAAGGGAGAAACACTTCTTCATCTGCACAAAGGTTCTAAGGAACTACACGTGAAAGCCCCGGTAGCTGGTAGTATTATAGCCGTAAATCCGGATTTCGACGAAGCATCGTGGGAAAATTCGGGGCAGACCTGGTTATATGCAATCAAGCCGGAAAATGTATCATCAGAAATTCCCAATTGGTTTATTGCCGAGAAATCACGGGAGTGGTTAAATGAGATATTTCTGCAACTTAAAAATTTCTTCACCCAAAGCCTGTCTCAGAAACAAATGGGCTTGACCATGGCTGATGGCGGTGAATTGCCAGTCGGTGTGTTATCAAAATTTGACAAAAAAACCTGGCAGGATTTCGAAAACACGTTTTTTAAATGAAATTTGTAAACAATTTTTATCTAATTTTACAGAAACAATCTAACTAAAACAAAGGGAAATTCGTATGGATCGCAGAGATTTTATGAAAACATTAGGAATAGCAGGTGGAACGCTAATAGCCAAAAGCAATCCCTTAAAGGCCGCTGAGTCCACCAGCAGTACAGAATTCAAGGGAGTGCTCGTCGATACCACCCGCTGCGTGGGTTGCCGAACCTGCGAAGAATCATGCGCAGAGGCAAACGGTCTTCCGGAACCGGATTGGGAAGTCGATGTTCTCGAAACAAAAAGGAAGACAACTGAAAACCAGTTTACTTTAATTAATGGTTATGAAACTGAAAATGGGGAAGTTTATGTAAAACAGCAGTGTATGCATTGTAATCAACCAGCTTGTGCATCAGCCTGCCTTACCAAGGCCATGTATAAAACAGAAGAAGGGCCGGTTATATGGAGAGAGGACAAGTGTATTGGCTGTAGATATTGTATGGTCTCATGTCCGTTCAATATACCGAAATTCGAACATCACAGCGCCAATCCCAGAATTCGAAAATGCCAGATGTGCTGGGAACGGCAGCAAGAGGGCAAGCAACCAGCATGTGTTGAGAATTGTCCCGAAGAAGCTATAGTTTTCGGCAGCCGGCGTGAACTCATCGATATTGCCAGAACCCGTATTTACGCTGATCCTGATAATTACAATCATGAGATTTATGGCGAACACGAGGTTGGCGGAACCGGTTTTTTGTATCTTGCTAATGTGCCATTTGAAGAGCTCGGCTTTAAAAAGAATCTTGGTACCAAAGCTCTTCCGGAGCTCACCACTGGTTTTCTCTATAGCGTTCCAATCATTCTAACCCTGTGGCCAGCATTTTTACTCGCTTTAAGTAAATCAACTAAACGCTTCGAAGAAAACACAGAAAGTGAGGGTTAAGATGAACGGAAAACAAGACTCCATAGCAATGTTAGGTAGTGAATCAAAAAGATTTGTAAAATTTATTCTCAGCGAGTTAAAACCCAAAGGTAAAATTCTTACCCCTTTCAATGTCATTTCGGGAATTATCCTTGCTGTTGCAGCAGTTATTTTAACGCTTCGTTTTGTAAAGGGTTTGGGAGCTGTAGCGAACTTTTCTCAGGATTACCCGTGGGGACTCTGGGTTAGTTTTAATGTGATCACCGGAGTCGCATTTGCCGGCGGCGCTTATATTATTACGTTCATGGTTTATATCCTGCGCGAAGAAAAATATCATCTCATCGTGCGGGCGACTGTCCTGAATGGTTTCCTGGCCTATATTTTTTACGCCGGCGCTTTAGTCCTGGACCTCGGCAGACCGTGGAAAGTTATTAATCCTATCATTGGCAACTCGTTCGGCGTCAGCTCTGTGATGTTCCTCGTTGCCTGGCACTTCATGCTTTATATGCTTGCAGAGTTTATCGAATTTTCACCCGCGGTAGCAGAGTGGCTGGGATGGAAAAAAATAAGAAAAGTATTGATGTCGCTCACACTTGGAGTTGTAATCTTTGGAATTACGCTCTCTACGCTGCACCAATCAGGCCTCGGGGCTCTTTTCTTAATGGCAAAAAGTAAGATTCATCCACTCTGGTATTCTGAATTTATTCCAATTCTGTTCTTTGTGTCCAGTATTTTCGCTGGTCTTTCAGTGGTAATCCTCGAACGATGTATCAGTATCCGGGTATTCAGAAAACGGATAAGTCCGGAACACTACTATTCACAGGATGACATTCTTCTTGGATTATCTAAAATCTGTGCAGGCGCCATTTTCGTCTATTTTTTCTTGAAAGTTTTAATTTTCGTTCATGGACAACACTATTCCCTGTTGAATTCACCATTAGGTTACTGGTTTTTAGTAGAGATGATCGCGTTTGTATTAATCCCTGGTATACTTTTTACCCAAAGCGTTAAATCCAAGAATATTAACCTGATTAAAATTGGCGCCGTGATGACTATAATTGGCATCATATTGAACCGGTTAAATACATCCATGATCGCTTTCAACTGGGAGGTTGTGGATAAATATATTCCATCCTGGATGGAAATAGAGGTGACGGTTGCAGTCATAGTCGCACAAATACTGGTTTTCAGATGGATTGTAAGCCGGATGCCGATTATGAGCGAGCCGCCGGAGTGGGCGAAAGATCATAAAGAAACGAAAGAAAAAATTAAACCAATTAAAATTAAAGAGGAGCAAGAAAGATGGAAGGTTTCAGTTATGTAGATTTGTTTGCCACCAAGGGCATTGAGTATGTACTTGTTATTGGTTTTTTGTTAATGTTCATTATGTATTGGAGATTTTTAGATAAACCGGCAAAAGCATTGGTGAGAGTTGCGGCGAGACCTGCTAATACTCTTTACGAGTGGTTTCATCTTGCAAAAAATGTTTATTACCACCCGGGTCATAGCTGGGCCATGCCTGAAGATAGAAATATTGTGAAGGTTGGAATCGATGATTTCGCTCAGAGGCTGCTGGGTAAGCCAGACGCTTTGGAGTTACCCGGGGTTGGTGCCCAGATGGAACAGGGTGAGAATGGTTGGAAAATCCAGTTTGATTCAAAGTCAATTGATGTCTTATCGCCGGTTAATGGAGAAGTCGTTGCGGTGAATCAGGAAGCTGTAAATTCTCCTGAGCTTATCGGACAAGATCCATATAATAAAGGTTGGCTGCTGAAGGTTAGGGTACCCAAAATTAAATCTAACCTGAAGAATTTGCTCTCCGGAAAGCTGGCGGTAGCCTGGATGGAAAATACTGTGCAAACTCTCCGTGAGCAAATGACTGGCGAGCTGGGAGTTGTGATGCAGGATGGTGGTCTGCCAGTTTCAGGATTTGCCAAAGAACTTGCACCAGATAATTGGGAAGAGATAGCCGCAGAGTTTTTCCTGACGAAATAAAATAATGTGATTTACGGTGTTCACGCTTTAGCGTGATTGCAATCAAATACTAACTCAAGCTTGAACACCGTTTTTCTTACTATCGATTTACAATCGCTAAATCAATGAATTGTCAAATAGGTTGGTCATCCTGAGTTTTAGCATCTTTACCTTGAAGTTTTAATAATTAGTGAATAGATTATGCAAAATTCAACAAAATGTATCTGGATGTTAGCCGGCATCATAAATTATAAACTCTGCGATCGCCATTTTGAATGTGAGAATTGCGAGTTTGATAATGTTATGCGAGGTATGCTTCCACCTGATAACCTTGCGATAGCGACTACAAAAGGCGGTTATGACGTGGAAGTTCCAGAATGTGACGATACCACGTCACACTTGATAAATCAGTATTTATATTCGTTGTTTTCCGATTGTAAAATACATCTCGACCGTTACTATCATCCTTCGCATTTCTGGTATAAATCTGAATCGGGAAACAGAGTTCAGGTGGGTATTGATAAACTGTTCATTAAGATCTTAGAACCGATTGAAAGGATCATCCTGCCGGGAGTAGGAGAAACATATAGAAAAGGCCAGCTTATTGCCTGGATTGTGCGCAAGGGAAAAACCTTTCCCTTGCATTCTCCAATAAAGGGCAGGATTGTAGAGATTAATAATCAAATTCTGCACAACAATTATAAACAAGTGATAGAAAATGACGCTTACTTTTTTAAGATTGAAGATATGGAGATGAGTCGGGAAGTTCAGCAAATGTGTACAGATATGCAGGGCCTGGATAGTTTTACCGGGAATGTAAATATCGTGCGGAAGTATCTTACCCGGACGATTAATCAGGAGCGGCCCGAAGATATTGGCGCCACACTTGCCGATGGCGGTCAGTTTCAGATGGGATTAGAAAAGATTATCGGCGAAGAAGCTTTTGAAAGTCTTCTCGGACAGTTGTTGTGTAATGGTACAAAGAAGAAGCCTCTCGGCTGAATTCATTTTTAATGATTCAAAATTGGTAAATCCTCACTTTCAGCGGGGCTGCTTTTCGTTAGGGCTGTCCCAAAAGTCCCTAAATGATCTTATCTTCATGCTGAGTCACGAAGTGAATTCGTTTGTGCCTCAACTTAAGGGAAAGTCCCTCTTAGCAACTGAACGTGTCCCACATTTTTTACTGGACACTGGGAAATAAATTTTGTATATTATCCG
>CAZIKB010000043.1:0-48247 GCA_964539665.1 uncultured Cytophagia bacterium
GCATTTGCATTTCAATATAGCAGAATGACAAAAAAAGTGCATTTTGCAAAAGTCTATAAATTATAATCAGATTCCTGACTTTCGCGGTAATCTTTGAATTTTTGATACTTGCAATTTAATTTTGTATGTGTTAACTTCTTACACTTGCACACCTTGTTCCTCCCTTTCTTCAGAGCCTTTTAGGGAGGTACATTTTAAATACTTTTTCTATAACCGAAACCGTAAAACCAGATTAGGGTAGCACCGAAATGTAGTGATTAAAACCGATTAATTTAAGTTTAAGAAGGAGAACTAAATATGCGGAAAATTTACATCATGTTACGTCCTGCGATCTTTGTTTTCACCATTTTGAGTTTATGTTGTGGTGTCAGTCAAATAGCATTTGCTCAGGAAACACCGACATTGCGCAATCTAACCATTGATGATTATTTTGCCATCAAGCGGGTTCAAAATCCACAAATAAGCCCGGATGGCAAATGGGTAGCTTACACCGTGACCGAAGTCGATCTTAAAAAGGACAAGTCGGAAACCCGCATCTGGATGATTCCAGCGGCAGGGGGCGAGGCTATCCCAATGACCGCCAAAGGAAG
This sequence comes from uncultured Cytophagia bacterium, assembly GCA_964539665.1. GTDB lineage: Bacteria > Zhuqueibacterota > Zhuqueibacteria > Oceanimicrobiales > Oceanimicrobiaceae > CAZIKB01. Next base: position 591 of record CAZIKB010000043.1, read on the forward strand.
TTCGGCCAGCCGTCCGCGCTGGAGTCCGGATGGCAAGTACCTCTCCTTTTTGGCAGCACGAAACGAGGGCAAAACCCAGGTCTGGACTTTAAACCGAATGGGCGGTGAAGCACAGAAGTTGACTGACATTGCACAGGGCGTCGGCAGTTATGATTGGTCTCCTGATGGCAAGAAATTACTTCTGTCGCTGAAAGATCCCAAGCCCGAAGACCTGAAAAGGGATGAAAAGAAGCCCAAGCCCTGGGTAATCGATCGGCTGCAGTTCAAACGCGACAGAGCCGGTTATCTGGACAGCCGCCGAACCCATTTATATATTTTTGTGCCAGGCGATACAAATACTACACAGATTACATCCGGAGATTTCGACGACTCTCAGCCGGTTTGGAGTCCCGACGGCAAACTGATTGCATTCGTCAGCAACCGCACGGACAATCCCGATGGCAACGGTAACTCTGACATCTGGATTGTCTCGGCTGAAAATCCGGACAAAGGCAAAACGCTCTTGCAGGTGACCACCAACCCAGGAGCAGATAATGCACCTGCCTGGAGTCCTGATGGTAATTATTTAACTTATGTCACGGTTACTCAACCAGACATTATCTGGTATGCTACCAGTCACCTGGCTGTGGTTTCTTCAAATGGTGGTACGCCAAACGTGCTGACGGAAAAGTTAGACCGGAATGTTTCAACCCCGCGGTTTGCACCAAACGGTAAGTCCATCTACTTCCTGCTTGAAGACAGCGGTGAACGACATCTGGCTCAGATTCAGGTTTCAGGAAAGAACCTGACACGCCCGATTGCCGGCTCCCGCAGTGTGCGTACTTATGTTATGGGACCTGCAGGAATCTTTGCAACACTCATCAGCAATCCACATTTGCCTGGCGAAATCTTTTTATTGGAAAAGCAAAAGCTTCGTCAGCTTACCTCAACAAATAAGGACTTTCTGGCACAGATTCAGTTGGCTGAAGTAAAAAACGTTCAGTTCAAAAGTAAAGATGGCACCGAAGTCGAGGGCTTTTTCTACAAACCGCCTGGTTTCGATAACAAATTCCGCTACCCAACTCTGCTGCGAATTCACGGTGGACCGGTATCGCAATATGACTTTCGATTCAATTTCGACGCACAGCTTTTTGCAGCCAACGGCTACTTTGTCGTGATGACCAACCCGCGGGGTTCTTCCGGATATGGGCAAGATTTTTCCCTGGGTATTTACCAGGACTGGGGCAACAAAGATTTTGAAGACGTCATGGCGGGAGTTGATTACGCTATTGAGAAAGGCTATGCTGATCCAGAACGTCTCGGTGTCGGTGGCTGGTCTTATGGCGGCATACTGACAAACTATGTCATTACCAAAACCGGCCGGTTTAAGGGAGCAATCACCGGCGCCAGTGAAGTTCTGTACGTGGCCAATTATGGTCACGACCATTACCAGTATCAATGGGAAAAAGAGCTGGGGCTGCCCTGGGAAAATCGGGAGCTTTGGGAGCGAATTTCACCCTTCAACTACGTTGAGAACATTGTCACACCAACTTTGATTATGGGAGGCGAAAAGGACTGGAATGTGCCCATCCTGAACTCGGAACAGTTGTACCAGGCGCTTCGACGCCTCGGACGCACGACACAGCTTGTGGTTTATCCTGGCGAGCATCATGGTATTCGCAAGCCGAGTTTTCAGAAAGATCGCTACCAGCGATATTTGGCCTGGTATAATAAGCACGTGAAGGGTGAGACGGCTACACAGAACAAATCAACTGAAAAGTGATTTAATGAGTCTATCGAAATCGTGCAATATTACATTGGGAGGTTTGTAAAACGCTGACCTGGTTTATTAGAGTCAAGTGTTTTTAATCAAAGACCAGGCTGATGCGCGGAACTGAGCTGGTCTTTTACCCTCTGAGTTAGTGAGGGGGCTACTCGCTCGGCTCACCGTTTTGGTTCAATCAGCATTTTAAAAATAGGCACCAAGTCCAACCCTGGGTTTGTTTTAATGGTCTCTCATTGAGCCCTGGTCTTGTTTAGTTGGGACTAAGTACATCGTTTCATAAATACGGTTACGAATCAGTTAGACAGGATTAACGGGATTAACGAGATAATGGGCATCCCGTTTATCAGGTAAGCCTCGGAGTAATTTGACTTTCAACCATTTACCGAGACTTCTTTTTTAAAACCTGTTCATAACAGTTCGGGAAGTGATACTGAAAGCAATAGTTTCTCAGGCACAAGTGATTTCTTTGGTGAAATCTTGTGCCTAAAAAGGCAAAAAATAAAGATTAAATTAAAAGCCTGAGAAAGGCTCTTTTATATTTTTGCACCCATTTGATTGTGGTCTGTTATCAGGTTCAGGATTAGTCAAGTTGGCTGTAATGATTTATTTTGATTTACAGGATAAAATCGATTCCATCCTGTTTGTATTGTTAATCCTGTCAATATGTTTATGTTACTGTATTTATGAAATTGGGACTAATGTGCAGGCGGGGCGTTATACAGCTTTTTTCGAAGGTCAGCGTCGATAATCATCCCCGCCAGGACTTCACTCACTAACTAAATAAACTACCATTCCATCTATCGACTGGCCAATCCACCAACAATTTCCCCGCCATCGATCACGTATGGGTGTCCGGTTATGTACGGAGCTTCATCTGAGGCGAGAAAGGCAAAGAGCGCTGCAATCTCCTCAGGCTGAGCATGTCGACCCAGTGGAATTTTACGATTCATGGCTTGCATCATTTCCGGTGTGTACTCCGCTTCCTGCATGGGGGTCAGGACATAGCCGGGGCAAACCGCGATAACCCTTACGGCAGGCGCTAATTCCAAAGCCATCGAACGGGTCAGCTCAATCACTCCAGCTTTTGAAGCATTATAATCAATGTAATCGGGATACCCGATGAGCCCATTTGTCGAGCCCATATTTATAATGACACCGCTGCCCGCGGCAAGCATTCGCTTTGCTGCTTGTTGTGCAACATAAAATACTCCGCTTAGATTTACATTTATCACCCGTTGCCATTCCTCTGGTGTAGTGTCCAAAAATCCGTGACGGATGCTGATGCCTGCATTATTAATCAACACATCCAATCCCGGGAAGATTTCGTCCATCTGTTCAAACGCTTTAGCGACAGCTTCGGCATTCGATACATCGGCAACGATAGTTCCACTAAGCTCCGGCAGCTTTTGCTTGATTTGCGCACAGGCGCCAACATCACAGTCCAAAATCACAACCTTTGCTCCTTCTTCAAGAAAACGAATGGCCGTTGCAGCGCCAATACCACTGGCTCCGCCGGTTATTAGGACGTGTTTTTTCTTTAAGCCTTTCATGTTTTCACCTAAAATTGATTAATCGCGTTTTACGTTATGAAATCACACTTGTCAGAAGTTGAGCTTTTTGAAAAAGCTTAGCTTATTGCTTCTTAGAAACCTCTCAACCACGGGTTGTTTTATTCGACTGAATGATTTCTTTCAATCATGAACCAAGACTATTTCCTATTTGGTGAGGTCAAGAATTAACCTGGCAACTCTCCCATCTGAGCCGGACGGTCCCACGGCCACAAGTATTGGAATTCCAGAATCCGGAACATAAGCAACACAAGATCTAAATTCGAGAAATTGCGCTTTTTCAATTAGATGCCAGGATTTCCCACCATCAGTTGTTCGTGCAACATTGCTGGTTACCAGCTCCGGTTTTGAGTAGTCACCACCAACGACAATTCCGTTGTTTGCATCTTTAAAAGCAAGTGAGAATATGCCGGAGGATGGGCTGCCGTGGAACATCGGGGTCTCAGCTACTGTCCAGGTTCGCACTTTGTCGGTCGAACGGAAGACCCTTGCAGCCGCACCCCCTGAGCAAATCCATACATTTGTTTGACCTTGTACTGTTACACCGGTGCCACTGGCGGCAAATCCATATTCTTCATGAAGTACTGGCGGGATTTTTTCCGGGGGAACACGATTCCAGGTCGCACCACCATCCGATGTCGTGATAATAAGGGGATGACTGAATACAGGATCGCTGTAAGCAATCCCATTATCTGCATCCCAAAAAGCCAGACCGTTAAAGAATCCTTTCGGAAATTTATTTATAAATTGCAATTTCCAGCTTTTACCGCCATCAATGGTTTTATAAATCCTGGAACGTTCTCCACCTCCAGCGCTTAGTAAATAAGCCATATTCGCATCAACCACGTGAACATCTCTAAAATCCAGGGAGTCGGCGCCGACTACCGACCCCGGCTTCCAGGTGTGACCACCGTCGATGGTTTTTGCATACTTTCCGCTACTGCCGCTAACCCATGCAACATAGCGGCTGACAACACTAATTCCACGTAATGAAGAAGTCAGGCCGCTTTCTTGTGAGATCCATTGGATATTTACCTTTGTCGATGGCGGAGAACTGGTTTGGGCCAAGAGCGGATTTGAAAATAACATTAGTATAATTATATTGCAAATATTTCGCCGCATTTATTTTCCTCCTCTATTATATTCCTGTAGACTTCTGTAATATATACAATTTTGTCATTTATCCTCTTTCTAACAGTACTCACCACCGTTCATTTAACACAATAATATCTGGTTCAGTTTGTAAAAAAGCATAAGTGAATAGTGCCCCGCAACCGTTTGAATTGAAAATTATTACAAAAGAATCAAATTTTTTCAAATCCGAAAAGTAAACCTCAATATGTTCATATTGACTGCTGACAATATTTTCATTTATTGCATGAATGTCAAGAAAAAAGTATAACTTCAATAATCAGGTATCTTTTGAAATTTTCGAATCAGTTGAACAGCCGTCAACACTAAAACAAAGATAATAACGAATAAAGCAGGTGTTCGTTTAATCATACATCAAATCCTGGCCTGATAAGTATAAAGCTTGTGATACCGACCTTCCTTCTTAATAAGCTCATCATGCTTGCCGCGTTCGACAATTTGACCGTGTTCAATTACCAGAATCTGGTCGGCCTGGCGGATAGTGCTCAAGCGGTGGGCAATCACAAAGGTCGTGCGGCCCTGCAACAGACGGGTCAGACTTTCCTGAATAAAGAGTTCGCTCTCGGTGTCCAGGTTCGAGGTTGCTTCATCCAAAATCAGAATCCTGGGATTGGCCAATAGAGCACGGGCGATTGCCACCCGCTGGCGTTGGCCGCCGGAAAGCTTAATACCGCGCTCGCCAATCAGCGTTTCCAGGCCATCGTCAAACCGATCGGTAAATTCTTTGACATGGGCCGCTTTGACAGCTTCGAGAATCTGGGTCTCGGTCGCGCCTGGATTGCCGAACAAGATGTTTTCCCGAATCGTGCCTTCATAAAGAAAGTCATCCTGCAGCACCACACCCAGTTGACTGCGGTAGCTGTCCAGAGTTACTTTTGCCAGATCAAGTCCATCCACTCGCACCACGCCTTGCGTCGGGATTAAGTAGGAAGCAGCCAATCCCGCGATGGTGGTTTTGCCAGAACCAGAGCTGCCCACCAGCGCGGTAACCGTTCCCGCGGGCGCTTCAAAGTTGATATTTTTGAGTACATTGTTCCCTTCCTCATAAGCGAAGGTCACGTTTTCAAAAGAAAAATCGCCTTTAAAATCGTTCAGCACAGCCGTGCGTGCTTCATCATCACCTTCCTTGGCCATGTTCATGATTTCTTCTGTCCTGTCCAATCCGGCAAAGGCTTCTGTCATTTGACTGCCTATATTGCTCATTTGCGCTATAGGCATAATTAGAAATCCCAGGTACAGGATGAACGCAAAAAAATCTCCAACAGTCATTTCATTTTTCATAATCATCGAGACACCTACACCCATGATACCGACCGTGGCCAGTCCCAACAGCAAGGTTGCGGAGCTGGATACCAAACTGGTCGCGGTCAGGGATTTTTTCACATTAAGGTAGAGCCGCTTTACCCCTTGTTCAAAAACTTTAATCTCCTGTGGTTCGGCATTAAATCCCTTAATCACCCGAATGCCATTCAGGGACTCGGTTAACCGGCCAGTGACATCGGCATTAATTTCTCCTCTTTTACGAAAAATGGGTCGAATATAACCAAATGCTTTCAGGGTAATCAAACCAAAAAAGGCAAGCGGCAAGAGCACATAAATTGTCATCATGGCATTAATATTCAGTAGAAGAATGAGTGCAAATACAGAGGTGAGCACGCCGCCAAAAAGCTGCACCAGACCGGTACCCACCAGGTTGCGAATCCCTTCGACATCAATCATGATCCGGGAAACTAATTCACCCGACTTGGTGTTATCAAAATAACGGACCGGCAAATGGATGATATGCCGTTGCACCTGCGCGCGCAAGATAGAAATGAGATGTTGGGCTTCAACACTGAGAAGACGGGTCAGGCCAAACGAAGTCGCAGACTGTACAAAAACCGCTGTCCCTACGGCCAATAACAGCCATTTCAGCAAATTTGTGTCGCTGTCTGCAATGACATTATCAATAAGATATTTGCTGGAGCCGGGCAAAACCAGTCCGGCCAGGCGGTTGATGATTATAAGAATGATGCCCACTAAAAGAATATATCTTCTTGGCCAGATAATATCTTTAAAAATATATCTAACTGAAGATAGAGAACGTTTGCTTGATTTCTTAGTCATTTTTTCCTGATTCATTTTGAGCACTTTCTTTCCTGTTTGTTAATAATGTTGTTTTAATTGCTTTATTTTTTTTATTTATAATCTTACTGAATTGAAATTTAAGCACTGAACCATTAAATGCAGTGTTGGTGCAAAAGTCAACTTTTGTCAGTTTTCGGTCAAATATTAAATAATGAAAATCAGCATTTATCGGGCATCCATATCTCCACTGGATTCCAGCTTAAAAGATTGCGGGAATGAATATATTGTAGATATTTTGCTGGTTTCTGAAACACTGACTCACAGGATAATAATGACAAAAATCACCATGGAAAGTAGTTAAATCAAAATTAATTATCAAATGATATTTCACCCCGGATTCTGAAATCATAATTAAGCCATGAGGATCAATGCTTTCAACTGAATATCAAAAATTTAAGGGTAATATGTCAGTTATGGAGGGGTGGAGATCATACTTCGATTTCGCTCAGTATGAAGTAAGCTTATTTAGAAGTTTTAACTTCATGATGAGCGGTGTCGAACCATGATTTTGTTTGAATCCCCACCATAACTGACATATTACATTTAAGGAATGTTTTTTATTGCATTTAGGTTCTAGGTATAGTATATTAAGCGTAAATAAATTACCATAAAGCCATTACTTTTTTAGATTTAAACACCTAAAATCTCAAAGCTAATTTGTTTTGACTTAATTCCTGCAAAAAATTTCTTTCTATTTGGATTTTAGAAACAGAGGGTTTTTGGTTAGTTTACACGATTAAAATACAATTTCCAAAAGCGGAAGGAACCAGCCATGTCCTGGCAAACTACTTTTATACTTAACGATCAGGAAGTTACGACTTCTGAGCCGCCTGGCACATTAGTCCTTGACTACCTGCGACGGCGTGAAAAACTCATGGGCACGAAAGAGGGATGCAAGGAAGGGGACTGTGGGGCGTGCATGGTTCTTGTCGGTGAGCTTGTAGAAAATCAAGTCGAATACAAGCCGATGACCTCCTGCCTGATGCCTGTTGGCGAACTTCAGGGAAAGCACCTGGTTACGATTGAAGGATTAAACATGGCAAAACTTTCCCCGGTACAGCAGGCTATTGTCGATGAAGGCGGGAGTCAGTGCGGTTTTTGTACCCCGGGAATTGTGGTGTCTCTTACCGGATACTTAATGAAGGGGAGTGCAAATATTAATGATGAAGGAATAAAATATGCCCTTGGGGGGAATCTTTGCCGCTGTACTGGATATGCATCTCTGAAGCGCACCGGCGAAACGTTGGTGAACGCATTTGGCAATAGCGCTAAATCCAGCAAACCATCAGGCTCAGAGAACATAATTGAAAAATTAGTTCAAGGCAAATCCTTACCAGATTATTTTCAAACCGTATCAGCTCGTCTTAGAAAGATAAGCCAGTCCGAAATAGAGAACGGCAAAGAAAGCCCCAAATATTTTATCGCGGGTGGGACAGATATTTATGTTCAGCAAGGAAAAATCCTGCCTGATTCCCGAGTTAACATTTTAAATCGGTACCCGAAAATGAAAGGGATTAACCGGAAAAACGGACATATCCATGTCGGCGCTCTCACGACCTTCGAAGAGTTTGCTGACCATCTTGAAATTTTTAAAATCATTCCCAATATTAAGACCTACATGCATTTAATCGCATCATGGCAAATTCGCAACCGAGCAACGTTGGGTGGGAATATAGTTAATGCTTCGCCAATCGGCGATATGACGATTCTTCTTTTAGCTTTGGAATCGAACCTGGTTCTTAACGATGGTCAAAATTGTCGAACTGTTGCTCTAAAATCATTTTTTAAAGGTTATAAAAATCTTGAAAAAAATCCAAATGAAGCGCTTACTGAAATAATTTTTCCGGCTCCCAAATCGAACACAAAAATTCATTTCGAGAAAGTCTCAAAACGTAAAACACTGGACATTGCTTCAGTAAACAGCGCCATCAAAATGCGAAGTGACAATGGTGTAATTGCTGAACTTGGTTTGACCATGGGTGGAGTTGCGCCCATTCCGCTGTTTTTAAAGCAGACGAGCGATTATTTTAAGGGTAAATCCATAAACAAAGAAACCATTTTGGGAGCCATACCAATTGCCATGCATGAAATATCTCCGATAAGTGATGTGCGCGGTTCTGCCGAATACAAGCGTCTTCTGGTTCGTCAATTCATAATCGCACATTTTACAAAGCTTTATCCTGAACACCTAAAAGTGAGAGATTTTTATGAAACACATTGATGCCGCTTCCCACACCCGGGGTGAATCAGAATATGTAGATGACATCCTCCAACCTGCAGAGATGTTGCACGCGGCGGTTTTTTCTTCTGATGTGGCTCATGGTAAGATACATTCCATCCAAACTCAGGAAGCCATTTCTATGGCAGGTGTGGTTGCAGTTATCACAGCGGACGACATACCCGGAGAAAATCAAATTGGCCCCATCATTCAAGACGAAGAGCTTCTGGCTAAAGATAAAGTGCATTTTGTCGGCGAGCCTGTTGCTGTCGTGGTAGCCAAAACACCTGAGTTGGCCAAAAAAGCAGTCAAAAAAATCAGAGTGAAAATTTCTGAGCTTCCTGTCATTACCGATCCGCGGGAGGCATTCAACCAAGGTCAAATCATTGGTACGCCAAGAACATTTGTTTTGGGTGATATTGAAAAAGCCTGGGACAAGTGTGACCTGGTAGTTGAAGGCAGGTGCGATATCGGCGGGCAGGAGCATCTTTATTTAGAAACCCAGAGAGCACGTGCAATTCCTTTGGAAGGCCAGGTTATTCGAATTCATTCTTCAACCCAGAGCCCTTATGCAGTTCAGCGGACTGTGGCTAAAATTTTGGGATTACCGCATCACAAGGTGGAAGTGGATGTGAAACGACTGGGTGGTGGATTCGGAGGCAAAGAGGATCAAGCTACTGCCTGGTCCTGCATGGCTGCGCTGGCAGCCTGGCATACTAAAAAACCAGTTGAGCTTGTTTTATCCCGAATAGACGATATTAAAATGACCGGCAAACGTCACCCGTACTCTTCTGATTTTAAGATCGGACTCAGCAAAGACGGAAAAATATTAGCTTATGAAGTCAAACATTATCAAAATTCAGGAGCGGCGGCTGATTTGTCGACAGCTATTTTAGAACGTACACTTTTTCACAGCGCTAATGCCTATTTTATTCCAAACGTTAAAATTTTCGCAGCCTGCTGCCGCACTAATCTCCCGCCCAATACTGCGTTCCGGGGATTTGGCGGTCCTCAGGCCATGTTCGTGATAGAAAGCGCCATTGCAAAATCTGCAGAAAAATCAGGCATTCCCCGGGAGGAAATCCAGTACAAAAATTTATTGAAGGACGACGATATATTCCCTTATGGTCAGCGGGCTCATGACGCACATATTCGTTTAACCTGGAATGAAGCAGATAAAACCCATGACATAACCTCAATTCGGAAACGAATAGTCAATTATAATAACAGTCATTTTGAGACAAAAAAAGGCTTTGCAGTGATGCCTGTTTGTTTTGGCATATCTTTTACATCTACATTTATGAATCAGGCAAGTTCGTTAGTGCATGTTTACACTGATGGCAGCGTAAGCATTTCTACTGGTGGAATAGAAATGGGACAGGGTATTACGACAAATATTGCAAGAATAGCTGCCAGGGCCTTTGGAATAGGAGAGCATCGTATCAAAATCGAAAGCACCAACACCACCCGAATCGCAAACATGTCTCCAAGCGCCGCCAGCGCCACTACGGATTTAAACGGCTTTGCCACGTTGTTAGCCGTCGGACAAATTGTTGACCGTTTAAAAACTTTGCTGGTTAAAGAACTGGCCGTTTCCCAAAAAGAAAAATTTTCTATTGTGGATGAACAAGTTCTTTACAATGGCCAGGAAATCGGCTGGAGCTGGGGGAAATTAGTCCAGACAGCTTATCTGTCTCGGATTGGTCTATCTGAGCACGCTTTCTATGCGACTCCTGGTATCTGGTTTGATAAAAAGAAAGAAAAAGGACATCCGTTTGCCTACCATGTTTTTGGCACGGCCATTATCGAAGTGACCGTAGATTGTCTGCGCGGGACCTACGACATCAATTCAGTCAAAATAGTGCACGACCTGGGACGACCCATCAATGAGCTGGTGGACCGCGGTCAAATCGAAGGCGGACTGGCTCAGGGCTTGGGCTGGATGACATTGGAAGAGTTGATATTTAATGAGAAGGGGCAATATCTTTCTAATTCGCTGGCAACTTATAAAGCGCCGGATGTATATTTTATGCCGGACAATTTGTCCATTCAATTGCTCGAAGACCTGGATAATCCACATGGACCTTATGGCTCTAAAGCAGTCGGCGAACCGCCATTGATGTACGGCATCGGTGTGTTCTTTGCGATCAGAAATGCTATGCGGGCGTTTCGACCAGATGTAGATTTTGAGTTTAATTCACCCTTGACTCCAGAAAAAGTGTTATTACAACTGCACTCAGACATGCTTGATCAAACAACTAAAGCATCTGTTGCACAGACGACTATAAAACCAAAGGAGAAAAAGCCATCAACTCTGGTTAAATCTGCTAAATTCTAATAATTTTCTGTTGAAAATGTCATGTCCGAATGTTTGTATCGGTCATCCATTTGGTAGTGAAGCAATGGATTCCTGCTTAAAGATTGCAGGAATGACGTTACAAAAAAACGTTCTCATCATTTTGAAGATGGAACTAATCAGCTACATAAATAAGAAAGAGAATGATGGATATTTTAATTCACAATGTTTTTATTTTCACAAACAATGAACAAAATACCATTTTGGTTGATCAAGCAATAGCGATTGCAGGTAATCATATTCTGGAAGTTGCAAAAGAAACGGAACTCAAAAAAAAGTACGCCTCTTTTCAACAGATTGACGGGGCCGGCCGTTTACTCATGCCCGGGTTTATAAACACCCACATGCATTTTTATAGTACGTTCGCGAGAGGGCTTGTTTTAAAAGAGACCCCGGCTAACTTTGCCGAAATTCTATCCAAACTCTGGTGGAGGCTGGATTCAGCCCTTGATTTAGAGGCTGTTTACTTCAGTGCATTAATCTCAGCAATAACAGCGGTAAAAAGTGGCGTTACAGCCGTAATTGACCATCATGCCAGTCCCAATGCAGTTACAGGCAGTCTTGACCAAATTGAGGATGCTTTAAATAAAACAGGTTTACGCGGCGTGCTTTGTTATGAAATGTCTGATCGAGACGGCAAAGAGATAGCCTCTCTGGGATTGAAGGAAAACGAACGCTATATTCAGAAATGTCAGAAAGCCAAACTAAATGATCCCGATCACTTGTTTGATGGCATGGTGGGACTGCATGCTTCCTTTACGTTGAACAATGACAGCTTAACGAAGGCAGCAAATCTAAGCCATTCACTCAACCGAGGTTGTCATATCCATCTGTTGGAAGATAAACTGGACAGAGAAAAAACGCTTGAAAAATATCAAATAGATGTGGGCCAGCGATTACTCAAATATGGAATTTTCGGAGAAAAGACCATTGCCGTACACGGTATCCACGTCAATGAAAATGAGATAGACTGTCTTGCACAGACGAATACAATGCTGGTTCACAATCCCCAATCTAATATGAATAATGCAGTGGGAAGGACTGACATATTTAAATTGCTGCAAAAAGAAATTTTAGTAGGCATCGGCACGGACGGCATGTCTCCGACAATTATACCCGATGTGCGTACAGGCTATTTACTGCACAAACATGATTTGAAAGACTCCAACGTAGGCTGGGCTGAAATTCAGCAAATGACGCTGAAAAACAATCCTGAGATTTTTTCGAGAGTGTCGGGGCAAAAAGCAGGCAAAATCGAACCGGGCTGCCTGGCGGATTTGATTCTGGTGGATTATTATCCGCCGACGCCATTGACAAGTCAAAATATTTGGGGCCATTTTCTATTTGGCATTGCAGATGCATTAGTGGATACTACGATTGTTAATGGGGAAATCGTCATGCAAAATAAAGAGCTAGTAAATATTGACGAAGAAAAAATAGCAGCCGATTCGCAGGTGTGTGCAGCGAGAGTCTGGCAGAGGTTTTAAAGCTAATCTTATGCAAATATGTAAGTGTACACAGCCTGTCATTTTCAACGATACTCTTGGTTTTCGACGGTAAGATTTAATTTGAATTTAAGAAAAAGAATTACATCAAGAAATTTGATTTTGACAAAGAAAATATCCCGGCGGCAGCATGCTCCGATTGTCTTCGGAGGTTGACAAAGCATGCTGAATCGTTGTATAAATAATTAGATTTACGCTTTTATGAATCTTTTAATATTAATTGTTAATAAGTCCGAGGAGAATTATGAAACTGAAAGTCATTGTGCATGAGGCAGAAGAAGGCGGATATTGGGCGGAGGTGCCAGCCATCCCAGGTTGTGCCACCCAGGGTGAATCATTTGAAGAACTATTAAGTAATATTTATGAAGCTGTGGAGGCTTGTTTGTCTGTTGACATACAAGAGACAGAAATATCAGACAAAGATAAAGTATTGGAGATTGCATTTTGAAAAGTATTTCAGGGAAGCATTTCGCAAAAATTTTAGAAAGGAAAGGATGGGTATTACGAAGCGTGAAAGGTAGTCATCATGTTTACATGAAATCCAGCAATCCAGCTCGAATCTCCGTACCAATACATGGGAACAAACCTCTAAAAATTGGCTTATTGAAACATTTAATGATGCTTGCAGATTTAAGCGAAGATGAGTTGTAATTATGGCAGAACTCCACGGCATAAATCTCGGCCTGCACCTGGAAAGCATCTTGTCAGAATTTGCTCACCATGAAACCATTTATGGTTATCCAAAACGGAAAATGTTTTTCGGATTTCCAGGATTGAACCTGTCTGTCGATTTTCACGATAGACAAGCTGCAACTCCTCTGGGGCCTGCCTCTGGTCCTCATACTCAAATGGCGCAAAATATTCTTTTAGCCTGGTTAGGCGGTGGCCGCATCATCGAATTGAAAACGGTTCAAATTCTGGACCAGTTAGAAATTCCCCGGCCCTGCATTGACATCCGCAATATCGGTTATAACGTGGAATGGTCGCAGGAATTGCGCCTCGAGGATTCGTTCACAGAATATGTGACTGCCTGGATATTGTTGAAAATTCTCGAGGAAATGGAGATTTTTGAAATTTCCAAAGGTAATCCTTTTTATGATACCGTTTTCGATATTTCAGTGGGATATGACTTTAAAGGCATTTCTTCGCCGCAGGTCAAAAAATGGCTGAGTGAATTTGGAAATGCAAATCAGGCAATTGAGCGTACATTAGACACGCTGCCACCCAAATTCAAGCAATATAGAAATATAAAAATTAATCCAGAGATTTCGTCTTCTGTGACCCTGTCCACATTTCACGGCTGTCCGGCAAATGAAATAGAATCTATTGTCGAGTATCTGATTTGTGAACATGGCTTCCACGTCATTGTAAAAATGAATCCCACGATTCTGGGCTATGATTTCGTGGGAAAAACGTTGATTGAAGATTTGGGATACACAAACATCGAGCTTGATCCGCTTGCATTTGACCAAGATATTTCGTTTGAAGATGCCGTACCAATGATGAAACGACTGCAAAAGTTTGCGGAAAAATTCAATCGAAATGTTGGGGCCAAGTTCACCAATACATTGGTGGTGAAAAATAATCAGGACATATTCAAAGATGAGGTGATGTATCTTTCCGGATCGCCGCTGCACGTGTTGTCAATGAATGCTATGCACAATTTCAGAACAGCAATGGGGCCAGACTTTCACATTTCTTTCTCAGCCGGCATTAACAAGCACAACTTTGTGGACGCGGTACGGTGCAATATGAAACCTGTTTCCACTTGTACTGACCTCCTCAAAGAAGGCGGTTACACCCGGCTTTTCGATTATTTGTATAAATTAAAAGAAGCTATGGAGAATTCGGGCTGTACTAACATAGAAAAATTCATCATTTCAAGTACTGGAAATGCGAAAATATACAACATTCATGAAGCGGGTGTGACGAATGCCCAAAACATCGTGCCAAATCTGATTCAAAATCCGACCTATCATTTCGAAGCTAACCGAAAAATTCCGCGGAAGATTGACAGCCGCCTGACTTTATTTGATTGTATTACCTGCAATAAATGTATCCCGGTTTGTCCCAATGCTGCCAATTTTTCAATTCCGACCGTTACCGTAAACATCCAGATGACGAATTATAAATTAATCGAACGCAGGTTTGAACCGATTGGCGGTGAATCATTTATATTGAACAGGAAAAACCAGATTGCGAATATAGCAGATTTCTGCAATGAATGCGGGGATTGCGACACTTACTGTCCGGAATACGGCGGCCCATTTATCGAAAAACCGCGTTTCTTTTTTTCTGAAGAAAGTTATTCGAAATTTAATGAATATGATGGCTTTTATTTTCCCACTCCGTTTTCATTGACCGGTAGAATAAATAAAACAGAGTATAAATTGTCTTTTGACGTAGACATGAAAGAATACATTTGGTGCGATTCCGATGTCGAAATCGTTATTGACTCGGAAAATCAAATCCTTTCTGGCAAATCTATCATTGACCAATCTAATTCAATTGAAATTGATATGATAGCTTTTTATATTATGCGAACGTTGTTGGATGGAATTCTTAATATGTCTGATTCATATTTTACTATTTTACTTAGAGGCATTGCTTGATTCTCATTCTAGTTTTAATTAATAAATAAGATACCAATTTTTTATGCTTTTTTAAATTTATGGAATGTTTATATTAAGAGCTGATGGAATGTGAATAGTATGATTAAATATGAGATCATTATTTATTGGAGTGATGAAGACCAGGCATTTATTGCTGAAGTACCCGAACTGCCAGGATGTGCAGCTGATGGAAAATCTCATAAAGAAGCTCTGGAAAATGTGGAAGTCATCATACAGGAGTGGATAGAAACTGCTAAAGAGTTAGGTCGCCCTATTCCAAAGCCAAAAGGCCGTCTTATGTATGCCTGATAAATATGGATTGACCATGCAATTCACACTCAATGGTATAATTAAAATTTATGAAGGCGATCCCGAGCTTTCATTATTAAAGTATCTCAGAGAACACGAAGGGATCATTTCCCCAAAAGACGGGTGCGCACCACAGGCAGCCTGTGGCTGTTGCGCGGTAGAACTCAACAATCGAGCCGTGCTTTCCTGTGTGATTCCCATGAAAAAAGTTGCAAATGGAACGGTTGTTACTATTGAAGGCCTTGAGCAAATTAAACAAGAAATATTTGCCAAAGCATTCCTGGAAAAAGGCGGAGTTCAATGCGGATTTTGCACACCTGGTATAGTTATGCAAGCCAAAGTACTGCTGGATAACCATCCGAATCCGACCCGCACGGAAGTTATCCGGACCTTAAATCCGCATTTATGTCGCTGCACCGGTTATAAAAAAATCGTCGATTCCATTCTTTATGCTGGTGAACTTTTAAGAGAACGGAAAGAAATTTCAAATGAAAAGTATTCCGGTAAAATCGGTACGAGACTCCCTAAATACGATTCGCATGATGTTGTATTAGGCAAGCGTCCTTTTGTCTGTGATATAAAGTTCGATGGGATGCATTACGCGACACTGAAATTCAGTGAACATCCCCGTGCAGAAATCATTTCCATTAACACCAGTGAAGCAGAAAACATCCCTGGCGTTAGCAGAGTGTTCCTGGCCGAAGATATCCCTGGTGAATGCAACGTCGGTCTAATTGTTTCAGATTGGCCAATCATGGTGAAAGTCGGCGAGGAAACCCGCTATGTCGGAGACGTCCTGGCCGGTGTTGTAGCAGAAACCGAAGAAATCGCCAGACAGGCAGTTGAGTTGATCGAGGTGGAGTATGATATCCTTGAACCGTTAACCGATCCAGTTGCTGCGATGAAAAAGACTGCGCCTCAAATTCATGCAAATGGCAATATTTTGTCTACATCTATTATAAAAAGTGGTGATGCGGATAAATCGCTCGCAGAGTCCCAATATATTGTGCACGGCAAATATGAAACACAAACCATTGAGCATGCTTATATGGAGCCAGAGAGCAGCATTGCCCGGCCGTGGTATGAAGGCGTCGAGGTGTATTCACAGGGTCAGGGTGTGTACGAGGACCAGAAACAAATAGCGAAAATATTAAATATACCATTAGATAAAGTTAAAGTTGTGTTAGTCCCAAATGGCGGCGCTTTTGGAGGAAAAGAGGATTTATCTGTTCAGGGCCATACCGCACTTTTTTCTCATTTGTTGAAACGACCAGTGAAAATAACTTTGAACAGGGACGAATCTATTCGCATGCATCCCAAACGACACCCTCTCATCATGGAATATTCATTAGGGTGTTCAAGGGAAGGCAAATTAACCGCTTTGAAAGCGGACATCATTGGTGATACCGGCGCTTATGCCTCAGTCGGAATGAAAGTGCTGGAGCGCGCTGCAGGTCACGCCACTGGTGCGTATTCAGTGCCTGTGGTTGATATTGAAAGTCGTGCAATTTATACGAATAACATTCCCAATGGCGCAATGCGAGGATTTGGTGTAAATCAGGTAACCTTTGCCATGGAAAGCTGTATCGATGAGCTTTGCGAAAAGGGCGGTTTTGATCGCTGGCAGTTTCGCTTCGACAATGCACTGAAAGTAGGAGATAAAACTACCACAGGCCAGGTGATAAAACATGCAGCGGGTATCAGAGAAACGCTCTTAGCTGTGAAAAAACCATTTCAGAATGCGAAATGCGCTGGAATAGCCTGCGGCATCAAAAATACCGGCATTGGCAATGGCATGCCAGATAAAGGGAAAGTGAAAATCGTCATTGAATCTCCGACTAAAGTGGTAATACAACATGGCTGGACAGAAATGGGACAGGGAGTGCATACTATGGCCGTGCAGATGCTCTGTGAAGAAATTGATATTGATCCTGAAATGATTGAAGTGCGGGTTGAAACCACCGATGGCGCCGTCTGTGGTATGACCACGGCTTCGCGGGCAACATCACTGGTTGGACATACCATAATCGATGCCAGCAAGAAATTGAAACAGGATTTAAAAAACAGCAAGCTGGGTGAATTGGCAGGCAGGGAATATGAAGGTGAATGGATTTGCGATTGGACCACCAAACCTGGTGCAAAAGTCGAGGAAGTGATCACGCATTACTCGTACAGTTACGCTGCCCAGGTGGTTGTACTAAATGATTCCGGAAAGGTTGAAAAAGTTTACGCTGCCCATGATGCCGGCAAAATCATCAATCCGGCATTGTTTGAAGGGCAAATTGAGGGTTCGATTCACATGGGCCTGGGTTATGCTTTAACAGAAGAATTTATTCAAATCGAAGGTAAACCAAAAAGTACCAGATTGCGTAAATGCGGTGTTTTGCGAGCCAATGAAACTCCGGAGATCGAAGTGATTGGGGTAGAAGTGCCGGATCCGCTTGGTCCTCATGGCGTTAAAGGAGTCGGTGAAATTGGCTTGGTACCCACTGCTGGTGCTGTTGCCAATGCACTTTATCAGTTTGATGGAATTCGCAGGTATAAATTACCCATGAAGCTTAGCATTTCGAAAACAGAAAACCGATAATCGAATTTTCAGAGTTCAGAGATCGTTTAAATTTTATACCACGGAATACACGGAATTTTCACGGAAATGTAATACAAAACCAACTATTGTCATTCTTTTATATTGAAGGTCAAGTTTTTCAACAGGTCTTTTAAGTAGAATTAGTTACCTGTTGTTTTCCTGATTTTTATTTAACTACAGGTTCTTTGATAATCTAAACTAAAATAAATATCTTGATCTGAAAAATCTAAATTGATACTTTGTTAAATAATAGCCTCCAGTTGTTTTATTGGAGAGAAACACCGTCGCAATCGAGACGATTGCCTTACATCAACCGAGCGATTCTTAAGAGTTAAAAAATTTCTTACAGAATAAATTGCCCGGGTAGGACTCAAATGAATTATAAAAAAAGCAAAATTTTTATCCAATGAAAAAAACATCAAACATTACCTTCGCACAACTGGTTACCCTTTACGAAGTTAGCAGAAAAATAAATTCACAACTAAATTTCAAAAAGCTCCTGGACGAGATTATGGATTTAGCGATTGAATTATTACATGCTGAAAAAGGACTGATCCTTTTCCGTGAAAAGCAGTCGGATGAATTAAGCGTTCAGGTCGCGCGTCTCATGGATAAGCGGACGATACGGGATGTAGTAGCCTTAAGTCGCTCAATTATCAAGAAAGTAGAAAGTGAAGGCAAGCCTGTTTTATTGCAAAAAGTACCAGAAACAAACGAAGAGAACACTCAATCAAGTCTGGTGCGATACAAAATTAAATCAGTCATTTGCGTGCCACTTCGTGCCAGAAATCAACTCATTGGAGCCATTTATCTTGATACCACCAATGCCAAAGATTTTTTTAAGCAGGAAGATTTAACATTCCTCGAAGCCTTTGCAAATCTGGCGGGTATAGCTATTGAAAATGCAAAAAGTTATCGCGAAATTGAAAACTTAAATGAAAACCTTGAAAATCTGGTAGCACAGCGCACCCATCAGTTAGAGCAAAAACATCAGAAATTAAACAAAGCTTATCAGGAGCTCAAAGATACCCAGTTACAGCTCATACGCTCTGAAAAAATGGCCTCGTTGGGAATGCTGGTGGCCGGAGTGGCTCATGAAATAAACACACCCATGGGCTCGATTCAAAGCAATACCGACATGTTTGTACGTGGTTTTGAAAAGCTGAGTAAATATTTTGAAAAGTTACCCAATGATTCACCTGCTGAAATAATAAAGACGGTGGATGTTCTTGAGGATCTGTCAAAAGTAAGTAAAATTGCTTGTGAACGGATAACCCATATAGTTAAAACCCTTCGCAATTTTGCCCGTCTTGACGAAGAAGAGCACAAAACAGTAGATTTGCATGAGGGTATTAATAGTACAATTTCCTTAATCGGACATCTTAGCGGCAATCGGATTAAATTTAACCTGAAATATGGCAAGATTCCAGCACTTCAATGTTACGCCAACCAGATAAATCAGGTTTTCATGAATATTCTGGTCAATGCCTGTCAGGCCATTGAAGGGAAAGGGCATATTACCATTAAAACTGACTTTAAGGGTAACCAGATAATTATACAATTCACTGATACGGGGGCAGGTATCCCGCGAAAAGATATCAACAAAATTTTTGACCCGGGATTTACAACTAAAGGAGTGGGTGTGGGTACGGGTTTGGGTCTTTCTATTTTATATAAAATAATCGAAGAGCACAGGGGTAGAATTGAAGTTGACAGTACAGTAGGTAAGGGGACCACTTTTACTTTGTATCTGCCGGTAGAAAAAAAGTGATGCGGTTAGAAAAGCTCAGGATACTACTTAAAACCATTTAAGTGACCAGTTTACTCTTTTCTTTTTATTTTTGTATCCATAATAGAAGAGTTGAAGAAAATAGCATGAAAAACAATATGAAAAAATCAACTATACTTAAACAGTTATTATTCCTTTCCACGATCCTGACCTTTGTCTTTCCAGATTTATCTGACGCCCAGGATAGTACCCACTGGTGGAATAATACAGTGTTCTACGAAATATTTGTCAGAAGTTATTACGACAGCAATGGCGATGGCAATGGTGATATTCAGGGTCTGATTCAGAAGCTTGATTATTTAAATGACGGCGATTCAACTACAACATCGGATTTGGGTATCACTGGTATCTGGCTGATGCCGGTGACTCAATCGCCCAGTTACCACGGCTATGATGTTATTGATTACCGAAATATTGAGCAGGACTATGGTACATTGGCTGATTTTAAAGCGCTGGTCGACAGTGCTAATGCCCGGGGAATAAAAGTGATCATAGATCTGGTCATGAACCATACCTCCAGCCAGCATCCCTGGTTTATAGACTCTGCTTCAGATACAAATTCACAATACCGGGATTGGTACATTTGGCAACCAGTAAATCCAGGCTACCGGGGACCGTGGGGACAGCAGGTCTGGCATTTCAGGAACGGCGCATATTACTTCGGAATGTTCTGGAGCGGTATGCCCGATCTAAATTATGCCAATGAGCAGGTCAAAACTGATATGTTTGATATTACAAAATTCTGGCTGGACACCATGAAGGTTGATGGCTTCAGATTAGATGCAATTAAGCACCTGTTCGAAAACGGTCCCATAATGGAAAATGTACCTGCGACATTCGATTTCTTGAAAGAATTCCGCCAGTTTTATAAAAACGTAAATCCAAATGCCCTGACAGTTGGAGAGGTCTGGTCCAGTACGGATCAGGTAGCATTATACTCGGATGGTACGAAGGTTGACTTTTGTTTCGAGTTTCAGTTGTCGGACAATATCCTGGATGCAGTGAAGTTTAGCCAGCCCTATCGAATCAGCAACCAAATGCAGACGGTTATCAGTAGTTATCCTTATCTGCAATACGCGCCATTCCTTGCCAATCACGACCAGAATCGAGTGTTCGGACAATTATCGCAGGACATGCAGGCGATGAAACTTGCTGCAGCAGTATATCTTACGCTGCCAGGAATTCCATTTATTTATTATGGTGAAGAAATTGGTATGACAGGATCAAAGCCGGACGAAAACATAAGAACACCCATGCAATGGTCGGATGATTTACATGCAGGTTTTACAACCGGCAATCCATGGTATCCTGTAAACGCCAACTATGATTCTTATAATGTTTCTGATATGCAGGATGAAGCAAATTCGCTCTGGCACTGGTATCGAAAACTCATTTCCCTGAGAAACGCAAATGAATCTTTGCGACTGGGAGACTACCTTACTCTTAGTACGAATATCGCTGAATTGTATGCCTATGCAAGGCGTACAGCAAATGAAGTCACAATAGTAGTGCACAATTTCCAGAACAATGCTATCAACACGCCTGAATTTACCCTGAGTGAATCAGAACTGCAGCCGGGGGTGCATTCTGTTAATAACTTATTGACTAGAGAAGTTGCAGGAATTGTCCTGTTAGACAATGACGGCGGTTTCACGAAATGGAATCCACAGATTGAAATAAATCCCAAAGGTACGGTAGTTTTGGAAATTGATCCAACCATTATAACTGGTACATTTACAGTTTCTGGTTTTGTCAGAGATAACAGTGCCGTCGGAGTTGAGGGAGTAAATATTGCTATCAGTGGAGAAGGTTCGGTAACGACTAATTCTGACGGTTTTTACTCAATGTCAGGCGTAGATTCTGGAACGCATATGATTACACCTGCAAAGGATGGATTTACATTTGAACCGACTTCATTAACTACAAATGTAACGAGTGACATAACCAACCAGGATTTCATTGCAACAGGAACCTCAACCACAGCCGACGTGACTTTTGATGTCAGACTGCCTGATTCTACTCCATCTAATGAGGTAATCTACATTGCCGGCACATTCAACTTTTGGGAGCCAGGCCCTGCACAGACAGGAACGGATGGTAACAACCACGACCTTGTACTGACGAGGATTAGCGATAATCAACATCAAATTACACTAACTTTTAATACCGGTGAATCTATTTTATATAAATATACCCGGGGAAGCTGGGAGACCGTTGAAAAGGGAGCTCAAGGAGAAGAAATCGATAATCGCAGCATGGTTGTTCCCGATAGCACTTACACGCAACATGATACTGTGGCGAGTTGGAAAGATCTTACAGTTTTCGTCACAAATGACCCGGACGCGTATCTGCCTGAGGACTACGTTTTGGGTCAGAACTACCCAAATCCATTTAATCCAAAAACAACCATACCGTTTGCTATTACTCGAAGCGGCCATGTTTCACTTAAGATTTTTAACCTGTTAGGTGAGGAGGTGGCATCATTAGTCAATGACAATTTACCTGCTGGAACTTATAATATAGAATGGGATGCGAGCAGCTTTTCAAGTGGAATTTACTTTTATCGTTTGCAAGCTGGGAGTTTTATTGCTATAAAGAAACTTTTGGTTTTGCAATAGCGGAAGGAAGACTGAGGTCCTACCTCTTAAATGGATTTCAATTGTACGAGTATCTACTTAACTCAGCAAAATCCCTTTAAGTGTCATTCCGACCGAAAGGAGGAATCTTGATTTGTTCAAGCTCAATTCCTACTAGTCCAGACAAGATTTCTCACTTAGGTTCGAAATGACAGAAATTGAGCTCAATGGATAGCCGGATTCTAATTGTTCTAAATATTTATGTAAATTACTTTCCTAAGGAGGTCACTATGAAAAAATCTCTTCACTACCTGTGTGTCGTTTTAATTATTCCATTCATTCTTCAGAGCATGACGATTGATTCTGGACTCGCTCAAGAAAAAGAAGCAGATCGCTGGACACCCGATCTCAGCATGCAATACAAATCCATTCGAAGCACAGCAATATCTCCTGATGGCAATTTGATCGCTTACGTGGTTAGAGAGCCAGTCATGAAGGGCGAAAAATCGGAGTATCTGAGTCATATCTGGATTGTTTCAGCGGATGGGAAAATGAACTTCCAGTACACCCAGGGCGAGAAATCAGCTTCTAATCCAGCATTTTCACCAGACGAAAAGTGCCTTACTTTCACCACGTCCCGTGCTAAGAAAAATCAGATTTGGATGATGCGGGTTATGGGCGGTGAAGCCGAGCAGCTAACAAATGCTAAAAACGGCGTTGCCTCGTACCAATGGTCTCCAGATGGAACATTCATTGCTTATACCATGAAAGATCCGGAAACCGAGGAAGAGGAGAAGGATAAAAAAGAAAAACGGGATGTGATCCTGGTTGATAAGAATTTCAAGAATAATCATTTATACACCATAACGCTCGCTAAAAACGAAGATGGTGAGCATGAAACCCAACGCCTGACCACAGGCAATTTTCACGTAACCAGCTTTGATTGGTCGCCTGACGGCAAAACGATTGTCTTTTCCCATCAGGCTGATCCAAGAATCAACACAGGATTTAGCGAAGTTGACATTTCAACCGTTCCAGCCGACAGCGGCACAGTCGCCTCATTGGTAAATTGGCCTGGAGTTGAGCGTTCTCCCAACTACTCGCCCGACGGTAAGTGGGTTGCTTTTACTTCCCATGGCGGCGCACCGCAAGAGATTGGTTTGCAAGATGTCTATATGGTTTCTGCCAAAGGTAGCGAGCCCAAAAAACTGGGTGAGACGCCTGACCGCAATGCTCGCATAATTGCATGGGCCACTGACAGTAAGAATATTTATATCACCGAACCACTGCACACATCAAGGCATGTTTTGGCAGTTCCAGTAGATGGTAAAGCGCCTGTCCAGGTTACCAAAGGCGATGGAAATATTAGCTCAGTATCTTTTAATAAGAACACAGACCGCATGACATTCACTTATCAAAACCTGGATACACCAGTTGAAGTATATAACTCACCTGTAAAAAACTTTAAGTTGTCGAAACTGACTGAAGTGAATCAGGATGTGCCTAAACCAGCCATCGGCCGGACCGAAGTCATCTCCTGGAAATCCACCGATGGACTGGAAATCGAAGGGCTACTGACCTACCCTGTAAATTATGAAAAAGGACGCACTTATCCGTTGATTTTAAATGTTCATGGCGGGCCGGCTGGCGTCTTCAGCCAAAACTTCACCGGTAACCCGAGTATTTACATGCTCCAGTATTTTGCACAAAACGGCTATGCAATCCTGCGACCCAATCCCCGCGGCAGCACTGGTTACGGCAAGGATTTCCGTTATGCCAATTTCAAAGATTGGGGCTTCGGCGACTATAATGATTTGATGACTGGTGTTGATAAAGCGATTGAAATGGGCGTCGCGCATGAAGACAGCCTGTGCCTGATGGGCTGGAGCTACGGCGGCTATATGACTTCATTCATGGTCACCAAAACCAACCGCTTTAAAGCAGCCAGCATGGGGGCGGGATTACCCAATCTTGTTAGTATGACTTCCACCACTGATATTTCAAATTACCTGGTTGCGCACATGGGTAGCGAGATCTGGGAAGATTACGAAACTTATGAGAAGCACTCGGCCATTTACCGCATCAAAAATGTTACCACGCCAACTCAGGTGATTCACGGAGCAAGAGATCTGCGTGTGCCGTTTACCCAGGGCCAGGAATTTTACGTGGCGCTCTCACGACGGGGTGTGCCCACAGAAATGATCGTCTATCCGAGAACCCCGCACGGGCCACGCGAACCGAAGTTTCTAATGGATGTGTCACAACGAATAATGACCTGGTTTGAAAACCATCTCGGCCGGCCTGCACCAACGAATGGCAAAGTAGAAAATACACAGGATTAATTTTTCATATATTAGGTGTAATTATGAAAAAACAAAACTTTATTATTTTTGTGATTCTATTTTCACTTTTTCTGATTGGATGCGATCATGATTCGAATGTTATGACTTCTGAGAAACCTGAATGGTTAAATGAGCTCATAGCAGATATTCAAAATGAGGTTTATTATGCCGGCTCGGTAATATATAGACATGAGTGGAAATCTGAATTTTACTATCATTTAGAGATACCTGTTTCCTCCTGTGCTTATTGTGATGTGTATAATCAAAACGGCGTGAAAATTGTGTGGTCAGATGAGCATAATTTTGAAGATTATCTTCAAAATCGAAAAAATGAAAAAGTTATCTGGGATTGGCCGGGTAGATTAATATGATAACTTAACTATAATTATTCTGATTAAAAAATCGCGAGGAAATTTACAAAAGTGAATCCGTGTGTGATTTAGTACAATTTGGATTAATTCGCCTAATCAGGGAGAAAGCCATGGCATTGAGAAAGCAGTTGTTAGTTCTTCTGATTGTATTTCTTATTTTAACAATCTCACGTTTGGATGCACAAACACAGCAAAGGCCACAAAATAATATCATGCATCAGGGTGAGTTGATATTAATCCCTGGCGGCGAATTCATTATGGGCGCAGATGGAGAGTACGATCACAGTCCGGCTCACACCGTACAGATTGATTCTTTTTACCTGGATAAACAAGAGACGACTAATGCCCAATATTTAGAATTCTGCCAAAAAACTGAACGAAAGCTCCCGGAGTTCTGGGGCATGGATAATTTTCACAGTGGTCCTGATTTTCCTGACCATCCGGTTGTGGGAATTAGCTGGGACGATGCCAAGGCTTACGCAGAATGGGCGGGTAAAAGGTTGCCGACTGAAGCCGAGTGGGAATATGCAGCCCGCGGAGATCTGGTCGGGAACGATTATCCTGGTGGCGCTGAAATTGACACCACAATTTGCAATTTTACATTTGAGGGGAATAGTCGAGGCGCTATGTCCGTAGGCAGTTTTTCCGCCAATGGATTTGGTTTATATGATATGTCCGGAAATGTTGTTGAATGGACAGCTGATTATTACGAAAAAGACTATTATAGAAACAGCCCTTTAAAAAATCCTGCAGGTCCCAAAAGCGGTAAATTTCGGGTAATTCGCGGCGGTGGCTGGCACTCTGGTCCGTTTTGCAATAGAGTTTATTTCAGAAATGCTTTACCCGCAAACTGGCTGGATATCAATGTAGGTTTTCGATGTGCGAAAGATTTGAAATGACCAACCTATACTCAACTTTAACAAAAAAGTAACTACCATTTTCTTTAATTTATAGATTGATAGCTTCCGATATTATATGGAGAAATAGCCATGAAAATGATAATTGGTGGTAATTGGTTAGATAAAGATCAGAAGATTGAAGTTGTAAACCCGTATGACAGCAGTGTTATAGATACTGTGCCAAGAGGTACGGCCGATGATATTGACCAGGCAATCACTGCGGCTGAAGCTGGCTATGCGATAAATCGTAATTTGCCGGCTCATCAAAGGATAACGATTCTACACAATGCAGCTAAAATAATGAGCGAACAGTTTGAAACTCTTGCACTAACTATTGCCACAGAAGGCTCAAAAACCATTCGGGAAGCAAGAAAGGAGGTCGGAAGAGCGATCAATACAATTACGATCTCAGCCGAAGAAGCCCGCCGGATAAACGGCGAAACCATTCCATTTGATAGTGCAGAAGGTTCAGAAAATCGAGTCGGTTATTATTATCGATTCCCAATCGGAATAATTGGCGCAATTACTCCTTTTAATGATCCATTAAATCTTGTGGCGCATAAATTAGGCCCGGCTATTGCGAGCGGAAATTCCGTGGTATTAAAACCAGCCACTGTTACACCATTATCTGCGCTCAAGCTCGGCCAAATTCTTCTGGAGGCTGGCCTGCCAGGAAAGGTGCTTTCGATTGTAACCGGCTATGGCAACGAAATTGGCGACAGCCTTGTTTCCGATCCCCGAATTCGGATGATTTCGTTTACTGGTGGAGTAGAAGTGGGTGTAAGAATTACTAAAATGGCGGGACTGAAAAAGCTTGGTATGGAGCTTGGCTCCAATTCTCCTGTTATTGTATTGCCAGACTGTGATTTGGAATTGGCTGTGGATTCATGTGTTTCGGGAGCATTCTGGGCTGTTGGTCAGAATTGCATCGGAGTGCAAAGGATTTTCATCCATAAGGGTGTCTACGAAGATTTTCGAAACGCATTCATTGCAAAATCAAATTGCTATAAAACAGGTTATCAACTGAATGAAGATACGGATATGGGGCCAATGATCACTGAATCAGAAGCTATTCGTGTGATAGAATGGGTTGAGGATGCTGTTTCCAAAGGGGCAAGGCTGCTGGCAGGCGGCATTCGCAAAGGCACATTGATACCGCCAACAGTTTTAGAAAATGTTCCTGCACATGTGAAATTAGACTGTCAGGAAATTTTCGGTCCGGTTGTTTGCCTTTATTCAATAGATTCTCTGGAGAAGGCAGTGCAAAAATCGAACGCGGTAGATTATGGCTTGCATGGAGCTATTTTCACTAAAAACATTAATAATGCATTTTACGCTATCAAAAACATGGATGTGGGCGGTATAATGGTAAATGACTCCACCGACTACCGAGTAGACCTGATGCCGTTTGGCGGTGTAAAAAAAAGCGGATTGGGCCGGGAAGGGATAAAATTCGCTCTTCAGGAAATGACCGAGCCTAAGGTAGTATGTTTTAATCTTGCAAAATGAGGATTCATGATGAAGTGTGAACAATGTGGGAAGGATTATTCTTCGAAAGACTATCTTTCAACACCTTCTATCTGCACAGAGTGCTATTGAAAGCTGCAATCCACGACAAACGGCTCTGAGTCTATGAAGTGTCCGGAGTGCATGAATCAACTCATTGGGAAACGCCACTCAGGCATCACGATCGATGAATGAGAGAAATGCTGCGGAATCTGGTTTGACGCCGGCGAACTCGAATCGTACTGTGTAATATCAGGCAAAAAACAGGAAACGGTGCCCCAGATTCTCGCACAATTGGAGCCCCAAAAGGATTGCTCAAAGCTCATCTGTCCACGTTGCCAAATAAAATCAATCGAATATGGAACCGACGACGAATTTAAAATTGCACATTGCGCTAAGTGTGCCGGCGTATTTCTTAATAAAGAACAAATTCTCAAAATCACAGGACAATATACTTCTACGGAGAGAAGGAAGCCCAGTGGGGCCAAGGAAGGTGCATCCTGGTTCTTTGGGGATGTCATTATTGATGTCGTTTTAGAGTTTTTGAATTAGTTTTGAATAGAGTTGAAAATAACAAATGAAGAAGAGGAATTGAACAAAACAAAAATTATTACCTCGTTCATTTTATTGTGCATGTTTCTTGGC
Organism: uncultured Cytophagia bacterium; assembly: GCA_964539665.1. Lineage (GTDB taxonomy): Bacteria > Zhuqueibacterota > Zhuqueibacteria > Oceanimicrobiales > Oceanimicrobiaceae > CAZIKB01. Next base: position 28,918 of record CAZIKB010000043.1, read on the forward strand.
TCAACTCCCTGCAGTAACAGGCCAACAGACTATTCAACTGACCAATCACGAACCCTGGAAACCTTAAGAAAGGTTGACGACTATCCGCTCTATGTGATGCGCTATTTTGGTGACTATGATTTTAAAAAATTCCTTCAAGCAAGTGTACACTCCGACAACCAACCACAATTTAAAATGAAAAAAAGTGAAAACCAGTGGGCCTGCACTTGTTTTTCGGCATTAACTGATGAAGGCGGCTCGATTTTTGGTCGAAACTTTGATTGGTATTATCATCCTGCTCTTATCTTACATACAAATCCTCCTGACGGATACGCCTCGGTTTCTATGGTAGACATCTCCTATTTAGGATTCGACACCGAAGATGCCATCCAAGGTGACCGGAGCCGGTTACTGGAAGCGCCTTACCTTCCTTTTGATGGCATGAATGAGCACGGTCTTATAATCGGAATGATGGCTGTACCACAGGCGGAAGGCGACAATGATCCCAACAAAGTAACTATTAATAGCTTGCAGGCGATTCGATTAATGCTGGATTACGCGACAAACGTCGACGAAGCTATTTCATTATTGCGAAAATATAACATAGATTTTGGAGGGGGACCTCCGTTGCATTATCTGATTGCGGATTCCTCTAAAAATTCAGCGATTGTTGAATACATCGATAAAAAGATAAATATTATACGAAATTCTCAACCATGGCAGGTTGCTACTAATTTTGTCATTTCCGAGACTTCCCCCGAAAGTGAGAGAGCTGCATGCTGGCGATACAACCGGGTTTACGAAACGCTTAATCAAGCGGAAGGTTACGTCTCTCAAGATGAAGCAATGACTCTTTTGAAGAATGTTTCTCAGTCCAATACCGTGTGGTCAATAGTCTATGCCAAAACAGTTGGAGAGATTCAAGTGGCTATGGGAAGAAAATACCATAATATTCACAAATTTATATTTGAATTGACAGATAAATAGCTGTAACGGATAAGTAAAACTGTAATTTGCCTGTTAAAGAAAGCGTCTAATATTTTTATTCAAGTCAAAAAAAATATAACTCCGACCGATACTTTCATTTCCGTTGAATATATTTATCTGTTGGTTTTCACAAGTAAAATACGGTAACTATTCAGCATGCTACTTTGAAAGAATTATTTTCATTCCAGGAAAAGAGATATTTTTACTGATTGTATCTTTACAATAAAGAGATCCTGACGGTAGCATGTTTCAAGTTGTTTTCTGAGGATGACGGAGCAGGTTGAGTAATTGCTAAAAATGTTAAAAAGTAATTGACATGTCAAATTAAAATCTTTATTATACAAAAAAAGGAAAGGTACCAAACATGAAAGTTAAAAAGCTAATTCTTCTGCTGAGTATTGTTTTATTTTGCGGGAGTTGTTCACACAACCGAATTACTCAAAAAACGGATGCAAGCAATACATCTCAAGAGGTAAGTGTTCCTAAACCCGTGAAAAGCAATGTTGTTTCAAAAAACAACCAGGGAATGCTTTTGGGGAAAATCGAGATTGCGAACCTTATGAATGAACTCCCCATATTCAAATCCAAAAAGGAGACCTATCAGCCAGAGCCAGACGCTGTTTCGGTTATTAAAAATTATGATCAGGATGTCCATGTGATCGTTTTCCTGGGTACCTGGTGTGGTGACAGTAAAAGGAATGTGCCTGCATTTATTAAACTACTGGAATCAGCTCAAAATCAACATTTTACTGCAGAATATTGGGGACTCGATCGGACAAAGAGTGATGAACTTGGAATGACAAAAACTTATGCTATCAAGCGGGTACCAACTTTTATTTTTATAGAAAACGGAACAGAATTCGGGCGTATCACGGAAAATCCCGGAGTGAGCATGGAAGATGATATAGCAGAAATCCTGGAGAACCGCCTATAACTTTAGGCAATAAAATATTATTGAGTATTATCTTTACCATCAAAAAGTTTTATGGAATAACATCGGGAGTTACAAGTAAAGCCAAACTCCAAAGCCTCGATTGCTCAACAAGGGTAACCAAACCGCCCTGGCGAAATCGAACAACGGTTTGCTCGGGATCGTTTACAAGAAGACAACTGGCAAGTCAGTTCAAGAAGGGGAGATGTCCGACCAACATCACCGATTGAGATGCGTGCTTCAACGCTTCAGCTACTGGTTCAACTAGTTCTTTCCTCTCAAATAGCCTGAATTTTGTAATTCGTTCTCAAGACCTGCGGAAGAATCGATCATATCACACTCACCGTTTTTGAAAAAATAAGCTGTGTCCGCAATTTGAACACTGTATCGATAGTAGTGATCTGTCAGCAAAACCCCCTTGCCTTTTTGACGTTGTTCTAAAATCAGATCAATCATTTTTTCTGTTGTAATAGGTTCTATCCCGGTAAAAGGATCATCAAGCAAGATAAATGGTCTGTCTAAAGAAATTATCAACAATAACTCCAGATAGCGACGCTCGCCACTTGAAAGCGTACCAACTTTTTGATTTATTAAGTTCGCAGGGAATTCCTTTATTAACAAATCACTGCCGGTCACAGGTAACGTATTAATTAAACGACTTGCTTCTATGTCATCAGGCAAGAAGGTGTTTTCTGATAAGTAAGATATTTTCTTATATCTTTGCCGCATACGTTTGTGACGAAATAACTGGCCATCAATACTAATTGTCCCCGATGTTTGAGAAATTAAACCCGCGCCAATTCTAATTAATGTTGATTTGCCGCTTCCATTCGGGCCAAATAATCCAGAGATTTTTCCAGGATCCACTTTGACAGAAACACCGCTTAAGATATGCTTGCCATTTAATTCATAAACAATAGAATCAAATATCAAAATCGCAACCTTGAAATTAGGATAAATGCAGTAATTAATGTAACTTCAAAAATGAGAAAATTTAAACCTAAAAGAACATATTTAGGAAGTCCCAAGTTGTAATAAAGCACCCAAATGTTACGCCATTCGAAGAACCGATTGATGATATAAACTGACACAATTCCTGACCAGATGAAAGATTTAATATAGACTTCTTTCACGCCGCCTATAGAAAAAAATACAATTAAGATCCCTGCAAGCGTGAGTGATATTGTAACATACTTTTTAGTCAGATACAAAATCATGCTTAAGAATCACTCTAATTTGAAGCTCAATTCTGTTGAGAGTTAAATCTTTGTTTTATTTGCCAGGATTATAAAGCAGAAAAATCAGCGGTCTGTTCTTTAGCGAGCTTTTACTACCACCACGGTTTGATCATCGTGCTGCAACGAATTCGCTGCAAAGCGCTTAACTTCCGAGATTACTTGATCTCGAATTTTGTCCGCACTTAACGAAGAATGCAGTGCTAATGTTTTGACCAGATTATCTTCACCAAATTCATTGCCTTTTATGGTTCTGGCCTCTGTGACGCCGTCTGTGACGAACAGAAATACATCATCAACATGGTATCGGATTATTATTTCTTCCATTTCAGTTGTAAAAACTTCTGCTTCATCCAAACCTAAACCGATACCTTTTGGTGTAATTAATTTGACTTTTTTGGACTGAGCATGAAAATAATAGAGCGGTAAATGGCCCGCTCTTGCCAGAATTAAACATTTCTTATTAGTATCAATTGCCGCCCCGATGGCTGTAACAAAAGAATTCTTTTCCATATCCTTACACAAGAGTTGATTAGCCCGAATGAACAGTTCGCGGGGTGTGAGTTTGAATTCATGCAATGAACGAATTATACCCTGAATTTTCGACATATAAAGCGCGGCAGAAGTGCCTTTCCCGCTTACATCGCCAACGATAACTGTGATATCATGTGTAATCCCGTTCAAATAGTCAAAATAATCTCCCCCGACTTCCATGGCTGGAATACAAATTCCCGCGATATCCAGACCAGAAATTTTTGGTGTTTTTTGCGGTAGTGAAGCCATCTGAATTCGACGAGCAATTTCCAGCTCATGCTTCATGCGTTCTTGTTCGGCAAGTTCTGCATGCAAAAATGAGTTTTCAATCGCGACCGATGTTTGTTTTGCCACGGCGGCAAGAAAAGTTAAATCTTCCAGGAGTAAAGGCATTTCAGAAAGTTTTTCTCCTATGACCAGAGTACCGCTCAATTTATTTTTAAACCGGATGGGAATAATATGACGAAGGCCGTATTTTACAAATGTTTCCTTTAATCCTTCAGGTAGATATTCTGTGCTGAATCTGGATTCACTTCGAAATTTTTGAATAGCATTAATTAAGAGTTGATCTGATTTCAAACAAAATGCATCCCATTTAGCGCTGTCAAAACCGTATGCTTCATGGCAACAACATTCTTTTTGATCCCGAAAAATCAGGACTCCGGCACGTTTTAGCTGCATTAACCTGGCTATTTTCTGGGCAATCCCGCGTGAAAGCTCCATCATATCCAGTTTAGTGGCCATGACTTCTGCCAATTCACTGGCAGCGCGGCTATAACCTTCATGGGAACGGTAGAATTTGCGATCAATGAATTGCCTGCCAGTTTGGCCAATTTTCCAGAAAACAAAGGTCAGGCCTAAAGAAAAAAACATTAAAATAATCTTTTCTAAATAAGCATATAATTCAGGTTGAGGTGGTTCATCCAGAATCACAATCGAAGTACCGGTGAAGCGTATATTTGGTATTACAAACCCAAAATCCGGAAGAGCGACAAGGACTTTTAGCAAAAGTACCACCAAAGCAGATACCCATATCGATGTAACTATTATATACTGAATATTGCGACGAATGTATAATTTCATTTCAAGCAATTGGTAACGACCAATTGTGTATAAATATGACAATGGAATGAAAATCAGTGGCAATCCAATGAATCCAAATTGTCCTTGATTGCCGGTTGTATTTAGTACATAAGTTAGAGTAACGATACTAAGTCCGGCTAATATTGCAGTCCAAAAAATTACCCGATTCAACTTTTTATATTCCATGCTGCGTTGTTTGCGATAAATTAACTGAATCACTGCAATATAAACAAACATTGAAGCAAGAATGGTCACAAAACTGATATAAAGGATGCGGGTATTGTTGATGAAAGCTAAAACAAAAAGAGAAAATATTATAAATACAATGAAAGCTAATATGTAAGGTACTTTAGTGAGCCAACGCTTGTTCAGAATTTCAGGCCGGACCTGTGGAAAATATATCTTGCTGTGCGCAAAAAAAACAATGCCGAATACAAAACATGCACCCCAGGTAAGCGTACGGATTTTGGCAAATAAATCAAATTCAAAATCATGTTGGTTTATAATGACCATCAAAAAGAATCCGACTGTCAATAAAGATAAACCAACCAGTCGAGCTGCCTGGATATGCGGACGATTTATCAGGATAAACGCTCCCGTCCCCCAAAAAACTAAACTTGATAGAAACAGGGAAAGAATTGAAAGACTGATGCCATAGCTGGCTAAAGTCACAGGAATGTTTAGTGTTTCATTCTTTCTTATTATGTCATAAGTAATAATTTGACCGCTCTTGGCGCGGCGGAGAATTCTACCTGCCTCAAATGAATTGTCAAAAGTCTGGCCGTTTATTTGAAAGATGTAATCACCTGCTTTAATGCCAGCGAGGTCTGATGCACCCCCCTTTGTGACTTCTGAGATATAAACAGTGGTTGACAGAAATCGAAAAAAGCTGTCGGGTAAAGCCGAACGTTGTAATGTATAGTTAAAATATTTGTCTTCGGATGAGCGAAAAATCTGAAAATTTAATGCAGAATCATTCGGGATTGTGTTGAAAAATTGATCAGTTATTTGTATTTTAGTAAGCTTATTATCGTTAACAGCAATTAATAAATCACCAACCAGGATAGAGTCCGGTGTAGAAAGGACGTCTGACATCTGACTGCCCTGTTGATTTGAATGTAGTGACGGGAAACTCTTTGTAATGTATAAATTTGAAGGAGAAGAGCCAAACATATTCTCAACTGTCGTTGAGCTCATATAGCGATAAAAATTAATTATCCCAACACCAAACAGGTAGACGACAAGCAGGCTGAAGATGATTCTGGAGAGTGTAGGATATTTGTCTAAATTGGCCATAGGCTCAGTAAGGTTTGCTAAAAATGTCGTTGTTAAATATATATATTATTTGGCTATTATGCAACAGGCATCTTAATAAAAAAGTAAATCTAAAGTAAGTGTGCGTTATCCCATATATTCGTACCCAGTTGAACCTGCGAAACAAGTTGGGTCGAGGATATTGGGATTATGGTTATAAGGTATTAGTAAATCACTTTGTAGCCAATTTCCTTATTTCCTCATATACATAATTGGAAAACCGTAAATAAAATTTGAAGTGGTAATGAGATGTAAACCTTTTTTCTTGATTTTAAGTTTCAAAAACTTTAATATTTATTTATGAATAAAATAAAAATATTGTATATCGAAGACGATGAAAGTCAGCGTACATCATTTATGCAGACTTTGCAATCCAAGGGGTTTGAAGTCACTGCTGCGGCATCTGGAAAAGAAGGATTACAGATTGTTCAGCAAAACAGGACCGAGGTCATCCTGTGTGATTTGAATATGCCAGAGATGCATGGTTTGGAGGTCTTAAAACAGGTTAAACTCATTGACCGGGAAGTGCCAGTGATTATGCTGACTGCGCATGGAACTATTAATCAGGCGGTAGAAGCCCTTCAGCAAGGCGCTTATGATTTTGTGCTTAAACCTCTTGAAATCAATAATCTTGAAAGCACCATTCATAAAGCTATTGAAAAGACTGAACTCCAAAAAGAACTGCGTCAGTCTGAATCCAGTTTGCACATGCTTATGGAGAATGTGCCGGACATTATTTATTCATTAGATTCTAAGGCTGAATTCCTGAGTGTAAATCCGGCTGCAGAGTCATTATTGGGTTATAAATCCACAGAAATACTTAAAACGTCGGTTTTTAATTATATTTATTCTGAGGATCGGGAGCGAGTCAGGGAAAGTTTTCAGGAAACGATGCGTTGTGGGGACGCCTCCATTAAAACTTTAGAGTTTCGAATGGTTAGCAAAACAGGAGAGATCCGGGATTTTGAGGTCAATAGAAAGGTTATCTTTGAAAACGGAGAAGTTGTCCGACAGGATGGTATTGCCAGGGATATCACCAGACGCAAGCAGTTTAAGGAAGAACTACAAAAATATTCAGAAGAGCTTGAGAAGTTAGTCGACGAACGTACCCAAAAACTGGCCTATACAACACGCCAATTAGCCGCTCTCAACGCCGTTTCTAATCGCTTCACTTTAATTTACGATGAAGATGAGCTATTTGAAGAGGTCCCGGAGTCGCTGACCCATAGTTTGGATTTTGACCGTGCAACCTTGTTAATAGAAAAGGATGGCGAATTAATCCTCCGCTCTTATTGTATGGAAAAAGAATCCCCCGAAGTAATTGAAAAATTCCTCAATAGTATTCGAACAAAAAAAATTAAAATGCCTCCACATTTTAGAGAAAGTTTTGAACAAAACAAAACCATCTTTATTCCGGACTTGAATGAGGATTCAAGGTGGCCCGGAGCGCCGGGACAAATCATTCGCACAAAGGCGGTAGTGATATCACCAATAAAAGTTCACAAGAAACCAATTGGCGTTATCGTTGGCAACATGCAACATCATGAAAGAGAAATGGATGCCCAGGATGTCGCGAGATTTGAAATGTTCGCGAATATTGTTGGGCTGGCGCTTGATAATATCAGGGCGTATCAATCACTGGGCAAAAAAGTTATCGAAAGAACAAAATCTCTTAAAAATACAAATCGAAAACTCCAGGATAAAGCCAAAGAATTAGAGGAAAGCACGTACTCATTGGCCTATGCCAATGTTGATTTACTTGCAGCTCAGGAGCAGTTAGAGAAGAAAAATTCGGAAATGGAGCAAATCCTCCGGGAACTGTCTGAAAACTCAAATCGCTTAGAAGCCATTTTGGATTCGTCTCTGAGTGTGGTTGTCATGGTTGACAAAGAAAATCGGGTCATTGCCGCGAACAGAAAAATTATAGACTACTTTGGATTGGGGATTGATGACATAATAAACAAATCCATACAAATATTTTTTAAAAAAATTAAGAATTGTTTTGAGGATTATGAAAAATTTGATGTGTTCGTTCGAAAACTGCAGACCAACACGGATGTAATTTCTGATGAAAGCGTTGAATTGGATAAAATGTTTGAACACTCGTTTAATCTCATTAAACCAGCAGCCAGAATTGTTACCGTATTTTCTGTGCCGGTTTTAGATAAAGATAATAATGAACTGGGTAGAGTTTGGATTTATGCGGATATTACCAAAATAAAACGGGCTGATGAACAGCTTCGCGCAATAGTGGATGCCTCGCCTTTGCCATTTATTGTTAGTCGCATTTCAGATGGCCACATTTTGTATGCTAATGAGCAAATGGGAGAATTGTTAGGAATAACCACAAAGGAGTTGATAGGTAAATTTACACCAGATTTCTACTACAACCCTGATGACCGAAAAATAGTGTTGGACAAAATAAAGAGAGACGGCTTTCTGCGAAATCATGAAGTACGTATTCGTAGAGTAGACGGAGTAGGAGTATGGATGATTTTTTCGATCGAAATCACTGAAGTTGGTGGCGAACCCGTATTAATTGGAGCTCTTTATGACATAAATAAACGCAAACAGGCCGAAGAGGCGTTGCGGGAAAGCGAAGAAATATTTCGTCAATTAACCGAAAACATCAATGAAATATTTTGGATAATGAATTTTAAATCAAAACAGGTTCTCTATATCAGCCCCGCGTTTGAGGAGATAACCGGCCTTCCCCGCGATCGTGTTTACAAGAATGCATTATCATTGCTTGAGGCTATTCATCCAGAAGACAAAGAGATGGTCATGGAATGCATGGAAAAGCAAATCACCGGGGAATTTGATGTGGAATATCGAATTGTGCGGCCTGATGGTACAATCCGCTGGATAAGAGAACGTGCTTTTCCAATACGCAATATAAGTGGTGAGGTTTATAGAATATGCGGGGTGAGTGAAGATTTTACAGAACGCAAACTGGCAGAGGAAAAGATTGCTACAAGATTGCGATACGAAGAAGGTTTAGCTGCATGTACCAGGACTTTGCTCGAAGGTAGAGATGATCAGGATGCCTTAGATGAAGCTATGAAACACCTGCTTAAAGCGGCGGATGTTGGACGGGCTCACATATTTGAAAATTTCTACGATGAAAATGATGAATTATGTTTTCGCCAGACTCATGAAGTGTGTGCAAACGAAGTTAAAACTGAAAGTAATAATTCTTTTTTGCAAAATTATCCGTACAAGAAAGGATTTTCCCGCTGGCGAAACCTTTTATCCAAAGGCACACCTGTGAAAGGTATTGTAGAGAAATTCCCTCAGAGTGAGTTGAAAATTTTGGTGTCTCAAGGAATTCTTTCACTTGTAGCATTACCAGTCAATGTTGAATCCACCTGGTTTGGCTTCATTGGTTTTAATGATCTAAAAAAGAAACGAGATTGGGGCGATGAGGATATTCGATTGCTGCAAACCGCTGCTGAACAGATCGGGGGCTATATTGAGCATAAACAGTCAGAGGAGGCGCTGCAAGAAAGCGAAGAGCGTTTTCGAAATCTGGTGGAAAACGCCAATGATATTATCTATTCTTTAACACTCGACGGAAAGTTCGCCTATGTCCCGCCAAATTGGACAGATATACTTGGTCATGATGTATCAGAAGTTTTTGGTAAATCTTTTGAACTTTTTGTGCACCCGGACGACTTAGATGCTTGCAGGGAATTTTTAGGTAAAGTGATTGAAACTGGTGAAAAACAAAGTGGTGTTGAATACCGGGTAAAACATAAGGACGGAAGTTGGCGATGGCATACATCCAGTGCTTCTCCACTGAAAGATGATAAAGGCAGCGTTATTAACTTTATCGGAATTGCCCATGACGTTACTGAAAAGAAGAAATTTTTAGATGACCTGGCAGAAGCAAACCGTCATTTATTTGAAACCCAGGGAAAATTGGTACAATCCGAAAAGATGGCTGCTCTGGGTATGTTAGTCGCAGGTATTGCGCATGAAATAAATACTCCAATCGGGGCGGTTCACAGCATGCACGATACTTTGCAGCGTGCGGTTGAAAAATTAAAGCAAACCCTTGAAACGCAATTTCCAAAAGAGTACCATGAGAATCGCGGAATTTCCATTCCTCTAAAAATCATTGATGACGCCAATAAAGTGATTGAAAACGGCAGCGAACGTGTTACCAATATTGTTAAACGCCTGCGGAGTTTTGCCCGGCTTGATGAGGCTGAGTTAAAAACCGTAGATATCCAGGAAGGGCTGGAAGATACCTTAACTTTAGTCCATCACGAAATAAAACATAATATCAAGGTCACAAAGATTTTTAACGAACTCCCACCCATTGCCTGTTTCCCCGGTCGCTTGAACCAGGTTTATCTAAACTTGCTCATCAACGCGAAGCAGGCCATAAAAGATAAAGGCGAAATTACTATTAGCACATCTCTAATGGACCACAAAGTTCGCATCGAATTTGAGGACAACGGCATCGGTATACCGAAAGAAAAGCTAAAAAAGATATTTGATCCGGGATTTACAACCAAAGGAGTTGGAGTGGGCACAGGTTTAGGATTGTCGATTTGCTATCAAATTTTGCAGGATCATCATGGTGAAATCCTGGTCGAAAGTGAAGTAGGAAAGGGAACGAAGTTTACGATTGTTTTTCCCTCGAATTTAGAAGAGATACTTGAAATGACGTGATTTTGGAAGGAAATTGGCGGAAAGCGTTAGTCGAAATTCGACACAATTTACTTGACAACCGGGATTAATCGTGTTATATTAAAGTAAATTCACCTACCATTTTCAAATCAAAATAGAAGTACACTAACTTACTACCTGTTCACTAACCAAATTGGAGGGAGTTATGAATTGGATTAAAGCGGTTATTGCTGGTGCTGTTGGAGGGATTGTAGTTAATATTTATAGCGGGCTCGTACATGGTTTCATAATGGGCTCGACTTACCAAAAGTATGCGGTTTTTGCTCAAGAAATGCCAAGCATGTTTTGGTTTTTTCTGGTTTCTATTATGGTTGGCATTATGGGGGCAATCTTGTTTGCTAAAACCCGTGGCTCCTGGGATGCAGGATTGAAAGGTGGAATGATGTTTGGATTTTTCCTGGGTTTAGTTGCATTTTTTGCTCAATTCTACAACACGCTTGTTATCAAAGAATTTCCATATTTTCTCAGTTGGTGTTGGGGCGGGATAACCCTGATTGGCTGGGTAATATATGGTGCGGTATTTGGATTGCTCTACAAGGAAACCGCAGCATCCTGATTTCGGAGCTGGATCAAAGCTTTTAATCTGTAATTTGAGGAATTCTTTGAGTTCAGATAATTAATTTTAAATAATGCTGGATGCTCGATTCTGGATGTAGAATTTGTAACCTGTTCCAGATAGTTCAGAATCGGGTTTTCAGTTTTTAATTAGTGTCTGATTTTGGGGTACAAATTAAATTACAACATCCACAATGGCGGGCTGCGGTGAATGATAGACTTTTTCACCTGATTGAGAATAAGAATTAACCTCGACCTTTTTCTGTTCAGCAAGTTCTTGCCGGGCTTTAGCCTCCAAACGTGAAGCTTCAGCAGCTACTTCCCGATCTTTCGCTGAAGGATCGGTAGGCGCTAAGGCTGCTCTTTTAATGGTTTGCGCTTTTTTTATGGTCGCTTCAGGATCATTTGGCACTTCTGATTTGTCAATCTCTACCTCACCACCCACTGCATAGCGTTTACCATCGGGGCCGGCAACAAATTCGAAATTTGGACTACCTGGTGCATACTTTCCCGTCGCTGATTTATGTGCCTGTTCATGCCGTCTTACTTCAGAGTCTATTTTCTTAAGTTCTTCTACCTTTTTTTCTTCTTCAGGCTCAAGTTCCTGGTTGTATTGTACATCGTTAAAAGAAAACGAGTTATATTGAAACTGCATGAGGGAAGGATTGTACTCAACAGTTGATATTGACATTCTGACTGCCTCTTGTAAACTTAAATTTTAAGATTAAAACTTAAACTTGTTACAATTATTTAATCGGTCTTACTGAAATAAACTTTAATCCGATTCACTTTTTCAATCAAATATTATTGTGTGAGAAAATAGAAAGGATAGATTAAGGATCTAGTGAAATACGGAAATCAGGTACAAATAGATTTACCTTACACCTTATTTCAATAAACCACTGCGCCCTGCATTTTCACGGCAACTTTCAGATAAAGCCTACTTACCAGGATTATTTGCAAACTGGCCGTGGTGGGAATTATCCGGGTTAATTAATTTCTGTTAGTAACCCGAATCAGTGAACAGGCAGCCAATAGCTAAATTTTACAGCTAAGAAATTATCTCCATCTGCTGAAAAGCTGTCCAGCAATGCGCCTGGTTTGACCAGGTTTCCATGCTCCTTTTCAGAAGACCTGTCCTGCTGCCAGACTAAAAAGAAGGTGCTGCCTCGACGCCACTCCCAGCGCAACACGAAATTGCTGCGGAAAGAACGATAGTTGAAGTCCCTGTTTTCTAACTCAAAACTATCGGCGCTATCTGTGACCTGAAGTGAACCATCTGGATTTGTAGATAATGTAGTTCCATCGGTTCCATAGATCCGTAAATGTTTACTGCGTGGCTCTAATAATTCCCCGTGATTAAATCGCCTGCCACTTGCGGCGTAGGGCTCAGCATAAAATTCTAAGCTCAGATCCGGGGTAATGGCATAGTTCAGTCTGACTTGTGTGGATAGTCTGCTGCGATCGATGAAAGAAAAGACATATCTTGTTTCAAATGTTTCTATTCTACCTCCCTCAAACTCATCGAAATACTGCCGCGGATTTCTTGAACGTGAATAGCCGGGATTGAGCGAAAGTGACCACTGATCACCTGGTTTAAGAGAGAGCCGACCGCCAGTGCTAAATTTCCAACCGCCAAGCTCATCATCACTATAGGAAATACGAGTATTCCAATTGGTTTTGGATGCACGATTATTTGAAAATCTTGCGTTAATTTGCCAATTCGAACCCTCTCCCATTAATGGACCGCCTCTGGTCAGGTTAGTGCTATAGGCTGCTGCATTATAATCAAAGCTAATTGAGCTATGCCAAAAATTTATCCAGGTAAAACGAAGGTTTACATCAAATGATGTGCGTAATCTGTCACCAGAATAATTCCATTCATTCATACCAGACAACTCCACCTCGTAATCTCTGAATATTTCACCAGGTTTCGTCTCACGATAACTCAAATTACCTGAAAAAGAAAGTTCATCTGTCGATCTTAAACGCCCCATGTCATTAATTGCAAAGTTTGGAGATAATGCGCTAAAACCTCCATGCCACAACCAGTGCTTTCCACTATTCTTACTAAATCTTATACTGCCAGTATAACCGAACAACGATGTGCGCGAAGAATCGAGAGTCACGTGCGTGGCGTCTGGCCGTTGAAAATAGCGTGCACTAGAATTCTGGACGCTGGCAATTGCCAGTGGATTTCCATCAATGTATGAAAACCCAACGTCACCACTCAAAATGTATTTCCCACCCTGGAAGCGTAGATTCCAATCTGTTTTACCGCTGTAAGCTTGTTTGTTCAACTCTTCGGCTAAAAGATCACCTGCAGAAACATCCCGACGCATTCCAGTTAACATTAATCCGAAAGTCGAAGCCGAAGGTCCGAATTCCTGCTGCAGTCGCATAACAGCAAATCCGGTAAGAGGTTCCACTTCCGCGCTACTTGTAGAATCAGCGGCAGGGTGATATATTTTTGCATGCTCACGAGCTGTGACTGCACCAAGAATCCCAATTGATAATCCTGAATTGTAGCGGCCAGTTAATTTGGCGGCGCTTAAAATAGTGGAATTTTCCGGAGTATCAACATATACCTCTTCCTCGTCTTCATCTATATCACCATGTGGACGACCGCCTATGCGCCGTGAATAAAAATACGAAGGGCGCCATCGGCCGCCTTCTTCAAACAATTGTTTTCCCTCAATAAAAAAGGGCCGTTTCTCGTCGAAGAAAGTCTCAAAAGCAGTTAAATTAACTTCTGCGGGATCGGCTTCCACCTGACCGAAATCGGGATTCACCGTTGCATCTAACGTAAGATTTGGACCCAGTCCCATTTTCAGGTCTAATCCAACTCTTGAAGTAAAATCACTGCCATCTTTAAATGGATCATTAGAATCCACATCGCTTGTAAATGTCGCATTACTGGCTTCATACGGCAGGAGTTCGATTCGTCGAGATGATCGAATGCCTTCGATTCCGACCAGGTCGCCAAATCGTGATACCCAGCCTGTTTCGTTCTTGGGTACGAGCACCCAATAAAGATCTTCATTGGTGTTTGGAATATAACGGTTTACATTCACACCCCAGACCTGCTTTTCTTTATTATTGAAACGAAGCTGGGAGAATGGAATTTTCATTTCAGCGTGCCATCCTTGCGAATTTATAGAAGCTTTCCCTTCCCAAACGGGATTAAATGAGAATTCTCTGTCGCGATGCCCATCCTCGTCGCTTGGATTATAATAATCAATTCGTACACCTGCCGTCGTTAATCCAAAACTATAAGCAGTGCGTCGATCATAGTAGGTGTCCAGAGAAATCGTGATTTTCTCAGTATTGCTAGATCTGTCACGACGGGTAACATAGGCTCGAATTTCATCAGGTTTATTAGAAAACATGCGTGCGCCGATATAAAGAAAGCGATCATCATAAAGAAATCCAACTTCCGTTTTATTCATAGCTGGTTCACCTTCATCCGGATTTTTTTGCAGAAAGCCAGAAACAAATTCGGCATGATTCCAGGCTTCATCATCCAGAATGCCGTCAAGGTGAGGCTGGTTCTGTTCAACAGGTTTGGCGGTTATATCTTTAAGTTTGCTGACATCACCGTCGTCAGAATAGCTTGCAGATACTATACAAATAGAAAACGCTATAAATAGAATAATCACAAATTGCCATTTAATACTCATTCGCTCCCTCATTTAATTTTATTTGAAGATTTCGGAAAAAACTTATCAATAAGCAATATACACCGGAGACTGTGGTTCCTTCAAATATTTATTAATAAAATATTAAAATAAGGGATAAATAGATCACTCATACCTTAACGATTTCACGGGATCGGAAACTGCTGCTCTGATCGCCTGATAACTCACGGTAATCAGCGCAATTAAAAGCGTAAGAATAGTTGCTAATACAAACGTATCTATTTGATAATTAATATTTATCCGATAAGCAAAATCCTGTAACCATTTGTTCATGGCAAAATAAGCCACAGGCCAGGATACCAGGGTTGCTAAAACCACCAGAACAGTAAATTCTCTGGTTAGAAGATAAACTACGCTGGATATCGAAGCTCCAAGAACTTTTCGAATACCTATTTCCTGAGTACGCTGTTCAGCAATAAACGATGCCAGACCGAACAATCCAAGGCAGGCAATGAATATCGCTAATAAAGAAAAGGCAATGAAAATTTGACCCAATTTGAGCTCTGAGTTATACAATTGATCATACCGCTCATCCAGGAAAGAGTAAATGAAAGGAAAGTTCGGACGGTATTCCTGCCATTTTTTTGTAGAAATTCTAAGGTCGCAGCGATGTCTTGTGGGTGTTCAGGCCGAATTTTCACTGATATTTGGTTAAAGCTTCTTGAACTTATAATCATAACAATTGGCGTGATCGGTTCATGCAGCGATTCATAGTGGAAGTCTTTTACAACACCGATGATTTTGCCTTTTCTGCCTCCGTACTGAAATGAACGGTCAATTGCCTCTTCAGCAGACTCCCAGCCAATTTTCTTAACCGCCATTTCATTTAAAATAAAAGCTTCGGTTGAATCGGTGGGGAATTCAACCGAAAAATTGCGGCCTGCTGCCAGTTCGATTCCATAGGTATCAATGAAATCGTGGTCGACACGAACATTGGCGATTCTAAAGTCTACCGGTTCGGTTTTGTCGTCATCAACAATTCGGGCACCTGATGAGTCGAGTAACCTGCTGGAAGGCACACGTTTTGAAGCTGTCACTCCAACGATGCCCGGTTGCTGCAACAGTTGATTTTTAAATGATGCAAATCTCTGAATCATTTGACTGCTTGGTGGCAGGACGACTATATGCTCGTTGTTTAAACCCAGGTTTTTATTGCTGCAATATTCCAGTTGATTGTGAACCACACCCACACTAATGATCAATAGGATTGAAATCGCAAATTGGAAAACTACCAGGATGGTTCTGAATCTTGACTTAGTCGAATTAGTTAATTTTGCACTTTTCAGTACTTTAACTGGTTGAAAGCTGGAAAGAAACAATGCGGGATAACTCCCTGCTATCATTCCGACGATTAAAGCAATCCCGACCAAACCGCAAAAAGTGAATAAGTTGCCAGAGATATCTAAACTTAGCTCCTTACCGACAAAATCACTAAAATCAGGCAGCATAAGCCTGACCAAAACTATTGCCAGGAGCAATGAAATAAATGACAGTAAGATCGACTCCCCTAAAAATTGGAGAATTATCATTTTGCGATTGGCGCCGACAACTTTTCGTAAGCCTACTTCTCTGGCGCGATTAGCGGAGCGGGCGGTTGCGAGATTCATAAAATTGATACACGCGATAAGCAAAACAAACAGAGCAACGGATGAAAAAATATACACATTTGCAATGTTGCCGTTGGCTTCGATTTCAGAATCCAGGTGGGAATGAAGGTGAATGTCAGTTAATTTCCACAGGTGTAATTTATTTCGAATACTTGGAGCCTGGGATGGCGGCTGACCGGATCTCTGCTGAATAGCCGCCCCATAATGTTTATCAATAAATCCCGGCAATTGAGCCTCCAGGCTTTGATAATTATATCCTTTGGGTAATAATAAGAAGGTTGAATAGTTGTTACTTCCCCAGTTTTTAAATTCAGAATCTCCAAAAGCCTGCTCTAATGCTTTCATAGAGCCAAGTAAATCAAAATGGAAGTGCGAATTGCGTGGCATGTCCCGCATTACGCCCGATACTTTCAGATCAATTTTGACTTCTCCTTGAATCTCAAAATTGACAACCTTCCCTATTGGATCTTCCTCGCCAAAATATTTTTGTGCTGTTGTTTCGGTTAAAACAACACTGGTAGGATTAACCAGAGCGGTTTTGGGATCGCCGTGGATGAATGGCAGGGTAAAAACATCAAAAATATCAGGATCCGAGAAATAAAAACGACTCTCCTGAAAATGTTTTTCATTATAGCTGATTAAAGGACTACCGCCACTGCTTATTCTAACCGAGTGAATTATTTCTGAGAAATCATTTTTCAATAAAGGCGAGATTGGCGGGGCCACATGTCCCAGATGTAAACTGGACGAGCCGTCCGAGTTGAACCATTGCCGGCTTACCCGGTATATTTGGTCGGCTTTTTCATGATAGGTATCATAACTGAACTCGTCCTGAACAAAAAGCAGAATTAAAATACAGCAAGCCATTCCAATAGTAAGTCCTGAAAGGTTAATAAATGAATAACCTTTATATTTTAAAAGATTTCTTAGAGCAATCTTTATGTAGTTTTTGAACATGCGGCTGCCTCCTTTTTGGGACTTATTGATTTAATGATTTTTATGACGCCTCGAACGCATCAGGTTTAAGGGAATGTGGGTATAAGTTATAAGAGAATAAGGACCAAAGGTCAGCATTATCTGATCTTCACATTAAACTGTACTTCCACATATCCTTATCACTTTATAACCTTATTTCCTTTTAACCGTCATTTTCCGCTCAATTTTTCCAGCATTTCCTTTCCCTGTGTGTTATCCGGATTCAGCTCCAGAGACTTTTTATAGTTTTGAATGGCCAGGTCTTTCTGCCCGTTTTCCATGTAGGCTTCGCCCAGGCTATCGTACACATTCCATGAATCTGGATAATCTTGAACGTTCACTTTAAACACCGCGATAGCCTCATCCATCTGACGCGATCTCATAAAATGATAACCCAGTCTATTCATAGCGCTTTCTTCAAACACGGGGGAGTCATCCTGGCGTTCGGATTTCAAAGAATTGTATAAATTCAAGGCGTGTTCAATGCCATTGTTAATAATTGCTTTAGCGAATTTTTTCACTGGAGATTTATACGAATCATAATTAAGCCAGGCAAAAGCCGGGTGCTCTCCTCCAATTGCAGCTTGTACTATCTCATCCCGAATGGACAATCCATTTTCGCTATTTGTAAAATAAACCACACCGATTTTCTGCTTTTCGAAAGCTACGATATAACACCTGTAAATTCCCTGATCACCCCAATGCCAGAAGGATGTTCCCTCTTTAGTATTTTGCAAACCCCAGCCTAACCCCCAGGAGTTAACTTCAGACAGCTCAGCAGAATCATTCTGAATGCAGTTCACACAATTTTTATCCAATTGAATTTGAGAAGTCAGCATCTCTTTTAAGGTTGCATTTTTCAGTCCTGTCCCCTGCAGAATGGCGTTTACATATTTTGCATAATCAAGAGCCGTTGTGTAAAGACTGGCGGCGGCGTTTGCTTTTGTCATGTGGTCGCGTTTGATTGCTACTCCAAATTCCGCATGTCCAATTGCATAATTGGGCTCATACTTTTCAAGCCAAACATAACTGCTGTTATGCATTCCAAGTGGTTCAAATACAGTTTCGATCATGAAATCAGTTAAAGACTTACCGGTTAGATGTTCTACTACTTTTTGCAAATAAACAAAACCTTCTCCTGAATAGCTGAATTTTTCACCTGGGGTGAAATGAATTTTTAAATCACCTCCTCTGGGCCGCCAGTTCGGAAAACCGGTGGTATGGCTCATCACCCGGCGTGCAGTAATTTGGTCGATTCTTTCGTCACTCTCAATATATTTTTTGGGTAAATAATTGGAAAGAGGTGTATCTAAATCCAGTATTCCTGCTTCGACCAATTTGAGAACCGCATACGCAAAAACTGTCTTGCTGAGGGAAGCAGCCTGAAAAATCATGCTATCGTTAATGGCTTCATTTGTTTCCAGACTCTTAACGCCATAACTGCTATTCCACATGATTTCGGCATCTCGAATGACCGCAATCGTGAGCCCGGGAACGTCTGCACTGTCCATCAATTGAGGTATTAACTGCTCAATCTCGGTTATCAATTTTTGTTTGTCAAAGTGTGTTCTCAAAGTGATGGAAGATGATTCATTACTTTGGAAATTTTCTTGAGAACAATTTTGGGCAGTAATTGTGAAAATTGTGATACCAAAGAATATGAAAACTGATTGATAATTTTTTTGTCGAGTAGACATAATATGACTCCTATATTAATACACGTACATTAAGACA
>CAZIKB010000044.1:0-21963 GCA_964539665.1 uncultured Cytophagia bacterium
TCATAACTCTGAGTGGATTGTCTTGAAAATTCACTTATTTTTGGTTGTGACTTTTGGTTTTAGTCTTTTAGGTTATAGTCTTTGAAACGGATTTTCTGGAAGCGGTTTTCTTCCTTGCGCTAACCTTTGGGGTGGCCGAATCTGTCAGTTTTATTTTGGGGGCGGTAGATTTGGTCACCTTTTCAGGAGCGCTGGTTGGCTTTGTTTTTTTTCGTGCCATAATTTTTCTCCCTCTTTTTAACCATCTCCAGGCTTCACACCAGGAGTGGTTTATAGTTTAAGTTTGGTGTTCACCACCGAACACTTTTCCCTTTCTTTCTTGAAATATGTCATTCCCGGTGTTTTTAGCAGGAATCTATGCCTAATAGCCAAATCAATGCGTGATAAACTTGTGCACGCCCACTCAAAGCAGGCAAGTATTCTGGCATGTATTTTACGTAAAAAAGGACATTTTAAAAAAGTGTCCGGTAAAAAGACTTAGATATCTTTTTTGTTTTTATATTTTGTAATTGTAATTGTAAATTGGGCTTGATTTCGGAGGAAAATGTCGTGCCGAAGATCGCCATTATTCGTGAGCTTTTAGATTTGAAAACAGACACCCCACGTCTGAAACGTAATGAGAAGTTTTGACGTAGACGCCTGAGTAAATATCTTCTTAAATATTCACATCCTGCATAAGTCTTCATGGCTCTGGTTTTTATTTAACAATTGTAGATATATTTAAATATAATTATTATGTCAAGGCTTTTTGCAATTATTTAACCTTCCGAAGGTTTTAAACCTTCGGAAGGTTAATACGGGTACGACAGCGCTGGCCAATAATTTTTAACTTGATTGTAAATTTTCTTCTTGTCGCCAGCGATAGCACTCGTTATGACTTGTTTTTTTAACATTAACTAAAATTGGTCTCGGTTATCCATTTTGCTCCGAAATCTTCTAATATTGTCATTCTGAGCGTCTGGAAGGAGCGAAGAATCTCATACCATTAGGCTTGACACAGAGAATAATGAATAGTGGTCATAGATTCTTCAGTCGCTCCTCTCCTTCAGAAGGACATTTTCGGAGTTAAGTGGATAACCTGAAAAATTGATTGATGATCCAAAAGTGGAGCCGCCAATAAAAACCTATTGCTTTTTGAAATTTAATTATTTATTATTTTTAAATTCAAATTTCCATCAGACTTACAATAATTAAGGGCAATAATGACTCAACCAAAAAAAATCAAGCATTTACGTGAGCAAAAAGAAACTGCACTTTTAGGCGGCGGAAAGAAACGTATTGAGGTACAACACAAAAAGGGCAAACTGACTGCACGGGAGCGTATAGATTTACTGTTAGATGAAGATAGTTTCCAGGAAATTGACATGCTTGTCAAACATCGGTGGCAGGACTTTGGGTTGGACAAGCAGAGATATTACGGCGATGGGGTAGTTACCGGACACGGACTGATTGAAGGCCGTTTGGTTTTTGTATTTTCACAGGATTTTACCGTTCTCGGTGGTTCACTTTCAGAAGCGTATGGTCAGAAAATCTGCAAAATAATGGACATGGCCATGAAAATCGGTGCGCCTGTGATAGGATTAAACGATTCCGGTGGCGCGCGTATTCAGGAAGGAGTGGTGAGTCTGGGTGCGTATGCTGATATATTTTTGCGGAATACTTTAGCTTCCGGCGTGGTGCCGCAAATTTCAGCCATTTTGGGACCCTGCGCAGGCGGGGCGGTTTATTCACCTGCCATAACTGATTTCATTTTAATGGTTAAAAATACCAGCTTTATGTTTGTCACCGGACCGGACGTGGTTAAAACCGTTACCCATGAAGAAGTAACATTTGAAGAGTTAGGTGGAGCAGAAACTCACGCTTCCAAGAGCGGAGTAGCTCATTTTAATTCAGAAAATGAAGTGGAGTGTCTGCAAACGATACGTAAACTGTTAGGCTATATTCCGCAAAACAACATGGAAGACCCGCCTCAATTTGAATGTAAAGATGATATTAATCGCAAGGATGAAAAACTCCTGAGCATCGTTCCGGACAATCCTAATAAACCTTACAATATGAAAGACATCATTGAGTGTATCCTGGACAATAATGAATTCCTGGAAGTGCACGCAAATTATGCGCAGAATATTGTCGTGGGATTCGGTCGATTGAATAGCCGTTCAGTAGGCATTGTGGCGAATCAGCCGAATGTTTTGGCCGGCGTCCTGGATATCGATTCTTCCATAAAGGGAGCGCGGTTTGTACGCTTTTGTGATGCATTCAATATTCCAATTATTACTTTTGTTGATGTGCCCGGATTCCTGCCCGGCACAGATCAGGAATGGCGGGGAATTATTAAAAATGGCGCCAAACTTCTGTATGCTTATTGTGAAGCCACCGTGCCTAAAATAACGATAATTACCCGAAAAGCTTATGGCGGAGCGTACGACGTGATGAGCTCAAAGCACATTCGCAGCGATGTAAATTACGCCTGGCCATCTGCAGAAATTGCGGTTATGGGACCAAAAGGAGCGGTGGAGATAATATTTAAGAAAGAGATTGCCAATGCGAAAGACGCTGAACAGGCCACAGAACAAAAAGTTACCGAATACCGTGAGAAATTTGCCAATCCATACATTGCAGCCGAGCGAGGCTTCGTGGATGAAATTATAGAGCCGCAGGAAACCCGGCCAAAGCTGATTCGGTCGCTGGAAATGCTGGAGACCAAAGTGGATTCTAATCCGAAAAAAAAGCATGGCAATATCCCGCTTTGAAAGAGATGTAAAATGAAAATTCTAAAATGAATAATTCCGTTATGAAGTGGAATGCTCAAGAAAATCAGGTTATCGATGAATTTGCTAAACAAGTGCGAAATACATTTAAGGAGCGAGTTCAACGAATTATCCTGTATGGCTCTCGCGCCCGTGATGATGCTGAAGAAGATTCAGATTATGATTTTTTGGTGCTGTTGGAACCATTCTACCCAGAAGATAAGATGCTTTTGAGTGACCTGGGCTGGGAAATTTCATACAAATATAATGTTTTACTCCTGGCCTATGCTATTAAAAAATCCGAGTTTAAAGAAGATCGATATTTTTATTTTTACGAAAATGTATGTAAAGAGGGTCTGGATTTATGACCGTTCAAAATAGAATTACAGCGATTGAAAAGCTAATTGAAAAATCTGAAAAAAGCTTTAATGAAGCGAAACTGCTTTTGGAACAAAATTATTTTGAAGCAGCCATTTCTCGTGCTTATTATTCCATGTTTTATCTAACGCAGGCTGTTTTAGCTACCAAAGATATATCTCGGAAAAAACATTCTGGGGTCATTGCTGTTTTTGCAGAGCAGTTTACTAAACCTGGTATTGTTTCCAGGGACCTACATTATAAACTTCGTCGGACCTTTGAAGAACGCCAGGTTTCCGACTATGAATTTGAAATATCAAAAACAGAACAAGAAGCGAAAGAAATTCTAAAATATTCAGAAGATTTTTCCAGAGAATTAATTCCTTTTTTACAAAAATGGATTGAAGAAAATAAAAGTTAGATTCATTAAATCCAAAAAATAACAGGTACATAAATTTAGTATTATGGGTAAATACGATACATATATCGAAAACTGGAAGCAGCATATTCACGATAATAATTAGTCTGAAGAGAAGTTAAATAAGCTCAAAATACTGGCTAAAAAGTGTGCTAAGATTTTAGTAGACAAGTATGCCGTTAAAAGAGTTTATTTAATTGGTTCTGTGGCAAGAGAGATGCTGGTGCATGAAGATTCGGATATTGATTTGGTGGTTGAAGGTCTTCCAAATGAAAAATATATTAAAGCGCTGGTTTATCTGGATCATGAAGTTTTGAGAGGTATAGATATTCATTTGATACCTTATGAAGAAGCATTTGATAGTGTCAAGCATGAGTTAGAGGATGAAGGAAAACTTCTTTATGGTAAAAAATAAATTAATTTTTGGAGTTTACTGGATAACCGTACAAGAGTAAAGTTAAAATACGGATATTTTGAGGCCTTTATGTTCCCGAATTTAAAACAAGAGTTAAAACGTCTATTTGAATTCGACAGCTTTCGACCGGGACAGCTTGAGGCGATTACTCATATTCTTAACAAGAAAAATGCGTTGGTAGTGATGCCGACCGGCGCTGGCAAATCACTTTGTTACCAGCTTCCCGCGGCGATAGATGCAAAGACCACTCTGGTGGTTTCACCGCTCATTGCTTTGATGAAAGACCAGGTAGAATCACTGCAGAGTGTGGGAATAGATGCTACATTTATCAACAGCTCATTGACAGGTACAGAACAAGTAAACCGGGTGCAGGCTTTAAAAGAAGGCAAATTCCGTTTGGTATATGTAGCGCCCGAGCGGCTTCGCAGTAAAGCTTTCCTGACCGCTCTGTCAGAAGCAAAAATCAATTTATTTGTGGTGGATGAAGCGCACTGCATTTCGCAATGGGGGCATGATTTTCGGCCGGATTACTTAGCTTTAGAAAAGGTTATTTCTTTTCTAAATAATCCACACGTAGCGGCATTGACTGCGACAGCCACAGTTAAAGTGCAGGATGATATCATTGAGCAGCTTGGCCTGCAGAAGTGTCAAAAAATTATCACAGGATTCAACCGCCCGAATCTCGCGTTCGAGGTTGAATATACAGTAGATGATGCATCCAAGCTGCAGGTGGTGGAGGAGCTATTAAAAAAATCAAACGAAAGTGTGATTATTTATGCTGGTACGCGCAAAGCCACCGAAGAGGTTTCCGAATTCATAGAACTTTATTGTAAACGGAAATCAGATTTCTACCATGCCGGGTTAGCGGCTGATGAACGCAGCCGTATTCAAGATGCTTTTATGAGCAATAAAACATCAGTAATTGTGGCTACGAACGCCTTTGGCATGGGAGTGGATAAGCCAGATATTCGTTACGTGATTCATTACAATATTCCCAGTACTTTGGAAGCCTATTACCAGGAATCGGGCCGGGCTGGCCGCGACGGCAAATTTTCTCGCTGTATATTGCTTTATGTGCCCCAGGACCGGGCGCTCCAGGAATGGTTCATAGAAAATGATGCGCCCTCAAATGAAGAGCTGCACATGCTTTATGAGACAATTAAAAATATCGAAGAGGACGGCATCGCGCGGTTAAATTTAGGTTACTTACAAAAAATCACGCGAATGTATGCAATAAAAGTACGGGTTGGCATTGCTGAGCTGGTCAAAGCTAAAGTATTGAAAGAAATGGGTGATGACTATGGTCGGATGAATTTTCAAGTCATGCCGAAGCCCAAATTGGATTTTTCTGTGAATTTGCGTGAAATTAACGCAAGGCGTAAATATAAATATAGTCAACTGAATCAAATGATTCACTACGCGGAAGGCAACGGATGTCGACGACGTTTTGTTTTACAGCATTTCGGGGACACTGGCAGCCCTGAGGCAGAAAAGTGTTGTGATAATTGCAATTCACGCACTTCAGCACCTCTGAAAAAGCCAGAATCGAAAGACGATTACACGGAAGCTGAAAAGACCGCCCTGATTATTTTGCATGCTGCTAAACATCTAAAGCGGGAGGTCGGGCGAGCGCGATTAGTGGAGGTTCTCACCGGCTCCAAAGCAAAGGGTATTTTCGAATTCGGCTGGAATACTACCAAACATTACGGCCGTTTGCAGCAATTCACTCAAAATCAATGTCGGGATTTTGTCGACCAGCTTTTGAGAGATCGTTACTTTAAGCTGGTCGGCAGTGATTATCCCCTTTTGAAGCTCACTCCAAAAGGGGAGGAGGCCTTGCAGCAGCTCGCATCGATTTCGCTAAATTTTAAAACCATGCCAACACCAGCGCCTGCTGACTCACCTTTGCGTAAAATCAGCGACCTGCCCGATACGGTAAAACAAACCCTGCTTTTGTTCAGACAGGGGCTCTCTGTGGACGGAATTGCCGAGCGCCGGCAATTGACGGCTGGCACAATTTTTTCTCATTTCTCTAAACTAATTCCCTTAAATTTAGTTAAGGTTACGGCTGTTGTGCCTGTGGAAAAAGTCCAGAAAATCCGTGAAGCAATCAGTAAGGCCGGGATGAGTTCGCTCGTTCCTATTAAAGAGAGGCTGTCAGAGGAGTTCAGTTATGATGAAATTCGCTGTGTTGTGGAAGATGAAACCCGTCTCCTGAAAAACAAGCGCACGTCTCTGGCTGATGGCAATAATGAATTTGATCCCGGGCTTTTTGAGGAGTTAAAAAATTATCGCACTCAACTTGCCCAGGAAGAGCAGCTTCCGCCGTTTATATTATTTCATGATTCGGTTCTGCAAAAGTTGGCCACATGCAAACCAAATACCATTGAAGACTTGTACCAGGTTAAGGGATTGGGCGAAAAAAAAATTGCAAAATACGGCAACAAACTGTTGAATATTATCAGAGACTTTTGACCCAATTGAATATTCAAAACAAACCAAAATAAATTTTAGTATTCTCTGGAAAATCAATCTTCTCAAAATTATGTCAACAGAAAGAACATACTGGATCGCTCTGGCCATGTGTCCTGGAATTGGTTCTCGAACTTTTAAGGCGCTTTTAGCTAAATTTGGTTTACCCCAGTCTGTATTTGAAGCGAGCATTGAGGAATTAATTAAAATCCCAAGAATTACCGAAAAAATTGCGAAACAAGTTTTATCGGTTTCTATCGACAAAGTAGAGCAAGAGATTTTAGCGTTAGAAAATGAATTTATTCAGGTAATGACGCAGATAGATCATGACTTTCCGGCTAATTTGAAAAAAGCTTTTGACGCCCCGTCCATTCTTTTCACCCGGGGCCAGTTTGATTCTCAGGATGAAGATGCCGTTGCGATTATCGGCTCCAGAGAAGCCAGCAGAGAAGGACTGGACATTGCTAAAAATATTGCCATTGAATTTGCAAAAAATGAATGGACAGTTGTGAGCGGGCTCGCGAGGGTGATTGACACGGCTGCGCATCAGGGCGCGATTTTACCGCACGGCCGAACCATTGGAGTGTTAGGTTCGGGAATTCGAAATATTCATCCAAAAAGAAGTTTGAAATTGGCGCAGGAAATCAGTAAATTAGGCGTGCTCATATCCGAGCAGCATCCTGATGCACCGCCGCAAGGCCTCTACCTGATGGCCAGAGACCGCATTGTGAGCGGTTTATCCAGGGC
This sequence comes from uncultured Cytophagia bacterium, assembly GCA_964539665.1. Lineage (GTDB taxonomy): Bacteria > Zhuqueibacterota > Zhuqueibacteria > Oceanimicrobiales > Oceanimicrobiaceae > CAZIKB01. Next base: position 7,160 of record CAZIKB010000044.1, read on the forward strand.
GCTGATTGTAGTTGAAGCAGGAGAACAAAGCGGCAGTATGGATACCGCTAAAAAAGCGCGTAAACAGAATCGGCCGGTATTCGCCGTGGATTCAGGCAGTCCCGGAACAAATACACTTTTAGAATCCGGGGCATTTGCAATTTCGTCGACTTCGTTTGATGTTCAGGAAATAATTGAGCAGATAAATCTGAACCTGAGGTTTGAACTGACACCCCAGATGGAGATGTTTTGAAGTTAGTGTTTGACCCAAAACAAACGCCTTGCTGTCATTGCGAGTGCTTCTCAACGAAGCAATCTCCTAATTAGCCAGGCATGAGATTGTTTCGGCAAAAAACGCCTCGCAATGACGACCATAAAGTATAGTTTACGGTCAAACACAAGTTAGTAATAATATAGAGATAACTCATTAACCATTAACTTATAGACTTCTGCGGAATGAAATTTTACGTTATTTCTGTAATTGATATTTTGCAGAAGCCCATTCATTAACCTAAATTATGGAGGATTACCATGGCTGTTGCAAGAGTAACTGAATTAACCGCATCGTCCAACCAAGGCTTTCAGGATGCCTTCCAATCCGGCATTGATCGGGCCACTGCAACATTGAGAAATATCACTGGAGCCGAGATTGTTTCCCAGAAAGCAAAAATTGAAAATGGGAAAGTCTCTGAATACCGTGTGACTTTGAAGGTTACCTTTATTCTTGAATAAGTTCTTGCGGATGCATGAAGACGCTGATCCCGAAAACATTCTGGATCAGCGTCTTTTTTCTGCAATCAAAGGGAAGTGTTCACAACCTGCGCGGTTGTTTTATTAGACTGGAAGACCGAATTGTAAATTAATTGTAATTGTTAATAATCAAAGAGAGTTACCTATGAACTATCAAGAGGAGAAAATCGGAGATGTACTTGTTGTACGAATCGGAGAAAAAAGATTAGATCAAAGCATTTCTTCGGAATTCAAAACCGAGCTGCTTCGTTTGGTTGAAAGTGATGATGAACTAAAGATTTTGATAGACCTGAAAAATGTGGATTATGCGGACAGTTCCGGACTGGGAGCGCTGTTGTTTGGACTTCGCCAGGTAAAAGCAAATTCTGGAAAATTGAAATTGCTGCATTTGAATCCAAAAGTACAAACTCTCATTAATATTGCTAAACTCGACAACGTTATGGAATGTTTTAGCAAAGAAGAAAAAGCTTTAGAAAGTTTTAGTGAATAATATGAAAAAAAAGCTATTTAAGAAGTTGCTCATCGCTAACCGAGGTGAAATCGCAGTGCGTGTAATTCGCGGTTGTCAGGAATTAGGCATCTCTACAGTAGCAGTATATTCTGAAGTAGACCGTTTGGCCCTTCATGTTCGCTTGGCTGATGAAGCCTATTGTATCGGCCCGGCGCCTTCCAAGGAGAGCTATTTGGTGCAGGAAAAACTGCTTGATGTTGCAAAAAAATCAGGTGCGGATGCTATTCACCCCGGCTATGGATTTTTGGCAGAAAATTCAGAATTTGCCCAAAGGGTAGCTGACGCGGACTTGATATTTATCGGTCCAGCCCCGGCCGCCATTAAACTTATGGGAGATAAAACGTTAGCCCGTCAATGCATGCGCCAGGCAAATGTACCGATTGTACCAGGAACAGAAAAACCTTTGAAAGATGTAGATTCTACTTTAGAAATGGCAAAGGAACTACATTATCCTGTTTTGTTGAAAGCCGCAGCCGGAGGCGGTGGCAAAGGGATGCGGATTGTTATGAAAGATGAAGAAATGCCTTCCGCATTCAGAGCGGCGCAATCGGAGGCCGAGTCTGCTTTTGGCGATGGCCGTATTTACATTGAAAAATATTTGGAAGCCCCGCGGCATATTGAATTTCAAATTTTAGCTGATCATCATGGAAACGTGGTGCATCTATGTGAACGTGAATGCTCCATCCAACGACGTCACCAGAAAATTATCGAGGAAGCGCCTTCCTGTGTTTTAGATGAAAATCTGCGCAGGAAAATGGGGGAAACCGCTGTCCAGGTTGTTAAAGCCTGTAGTTATCAAAATGCTGGTACAGTTGAATTTATGGTTGATGAAAACCTGAATTTTTACTTCCTGGAAATGAATACACGTTTGCAGGTTGAACACCCGGTTACTGAGATGATTACCGGGTTGGATCTGGTAAAAGAACAAATTCATATAGCTTCTGGTGAAAAATTAGGCTACGACCAGGAAACTATCCAGTTCAATGGACATGCAATTGAATGCCGTATTTATGCTGAAGATCCCGCAAATAATTTCTTACCATCCACTGGTAAGATAGAATACATGTCACCCCCAAATGGTCCGGGAGTACGGGAAGATAGCGGATATTATTCAGGGAGCGAGGTGACAATGTATTATGATCCCCTTATTTCAAAATTGATCACCTGGGGCAGAAATCGCCAGGAAGCTATTCAAAGAATGAAAAGGGCGTTGCAGGAATATCAAATATTTGGCGTCGAGACCTCTATCCCATTTTGTTTGCAGGTGATGAATCATGCGAAATTCATAGCTGGCGAGTTTGATACCCATTTTATAGAGAATGAATTTCTAAATAACCAGGACTGGGTAAAACAATCTGAATCAGGAAAGGACCATGAGCAGCAGATAGCCGCTTTAGGGGCAGCATTGTTTGATGTTCAGTATAAAAGCAGCCAGCCAAAATCTTATGATTCTAACTCAAAAAATAAAACAAGCCAGTGGAAATTGATAGGGCTCAGAAATAATTTACGTGACTGAATAAATCATCTTAATGTTTTGTTTTTAATCTCTTTTGCTGACATAAGTAGCAATTTAAAAAATGCTTGCAATAATCTGCTAAAATGGTTAATTTTCCACTACATGAAAGAGGAACTGAGAATAAAAACATTGACGGTATTTTTAATAATTATATTCAATCTAAGCCAATTATTGTATTATGCATAAGATAGACCTTCAAGAAAGAGATATTCCGGTTATTAAATCGAGCCTTGAATTAAAAAAACGGGCATTAGAATTTAACCTCACTCGATATCGAGAGCATTTGGAAATGTTCGAAAAACAATATAATATGTCATCAAAGAATTTTTTAAAAAAGTTTGATTCGGGAGAGTTGGGTGATGATCCTCAGTGGTTTGAATGGCAATATTTCATTGGAGTTTTTGAGGAAAGTGTGCTATTATTGAATCACATTAATAAAATTCAGTTATGACAATTGAGGAATATTTAGATGAATTTGAGAGTAAAGTAAAGGAATTTGACCGCATAATAGTCAGTTCTAAATTAGATAAGGAAATTGATTTCAATTTAACACGAGGTTATTTAAAAGGTCGAATTATATTTGTTGATGGTACTGAATTAGAATTCATGGAGCAGTTACCTGTTAATTTGACCAAATATAGATTTCATTATATGGATTCTGCAAATCAACTAATTCTTCGTTGGGATAGCGCACCTCATTTTCGTCAAATAAACACATTTCCGTTTCATTTACATAAACCTGGTGGAGTAGAAGCTCATCCATCAATTACTTTAGTAGAGGTTCTTAATCTGATTAAAGATTTGATTGACGTGTAGAAATATTATAACTTGCATATTAAGGTTTTTGATAATTGAATACTTACAATAATTTAATTGAAAATTTTCTACAAGGCGATCGACGAGCTCTTTCCAAAATTATTTCTCTGGTTGAAAACGAAAATTCTAATTCAGCCAGCCTGCTTGATTCCCTGTATATGAAAATCGGACATTCCTATCGTGTCGGAATTACAGGTCCTCCTGGCGCTGGTAAAAGCACCCTGGTAGATGAGATGACCAAATTGTATCGACAGCAAGAAAAAACAGTCGGCATTATTGCTGTGGATCCTACGAGTCCCTTCACAGGCGGGGCGTTTTTAGGAGACCGCATTCGCATGAAAGATCATTCTTTGGATGAAGGAGTCTTTATCCGCAGCATGGCCACCAGGGGCAGTCTGGGCGGGCTTTCACAAAAAGCCGATGACGCCGCCGATATTTTGGATGCTTTTGGCAAAGACTATGTTATATTAGAAACTGTCGGTGTTGGCCAATCGGAATTGGACGTGGTGGAAGTAGCTGATACTACGGTAGTGGTACTGGTGCCTGAGTCAGGTGATTCCATACAGGCCATGAAAGCTGGATTAATGGAAATTGCTGATGTGTTCATATTAAACAAAGCTGATCGGGAAGGCTCACAAAGAGCTGCTGAAGAGATTCGATTGATGCTGCATCTTCGATCTCAAAGTGGCTGGGAACCCATAGTTTTACCGGCCGTGGCTAACAGGGGAGAGGGAGTTAAAGAAATAATTGAGACTATCGAAGCACATCGGAATTATTTGGTTAAGAATAATATTCTAAATAAAAAAAGGCAGGAACGTATATTAAAAAAGATACGTGCAATTGTGAACTTAAGGCTGGAGGAAGCCTTCTGGGACGATTCAACCAGTGAAAAGCTCAGGGCGAAATTGGCAGATGACCTGGAATCATCTCCATATAAAATTGCAGAACAACTTTTGACGAACTTCAAAAGAAAAATGGGAGAAGTTTGATGAGTATTAATGAGCATGAGAAAATTAAAGCAGCTAAAAATGAATGGGAATTCGCTAAGAATCAAAATTCCAAAGAGCGCGATGCAAAATATGTTACGGTCTCCAGTGAACCTATTGATATTCTGTATACACCAGATGATATCTGCGACATAGATTTTTTTAAGGACATTGGCTTTCCCGGGGAATTCCCATATACCAGAGGCGTTCATCATTCTATGTACCGTGGTCGACTCTGGACCATGCGCCAGTTCGCCGGTTTTGGAACAGCCAAAGACACAAATAATCGATTCAAATATCTTCTTGAGCAAGGTCAAACCGGGCTTTCCGTTGCATTCGATTTGCCAACTTTGATGGGATTGGATTCTGACAATTCAAAAAGCCTGGGTGAAGTTGGAGTATGTGGTGTTGCTATTGATTCTTTAGCGGATATGGAAGCGCTTTTTGATGGCATCCCATTGGACAAGATCAGCACATCCATGACCATTAATTCTCCTGCTGCAATTTTATTGGCATTCTATATCTGTGTCGCTGAGAAACAGGGCGTATCACAGGAGAAACTGCGTGGGACGCTTCAGAATGATATATTAAAAGAATATATTGCGCAAAAAGAATTTATTTTTCCTCCGAAGCCTTCGATGAGAATTTTTGTGGACTCGGTGGAATACTGCACAAAATATGTTCCCATGTGGAATACCATATCCATAAGCGGGTATCACATTCGTGAAGCCGGCTCCACTGCAGTTCAGGAATTAGCTTTTACGCTTGCTGATGGATTTGCCTATGTTGAAGCCTGCGTGGAAAGAGGCCTGAATGTCGATGATTTTGCGCCAAGATTTTCTCATTTTTTCAATTCCCACATTGATTTTTTTGAGGAGATAGCCAAATATAGAGCTGCCCGACGAATTCATGCTAAAAGAATGCGAAATAAATATGGAGCCAAAGATGAACGTTCCTGGAAATTGCGGTTTCACACCCAGACAGCCGGCTGTTCTCTGACCGGCCAGCAGCCTGAAAATAATATTGTGCGTACAGCTTTTGAAGCTTTGGCCGGAGTCCTGGGAGGCACCCAATCTTTACACACCAATTCGTTGGATGAGACCTGGGCATTGCCATCCGAGTGGGCTGCTAAAATTGCTCTACGGACTCAACAGATTATTGCTCATGAAACCGGCGTTATAAACACAATTGATCCTTTTGCCGGATCCTACTTTATGGAAAATCTGACCAACCGTATGGAACTGGAAGCCGAAGAATATTTTAATAAAATAGACACACTCGGCGGTGTTATTCCGGCCATTGAAAAAGGTTTTTTCCAGAGAGAGATTGCCAACGCGGCAAAAACATACCAGTATGAAATTGAGAAGAAAGAGCGCTTAATTGTCGGCGTCAATTCATTCCAGGAAAAAGATGAAAAATTAGAAATTCCAATATTAAGAATTGATCCGGAAGTAGGGGAGGTACAAAAGCGAAAATTAATTGAAATGAAGAAAAATCGCGATCAAGCAGAAGTTACCGAATGTTTGAAAATATTGCAAACCGCTGCAAATGATGGCTCCAATTTAATGCCGCATTTTATTGAGTGCGCCAGGGCCTATATCACTGTTGGTGAAATGATAGATGTATTGAAAGATGAATTCGGTGATTATCAGGAACCAGTAATTTTTTAACAAATTGTTCTAAGGAGAACTATGCAACGAAAAATCAGAGTTTTAGTGGCCAAAGCTGGATTAGACGGCCATGATCGAGGCGTTAAAGTAGTAGCCAGCGCTATGCGCGATGCTGGTTTTGAAGTTATTTATTCGGGTTTGCACCAAACCCCCGAAATGATTGTTGAGACCGCTCTGCAGGAAGATGTCGATGTGATGGGTATAAGTTTACTTTCGGGCGCCCACATGACGCTTTTTCCAAAGATTAAAAAACTTATGAAAGAGAAGGGATTAAACGACGTATTATTAACCGGCGGCGGCATCATTCCACCCGAAGATATGACAGCTTTAGAAAAAATAGGTGTGGGAAAACTGTTTGGACCTGGTTCAGTTACTACTGATATTATTTCTTATATTAAAGATTGGGTAGAGAAAAATCGTTAAATATCCTACAAATGTGCAAAAGTGGGAATAACTAAATTTGCAGAGTTGTTTTTAAAAGAAAAATTAATAATACTATGCTAAAGTTTATTTGTAAATTCATCTTTCATATTGACTCAAACGTCTGTGAGAGCTGTCGTGAATGTTTGTGTTGTTGTAAAACGAGAAGTGGGTTATGAAAGTTTAATAAAAAACATTATTGTAATTAAACTTAAAACCCACATTAAATAGAATGTGGGTTTTTTATTTTTATATATCTTAAGTTATCCATGTACACTTATTATAATAGGCCATCTGTCGAATACAAAACCAGAGCCAGATCTGGTAAATTCAGCACCCAGGAAACCATAATTGAAAAAGTTGGCAATACGCCACTAATTGATCTGCAAACTATTTCAAAATCAGTGCATCCTGTAAAAATTTATGCTAAAGCGGAGTGGTTTAATCCGGGCGGTTCCGTGAAAGACCGGGCAGCGTTGAACATGATTTTAGATGGTGAGAAATCGGGAAAATTAACCCGAGAAAAAATCATTCTTGATGCGACATCTGGAAATACCGGCATTGCCTACTCCATGTTTGGCGCTGCTTTGGGGTACAAAGTGAAACTCGTAATGCCGTCAAATGCGGGTGAGGTGTTCAAACAAACGATTCAAGCCTACGGTGCGGAAATCGTTTATTCTAATCCGCAGCATGGTTCAGATGGCGCTATCCGGGAAGCAATCAGTCTATATGAAGGATCACCTGCACAATTTTTTTATCCTGACCAGTACAATAATCCAGCCAATTGGTTAGCTCATTATCATGGCACCGGACTTGAAATCATTCAGCAATCTCACGCCGAGGTGAACCATTTCATCGCGGGTCTTGGAACCAGTGGAACTTTTACAGGTACAGGGCGTCGATTAAAAGAATTCTATGATGACATCCAATTAATTTCTGTTCAACCAGATTCACCATTTCATGGTCTTGAAGGACTTAAACACATGGAAACTGCTATTGTGCCGGGTATTTATGCGCCTGAATTAGCCGACCAAAATATGGAGATTACCACAGAAGATGCGCAGCAAATGGTGAAACACCTGGCAAAAGTAGAAGGCATATTAGTTGGCATCTCATCCGGCGCTGCCATGGTCGCTGCGATGAAAGTGGCTGAAAACGTTGCTTCCGGAAATATCATCGTCCTGTTTCCGGACAGCGCTTATAAATATTTTGACCAACGATTTTGGAGGGATAATAATAATGGCGCTTAAAATTGCTCAAAAACATTTTGATTTGATTAAAGCTTATGGCGAAGAATCGTATCCTGATGAATGTTGCGGATTTCTGCTGGGTAAACAAAAGAATGGCGAAAAAGATGTGTTGTCAACTTTACCTTCAATCAATGCTAGGGAAGAAAGTGAACAATATCATCGTTTTTTAATTACACCTGAGACTTACTTGCAGGTTGCGAAACATGCAAGAGAACGGGAAATGGATATCATTGGATTCTACCATTCCCATCCAAATGCCGAGGCTAAGCCTTCTGCTTATGATGTGGAACACAGTTGGCCATGGTATTCTTATGTTATTGTTTCTGTAAAAAATAATCGCGCTCAAGATATCACCTCCTGGATTTTAGAGGATGAGCGTATTAATTTTAAGCAGGAAAAACTCATTATTACTTAGTGCAGTTGAACCGCAAAAACAAATGAATAAAACTGATGACGTTTGCAAAATAAATGAAGATTTGACTCTTAATAAGTGATTGAACGAATGCACAATTCTTACTGTCATTGCGAGTGTTTCTCAGCGAAGCAATCTCCCAATTAGTCAGGCATGAGATTGCTTCGGCAAAAAACGCCTCGCAATGACAACCAAAATGGCTAGTTTTCGTTCAATCGCTAACTAGATTTATTTATAAAATATTAAGGAGCTTGGCTCATGTCTAAAAAAGTTATTATCCCGACCGCACTTCGACAATACTCCCAAAATAATGATGCAGTCGAACTGGCAGGACAAAATGTGGGAGAATTATTAGACAATTTGACTGAGATCTACCCTGATTTAACAAAGCATCTTTTCACAGAAGAAGGCAAGATTAGAAATTTTGTCAATGTTTATGTGAATGATGATGATATTCGCTATCTTCAAAAGTATGAAACCAAAGTTAAAGAAGGGGATGTGATCAGCATCGTGCCTTCGGTTGCTGGCGGGAGCGAGAATGTCAAATTTTCAAAGGAGGAGATTGAGCGATACAGCCGTCACCTCATTATGCCGGAAGTCGCCCTTGAAGGACAGAAAAAACTAAATCAGGCAAAAGTGCTGTTAGTTGGAATGGGCGGCCTGGGTTCGCCACTATCCATGTATCTGGCAGCGGCTGGAGTTGGTCGAATGGGTATCGTGGATTTTGATATAGTGGACAACACCAATTTGCAGCGTCAAATCATTTATTCTACCGAAGACGTGGGCCGTTCAAAACTGCAATCTGCTCAAGCACGACTTCAAGGAATCAATCCTCACATTCGGGTTGATGTGCATGAAACCCGGCTGACATCTGAAAACGCTCTGGATATCTTCCAAGATTATGACATCATCATCGACGGCACGGATAATTTTTCAACCCGTTATCTGGTGAACGATGCCTGTGTGCTTTTGGGTAAGCCAAATGTGTATGGCAGTATCTTTCGATTTGAAGGTCAGGTTTCAGTTTTTTATGCCAAAAAGGGACCCTGCTACCGCTGCCTTTATCCGGAACCTCCACCGCCCGGTCTGGTGCCGAGTTGTGCAGAAGGAGGTGTGTTAGGGATTCTTCCAGGCAGCATTGGACTTTTCCAGGCCACTGAGGCAATTAAACTCATCATTGGCAAGGGGGAGCCTCTGATTGGCCGTTTGCTTTTGTATGATGCTCTTGCCATGAAATTCAGGGAGCTGAAATTGCGTAAAGATCCGAATTGCCCGATTTGTGGTGAAAAGCCAACCATTCATGCTTTAATTGATTATGAACAGTTTTGTGGAATTGGTACAGAAACAGATATCATCAGGTTAGAGCCGGAATACGAGATCACCGCTACTGAACTGAGTAAAATCATGAATAACCATAATCAACCGCTATTATTAGATGTTCGCGAACCACATGAATTGGCAATATGTAAATTACCTGATGCTAAATTGATTCCTCTGAATCAACTTTCAACTCATATCCATGAATTGGAACGCAACTCTGAAATAGTGGTTTTCTGCCGTTCAGGAGTCCGCAGCGCCAAAGCGGTGAAGTTTTTACGGGAGGCGGGATTTGCGCAGGTTAAGAATTTAGTAGGAGGTATTCTGGCCTGGTCAGACGAAGTGGATGCAACGGTTCCGAAATATTAGCCTGTTTCATACATCCTTCGATGTAGTTTATTTTGAGTTATGTTGAAGGTTTCAGGATGGAGAACATGTAACGGCAAAAATAACTTGAAAACCGCTACACCGTGGCTTGAGAAAAGAGGTGAACTTTAAGACTTTCAAAATTCTTAATTTCATCATCGGCGGTTTTTTTAAGTTATTTTTATTGTTAGGTATCTGTATTGCTCTTTAGGATTTATAGTTAATCACGGGCTAAAGCCACGTGCCACACAGTTCATTTTCTGTTTTGTTGCAATGGCACCCGTGCGAGCGCGACTGCATCGAACTGGTCGTACTCGTTGATTGCTCCTCCGCCCGGGTAGGCGATTGTCTTCCTAGTTCATACAGGATCCCCCGGATTTAACGGGGTGTTCACTTTTCCCTCTGTTCCAGGACTCTCCTTCTGCACCTAACGCCCGGCCCAGTGGCACTTAGGGCCATCTTACCGACACGGTAAGCCGGGGTTGCCGTACATTCGCGGTCGTGTCTGCTCTCCTTGGGTCATGGTCTCGTGTTCGGCTGTCGGTTTAGAGCCGCGCGCGCGCGGGCGAGGTTTGCGGTCGCATTCCTGTGTTCGGGATCTATACGCAAAGCTTTGGCGAACTGCTCAGAGGCAGTGGCGAGATCTCCGCGCTTGGCGAGGATCACGCCCAGGTTGTTGTACGCATCGGCATGGCTCTGGTTCAGCTCCAAAGCGGCCCGATAGGCGGCTTCGGCTTGTCTGTCCTCACCGAGGTATTCCAGCACGACGCCGAGGTCGTAATGCGCGTCGTCCAGCGTTCGATCCAGGCTGATGGCTGTTTCCAGCTCTACGCGCGCTTCTGCCTTGCGACCGAGTTCGGACAGGAGCACGCCAAAGGCTTTATGCACGGCCGGGTTCCATGGTGCGAGGCGTGCGGCCTCCCGATAATGGACCAATGCGGCCTCGTTGTTACCGGCTCGCCGGAGTAGCGTCGCTTTCAAGAAATGGGTTTCGCCATCCTCCGAAGTCGCGGCCACGGCAAGGTTGACGAGGCGCTCGGCTTCATCGTGTTTGCCGGCCCATAGCAACACATCCGAAAGGTTCTTGAGCGCCATGGCATGGGTTTGCTCGTCCAGGCTGCTCTCCAACTGCTCGCTGATCTCGGCGATCACGGCGGCATTCCACGTCGAGGCCGGGAAGACGATTCCCTCGTGCGTCATCTCCTGAACGATGGCCAACGCGAGCAGTCGGTTGCCTTCGATTGTCGGATGCACGTGGTCCAAGAACAACTCCGATCCGGGGATGCCGTCAGGCGAGCGTTCGTTGACGATGTGCGCGAAGTCGACGAGCCCCGTGTTTCTCGTCCGGGCGACGTCGGCGACGATCGCACGGACGGGCGTCAAGGCCCGCAGCGGACAGACATCCTCGTCGCGGGCATCGGTGAACGCCCTTCGCGCTTCATCTATCCGGCCGAGAGTGCGAAGAGCCCGCGCCTGCAGGTACAGCAACTCGGCGTCGCGGTCGTCGAGAACCAGCGCCCGCTCGGCGATCGCCACTGCGCGCGCGTGGTCGCCATCATCAAGGGCCTTGGACGCTGCAAGCTTGAGCGTGTCGACCTGTCGGATATCGAAAGCGCTCACCCGGGAGCTGGGCTCGGTTTTGAAGGGTGAGAAGTCTCCGATGTTGGAGGCTGGCGTCACTAGAATCAACTTGGCTCCGGCGCGCTCGCTGATGTGCGTCATGCGTATCAGGCTGGTCCGGTAGTGCTCGAGTACGGCGCCACGCATCTCGTCGTCCCTGTGGTAGTCGTCGGGACCGACGGAGCGGTCGAGCAATGCCTTGACCTCGGTAGAAAGAACTGCGTTCCGCTCGTAGGTGACGTCGTAGAGCGCGCTGTACAGCCGCATCCGGGATGCCAGCGCCCCGAGGTTGCGCACGAGCTCGGGTGTTTTCAGCAGCTTGTCGTACGTCCGTTGTTCGAGGAACTCGTTGTGCCCTGAGTAGACGATGAATAGATCGGGTTCGTAGTCGGCGAGTTCCTCCATGAGACGGGCCACGCGGTAGCTCGCGTAGCTGATACCTCCCGCGTTGATGACCTCCCAGCGACGATTCGGATCGACCGACGAAAGGAAAAGGCGCAGCCAGCCGCAGAACGACGTGCGGTCGTCGTAGGGGCGCCCGTAGGTCGTCGATCCCCCGAAGCAGAAGATGCGGGTCACGCCCTCTGCCTTGCGAGCCGGGAAGCTCTGCAGGTTGAACCATCGAATCTTGTTATGTGCGGTCTCGAAGATCGGCTCTCCTCCGGAAGGAGTACGTTTAAGAAACAACGGTGCGTAGCCGGAAAACCCGACGTAGGGATCGGTGCGCTCGTACAGCGGCTCCACTCCGGCTGCCAGCAGGATCAACTCAACCAGGACGAAGAATGCTATGGTGACGCCACAGCCCAGCGCGAGCTTCTTTGCGAGTGCGGCCATCACAAGTTACTCCCCCGGAACAAGGCATAGCCATTTACCACGGCCCATGAGCTGTTGCACATCATGGTTCCCTTTTCGCATTCACATGGTGTCAAATATTGATATGTAGCCTTCATCTATTTATCTCCTCTGCAGAAAATTATGCGCAAAATGATGTCCTGTTTGCGTATCCTACAAATATCCCATTAATTTAAATATTTTCATTTCATGTTTTTCATACATTTTTTTTGCCCAACTCTTTACATCAAATTCTGTTTCTAAGTTTATGCCGATTAAATTTATAAATGGCACAGCTAATTTTAATTTCATTTGAACATCATCTGTTTTCTTCAAATCTGCATGGATTTCAGTTAATCTTGCATCGAATTTTCCCGTGACCTGATCAAAAGCGCTGGCAATCCCGTACATGATTTCCTCTGTTATTTCTGTGGATTGTTGAGAATTCATTTCTTTGATTGCATCTAAAATACCATCTTTGATTTTCTGGTTATCAGGCAAATTGATTAAGTATTCATAATGTGAATCCAACTTGTTAATTATAATATCTACTTTCTCATCTAATAAATCTAATTTTTCACTTATTTTTCTTACTTCATCCTGACTTGCAACACCTTCAAGCAGCACAGAGATTTCAAACTTCTTCTTAATCGGTTTATATAAAGTAAAGAACTTTTCTCCGTCTTTTTGGCGGTCTAATAATTCTTCGTAATCTGCAAAAGCATCGACACCGGGCAGCGGAATCAACATATTGGGTTTATCGCGTAATTCCTGATTTATAGAATCAATTAGAAATCGGATAACGGACATAAATTCATATTTCTTTCTGTGCTCACCTGTAACAATAATTGAGATTCTGTTTTGGTAATTTGTAACAAGCGCTTTGCAGCCATTACTTTGCAATAAGCAACCTGTGCGCCATATTTTTGAGTATATTCGGTGTGTTTCTACAATGATACGCGGCATGGTAGATTTTGGTAAATATTCATAGTCGTAAACAAAGCGAATGCTGTCCTTGGCTTTTCTTATGGGTTCAGTAATTTTATTGGGTTCGTTTGTATCGAGTAAATCGGGGAGTATAAAATGACTGTGATCCGGCAAACAAAAACAGAGTTTAAACTGGTTCAGAATTTCTACTAAAAAGCGGCTTTGTTGATTTGTGTATTCTATCTTACGGTAATTTGCCGGTCGATATCTTTCTTTTTTATCCTCCTCTTCGTTTACAATATATTCGAGTTTATCCATATTAACCATCCCATTACTTTTGCCGGCATAAGCAGAGGTTAATATCTGGTAAACTCCATAAGTAATCCAATACGGGTCAAGCACATAATAGTCATATTGTTTTACCTTGTCAAAATGCAGCACCAGACCCAAATCATGTAAGAAGGTAATGGCGTTTTTTTGTTCTGGTTTCTTCTTTAATTCACAATCATTACTTACTTCTAAAAAACGTTCCTCACTCAGAAAATGCTTCGGTTTTGTTTCTTTTTGCAGTTTTTCCTTCAGGCTAATCCATCTTTCGTCAATTTTTGTATTAAACAATTCTGCTTGTGGAATAAGTTCCGCTAATTTGTCTTTGATTAAATCAATGTTCCTGTTTTTTTTGCAGGAAGCCTTGATAAAACATTTTACCTGGGGAAACTCTTTCTGCAATTCATACTCATTTTCAAAGCCAAAGCCGGAATTAATATCAATTTGGTTTGCTACAATAATAAGAGATGAATTACCCCCTGTGGATTTAATGCGTTTTATCCAGTGCCGGATTTGAGCGGATACATTGGCATCTTTACGGGCATCGAGCACCAAAATATAGACTGAACGACTGGTTAAGAAAAACTGGTGCGTGGCATTCATAATTTCCTGCCCGCCAAAATCCCAGAAATGACCGGTTAATTCATGCAGTGCTTTTTGTTTTTTGAATGTTTCACACTCGCCAAATTGTATATCCTCTATATTCACACCATCGGTTTGCACTTCATTTTCATCAAATGTATTATCTTTAAGCCTGCGCAATAGCGAGGTTTTGCCTGCTTTAGGGTCGCCAATTAAAATGATTTTTATTTCATTAAGTTTTATCTTTGTTGCTTCAAACCAATCCAGCACGGACTGCAGGCCCTGCTTCAAAATTTCCATGGGAGGCGATTCTATTGGATTGTCATCAAGATTTAATCCAATACCATAGTATTCTAAAAATATCTCCATTCCCAATTGGAATATGGATAATGGAATATTCTTTATTTTATTCTCGCGAAGGTCTAAAGATTGTAATCCGGTCAGCTTTTCTAAAAAACTAATATCGGAAATTTTATTCTCGCGAAGGTCTAAAGATTGTAATCCGGTCAGCTTTTCTAAAAAAC
>CAZIKB010000044.1:22063-47655 GCA_964539665.1 uncultured Cytophagia bacterium
AAGGTCTAAAGATTGTAATCCGGTCAGCTTTTCTAAAAAACTAATATCGGAAATTATCCACTCGTTGTCCCACTCCCCACCAAGAAATAAGGTCATTAATGTTTTTAAATTAGAGACTTCTGCTGTAATTGAATCAATCTTATTCTTCGGTCCTGTATTGCTGCTTTGAATCCATTTTCTCTTATTCACATCCCACCAGTTATTGCTCAAAATCAAAGTTTCCAGATGTGTGCATTCAAAGAGTTCGGGGAGATCGTTTAAATCAGTAATCCCGCAATTGCCTAAATCCAAATATGGATTTTTAATTTTCTGACACTCTTTTATTAATGCCCTGGCTTGTGTCAGGTCGTTTTCTGCCATTATTTTATCCTATAAGTTAATGTCCTTTTTTAGTTCTTCTCTTGTCATGTTTTGCTTTTATGGTTGTGACATGTTATTACTTTATGCACATAACCAGTTATTGAATATTATTGAATATCACTCAATATGTAATGATATGCAAAATCTGGCTAACTCCGCTACTGTGTTCCACCCGGCCCCAGGCACGGGACAAAACAAGTAAGCAATTCTTTTTTTGTATAAAACCAATATATTTAATACACTATCAAAATACAATAAAAATAATACAACTAAGCCATAAATTTCATGGTGTATATATTCTTAGCCAGAAAAATTCAGAAGAAACTTGTTTTAAATTTTCTATAGTAAATTTTATTTTCAAAGATTTAAAACTTTTGCCGATAAACAGAATAAATCATAGTAAATAGATTTCAGCAAAATGCTCTTATCTGTTCTTATGAGGCATCCTTCGACATTGCTCAGGATAAACTCTGTGACGAAGAATGTGTGACCAAAGAATTATTGGAGTCACACAAAGTTAGTGGTCTCAGGTTCTTCGCTCCCAAATGTCGCTCAGAATGACATTTATGTATATTTTGCAGAAGTCTAAAAGTAATAATAATGGAGTGTAAAAATGAAAAGTTTACTGAGAAATAAAAGCAAGTATAATTTTGACCATGGCCATGCCCTGGACAACGAAACTGTTGTGAAAGTAAAAGAGACTGTCTCTGAATCAACAAAAATATCTAAAGGAATAAGCATAACCGGCCAGGTTGAAGGTACGCAGGACTTCTACATAAATGGTGAATTGGAAGGGAATATGAATAGTACTGCACAGGTCACGATTGGGGAGTTTGGACGATTCAAAGGAGAACTGAAGGCCAAAAAAGTTGTCATCGAAGGATGTGCTAATGGCAAAATAACAGCAAATGAAAGAATAGAAGTACGCCGCTGTGGGGAATTCCGCGGTGAAGTCACGACCGCATCCATTATGATTTCTGACAAGGCCTACTTTCAGGGTAAGATCACGATGGTGCGAAAAAAAGATAAATCTTCCACAGCAGATACGACTACTCAAAAAACTAAGACACCCGAAAAACTGCAAGAAAAGAAAACCGAAATTCCCAAAAAGCCAGAACAGGAGATTAAAGTCCAAACGAACGTGGTAACTGATAAACAAAGTTCAAATGTAAAAGATCTAAAAAAGAAATAATCTCCTAACGCGGCAAGCCGCTTTGTAAAACGTCAAATGTGGGACGAGAAACCTTTTGAGTTAGTTTCTCACGTTTCACATTTGACGTTTTACGATATCTGGCTATGAAGGAAATTACCATGTTTTCTTGCACAATAATTCAAAATTTATCCGTAATACTATAATCCGAAGGTTACAATTTTTGTCTCAGAAGCACCTGGTGGCTGGCAATCATCTCTATCCATTGACAATCCGGCCTTTTGGGTAGGAGCCTAACACTCTCAGGAAAGTGGTAATTTGCTTCATGTGATTGATGGCGTTGCGGCTGGCTTCTTCATTCATGTTGCCTTCGAAATCCAGATAAAAGAAATATTTCCAAGGGTTTCCGTGCAGAGGAAGGGATTCTATTTTCAGCAAATTTATATCCCTGAGGGCAAAAATACTTAATGACTTAAACAATGCTCCAGGAATATCTTTGGAGGAAAATACAATTGACGTCTTCGTGCCGGGAATGGATGAATCATTTTTCTTTTGTAAGGCGATAAAACGAGAAAAATTTTGGTGGTTGCTCTCGATTTCCTTTTTTACAAGATCCAAACCGTAGTCATCGGCAGCTTGTTCGCTGGCGATTGTGGCTGCATTCATAATTGTTTTCTCAGTCAGAATTTTAGCTGAACCTGCTGTATCGTATGTGGGAATGATATTTACATTGGGCCAATTTTCGAGAAATTTTGAGCACTGTTCCAATGCTTGCATTGGTATAAGTGAGCGTTATGAGATTCATTTTGTTGAGATAGGAACTGATATTGATCATGTACACTTTTTAGTTCAGAGTGTACCGAAGTTGTGTGTGAGCGAGATAGTGCGCACGATAAAAAGCATAACAGCGAAAAGAATCTTTGAGTATCATCCAGAGGTGAAGCGTCAATTTTGGGGAGGTAATTTTTGGACGAGTGGTTATTATGCCAATACCGTAGGTCAATATGGGAATGAAGAAGTGATAAAGAAGTATGTGGAGTCCCAGGGAAAAGAATACAAGCAGATTTATAGTTCACAATTAACCTTTTTTGAAATGTGATTTCTTAGATACCTCGGGGCTCTGCCTCGAGGAGCTTCATTATTTCCCAAAAATAACTTGACTATTGTTATCATATTTTTAAATTATGAATGAGTATTCATTCATTTAGCTGAAATAAATCTCTGCATTTCTATGTTTCATCAAGTACTGAATTTAATAACAGGGAGCTGTTGAGACCCTAAAAATAGAGAAGTTGACTGAAGCATTTTCAAAGAGCATAAAATCTACAAATATAATCCAGTGCCTGCCAAACAAGACAAAAGAATCCGCATATTAAAAGCAGCCGTCAAGGTGTTTGCAAAGAAGGGTTTTTATAACGCAAAAGTTACTGACATAGCCCAAAAAGCCAGGGTGGCGGACGGTACCATTTATCTCTATTTTAAAAATAAGGATGATATTCTAATTTCCATTTTTGAAGAGGAAATGGGTAAAATCATTTCAAAGGCTCAAAAAGAGATTGACGCTGGAAATGGAATTGTGGAAAAGATAAATATATTTGTTCAAGCACATTTAATCTTTGTGAAAACAAACCCAAAATTAGCACAGGTGTTTCAACTGGAGCTCAGACAAAGTAATCGGTTTATTAAAGAGTATACCGGCTCAAAACTTAAAGAATATTTAAACTTAATAGGGCATTTAATTGAGGCAGGTCAGAATCAGGGGATTATTCGCAAGGATATTCATCCGGGGCTGGTAAAAAGAGCCCTGTTTGGCGCTTTAGATGAAATAGCTACCCATTGGGTGTTGTTGAAAAATAGTAAGTATGACCTGCAAAAATCTGCAAATCAAATTGCAAACATTTTTATTAATGGGATGACAAATTCCAAATAATGAGTTTATTAATCAGGGGAGGTTAAGGTAAAATGAACGATGCTGCAAATCATGAAATAAAATCAGAAAAAAGCCCGCCAAAACTGTCAGACAAAGATGGCGCTTTTGAACTGGTACGGAGAGATAATGGAGTTGTATTTCTGATATTTGATCTTAAAGATCAGAAAGTCAATATTCTCTCTACAAAAGTAATGATAGAGCTGGATGGATTGATCGATGAACTCAGGGTGCAACCAGGGATAAAGGCGCTGGTTATTTTAAGTGGTAAAGAGGATAATTTTATCGCTGGGGCTGATATCGAAGAGATTGAGGATATCACGGACCCGGACGAAGGAGCTGATTTGGCCAGAAAGGGTCAGGCAGTTTTCCAGAAAATTAATGATTTGCCTTTCCCCGTTGTAGCGGCAATCCAGGGGGCTTGTGTTGGCGGTGGTCTGGAGCTGGCTCTGGCCTGCCATTTTCGCATTGCCAAAACACATCCCAAAACCAGAATCGGGCTTCCTGAAGTCAGATTAGGCATCCTGCCAGGATTTGGCGGTACACAAAGATTATCCAGGCTGATTGGCATTCAACGGTCTTTGAAATTGATTTTAACTGGAAAACTTGTCACTGCAAAATACGCTGGTAAACTGGGTATTGTAGACAAAGTATTACCCGTCGATTACCCATTTTCTTTTTTGAAAGCCGCGGCAGAAGAATTCGCTCTCAGTATGGTATATAAATTTAAGCGCTCTGCTTATGAGAAAAAAAGGAATGCCAAGAGAATTCATGCCATTCTCCTGGAAAGCAATCCATTTGGACGAAAAATTCTTTTTGAACAGGCCAGAAAGCAAACTTTAAAAACCACTCGCGGTCATTATCCCGCTCCACTAAAAGCTCTGGAAGCGATAGAACGCGGCATTAGAGTACCTTTAAAAAAGGGTCTTGAAATTGAAGCAAAACTACTGGGAGAGCTGAGTGCGACGGATGTCAGTAAAAAGTTAATTTCAATTTATTATTTAAATGAAGACTTGAAAAAAGATGCGGGTGTTGAAAAATCCAAAAGCGAACCAAAGGAAATAAAAAACGTTGCCCTTTTAGGCGCAGGCGTCATGGGGGGAGGTATTGCGCAATATTTAGCCTATCACGAATTCGCGATCAGAATGAAGGATATTAATCAGGAAGCTGTGAATATCGGATTGAAAAGGGCAGAACAAATTTTTCAAAGCGCCTTGAAGAAGAAAAAAATCCGGCGCCGGGAAATGACTCGCAAAATGTCCTTAATTTCAGGTGCAATCGATTTTAGTGGATTTAGTCAGACAGATATTGTGATTGAGGCCGTTGTGGAAAATCTGGAAGCTAAAAAGTCTGTTTTTAAAGAGTTAGAGGCTGAAGTACAAGATACTACCATCCTGGCTTCAAATACATCCTCGCTGTCAATTACAGAGATAGCGTCTGAGCTTAAAAAACCTGAACGAGTGATTGGTTTTCATTTTTTCAATCCAGTTCACCGCATGCCTTTAGTAGAAATAATCAGAGGCGAGAAGACTTCGGATGAGACCACTATAACGACTGTCGCATTTGCTAAAAAATTGGGTAAAATTCCCATTGTAATTAAAAATAGTCCGGGCTTTTTGGTAAATCGTATTTTAGGACCCTACATAAATGAAGCCGCGTTGATTTTGGAAGATGGCGTAAAAGTGGACGAAATTGATCGAGCCATGGTGGAATTCGGCATGCCCATGGGGCCACTTAACCTGTTGGATGAAGTGGGTATCGATGTGGCTTATAAAGTTTCAAAAATAATGCTTGAAGCATTCAAAGATCGGGTCACGCCTTCAAAAATAATTGAAAGGGTGAATGAAGACGGTCGACTCGGTA
This sequence comes from uncultured Cytophagia bacterium, assembly GCA_964539665.1. Classification (GTDB taxonomy): domain Bacteria; phylum Zhuqueibacterota; class Zhuqueibacteria; order Oceanimicrobiales; family Oceanimicrobiaceae; genus CAZIKB01. Next base: position 27,364 of record CAZIKB010000044.1, read on the forward strand.
GAAAAGGCGGTAAGGGTTTTTACATTTATGAGGGAAAAAACAAAACGGTCGATTCAGAAATTTATGCCTTATTTCAAGATTTAATAAGAACGAATGGTACCATTTCTCAGGAAGATATTCAAAATCGTCTGGTCTTTGGAATGCTTAAAGAAGCGGCGCTTTGTTTAGAGGAGAAAGTCGTAAGACGTCCCAGGGATGTGGATGCAGGCATGATATTCGGTACTGGTTTCCCACCATTCCGGGGCGGACTCTTAAGATATGCAGACAGTTTGGGAATGGAAACATGTATTACTAACATGAAGAAACTACAAGATAAATACGGCGATCGTTTTGAGCCTCCTGAGTTAATGCAAAAAATGATGGAAAAAAATGAAAAATTTCACCATGATTAAATTGAGAATTTGATAATAGAATAGGAAAAAACTATGGCTAACGATATCAAAAACAAAAGCAGCTTTACCAAAAGTCTATTTGCAGGTAGTATTGAACAAAGTCTGATTTTTCCCTATCCGAAAATTGCTCAGGAGGAAGAAGAAAATTTAAAACTGATTCTTGATAGCATTCGACAGTTTGCTAAGGATCATGTTGATTCGGAGACCATTGACAAACAGGGAGAGATTCCGAAAGAAGTGCTTGATGGATTAGCGGAATTAGGACTTTTTGGTATGTCCATTCCCGAAGAATATGAGGGTTATGGTTTTTCTACCACAGCCTATAATCGTGTATTTGAGGAGATTGCAGGCATTGATGGCTCTCTGGCTGTGACCCTGGGCGCTCATCAGTCGATTGGTTTGAAAGCGCTTTTGCTGCACGGTACTGAGGAACAAAAAAAGAAATACCTGCCCAAATTGGCTTCAGGTGAGTGGCTCGCCGCTTTTGCCTTAACCGAACCCGGCGCAGGCTCTGATGCGGCTGGAATACAATCTACTGCAATTTTAGATGAGACCAATAATCATTATGTTTTGAATGGAAATAAAATTTGGATTACAAACGGGGGATTAGCTGACTTGTTCACAGTCTTTGCTAAAGCGCCAGTTGGCGATAGCGGTGAAAAGAAGATTACGGCATTTATTGTGACGCGCGACATGGAAGGCTTTTCATCCGGAAAAGAAGAAGAAAAGCTTGGCATCCACGGCTCCTCTACTACAGAAATTAATTTTGATAATGTCAAAGTTCCTGTTGAAAACATGATCGGCCCGGTTGGTAAAGGCTTTAAAGTGGCGATGGAAGTATTAAATTCCGGTCGATTGGGATTGGCGGCTGGTTGTGTTGGCGGTATGAAACAACTCACAGCCATGAGTGTGGAATATGCAAAAAATAGAAAACAGTTCAACACACCTATTGCAGATTTCGAAATGATTCAGGACAAGATAAGCCGCATGGTCGTTGATACTTTTGCGGCTGAAAGCATGGTTTATCTCACTACAGCCTTAATTGATAAGGGCGATGTGGACTATTCACTTGAATCTGCCATGTCTAAAATATTTGCTTCAGAAGCTTTGTGGCGGACTGTCAACGAGTCCATGCAAATTGCCGGTGGAATTGGCTACAGTCAGGAATTCCCCTATGAACGAGCCTTGCGGGATTCACGCATAAATTTAATTTTTGAGGGTACGAATGAAGTGCTGCGACTGTTTGTCGCGCTGGCTGGGATGCAGGAACACGGGGAATATCTTAAAAAGGTTGGCAAAGCTTTACAGAATCCATTAAATGAGTTGGGCGTCCTCACTGATTATGCTATTCATCGTATCAAGGATCATGTGTCAACAGAAAGACTGAGTAATGTGCATGAGTCGCTTAGCGGTGAAGTTAGTAAATTTGAAGAATATGCAAAGGAATTGCATTTGGCAGTAGAAAAAGTTCTCTCAAAATATCGAAAGGATATCATTCATAAAGAATTTGTTCTTCAGAGAATAGCTGACATGAGCATTGAGCTATTTGCAATGGCAGCAGTGATTTCCCGGCTGGATTCTCTGCTTAAGGAAAAAGATGAAAGTAAGGTGCAAAGAGAACTTACAATTGGTAAAACCTATTGTGAAGAAGCCTGGCGTAATATTAGAAGAAACGCCCGACAAATCGATGATAATATTGATTCCTGGCGGAAGGAGATTGCAGTGAATACTTATGAAACGGATGGCTATGTTTTTAATCTGATTGGATAAAAAAGGCTTGATTTCCATTTTCTAATTTTTAAATTTATGATTAAATAATGGAGAAAAAAAATGATTACTGTTCCGGGTATTTACAAAGGGAATCGACAAATTGAATTAAAAGATGATGTAGAATTGCCTTCTAACACTTCGGTTTATGTACTTTTACCTACTGAGGACGATGAACAAATGATCAAGAAAAATTTACAGATGAAATCCGAAGAAGTGTTTAAAAAGATGTGGAATAACGAACAGGACGAAGTTTGGAATGAATATTTATAGTCAAAGACAAATTGTGCTTGTACCTTAAAAGTAGATGTTTTTAAAAAGGTTATTAATGAGATATATAAATTAATCAATCTGCAAAATAAATAAAAGGAGCAAAAAGTGAAAATCATAGTATGCATGAAACAAGTGCCTGTCAAAGATTCACTCTTGAAAATCAAGGACGACGGTAGCTGGATTCACGAAACTGAACTCAGTTATGAAATTAACGAAAGTGATCATTATGCGCTGGAAGAGGCGCTACGGTTAAAAGAAAAACATGGGGGCGAGGTAGTTGTACTCAGCATGGGGCCAGATCGGGTTAAAGAAGCTATCAAACAGGGATTAGCAAAAGGAGCTGATCGCGCTATTCATATTAACAATGAAAGCTTCACGAGTTTGGATCCACTCGTGAATGCTAAAATATTAGCCGCTGCTATTAAAACTGAACAATTTGATCTAATTTTAGCCGGCCTGCAAACCGATGATTACGGCTCAGCTCAAACCGGAGTCATTTTAGCTGAAATGTTACAAGTTCCGTATGCGACAATTGTTGTGGAGATCCAAAAACAAAATGGCGCGATCAAAGTAAAACGCGAATTAGAAAGCGGCTGGTTTCAGTGGGTGGAATTGCCCATGCCGGCTCTTTTCACTATTCAATCAGGAATTAACCAGATTCGATACGCTACGATAAAAGGGATTATGATGGCCAAGAAAAAAGAGATAAAACTTCTCGGTTTGAGCGAATTGGGTCTTAGTGAAAGCGATGTTAGTGAAGATGTGAGTGCGTTGAAATTTAATAAAATTTATATCCCTGAAAAAACAAAACAGACCGAAATATTTGAAGGAGATCCCAAAGAGGCGGCGCAAAAATTAGTACAGAAATTGAAAAATGAAGCCAAAGTTTTTTAAATCTCAATTTCTATTAGTCGCGTTTTAACAAATAACAGTTTGAAATTTACAGGACATAAATTCATAAAGGAGTTATTTTTATGGGCGCTACAATTTTGATAATAGCTGAACAAAGAGATGGCGTTATAAATCGTTCAACATGGGAAGCCATAGTTGGCGGACAAAAATTAGGAAAAGATTTAAACAACGAAGTGTCGGTGCTGGTATTAGGCAAGGATGTAAATAATTTAGCCGAAGAAATTGCGGCCAAAGGTGTGAAAGAAGTTTTGGTTGCCACAGATGATAAGCTTGCTGATTATACTCCTGACGGATATACAGCAGCAATAAAACAGGTTATTGAAAATGAAAATCCAGCGTATGTGTTATTTAGTCATACCTACATGGTACGCGATTATGCCCCGAAATTAGCTGCCGTATTAAATAAAGCGTTGATTAGCGATTGCATTCATTATAAAATAGAAAATGGCGCGCCGGTATTCGTCAGACAAGTATATCAGGGTAAAATTGATGCTGATTTTCACTTTGAGGGTGAAGGCCCCTGTTTAGTGAGTTTTCAGGTCGGAGCTTTTAATGCCGATGATTTAGATGCGAGCGCCGGCAAAGGGACGGTACGAAGCGCAGAAATTTCAATGGCAGGTGTAGACATCCGCACTAAAGTTTTAGAAATATTTGAAGGTGTTAAACAAGAAGTTGATTTAAGTAAAGCTGAACGAATAATAGCAGTGGGACGCGGCATCAAAAAAGAAGAAAACATGGAATTAATTAATCAGCTTGCAGAAGCATTGGATGCGGAGATTGGAGCATCAAGGCCGGTGTGCGACGATGGTTGGCTGCCTTTAGATCGTCAAATTGGCAGCTCGGGTCAAACCGTGGCGCCAAAGCTGTATTTAGCAGTTGGGGTATCAGGCGCTATTCAGCATATAGTAGGGATGAAAAATTCCGGAACCATTGTTGCCATTAACAAGGATCCGCATGCACCGATTTTTGATATCGCAGATTACGGTATTGTTGGCGATATTTTCGAGGTAGTGCCTGGCCTCGTTGAAGCTATTAAAGAAATTAAATAATGATTGACCGAAAACTATAAATTTGTGTTGTCATTGCGAGGCGTTTTTTGCCGAAGCAATCTCCTGCCTGACTATTTGGGAGATTGCTTTCCCAAGAAAACGGGACTTGCAATGGCAGCAAGAATTGGTTTTCAGTCCAAACACTAAATAGTTATTCTAATGTAAATTTTGATGTTTGTGATTTTGATTACCGAAATCTTAAATAGGGATAAACAAATGAAAGTATTCAAATTCAATTTAACGTATTCTGTCGCATTATTTCAAATATTCCTTTTATATTTTGGCTGTGCCGCGCCTGACAGAATTACACGGCCTTCATCTGAAAACGAAGGCATTAAAAATTTTGAAATGATGCGGGAAGATTTTGACCCGGCTGCTCTGAATGATGACGATATTCAAATTGAAGACACAGATGTAACTTACAGTAGTTACGACGATGTTTTGGCTAATGCAAGCGAGACTGAAATGGATAGCCTGGTTACCGGCTATCGTATTCAGCTCATTCAAACCACGGATCATGAAGAAGCAAAAAATGCTGAAAGAGACGCCATTATTCGGTTTGACGATGATGTTTATCGCGTATTTGATCCACCGTTTTACAAGGTGCGGGTAGGGGACTATGTAAATTGGTTTGATGCCCAAAAGATTCAGAAGCTGGCCATTCAAAAAGGTTATCGGGAAGCCTGGGTTATTCGAACCAAAGTTAATTTAAAAAAGGTTCGGCAATGGTTAGATGATTTTTAAAATTAATTAATAGCTAATTATTTTGATGAAGTAACGCCAAAAATCAACTGCGCAAAGCTGTGGTGTACTGGCGTTTGGCAATAAACAAAAACTAATGCAGGGCACTAAAAGATTAATTTGCCACCTGCCCTTTGCGTCAGCTCCATTTTTATTGTTAGGTGTTGTGTACTAAACTATTGACTTAAAAAGAACTTAGTCTATAGTATATTTCTTTTAGCGTTTTTCTTTTGCACTAATTGGCGAATATTTAGGTTTTCATGTTTTGTTCACTTTATGAATCCGCCACTGTCCAATTAAGTAAGCTGCGGGCATGCAACATGTGTTGTTCTAAGAAAAGAAAACACTAACATCTTTTTGTCACTTTTTCGTGGTAGCAGGAGCAATAAAATAATCTCCTTCCCATTCCGATATGTATGTCGTCTCTGCGGTAAACTTCACCTTAAAAGTACCAGTCCCCTGGATGTTCTCGAATTGCCCCGTCCCTTTTATAAAAGAGAAAGTTCCTTCTGAAGTTGTAATAGGGATGCCTTCGGTCGAAAGAATTGTGGTAACCTTGCCTTGCCATTTGGCAAAAGAGGTGTCGCCATTTGTTATAAATTTTACATAACCTTGATTGGTTCCATTTCCCTTAACAAGATCACCTAATGATATATTAACCACCTGGGAACTATCTATGAACACATGCTCACCTGTACTGACATTAGTCCCTTCCGACTTGGCTAAGGAAATTATGTGTCCCTCAATGTCTCCAACATCAATAGTTTCCTGTTTAGTATAAGTGGCTGTGATCTTCCCTGCGATACTGGTTTTCTGCTGTGCTACCGAAGTCGTCACACTAAGAGCAAAGATAAGGGCGAGACTAATGAATAGTCCCAGGCCTGGTTTCATCTTAAATTCTTTCATGGTTCTTACCTCCTTTTTATTGTTAAAATGTTAAAATGTCCGTATGCCCGCAGCGTCTTTTTTTATTATATTGCCAATATCTAAATCACACCTAACGCCGCATTTAACCTGCAAAACCGCTACACCAAAACTAAAACAGAGCTCAAGACATGAAAATTTCTCACAAAACTCAATTTGAAACACGGCGGTTTTGTCAGGTTGAAATGCATTGTTAGCTGGCTTTTAAATTAATCAAATATTTTTTGGTATATCCATTGAATAAATAAAATAATAAGGAAAAGACCAATAATTACACCACATTTTTGTACAGTCCAAAACATACCACTCCAATTTGTTAATTTTCCAGCCCCATTGTCTTGTATTAATATCCAACCAATTAAAATCACCACTAAAGTAAACGGTAATATTTTTTTACCAAATACATGTTTGTCAACTAAAGCCCATTGGCTTTGGGCGTAAGATTCTTTTGATTCAGACTCTTTACCAATCTCTGGTGCATTTGTAGAATCGCCTTCAATCCAATATACCGTTGATGGTTGATTTAATGATGAATCTGGACCCAACGTAGCGTTTGGATGTATAGCTCCTTCTGAGCTTGCTTGTTCAATTTGAGATTGAATTTTGGGTTTAATATATGATTTTTGTTTTTTTCTCTTTGCCATATTTAATCCGATAAAATCAAATCATGTAGTTTTTCTTGTTTATTCCATGTTTCTTTTGCAAAAGTAGAAATATGTTTTAAAATTACTTGATTATTTACTTTTTTCTCAGGCTTTATCCAATAATCAATATCAAAGTATAATCCCTTTTCAGGTATTTCTCCGCTACGTTCAAGGAATTGGCGAGCTTGCTCAGATGGCATCGGTCCAGACATAGTATTAAAATTGCCATATTTATCTGCAAAATTTAATGGACAACCTATATCAATAAGTTTTCCGTTCATTATTTCTTTTGCATTTTCAGTTATTGTTAAATATCTTGTTAAATACCTGTCTCTTAGTTCTTCAAAACTTTTATCAGAAGGAGTATATGTTTTTAATCTGACTCCTATGCGATGAGTAAAGATTGGAGAGTCAAAACCATCTAATTCAAGAATAAATTTAATGAATTTAGTAGCTTTTTCAGGAAAATAATTAGATGTTGGTACATCTTGACTTATAAAACCTGCATTTTTAAAACCCACAAATGCTCTATTCTTTGCTTGATGATCGAAAATATCTATACGATTTTCAACAATCCGCCATTCTGGAAGATTCATCAAATTAGATATTTTTTCAGCCCAAGTACCACGAAAATCAAGCACTTTTGAATTTGGTTTATATCTTATTTCTACAAGATATACATTCAAAGGATTTAAATATTTACTTTTAGATTTCATAGACTCTCCAAATTACAAATAATTTAAAATAAAATATAGACTGAGTTTTAGACAGCTAACGAGACTGTCGAAAAAGGTAATTTGTCTAATTTTGATAAAATTTAACGCATTATAAGTCCAATATTTTCAATGGTAAAATTTTTACGATTTTCATCAATTTGACCAATTCTGGCCTTATTCGACAGTCTCAACGGCAATAATAACCGGTTGAAAAACTACGCACTACGTCAGTTGAAAGAAAAATTTCATAGAACCAAATTCAATGAAAGGCTGGCATGTTTTTCAATCCGGTTCATTATTTTGTTATGTGACAAATATTTTTTATAGCTTTAATGACAGTAAAGATATCCTTTCTTTTCATCTTTGGATACAATGGTAATGATATAACTTCCTGAGATGCTTGAAAAGCATTTGGAAAGGAATTATCAAAAAATGAGTACTTTTGCTTATAATATGGATGCAAGTGTAGACTTTTATAATGATAGCTAGATCCAATATTTCTTTTCTTTAATTCAAAGCAAAACTCATCACGAGAAAATCCAATAATCTTTTTATTAATACGAATTACAAATAAATGCCATGAATTTATTATATTATTCATATTAGGAATATGCAATTCAATTCCTTCAATATTTGATAATTCTTCAATATATATTTTCGCATAATCTGCTCTTATTTTATTAAAATTATTTAATTTTTTTAATTGTTCTATACCGATAGCTGCTTGAATATCTGTCATGTTATATTTATAGCCAGGTGTTAAGACTACTGAATCATATAGTTTGTCACTTTTTTTTCTACTCCAAACCGCTTCAGACAAACCATACCATCGCAATATTTTTATTCGTTCACCTAAAACTGGTTCGTTTGTAATTAGCATCCCACCTTCGGCAGCTGTAATATTCTTAATAGGATAAAAACTAAAGGCTGCAAACTCACTATCTGAACCGATTTTCCGAGAATTAATTTCTGAACCAAGTGCGTGGGCTGCATCTTCAATGACTTTAATTTTATATCTCTCCGCAATTTGTTTTATAGCAACAATATTACAAGGAATGCCAGCAAAATGTACAACAATTATAGCCTTCGTCTTATTTGTTATTTTATTTTTAATTTCGTTAACATCAATATTTAATGTTTTATAATCAATATCGCAAAAAACTGTAGTAGCACCCACTAACTCTATCACGTTTGCTGTGCTTGCAAAAGTGAATGGTGAAGTAATTACTTCATCACCCTTTCCAATGTTATTTAATATTAATGAGATATGCAAGGCAGCAGTAGCGGAACTAACTGCAACAGCATTTGCACAACCTAAATAGTCTTTAAAATTATTTTCAAATTTTTCTACAACCTTCCCAGATGTTAACCAGCCAGATTTTAAGACCTGAAGAACAGATTTCATTTCTTCACGTTTTATATAAGGTTGTGCATAAGGGATTATTTTGTTTTTCATATTAACCTATGTAGATCAATAGATAAAGCTGAGTAATCTTTATTAATTCTTTTAGGACTTTTCATTAATAAATAAGTTGGTAACCTGGATATAATTTTTTTGCGTTCATTTTTATATTGCTTGTACAAACTAAAAATATCTTTTATTGAGGATGTACCAACCATTGGTGGAATAATATTGGGTAACCACTCAGGGAAAGTGGATAAAGTTGTATTTATGATAATATATGATACAAGTATGGAGTTAAAAATATATTTACCAACAAATTTTCTTTTTAAATCATTCAGATTTTCATCAATATCATTTTTCTTTCTCGTCCAAATCTTTTGTAGCTCTTTTGTACTTTTACTACACAATAATTCATCCTGAAAAAATGTTCTAATGCTATTGAGCATGCCTTCATTTATAACATCGATAATTGCTTTTGCCGGTAATTCATCAATTAGGCTAATACCTAAAGGTGAATAATCATATTTACTATAGTCAATCTGATCACAGTTTAGCTTCCATTTCAATCTATCCCAATGTCTGTCAATATCAGTTATCAAAGTTACATCTGAGGAGCTATTTGATAATGAACTCTTTACATATAAAGCCTCATTTAATTCTTCCGAAGGCCCAACCATTAGTTTATTAAAATATTCTGCTTCAGTATTATGAGCTGTTTTAATAAAACCTTCCATTTTGATCTTTTTATTATATGCATGGTATAGCTTGTTTGTCTCTTCATAATTTGTTTTAACTTTATTATTTAAAACACCAAACTCTGAACCAGAAGAAAACATATTCTTATAATTTTCATTTTCATAATCAATTAATGCAGACTTTGATATTATCTCTGCACATTCTTGTGACCATAAAATCGGAGGTGGAATAAGTTCAACAATACCAGATCCAATTAATGGTTGAAGGTCATATAACAATGTAAAATATTGTTTTATGAAAATTATTAAAAAATTAGGTTTATAAACACTTATAAGTTTTCTATCAGTTATATTGTATGTTGAAAGCATATTGTCACGGAAAAATATATGACTAAATTGATCATACAACACTATTTTATCATAACCACCTAAAATAAGTTTTGTTATTAGTCTTATCGGTTCTCTTGGTGCTTCACCTCCCCAAATAAAACATTTCAAGCCATCATAGTTTTTTAAGTTATTTAATTTATTTTGTAAATTTAATTCCCAGTAATTTTTCGTGATTCTTTTTAGATTTTCAATTTCATTAATTGAGATTTCAAATTCTACAATATCATTATTAGTATTAATTTTAACATAATCTATAAGTGTATCATAAAGAGTCATTATCAAACTCATATATTAATAACTAATTCGATTTTTATATTCACATAACCAGTGATTGTACAGTTTCTGTAATACATTCAATATGTAATGAAAAACAGAAACTGGTTAACTCCGCTACTGCGCTCCGTTCGGCCGCAGACGCCGGATGGAAAGCAGTAAGCAACTCCTTTTTTTGATATAACACCAATGTATTTAATGTTCTATTAAAAAACAATGAAAATATGGCATTTATTTAAAATATCACTTACCTTACGTATGTTAACCAAACTTTCTGCTAAACATTCAAATATGGATGTTATCCAACAGAGGCTTATTTGTAACTTGTGAAAAACCTTCCGAATAAAATTCGTGCTCCTTATGTCACTTTTCTAAAGAAACATGAAATTCCTTCATGGGAAAGCCCTTTTTATCTTAAGTGGTTATAAGATTACCTGGATTTCTGCCATAAGGGAGTGGGATAGAAAAATAGTTTTAAAACATATTTAAGCCTTTTAATTTATCCCAAACCCTAAATATGCACATACTACCTGCATTTTTATTCTCCAATTTACCAATCATACGCACCATTCTAGCAAGAGAATCTTTGTCGACGCACACTTTGGTTTGGTAATCGAAAATTCGAATCTGTATGGGCATGGGAATAAAATGGTTCAGGGAAACATCAGCGGAAAGTATTGGCTAAGAATATTGACAGCAATAGTTGTATAATTTCTTTATAGCAATTTGTTCTCACGACATTTCACTTGATATTTAATTTAATGTGTTATATATTACATCTAATTTAACAGTATTATTATTAAAATGTTAAAAGGGATAATATGGAGAGAATTACTGTAAATTATAAAATACTTGGAGGAAAACCAATAATCAAAGGTACAAGAATATCGGTTGAGCATATCATAAACTTGCTTGCTTCAAATGTTACTGAAAAAGAAATTCTTGAAGACTATCCACATATAACGCAAGTAGATATTCAAGCCTGTTTAAAATATGCCGCTCGTTCTTTAAAAAATGAAATTTATCTTGATTTAGAACCTATTTCATGATAATTCAAAAAATAAAGATCCTTTCTGATGAAAATATCTCTCCTAAAGTAGTAGCCTTTCTAAGAGAATGTGGAATTGATATTCTTGATACAAAAGAACAGAGTTGGTTTGGAAATAAAACCTGGAACTTTAATAGTCGTTGAAGAATCAAGATTGAGAATTCGTCAATTCTGAGTTATATTGGGTACCCACATACTGATCGTTTTGGATATGTATCCAGAACGAAAAATGAAATGAACATTTGCCTCCGTTCACGCCTCACCTGAATGTTCTGGATAGACATGCTTCACCCTTATATCCCCATTCCCTTATATGCACATCTCCTGTAAACCCAAAAATTATTGCGGCGATAATTTTTAAAAACAAAGTCCCAAAATGAGTTGTTGTTTTTTTTTACTTGGAAAATGACAAAAAATTTATTAAATTCAGCTTGTTTAAGAGGAGAATGATTATGTCGGGCCATTCCAAGTGGAGCACAATTAAACGTAAAAAAGCCAAGACAGATGCAGAACGAGGAAAAATATTTACTCGTGTGATTAAAGAAATCACCATTGCTGCCCGCGAGGGAGGAGGCGAAGAAAGCACCAATCCAAGGCTGCGAACTGCTATATCAGCAGCCAAAACCGCAAACATGCCAGCAGCCAACATAGAACGGGCGATTAAAAAAGGCACGGGTGAGCTTCCAGGAGTAGTTTATGAAGAGGGAGTGTTGGAAGGATATGGACCAGGCGGCGTAGCAATTTATATTGAAATTCTTACTGATAACAGAAAACGAACGGTTGCAGAGGTCAGACATTGTCTCAGCAGGCACAACGGAAATTTAGCAGAATCAGGCTCCGTTGCCTGGATTTTTGAAAAAAAAGGACTGGTAACCGTTCCCAGAAATGATCTGGATGAAGACGAACTGCTCATGATTGTCATGGACTCTGGCGCGGAAGACCTGAAAAGTGAAGACGATGTATTTGAGATCACCACGGCAACTGAAGACCTGGAAAAGGTTAAGGCAGCTCTGGAATCCGATAATATACAATATGAGTCAGCGTCTTTAACCATGTACCCGAAAAATACTATTAAAATAGAAGGGCAGGAGGCCAGTCAACTTTTAAAAATTTTAGATTTTTTAGAAGAGCACGAAGACATTCAGAGTGTTTATGCCAATTTTGACATTGACTTATCAGTTATGGAGCAAATTGAGTAAGTGAGGCAATCAAGGTGATGCGAATTCTTGGGGTGGATCCCGGGATTGTGGTTTTGGGATTTGGAATCCTGGAAAAAAGTGAAAACAAATGTCAAGCTTTGGATTACGGTTGTCTCAGGCTATCTTCTAAAGAAGGATTTGCCAGTCGGCTTAAGAAGATTTATGATGAAATTTCCAGAATTATTGAACAATATCAACCAGATGAATTTGCAATTGAAGACCTTTTTTATGCAAAAAATGTTAAAGTTGCATTAAAAATGGGCCATGCGCGTGGTGTTGCTATTTTGGCTGCGGTCAATCATCATATTCCTACCTCGGAATATTCACCAAGAGAAATTAAACAATCCATTGTTGGGAATGGAGCTGCCTCAAAAGAACAGGTGCAAAGAATGGTTCAAAATATATTGAATTTAAAAGAATTGCCCCAACCTCTGGATGCGTCGGACGCACTCGCTGTGGCGCTTTGTCATTTGCACAGGGTGGAATCGAAAATATGATTGCCCAACTTGCAGGAATAATCGCAGAAAAAGCGCCCACTCGGATTATTTTAGATGTTAAGGGTGTTGGATATGAATTGCATGTTCCGGTTAGCACTTTTGAAAAATTGGCTGATATTGGCAAACATGCAAAACTTTTTACCCATCTGCATGTTCGGGAAGATAACATGCAGCTTTTTGGCTTTGCTACTCAAAAGGAAAAAGAGATGTTTTCAAATTTAATTTCAGTGTCTGGCATAGGACCGAAATTAGCGTTGGGCATTTTATCCGGAAGCGCGGTTCCTGATTTAATAAGAAATATTGTGAATGAAGAGTTGGAAATATTGACCAGACTTTCCGGCGTCGGGAAAAAAACCGCACAAAGATTAACAATGGAATTAAAAGATAAATTAAAAGATACAGATTTTCAATCCGATGTTTCGCTGCCGCTTGTAGAAAATACAGCTCAGGCTAAATTAGAGGAGGCTGTGCTGGCTTTGGTGTCTTTGGGTTATAATAGAACCAATGCCCAAAAAATATTGGTTCCAATAATAAAAAATGATCCTTCATTACCTTTAGATGAATTGATTAAAAGAACTCTGCAATCTATTTGATAAGTTTCAATAATGCTAACTGAGCAAAGACCTACAACCCCGGAGAGAATGGAAGGGGAAAATGAATTTGATAATTCTTTAAGACCCTTGAGGTTTGAAGATTTTGTTGGACAGGAAAAAATCAAGGATAACTTAAAAATATTTATCCAGGCAGCAAAAGCCAGAACAGAAGCGCTTGACCATGTGTTATTTTACGGCCCGCCTGGCCTGGGGAAAACAACATTATCAAATATCATTGCAAATGAACTTGAAGTAAATATGAAATCGACTTCCGGGCCTGCATTAGATAAGCCGGCTGATTTAGCCGGTCTTTTATCAAACCTGGGTGAGAGCGATGTACTCTTTATCGACGAAATTCACAGATTAAACCGGGTAGTTGAGGAATATCTCTATCCGGCAATGGAAGACTATAAACTGGATATAATCATAGACCGGGGTGTCAACGCGAGAACCATTCAAATTAAACTGCCAAAATTTACTTTAATTGGCGCAACTACCAGAGCCGGACTTTTAACTTCGCCGTTACGGTCAAGGTTTGGTGTAGTAAATCGCCTGGATTATTATCAGCCCGAGCAGTTGTTTTTGATTATAATACGTTCTGCGAAAATATTGAATGTTGAAATTCAGGAAGAAGCCGGGCTGGAAATTGCGAAAAGGTCGAGAGGCACGCCGAGAATTGCAAACCGATTGCTCCGGCGCATTCGTGATTTTGCTCAAATTGAAGGCACTGGAAATATTACCAGAGAAATCACAATGGATTCTTTGCAGCGTTTGGATGTAGATGAAATGGGGCTGGATGAAATGGATAAGCGCATACTGAAAAGCATGCTCGAAAAATTTGATGGTGGACCAGTGGGAATAAATACATTAGCAGTAGCTGTTGGTGAACAGGGTGAAACTTTAGAAGAGATTTATGAACCTTATCTCATTCAGGAGGGATTTATGAAAAGAACTCCCAGGGGAAGGGAAGCCACAGAATTGACATATCGGCATTTTGGCATTAAAAAGCAAAAGCTTTTTCAAGAAAAGTTATTTTCGGATGGGAAATAAATTAATAATCATTTCGAAGGGAGCAATATTATGAAACTTACTGATTTTAAGTACAAGTTACCTGAAAAATTGATTGCACAATTTCCAGCAGAAAAACGAGACCAGTCACGTCTCATGATTCTGAACCGGGAAAAAGCAACAATGGAACAAAAGATTTTTGCAGATATAACGGATTATTTTAATGAAGGGGATTGTCTGGTCATTAATGAAACCAAAGTATTTCCCGCTCGCTTGATGGGCACAAAAGATAAAACTGATGCTGAAGTAGAAATATTTTTATTACGGGAACTCGAAAACGGCTTATGGGAAGTTTTAGTGCGACCAGCGCGAAAAGTGCGAGTGGGAAACAGACTTTCCGTGAACAGCAACCTTTACTGTGATGTAATAGATAATACTGTTTCTGGTGGGCGGGTAGTGCGTTTTAATTATATTGGCGATTTTTTTGAGATTGTTGACAAAATCGGCCAATCGCCTTTGCCACCCTACATAAATCGAGATCCCCAGCCTTTGGATAAAGAGCGTTATCAAACGGTATTTTCACGAGTTCGCGGCGCAGTCGCTGCTCCAACAGCAGGATTGCATTTCACTGAAGAGTTATTAAAAAAAATCGAAAAGAAAGGCGTTACCATTACGCCGATTGTACTACATCTTGGTTTGGGGAGTTTTCGCCCTGTTGTAGTTGAGGATTTGGGCCGACACAAAATGGATTCAGAATATTTTCAGGTTTCCAGTGAAACGGCGGCAATTGTAAACAGGACTAAAAAAGAGGGTGGCAGAGTATTTGCTGTGGGCACCGGTGCAACTCGGGCATTGGAGACCAGTATTACTTCTGAAGGCCTGGCTAAGGAGGCAGAAGGGTGGACTGACAAATTCATTTATCCACCTTATGAGTTTAAAGTTGTTGATAGTTTAATTACCAACTTCCATTTACCATCTTCAACATTGTTAATGTTAGTGTGTGCTTTTGCTGGTCGGGATTTTGTTTTTAAATCTTACAGAAAGGCAATGAGAGAGAAATATCGCTTTTATAGTTATGGCGATGCTATGTTAATAGTATAGAAAACAGGTTAATTAAATATTTGCAAGTTTCGGCTATCATAGTTGCGGCAGGATGGGGACAACGATTGGGTGGGTCTGTTCCCAAACAATTTCAATCACTATGTGGAAAGCCAGTAATCTATCATACACTTCAAAAATTTGAAGAGTGTCCGCCAGTCGATGAAGTAGTAGTTGTAACAGCGGAAGATTGGCTTGCCTATGTTTCCCAGGATATTATCGATCGCTTTAATTTCAAAAAAGTCCGAAAGGTAATTGCCGGCGGCTCGCGAAGACAGGATTCAGTCTTTGCCGGTCTTAAATCTTTAGATAGCGCGTCCGATATTGTGGCAGTACATGATGCAGTTCGTCCATTTATCAGTATCGAGAAAATTGAAGAAGCCATCACAGCCTGTGAAGAACATGGCGGAGCTATTTTAGCTGTTCCACCAAAAGATACTATCAAGATTGAAAAAGCAGGCTTTGTAGATAAAACCCCTTCCCGTGACATTATGTGGTCGGTGCAAACGCCACAGGTATTCAAATACGATATACTATACGAAGCTTATCTTAAAGCTTTTGAATGCGGAGTGTATCTGACAGACGACTCCGCTTTAGTGGAGAGGTTAGGAGTTCCAATTAAGATTGTATTTGGGGAATATGAGAATATAAAAATTACTGTACCTTTTGATTTAAAATTAGCAGAATACATTTTAGAAACCGGGTAGAATAAAATGCGTGTTGGTCTTGGATATGATGTTCATCAATTAGTGGAAGGTCGAAAGCTAATTTTAGGTGGTGTCACCATTCCATCTGAAAAGGGCTTGCTCGGGCATTCTGATGCTGATGCATTATGTCACGCAATTGGCGATGCACTATTGGGCAGCGCTGCGCTTGGTGATTTGGGCAGCCATTTCCCTGATGATGATGACAGATTCCGGGGAATTTCAAGTTTATTGTTGTTAAAAGAAATAGGGCAGATGCTTCATGAAAAAGGTTACCAAATAAATAACATTGATTCAACAATCGTTTTACAAAAACCAAAGATACTACCTTATATCAATGAAATGTGTAGAAATATAGCAAAAGCATTATTGCTGTCAGAGTCTCAAGTTTCAGTCAAGGCTACAACTTCCGAAAAAATGGGTTTTATTGGAAAAGAAAAGGGACTTATGGCACAGGCTTGCGTGTTAATTCAAAATAAAGAAGGAATTTAATGGAAAATACAACGAGATTAAGATTTGCTCCAAGCCCGACAGGACATTTACACATTGGTAATGCTCGCACAGCAATATTAAATTGGATTTTTGCAAGAAAAACGAACGGGAAATTTATTTTAAGAATAGAAGATACGGATATTGATAGGTCTTCCAAGTCATTTGAACAATCCATATTTGACGACCTTCACTGGTTGGGATTAGATTGGGATGAAGGCCCGGAGATTAGTAGTGAATTTGGGCCTTATCGCCAGTCAGAACGGCTGCATATTTACCAGAAGCATTTGCAAATTCTAAAAAACCAGGAAATTGTTTATCCATGTTTTTGTCAGGATGTAGAAGTTAAAAAGAAAAGAAAGGATGCCCTGGCCCGGGGAGATGACCCAGGATATGATAGAAAATGTTTTAAGCTTTCAGAAAAAGAAAAGCGCGCGTTAATAGAATCTGGTCAAGCGCCGGTTTGGCGATTTTATGTTAGACCCGGTGTAATAAAATGGAACGATTTGCTAAAAGGAAAGTTGATTTTCGAAGGCGAAAGTTATGGCGATTTTATTGTCACGCGATCAGATGGTTCGCCAACCTACAATTTCGCTGCGGCAGTTGATGATATTTCAATGAAAATAAGCCATGTTATCCGCGGTGATGATCATGTATCAAACACACCGAGGCAGATTTTAATTTATGAAGCATTAGAACAAAAGATGCCCGAATTCTGCCATATTCCTATGATTCTGGGGCCGGATCGTACCAGATTGTCCAAGCGGCATGGCGCGACTTCGATCGATGAATTCAAATCAAATGGCTATCTTCCAAATGCATTAATCAATTTTCTGAGCTTATTAAGCTGGTCTTCTGAATCAGGAGATGAAATACTATCCATTGAAAGATTGATTCAGGAATTCGCCTTTAGTAGAATGTCCAGGTCACCCGCGATTTTTGACATTGAAAAATTAAACTGGATGAATGGCTGCTATATTCGCGAAACTGAAGTCGAAAAATTAGTAGAGTATGCCGTACCTGTTTTGAATAAAAACAATTTTGATACCGACGATAGAAGTAAAGTAGAAAATATAATGTTGTTAATTCGAGATAGTATCGAAAGGTTAAGTCAAATACCTGATAAAGCCCGACCGTTTTATCAAGATGCTGTACAGTTGGCTGATGGACAAGCCATTGCTTTATCGTCAAAGGATTCCTCACAGAAAATTTATTGGGCTTTTTTGCGATATTTACACAATTATGATGAAATTAACCTGGATACATTTCGAACAATTATGAAGCTGGTTCAAATAGAAACAGGCATTATGGGGAAGGATCTCTGGATGCCTATTCGTGTGGCTCTCACAGGCCAACTTCACGGCCCTGATTTGCCAAAAGCGGCGGTCATTTTAGGTAAAGATAAATGTGAGCAATTTATTAAAAGTCTAATTGATCATTAGGCATCGGTTAATCATTTACTATTTGATTTTTTAACGGGATTTAACATGGCTTTAAAGCTATTCAATACAATTAGTAGAAAAAAAGAAGAATTTATCCCTCTTGAAAAAGGCAAAGTTAAATTTTATATGTGCGGCCCAACTGTTTATGATTATATACACATTGGCAATGGACGTGCATTTATTGTTTTTGATGTATTAAGACGATTTCTAAAATATCTGGATTATGAAGTTACTTATGTCATGAATTTAACGGACATTGATGATCGAATAATTGAACGTTCGATAAAGGAAGGAATAAAAACTCAGGTTATAACAGAAAAATACACCAGGGCGTTTTATGAAGATATTGACGCCCTGGGCATTTTACGAGCAGATTTCCACCCGAAAGCGACTGATCATGTAATGGAAATAGTCACGCTTATTAGCAGTTTAATTGAAAAAGGAGCGGCATATCAGGTTAACGGAGATGTATTTTACGATGTGTCTCAGTTTAAAGAATATGGGAAATTGTCCGGGAAAGTAATTGAAGATCTTGTTTCTGGCGCCAGGGTCAGTGTAGATGAAAAAAAACGCAGTCCGTTAGATTTTGCATTATGGAAAAGTCAAAAACCCGGCGAGCCAGCCTGGCAAAGCCCGTGGGGAATGGGGCGCCCCGGCTGGCATATTGAATGTTCAGTTATGTCCATGCAATATCTTGGCCGTAGTTTTGATATTCATTCAGGTGGAATAGATTTAATTTTTCCACATCATGAAAATGAAATAGCTCAAAGCGAGGGTGCAACCGGGGAAAATTTTGTTAACTATTGGCTTCATAACGGATTTTTGCAAATCGATGGCGATAAAATGGCCAAATCTTTGGGAAATTTTAAAACAGTGAGGGATGTTTTAAAGAATTACTCTGGAGTAGTGATTCGAATGTATTTTTTACAAAAGCACTATAGGAGCCCAATTGATTTTACTAAAGATGGACTTGAATCTGCCAAAAGCGCTTCTGAGCGTCTGCAAATATTTTATACAAATATTGAAACAACTCTAACCAATTTTGAAAGCTCTGCACAACAACTGGACAGGCAGTTGTTGGCAGAATCCGAACTGCAATTTGTGGATACATTTGAGAATCTTAAATCAAAGCTTATTGAAGCTTTGGAAGACGACCTCAATACTCCTGTGGCGCTGTCTTGTTTGTTCGATATGGTGCGTGAGACCAATAAGATGGTATCAAAAGGTATTTTATCGGATAATGAAAAAAAGATTCTTATTATTGTAAAAGATGAATTTGATGAATTTAATTCAATTTTTAATGTTATTGATATGCAAACTACAGAAACAAATTCAGAATTAGTAAATGATTTAATATCTTTAATTATTGAAGTTAGAGAAGATATTAGAACAAATAAAGACTGGGAATTAGCTGATAAAATCAGAGTCAAATTAGATAAAATTGGAGTTGTTTTGGAGGATAAAATTGGTAAAACGAGCTGGAGGTTTAACTAATTTTTTAAAACTTAATAAAAAACACTTGACTATTGTATTTAAATTTATATATTATAAGGCTGTATTTTATACGGTTATAATCGTTTTTGAACAATATAAGGTATTGATATTTATTAAATTTGCGCCACCATAGCTCAGTAGGTAGAGCGCCTCACTTGTAATGAGGTTGTCGCGGGTTCGATTCCTGCTGGTGGCTCTTTTTTTATATTAAATAGGGAGAGGTTCCCGAGCGGCCAAAGGGATCAGACTGTAAATCTGACGGCTCAGCCTTCGGAGGTTCGAATCCTCCCCTCTCCACAAAAGCGGGAGCAGCTCAGTCGGCAGAGTCGTCTCGCTTAGCTGGATCGGCTGAGGGTGTGAAAACAGTATGGTTGTCAATAGCGGGAGTAACTCAGTTGGTAGAGTAACAGCCTTCCAAGCTGTCTGTCGCGGGTTCGAGCCCCGTCTCCCGCTCATAAACTGAATTTGCCCACGTAGCTCAGTAGGTAGAGCACATCCTTGGTAAGGATGAGGTCACCGGTTCAATCCCGGTCGTGGGC